>NZ_BAAAPK010000001.1:0-614763 GCF_039531105.1 Microbacterium lacus
CCCAGACACGGTCGGACAGGATGTCGCGGTGCCGCTCGTCGATCGGGTCGTCGCACACCGCCTGGCCGGTCAGGTGGTTCGAGATCGCGTAGACCTTCAGGCCGTTGCGCTCGAGGATGTCGAGCCGGGACTGCACGTAGTCGGCGTCGTCCCAGCGCGACACGTCGAGGTGGTCGCCCCAGCAGGCGATCTCGAGGCCGTCATAGCCCCACTCGCCGGCGAGCCGGGCGACTTCCTCGAACGGCAGATCGGCCCACTGTCCGGTGAACAGGGTGATCGGACGCGTCATCGCGTGCTCCTTCGGATCGATTTCTCAGTCGGATGCCGGGACGCCGGCAGCGGTGCGGACCCAGGCGGATTCGTTCGCGGCGCTGCGCTCGACCGCGTCGAGCACGCGCTGCACGGACAGCCCCTCGGCGAACGAGGGGTGCGGGTCGGTGCCTTCGGCGATCGCGGTGACGAGGTCCACGACCTGGTGGCTGAACCCGTGCTCGTAGCCGAGCATGTGGCCGGCGGGCCACCACGCGGCGACGTACGGATGCTGCGCTTCGGTGACCAGGATCTTCGTGAAGCCCTGGCGATCGTCGGGCGCGGTGCGGTCGTAGAACTGCAGGCTGTTGAGGTCTTCCAGGTCGAACGCGAGCGCGCCCTTGTCCCCCGAGACCTCGATCGTCAGCGCGTTCTTGCGGCCCGTCGCGAATCGGGTCGCCTCGAACGAGGCGAGTGCGCCGTTCGAGAGGCGGCCGGTGAAGATCGCGACGTCGTCGACGGTGACCGCGCCCCTGCCTTCAGCCGCCGTCAACGAAAGCCCGGAGCCCGAGCCGAGCAGCGGACGCTCCTTCACGATCGTGTCGATCGTGCCCGAGATCGCCTCGACACCCAGCCCCGTGACGAACTGGGTCATATCGATGATGTGCGCGCCGATATCGCCCAACGCACCCGAGCCTGCATGCTCCTTCTGCAGACGCCACGCGAGCGGCACCGCAGGGTCCACGAGCCAATCCTGACGGTACGCGGCACGCACCTGCTGCACGCGACCGACCACACCCTGCGCGACCAGATCGCGCAGGAACGTCACCGCCGGGACGCGGCGGTACGTGAACCCGACCATCGAACGCACGCCCCTCTCGGCGGCACGGGCGGCCGCATCCGCCATCGCCTCGGCCTCCTCGACGGTGTTGGCGAGGGGCTTCTCGACCAGGACATGCTTGCCCGCCTCGAGCGCGGCGATCGCGATCTCGGCGTGCGAGTCCCCTGGCGTCACGATGTCGACGATGTCGATGTCGTCCCGCGCGATCACCTCACGCCAATCGGTGGCCGACTCCGCCCAACCCCACTGCTCGGCGGCCTCGGCGACGGCGTCCGCGTTGCGGCCCACCACGACGGTCATCTCGACAGCCTCCGGCAGATCGAACACTCGCGGCGCCTGCCGCCAGCCCACCGAATGGGTGGCCCCCATGAAGCCATAGCCGATCATGGCCACCCGCAGCGTCATGCGAGTACGACCTCGCGCTGGACCGGGACGCGGTTGGTGACGTAGCGGCCCGGACCGCCGTCGGCGCCGGGAAAGATCTGCATGTACAGCAGACGCATCGTCAGCACGACCTCGACGGTGAGCTTCTCGCCCTCCTCGGGCGCCCGCCCGAGATCGATCAGCACGTTCGGGCGGTCGGCGACGAACCAGAGGGTGTCCCACTGCTCAGGGAGCTCCTCGATGCGGTACGTGCGGCCCTCGAGCTCGAAGCGCAGCTTGTCGGTGGGGATCTCGACCCCGTTGACGGATGCCGCGACGCCGTCCACCGCCGAGAGCCAGAGGCTCCGGTACCAGGGCAGCTGAACCGAGACGGCGAGACCGTTGTCGGTGCGGCGGACGTCTTCGTCGGCGAAGAGTGAATTGTGGGTGGCCATGGCTCCTCCGAGCGTGTCAGGCGTACGTGTCCGTGAAGTGCTCGTGCGGCACGGGCGGTGCCGGCTCGAGCTTCTGCACGGTCTGCGGGCTGTAGGGGTGGTTGGTGTCGGGCACGGGCTCGTCGGCGCGGGGCATGAAGACGGGCTTGCCGTCGTCGCCGAAGTACATCAGGTCGAGGTCGAAGGCGCCCTGGTTCTTCAGACCGAAGCTGACCCAGTTCTCCTCGAACGGCGCACGGGCGAGCTCGTAGCAGCGGAACTTCCAGAACTTCCACTCCCCGTCCTGCTTGAGGAAGTCGATCGCGTACTTGCACCACACCCAGTGGGCCCAGACCTTCTTGCCGAGCACCTCTTCGGGCGAGTACATGTCAGGGAACGCCTCGGCGACCTTCGGGTCGGTCAGCCCGGACTCGGTGCCGGCCATCATCCACACGCCCTTCGCGGTCTTGCCGTCCGCGGCGACCTCGATCACCGGGGTGGTGGTGGCGTGCAGGATCAGCTTGCCCTCGGGATGCGGGCGCCCACGGTGGTAGTCGGTCACGCTCTGCCAGGTCGTGTACTGACCGGCGTTCGTGTACCGGGCGCGGATGCCCTCCGTGCCCTCCTTCACCCACAGCGGGATGATCTGCTCGTCCTCGAACGCGTTGTGCAGATACATGTAGCGGTTGAAGAGGTTCTCGACCTGGCCGCGGTCCTCCGCGCGCTGCGCGAGTGCGCGAGCGCCTGCAACCTCTTCGCGCAGGCGTGCGAGCTCGGCGGTGATCTCTTCAAGGGATGCTGCGGTGATGGTGTCAGACATTGGCGGCCTCCTTGGCGGCGACGGTGTTTTCGATGGCTTTGCGCATGAGCGCGTGCTGCTTCTTCACGACCTCGATCGGCTCGACGACGCCGAGGTCGACGAAGGCGTGCCCTTCCCACTCGCTGGAGAGGTAGCCCTGGTAGCCGCCGAGAACGAACTGCTTCACGATGCGCGGGATGTCCATCGCGGGCTCCTGGCCCGTCTCGTCGATGTCGTAGAACTTCGCGTGCACGTGGAAGATCTGCGGCATGATGTCCATCCACTCCTCCGGAGCGACCAGGCCGTGCATGTTGAACGCCAGACGCGTGTGGGGACCGAAGCCGACCGGGTCGACGCCCTCGCCGATCAGGTAGTCCTCGAACTTCTGATTGCGCACGTTCATCGGCGTCGGCTCGTGCCAGATCTCGTCCATCACCGCGAAGTGCTTCGGGTCCATGCCCATGAGCTCGAGCTGGTCCAGCAGCAGCGGGGACAGCGAGTGCATCGTCGAGGAGAAGTCCGCGGTGAACCCGAGACGCTCGGACTGCAGCTCGTCGTACATCTCGCGCATCTGCAGCACCTGTGGATTGTTCGGGCCGGACGGCGCGTGGATCTCGTACCCGAGGTACTGGTCGTACTGCTCCGCGAGCGGCAGGAGGCTGCGCAGCAGCTCCTTTCCGTGCGAGCGGATGACGACCTTCTTGAAGCCGAGCGTGTGCGCGGTCTTCAGCTGCCGCGCGAGGAAGTCGTGCTCCTCGTCGGGCGTCATGTCGCGTTCCTTGCGGCGACCCATGTCGAGGTTCGTGCCGACCGCGCTCGCCTCGAGACCGTACTTCTCGAGCGAGTCGAACCAGAGCTTCACGAACTCCTGATCGACGTCGGGGTAGGTCCGCAGCAGTTGCGCGATGTTGAACTCGACGCCCGGCCCGATCCCCTCGTCGTGCACGGCCTTGATGAGCGTCTCGGGCGTGTACAGACCCGCGGCGAACTCGCTCGTCAAGGAATACAGGGTGGTGCCGAGCTTGATGCCGGTGCCGGCGATTCCGTCGTTGTCGGTCATGCGTTCACTCCTTCTGAGGTGGGGAGCCAGGAGGCGAGCTGTGCGCGTGCCTCGGTGAGATCGGTGACCATGCGCGAGCCGGCGTTGTCCGCAGCGGATCGCTGCACGGCCTGCTCGGCACGGATGATGTCGAAAGGGGACTCCCAGTAGTTCCAGTGCCATCCTTCGTACTCACTGGAGATCGCGCCCTTGTAGCCGTTCTCGACGAGCAGCTTCACGAGGTCGCGGACGGGCACCGAGGGCTCTTCCCCGTTTTCATCGATGCCGAAGAACTTGCCGTGCACGTGCTTGATCCAGGGGACGATCGCGAGCCAGTCATCCACGCGCGCCGGGCCGAACAGGCCGGTGCCGTTGATGCCGAAGTCGATGCCGAGATCCGGGCGTCCGTGACGATGTGCCAGGCCGATGAACGCGCCCATGCGCTGGCCGTGCTCGGTCTGGTCCGCGGGCGGACCCTGCTCGTAGTACTGGTTCCACAGTCCCACCAGGTCCTCGAGCAACTCGTCACTCGCGCCGCGTCGGCGGTACGCCTCCAGCGTGGAGGGGGCGAAAGCGGAGACGGTGGCCCCCCAGTCCATCGTGAAGCCGAGGAACGGCGAGCCGACCTTCTCGTAGCGATCACGGAGCGCGAGGATGCGCGGGTGCGAGGCGTACTGGTCGGCGTGCACCTCCAGGGCGAGAGTGACGCCGTGCGCCTCGGCGACCGGGGCGAGCGCCTCCATCGAGTCGGGTTCGATCGAGATCTGCACGCGGGCGATCGGGAAGCCGAGCTTCGCCGCGGCCTTGATCTGACGCGTCATGTAGGCGATGAGCTCGTCCTGGTTCAGCAGTCGATCGCGATGGATGCCGATGTCGGCGTTCACGGCGAGCGAGGTCGTCACGAGCCCGACTTCTGCGACGAGGTCCTTGAACCAGCCCGCGTATGCGTCGTCGATCTCGGGGAATCCGCGGAAGCTGGAGAATCCGATGATCTCCAGGCCCGGTCCGAAGCCTTCCGCGGCCGTTTTGCGGATGAGCCCCTCGAGGTCGTACTCGCGCCCGTGGAAGGCGCGGGTGAAGCTGTAGAGCGTGACGCCCTGGATGGGTGTGCCGAGCTCAGTCATGCTGCGACCGCCTTCATGGTCTTGGTGTTCGACTCGTCGATGTGGAGCGTCTCGGTGTCGGAGATGATGATGTACGGGATGTAGAGCGTGAGCCCCACCGTCACGTCGTGCTCGGCATCCGCGTCGACGGGGAGGTCGCCGGAGAGGACGGCCGAGTCGGTGGGGAACCACCATTCGTCCGTCGTGGTGCGGAGCTCGTCGAAGGTGAACTCGCGGTCGTTCATGCGCCAGCGCAGCGACTCCGCCGGCGCGGCGACGCCGTCGATCGTCAGGGTCGCTCCGGCGATGCAGGAGCCCGGAAGGGCGCGGTACCAGGGCAGTCGGACCTCGACAGCGGCACGGCCGCCACCGGTCGTGAGCGTTCCCTGCTCGATGATGCGATCGGGGATCACGATGACCTCTTCTTTCTGGGCCGGCAGGTTCGGCCGGACATCTTTGTCATTGTTTCTACAGTGTAATGTCTGAATCAGACATAAGCAAACGTCAGTGCAGCTTTGCTGCGATCGCGCGGGCACCGCGGACGGCGAGCGCGACGCCGGTGAGCGTCGGGTTGCACGCCGTCGCGGTGGGGATGACGCCGTTGCCGGCCACGAAGACGCCGGGGGCTTCCCACACCTCGCCGTCGGGCGAGCACACGCTCGTGCCGTCGTCGACGAGACCCATCCGGGTCGTGCCCTGATAGTGCAGTGAGGCGCCGAGCGGCATCAGGAACGGGCGGTCATCCAGCGGCTCGCCGATCGCCTTCCCGAGCCGCACGATCTCCGCCTTCGCGCGGTCGATGACCTCGTGATCGGCCGGGCTCAGCGTGTAGTGCAGCGTCATTGCCGGCATTCCGTATCCGTCGACCGCGTCAGCGGCGAACTCGACGCGGTCCGAGGACTGCAGATCCTTCGCGCAGAACAGCCCCAGTCCGACGATCGACCCCGGTGCGGCCGGATCATCCTCAGCGAGCTTGACCGGCGACGCGTCGAGCTGCATCACCTGGCCGTGGAACGGCGCCTCATCCGTAAAGGGCACCCACGTGACACCGCTGTACTCGCTGAGTCCGGTCTGTGCCGCGCCCTCTTCGCCCTCCGCGGGCTGGAAGTCGCGGATGCGGACCGCGAACACGATCTGCGCCTGGTCATTGAGAAAGCGCCCCAGCGCGTCGGGACGGATGCCGGATGCCCACAGCAGCTGGGGGGTGCGCAGGGCGTCGCCCGCGACGACGACGAAACGCGCCCGCACGTCGTGGGTGTCCCCCGAGCGGAGGTCCGTGATCCGGACGCCCGCAGCACGGCCGTCGTCGAGCAGCACGCGGGTCACGAGCGACTCGTCGTGCAGCGTGAAGTTCGGATTGTCCCGGGTCGTGTCACCGAGGACGACGTCCGAACCCGACCACACCAGGCGCCCGTCGTCACGGCGGTGCACGGCGAGCGGCATCCGCTGGACGCGTTCGTGCTCGTCGCGCCCCTCGTCGGCGGCCGCGGCGAGACGACCCCGCACGAGCGGCGCATGCGGTGAGGCGTCGAAGGCGTCCGTGGTGACGCCCAGCAGACGCTCACCCTCCCCGAGGAGTTCGTCCAGCGTGCCGTCATCGAGGAACGCGATCCGCTCGCTGTCGTTCGGTCGCGGGCACGCGCCCGTCCAGTGCGCGGCCATGCCGCCGACATTGCTCGAGAAGGCCGCGACCGGCAGTCCGTCCTCCCCCTCGACCTGATAGCCGTCCTCGAGCAGGAACGTGCCCGGACGCGCACGGCGCGCGCTCGTCTTCACGATCCCGCCGGTGCGATCGCCGTCGTCGTGAGCCGACGGACCCTCGGACCGCACCTGCGCGTGAGCCCGCTCGTCGGGATCGGCGATGTTCTTCACGTGCGCGCCTGGCGGGTCGGACACCGTGGGTCCGACCTCGAACATCGCGATCGTCGCGTGCGGCGCCCGCTCGCTCAGGATGCGCGCGTAGGCCGCACCGGTGGGTCCGCTGCCGACGATCGCGACGTCGACCGACCCGGGATACGTGCGTCCGCTCATGCTCCGGCCGCGACCTCACGGATATAGCGCACGGACTCGGCGGAGGCGGCCCGCGGGTAGTACTCCAGCCCGATCGGGCCGTCGTAGCCCGACGCGCGGAGCGTCGCAAGCGTCGCCGGCCAGTCGAGGTCGCCCGTGCCCGGTTCGCCGCGACCGGGCGCATCGGCCAGCTGAACGTATTTGACGATGTCGCCGGCATTCGCGAGCTCGGCGGCCATGTCCTCGCCCTCGACAGCCGAGTGATAGATGTCGTACAGCACACCGAAGAACGGCGAGTCGACGCCCCGGGCGACGTAGACGCCCTCCGCCGTGCGGTCCAGGAGCGAGCCCGGGTGGTCGACGCGGACGTTGACCGGCTCGAGCACCAACGTGATGCCCGAACCCTCGATCTGCGCGATCGCCTTCTGGTAGATCTCGATGAGCTTGTCCAGCTGCACCTGGCGCTTCCACCCGCCGAACCCCGTGCCGCTGCCGACCACGATGCGCGGGCAGCCGAGGTCCTGGGCGATCGCGACGCCCTCGTCGAGCTTGCGGAAGAACTCCGAGTGGTCCCACGGCGGGATCATGAACTGCGTGCGGGGCTCGGAGAGCTGGGCGGTCAGCTGGGTGCCGGTCTCCTCCAGCGCCGCCTTGAGCGCGGGCAGGTCCTTCGGCGTCGACGGCGCGTCCACGCCGGTCGGCCCCCACATCTCGACGGCGTCGAAACCGTCCGCCGCCGCGGCGCGCACCCGATCGTGGTAGTCGCCCGCTTCCGTGTAAAGCAGTTCGATGTTGGGTGAGAGCTGATACATCGGGAGGTTCTTTCCTTCGCACGTGGATGTCGTCGATGACAGTTCCATCATGCGCCACTTATGCTTGATTTGTGCATAAGGGGTTGTGATGCCGGGCATCACGGATCCCGAGGAGCATCCGCGGCATCGCTCGCGCGGATGGCCCTCGAGTGCTGAATCCACGCAGTGGATAGGATGAAGCGGATTCGACGCTGGAAGGATCACACGGACGTGACCGACTACCCGCTGCTGTCCCGGCTCGATCTGAATCTGCTCGTCGCCCTGGACGCTCTCCTCACGGAGCGCTCGGTGACGCGCGCCGCCGAGCGCCTCCACTTGAGTCAACCCGCGCTCAGCGCCTCGCTGGCACGGCTGCGGAACCACTTCAACGACCCGATCCTCGCGCGCCGCGGCAATGCGTACGAGCTCACCCCCTTGGCGCTCCGGCTGTCCGAGCACACCACGATCGCCCTGGATGCCGCGCGCCGGGTCTTCGAGAGCCAGGCGACCTGGACCCCGCGGGAATCCACCCGGGAATTCTCGATCTACGGCTCGGACTACGGCTTCGCGACGATCGGCGCCGCCGTGTCACGGCTGGCGGCGCGCGAGGCGCCCGGTGTGCGCTTCCGCTTCATGCTGCACAACACCCCGATCGTCGACGACGCCGCCAACAGCCTGCGCTCGGTCGACGCGATGGTGATCCCGCACGGCCACATCAGCGACCTGCCGTACGAGGACCTCTGGCGGGACCGCTGGGTGGTCGTCGCCGACGAGGCGAACGAGCTCGTCGCGAACGGCCTCACGATGCGGATGCTGGGCGAATCGCCCTGGGTGTTCACCTACCGCTCGCGATCGGCGTTCACCTCGGCGAGCCGACAGCTGCAGATGCTCGGCCTCGAGCCGCGCGTCGATGTCGTGGTGGAGAGCTTCCTCGCGCTCGGACATTTCATCGAGGGGACCGACCGGCTCGGCCTGGTTCAGGCCGCCCTCGCCCCCGACGTCGCCCGCTCCGGCGGCATCCGCATTCTCGAGGCGCCCTTCGACGCCACACCTACGGCCAACGCCCTGTGGTGGCACCCCGTGCACGACCGCGATCCCGAGCATGCCTGGATGCGGCGACTTTTCCTCGAGGCATCGCACGAGGTGCAGGCCACGGTGGCCGGAGGCGACCGCTACATCGAGCCCCTCGCGGAGTTCGATGCGGCGATCGCCCCCTGACCGTCAGCCCTTGAGCCCTCCGGCGAAGCCCTGGATGAACTGCTTCTGCGCGAACATGTAGAACGCCAGGATCGGGATCATCGAGATGATCACGACGGCGAAGATCTTGTTCCACGCCGACAGCAGACCACCGACGTAGGTGTACATCGCGACAGGCAGGGTCTGCGTCGTCGATCCTCCGAGGAAGATCAGCGAGTTGAAGAAGTCGTTCCAGACGATGAGCCCCGCCAGGATCGCGACGGTTCCCGTCGCGGGAGCCATGAGCGGCAGCACGACGCGGAAGAACGCCTGCGTGGGTGATGCCCCGTCGATCACGGCCGCCTCTTCGTACTCGGTCGACAGGCCGCGGAAGAAGCTGGCGTAGAGGAAGACCGACAGCGGCAGCAGGATGCCGATCCACAGCAGGATCATGCCGATCGCATTGCCGGTCAATCCGACACTGCGGGCGCCGATGTAGAGCGGGACGGTACCCAGCTGCGCCGGCAGGATGATCGCGATCAGCACGAGGTAGAAGGTCACCGTGGTCCAGCGGCGCGTGCGCCGCGCGATCACGTAGGCCGCGATCGAGCCGAACAGCACCAGGCCGAACACCGCACCGGCGGTGATGATGACGCTGTTGAAGATGCTCATCGGGATGCTGTTGCGGCCCGTCGTGGTGAGGACCTCGACGAAGTTGCTGAAGTCGAGCGACGACGGCGGGGTGATCGCACTCGTGGTCAGGGTCTCCTCGTTCGTCTTGAGCGAGGTGACGATCAGGATGTAGAACGGCAGGAGCCCGAAGAGCGTGATGATCCAGATGAGGACTTCTCGGACGGCGGTGGCCTTCGTGTAGCGGAACATGGGTCAGACCCTTCTGGCGTCGCGGTCGCGGGTGACGTACTGCTGCAGGATGGCGAACGCCAGGATGATGACGGTCAGGACCAGGGCGAGTGCCGACCCGAAGCCGAACTGCCCGAGCGAGAACGCCTGCTTGTAGACCTCCGTCGCGAGCGTCTCGGTGGCGCCGGCCGGCCCGCCGCCGGTGAGGGCGAGGATCTGGTCGAAGATCCTCAGCCCCTGGATGATCCCGAGGGTAATCGCGATCGCGATCGAGGGCCGGATCGCGGGCACGGTGACGTGCCAGAACCTGCCCCAGATCCCGGCTCCATCCAGCGCCGCGGCTTCTTCGACCTCGACCGGGACGGACGCGAGGCCCGCCAGGTAGATCACCATCGTGAAGCCGGTCTGCTGCCAGACCACGGTGATGAGGATCGCCCAGATCGACCACGTCGGGTCGGCGAGCCACACCTTCTGGAGATCCTCCAGGCCGATCGCAGCGAGGAAGCCGTTGAGCGGACCGTTGAACTGGAAGATGAACTTCCAGACGTAGGCGACTGCCAGCGGGCTGAGCACGACGGGCATGAACAGCAGCGTGCGCAGGATGTAGCGGGTCTTCAGGGTCCGGTTGATCGCGAGCGCGAACAGCAGGCCGACCACGTTCGTCAGGATCACGGAGCCGAACGCCAGGAACAGGGTGTTCCACACCGCGCCCAGCAGCTGCGGGTCGTTGAAGATCTTCACGAAATTGTCGAGGCCGATGAACTCCCAGTCCCCCAGACCGGTCCAGTTCGTGAAGGCGAAGAAGCCACCGGTGAGGGTGGCGGCGTAGTGGACGCCGATCACGAGCACGATCGCCGGCAGCGCCCACCACCAGTGGCCGTAGCTGATCAACGGCTTCTTCTTGCTCGGCGGCGGAGGTGTGCGCCGAGCACGAGGGGGCACGGTGAGGGTGCGAGTACTGTTCTCGTCGATCGTCACTGTCATCTCTCTGACCTCGTCGTCATGCACTCCGGCACGGAGCGCCACGAGACCCATGATCACACGCTTGCGTCGAAATGACACATTAGTTCTAGCGATATCCGCTATAAGTGCCGACGCTGACAGGATGCCGACGTGAGCACCTCCGGCGGCGAAGACGAAAGCGGTCACTGGGAGTCGTTGTGGAGCGACTTCGTCACCCCTCCGGACGACGCACGGCCCCGTGCGTGGTGGCACTGGATGGACGGCAACATCGATCCTGTCGGCATTCGTCGCGACCTGGAGTGGCTGCAGGCGAGCGGGGTGCGCGGCGTGCAGCTCTTCGACGGCGGCATGGGCGTTCCTCTCGTCGTCCCCCGAGCGGTCCGTCCCGGCTCGACGGAGTGGACGCAAGCGATCGACACCGCCGTCCACACCGCCGCGGAGCTGGGCCTCGAACTCGCCGTCGCAACCTCCTCGGGGTGGAGTGCCGCCGGCGGACCGTGGGTTGCACCGGCGGATGCGATGAAGAAGGTGGTCTGGTCGGAAACGGTGGTCGGCGGCGGCCGCGGCGTGGAGAGAGAACTGGCGCCCCTACCCGCGGTGGCGGGGCTGTACCAGGACAGCCCACGCGACGGCGGCGCGCAGGCCTCCGCTTTCGCGGTCGACACGGCGGTGCTGGCGCTCCCCCACACGGCGGATGCCGATCCCCTGCGCCCCGCCGAGGTGTCGGCATCCGCCCCGCTCGAGACATGGGACGCGATCCTCGACGGCTCCTTCACCGCGACCGTTGCTCTTCCCCGTGATCCGGACGGATGGTCGACGGCCTGGATCGAGCAGCGTTTCGATGATCCGGTGACCGTCCGCTCGGTCACCGTCGGGCTTCCCGGGCCGCGCGGATTCGGCGCCGCTCCGCCCGCGGAGGCCGTACTCCAGGTCAGCGACAACGGTGCGTCATATCGCGACGTCGTGCGACTGGAAACCACGACCGTTCCGGCACGCACCGCGAGCTTCGCCCCGGTGACCGGTCGACGATTCCGGCTCCTCCTCGGCGGCGGCAGCGCGGCCGACGCCCTCCCCCATACCTCTCCCGGTGTGCGCCTGCCTCCCGTCCTGCGCCGATCGCGCCACTTCCAGGTTTCCGAGTTCGCCTTGCGCACCGATGCGCGGGTGCACCACGCCGAGGTGAAAGCCGGGTTCGGGGTCGTGCCCGACTACTACGCCGTGGACGGCGACCAGGACGCCGGCGCGATCAGCGTCGATCAGGTGATCGACGTGACCCCCCACGTGCAGGAGGGCGTGCTGCGATGGGATGCTCCGCCCGGTGACTGGCTGATCCTGAGGATCGGCGCGTCTCTGACCGGGCAGACGAACGGACCGGCGCCGGCGGATTCGACAGGCCTGGAGGTCGACAAGCTCGACGGCCGTCGGGTGGCCCGCTACCTCAGCGAGCATCTGATCCGGTTCGGCGGGACGGATGCCGCTCCCGCACGTTTCGCTGCGCTCCTCAGCGACAGCATCGAGGCCGGCCCGCAGAACTGGACCGACGACCTTCTTGCGTGCTTCGAACGGTCCCGGGGCTACGACCCGCGGCCGTGGTTGCCCGCGCTGACCGGGCGACTCGTCGGCAGCGCGTCCGCATCGGATCGGTTCCTCTACGACTATCGCCGCACGCTCTCGGAGCTTCTCGCATCGGAGTACTACGGCACGCTGGGTGCGCAGGCGCGACTCCGGGGGATGACCTATTACGCCGAGGCCCTGGAGGATGCACGGCCGAGCCTCGGCGACGACCTCGCGATGCGCGCCGCGGCCGACGTGCCGATGGGCGCGATGTGGACCTTCGACCCGGCCGACGGGCCACAGCCCACCTATGTGGCTGATCTGAAGGGCGCGGCATCCGTCGCCCATGTGCACGGCAAGCGCTGGGTCGGCAGTGAGGCGTTCACCTCGTTCGACAATCCGTGGTCGTGGACCCCGCGCATGCTCAAGCATGTGGCCGACCTCCAGCTCTCGCTCGGTGTCACCCGGTTCTGCATCCACACCTCGCCCCACCAGCCGATCGCGGCACCGCCGCCCGGGATCTCGCTCGCCCCCTTCCTCGGGCAGGCCTTCGCGGTGAACGAGACGTGGGCCTCGATGACCCGTCCGTGGATCGACTACCTCGCGCGGTGCAGCGCCGTTCTGAGCTCCGGCGAGCCGGCCGTCGACATCGCCGTGTTCGTCGGGGAGGAGGCTCCGGTGACCGGGCTGTTCGCCGACGCCATTGACGACACGGTGCCGGACGGGTTCGACGCGGACTACATCGGCGCCGACGCGCTGGCGCGCATCCTCCGCGTCCAGGACGGCGACCTCCTCTCTCACGGTGCCCGCTATCGACTGCTGCACCTCGGCGGATCATCGCGACGCATGACCCTGCGCACCCTCGCCGCGGTCGAGAGACTCGTGGATGCCGGTGCGGTGGTGTCCGGCATCCGACCGGTCTCCTCCCCCTCGCTCGCGGACGATCCTGAGGAATTCGAGGCGGCGTGCGAGCGGCTCTGGGGCTCCGGACGGATTCTGGAGGCGGATCTCCGCGCGGCGATCGCGCACGCAGACCTGCGACCGCGCCTGCACGTGGCGGGGGCGCCTGTCCGCCGCATCTCGCGACTGGTCGGTGGCGCGCTCGTGACGTTCCTGGCCAATCCGAGAGCTGAGGACGTGAGTGTCGTGATCTCTCCCTCGACGTCGGGACCCTGGCGTGCGTGGGACCCCGTTCAGCTGCGGTCGTTCGCGCTCGAAGCGGGCGACAACGGCTTCCGAGTCGAGCTGCCGGCGTTCGGGTCCCTGTTCGTGATGCCGGGTACGGCCGCGCTGCCACCGGCTGCCACGGAGGTGATCCGGCTCGCCGGACCGTGGACGGTGAGGGTGGGGGCGGATGAGTTCTCCACCGCCCCGGATCCTGTGCTCTGGACCGATCAGGGGGCATCGGGGTTCTCCGGCGTCGGCGTGTACCGCCACTCATTCACGCTCGCCCAAGATGTTCCGGACGCCGAGATCACCCTCGAGCTCGGCGCGCTGAGGGACATCGCGCGGGTGCGCGTCAACGGGCAGGATTGCGGCGTCGTGTGGACGGCGCCGTTCGTGTGCGATGTCTCCTCGGCCGTGGTCGCCGGCCGCAACGAGCTCGAAGTGCACGTCGCGACGCCGTGGCGCAACCGGCTGATCGCGGAGGCACGCGACCCGAGCGGCGAGCTCTTCGCGCCGATGACGGAAGTGTTCGAACCGAGTGCCACGCCGCTGCCCGCGGGCCTGACCGGTCCCGCGTTCCTGCGCGTCCGGCGGTGAGTCACGCGGATCACTCACCCTATTGCCGCACATAAGCGACTGTTATGTCGGAATGATGCAAATGGTGTCACAGTGGATCTGCGGCCCCCGAGCCGCGAGTCAGCTGCACCGCTGACGACAATGACGTCACGAAAGGTTCGATATGTCACAGCTCTCCACCCGTCGGCTCCGCTGGGCGCTCCTCGCGATCCCGGCCGCCGGTGCCCTGGTCCTCGCCGGCTGTTCCGGCTCGGCCGACAACGGCGGCGGCAGCTCCGAAGACCCCAGCACGACCGGGTTCTCGGTCATGGTCGCGCAGGCCAACGACGCCGACGATTTCTACGCGCAGATCCTGCAGAAGTACTCGGACGAGACCGGCGTCGAGGTCGAGGTGATCCCCTACCCCTCCGACGCCTACAACACGCAGGTCACGACGCAGCTCCAGGCCGGCAACGCCGCCGACATGATGGTGCTCTCGCCCGGAACGGGTCAGCCCATCTCGGTCATCACGCTCGCCGAGGCCGGGTTCCTCGAGCCGCTCGACGAGACCTCGGCCGGTCTCCTGCCCGCCGGTAGCGAGAAGGAATACCAGATCGACGGCGACACGTTCGCCCAGCCCACCGCACTCACGCCGGTCGGCATGGTGTTCAACGTGACCGCGGCCGATGAGGCAGGCGTGTCGGAGTACCCCGCCACGTACGAGGAGCTGCTCACCGCATGCACGACGGCTCGCGAGGGCGGCAAGGACTCGTTCACGGTGCTCGCGGGCGGCATCCCGTTCAACACCGGCCTGTTCTCGATGCTGGTCTCCGCGACCCGTGTGTACGCCGAGGATCCCGACTGGAACGAGCAGCGCGCCGCGGGTGATGTCACGTTCGCCGACAGCGGCTGGCGCGACGTGCTCGAGGACATCGTCGAGATGAACGACTCCGGCTGCTTCCAGGACGGCGCCGCCGGCGGAACGTTCGACAGCATCACGGCCGGTCTCGGCGGCGGCACCTCGCTGAGCGCCGCGGTCCCCGGCAGCGCGGCCGCATCGATCAGCAGCGCCACCGGAGCCGAGCTCAACGTGCAGGCCTTCCCGCCCGCCGACGGCGGCGACGCGTTCACGATCACGGGCGCGAACTACGCCTGGGGCATCAATGCTTCCTCGGACGACGCTGTCAAGGCGTCCGCACAGGCCTTCCTCGACTGGGTCGCCCAGCCCGAGAACGCCAAGGAGTACGCCGACCTCTCCGGTTCGGTCCCGATCACGGGCATCGATGAGGCGACGCTGCTCCCCGAGTACGCGCCGATCGGCGGTCTGCTCGGTGACGGCTCCTACGTCGGCGTGCCGAACGCCACCTGGCCCAACCCGGCAGTGTACGAAGCCCTTGGCACCGGTGTCCAGGGTCTACTGACCGGCCAGAAGACGGTCGACCAGGTGCTGGCCGATATGGACGCCGCCTGGGGCGAGTGACCCACCCGTAGTCCCGCGAGACTGCACCCGCGCGCCGAGTCTGAGGGGTTTCCCCTCAGTCTCGGCAACCGGATGCAGTCTCGCGACGTTTGAGAGAAGGAGCGCGCGACGTGAGGAGCGCACGGGTCGCAGAGCTGCTGCGACAGATGACCCCCGCCGAGAAGCTCGGGCAGCTGCAGATCGTCTTCCGCCCGCAGCTCGAGGATGCCGCGGCCCTCGTCCGCGGCGGACTCGGCTCGGTGTTCTGGCCGCAGTCCGCGGCCGCCTCCAACGCGCTGCAGCGCGAAGCGGTCGAGAACACCCGGCTCGGCATCCCGATCCTGATCGGACTCGACGTCATCCACGGTCAGCGCACGATCGCCCCCGTCCCGCTCGGTCAGGCGGCCTCTTTCGATCCCGGCATGGTCGAGGAGCTCGCCCGGACAGCGGCCCGTGAAGCGCGCTCGGGCGGGGTGAACTGGACGTTCTCGCCGATGGTCGACGTGTCGCGCGATCCGCGGTGGGGGCGCGTGGTCGAGGGCTTCGGCGAGGACGTGCACCTGAATGCGGTCATGGGCGCGGCGATGGTGCGCGGCTATCAGGGCCCGGACCTGGCCGCGCCGGGCACGATCGCGGCGACCGCGAAGCACTACGTCGCGTACGGGCAGCCCGAGGGAGGGCGCGACTACAACACCGTGGATGTGTCGTCGCACCGGCTGCGCAATGTGTTCCTCGAGCCCTTCCGCGCGGCCGTGGACGCGGGCGTGGCCGCGGTGATGGCGTCGTTCAACACGGTCTCGGGTGTGCCGATGCACATCAACCGCGACCTGTTGACTGGTGTCCTCAAGGACGAGTGGGGCTTCGGCGGCCTCGTGGTCGGCGATGCGGATGGTGTCGCCAACCTGCTGCCGCACCGCGTGGCCGAAACCCTCGACGAGGCCGTACGGATGGCGTACGCGGCGGGGCTCGACATCGAGATGGGCGGCTCGCCGACGACGAGCGGGTGGGATGCCGCATCCCTCGATCCGGCGCGGCTCGATGACGCCGTCGCCCGGGTGCTCGGCGTGAAGGAGGCGCTCGGCCTGTTCGCGCAGCCCTACGTCGACGAGGCAGCGGAGCTCGTCGAGCCGACCGCGGAGTCCCGTGCGCAGGCCCGGCTCGCCGCCGGGCGTTCGGCCGTGCTGCTGCGCAACGACGGCACGCTGCCGGTCGCGCGGCCGGCGCGCATCCTGCTCACGGGTCCGTACGCGACCTCGACGGATCACTTGGGCGCGTGGACACAGGCATTCTCCGCGCGCTCCACGAGCATCGCCGATGCCTTGCGCGAGAGGCCCGACGTCGAGGTCGTCGTCTCAGAGGGCGTGTCGTTCTTCGGCGACCGCTCGGATGACGTCGACGCCGTCGCGACCGCGGCGCTGGAGAGCGATGTCGTGGTGGTGTGCGTCGGGGAGCCGTCCTCGCTGTCGGGCGAAGCCGCCTCGCGCAGCGACCTGCGGCTGCCCGGGCGGCAGGCCGACCTCATCCGCGCGATCGCGGGGACCGGCATCCCGTTCGTCGTCGTACTGTGCAACGGCCGCCCGCTGGTCGTCGCCGACTGGATCGACCAGTCTCCGTCCGTCCTCGAGGTCTGGCACGGCGGCACCGAGGCCCCCGCGGCGATCGTCGACCTGCTGTTCGGCGACCAGGAGCCGGCCGGCCGCCTGCCGATGTCGTTCCCGCGCGCGGTCGGGCAGGTGCCGGTGCACTACGCGCACGAGAACACCGGGCGCCCGGCGACGGTGCGTGGAGCGATGACCCTCGAGTCCGTCGACGTCGTGCTCGAGGGGCCTGCGAACGTGGCCGAGAAGTACACCTCGAAGTACCTCGACCTCGACCTGGGTCCGCAGTTCTCGTTCGGGCACGGCTCGGGCTACGCGTCCTTCTCGTACGGTTCTCCGCGAGTTTCGGCCGCAGAGATCGGGCCGGACGGAGCAGTGGCGCTCGAGGTCGACGTCACGAACACGTCGGCACGCTCCGGCGATGAAGTGGTGCAGGTCTACGTGGAGGACCTCGTCGCGAGCATCGCGCCCCCGGTGCGCCGCCTCGTCGCGTTCGAGCGCCGCACGCTGGATGCCGGTGAGACCGCGACCTTCACGTTCTCGATCGGCGCGGAACAGCTCGGCTTCCGGCTCGCCGACGGGTCTCTGCTCGTGGAACCGGGTGTGTTCGTTCTGCACGTCGGCGGCGCGCTCGACCGCACCCAGCCCGTCGCCCTGCGAGTCCGCTGACCTGACGCGAATCTGGCGCCCGGTCCCCGCCGCGCGGTGTCCCCAACGACTGCCGAGTGGGGCCGGAGTGGCCTGCCAGGCCGACCGCGAGACTGCTCCAGCCCCATCGAGCCGTCGTTCGGCACGTTTCGCGCGCGACAGGGCGGTACAGCTGCCCGGGGATGGAACGACCACCGCTCCCCTCGCAGCAGTTCGGAAAAGTCGTCGGTGAACGATGACGAGGGATGCCGTTCCCCCGCGCTTCGCGGGGCCTCGAGCACGCGGCAGGGGTCGGCGACGACCTCCTCCGGCCATCACGAACTTCCGTCCGCGAGACTGCGTCGCGGACCTCAGAGTCGCACGAGCCGGATGCGGGCCGCGCCGACGCGATCGGTCGGAAGGATCATCAGGCGCTCGTCGCCGTTGAGCACCCGTCCCGGAACGACCTCGTCGCCGTCCATCAGCAGCTCGACCACCGAGTCGATCTCGACCCGCGCGCCGGCGGCGAAGAAGTCGAGCACGAGCTCGCGACCGATGATGAGGAAGCCGTCCTCGCCGTCGCCGATGATCAGGCCGAAGGGCCGCGTCTCACCCTGGTGGGTCACCTGCGCATCAGCGACGGTTTCGTCGGGCACCTTGAGCTCGGCGGCGGGTACGTGGACGCCGGCATCCAGCAGCATCCTCTGGAAGAGCGCGAGCGCGCCGCGCGCGGTGACGTCGACACCCGCGACCTGTCGCTCCTCGATGTCGACCCCGGGCTCGATGACGACCGCGGCGATCGTCCCCCGCCGCTGCGCCTGGGTGATCTCGTCCTGGAGTGCGGCGATGAACCGGAGCGTCGCGGCGACCTGACCATCCGGGTTCGCGCCGTCGAGCCCGTACGCGGACCACCCGACAGCCCCGTACGTGCCGATCGCGCGAACGAGCTCACCCGCACTGAGTCGGCACTCGGGGACGAAGAACGGCTGGATGCCGGTGGCATAGTGCTTCATCGCCGCGTCGGCGTCGTGCACATAGACGTCCGGCCCGAGGAACGCGAGCGAAGGCGCTGCGGCACGCCACACATCGAGAACGGTGGATACCGGACCCCCGCTCGGGTACTGGCCGGGCGTGTCCTGACCAGGCTGCGGACCGAGCCACGCGTTCGCGTACAGCAGCACGTCGGCGATGGCTTTGCCCCGGGCGGCGAGGTGCTCGACATAGGTCGCGATCTCCCACGCCATGAACACCTCGTCGGCGGCGGGCGTCTCGCCGAAGACCTGTGGCCACGACCCGCTCTCGGGGGTGCCGTTCGCCTCCCAGAGCCGACGGGCGGACGTGCTGCCCGCGGGCGTGTTCGACACGTGCGCCAGCAGCTCGGACGGCACGGGACCCTCCCATGCCGCCTCGGCAAGCGGGCTGCGGTCGCGGCTGTCGGAGAGGATCCCCGACTCGTTCTCGACCTGCACCATTGCGACCGTGCCGTCGGGATCGGCATCCACCAGGTGCCGGATGAGCGCCTCGAAAGCCTTGGCATCGGCCTCGCGCAGCTCGGGGCTGAACACCGAGAGCACCGGCTTGGCCGTCGCGCCCTTATGGGTGAAGGCCTGCATGCCCTTCGGCTCGACCACGACGCGCGGGAAGCGCGCCGGGTCGCGGCGCACCCAGGTGGGCGAATACGTGGAGCCCGCGTTCTTGAACGCGCCGAACCACAGCAGCACCAGACGAAGCTCGTTCGCGCGAGCCTCGGCGAGCATGATGTCCACCAGCGAGAAGTCGAACGTGCCCTCGACCGGCTCGCTGAGCGCCCAGCTGACGGGTGAGAGAACGACGTTCGAGCCGACGCGCCGGACATGTGCGAACGAGTCGCGGATGGCCTTCGGCGACGACGAGGCCGAGTTGAAGACCTGCCCGCCGACCAGCAGCTCCGGCGACCCGTCACGACGCAGGACGAACGGCGCTTCGGTCGACAGGGTCCACGGGCGTGCGGCGGGGTTCACGGGAGTCTCCGATAGGTGAAGTCGCGGAACCGCGCCTCCCCTGCGCCCGTCGCGTACAGCGCGGGGCGCAGGCTGAGCAGGTCGCCGACGGTGTTGACGTGGTAGCCGGAGGTCTCGTAGCGGATGCCGTGACGCGTCCACTCGCCACCCGGGACGCGGTACCAGCCGGTGACGACGTGCTGGTCGTTGCGGATCCGCAGCGTGATGCGGGAGGTCGCGGGGGCGGGCTCGCGCCAGTGCGTGCGGATGCCGCCCGAATAGCTCAGCATCCGCTCGGAGTCGATCCCCATGCCGCAGAACAGCCGGCTGTTGAAGAACAGGAGGAGGCCCGCCTCGAGACCGGGCTCGACCGTGACGTCGACCTCGATCTCGTACGCGTGGTCGCCGGTGAGCATCGCGAGCGGCGACGTGTCGGCGGGCGAGGTGCCCTTGCCCCGCAGCACCAGGCCGTCGTCGACCCGCGCGCGATCGGCCTCGCCTCGGCCGGGAGCGTGGAATGTCCACCGCCGGCCGAGTTCGAGCCGGGAGAAGTCGTCGGAGATGTCCGGCGCGGGAAGCTGCTCGGCGGCTCCCGCAGGCGCCTCGATCGGTCCGCGGATGTCACTGACGACCGCTTCGGGCCATCCGTCATCGCCCCACCGGATCGGCTCGAGCAGGATCTGGCGACCCAGGGTGCGATACCCGTTCTCGTAGCCGTGCGAGACCATCCACCAGTCGTCGGGGCCCCCGCCGGGTCCTTCGACGAGCGTCGCGTGTCCGCGCGACCACCACGCCTCGGACGCATCCTCGGTCCGGGCGATCGGGTTCCGGGGGTGGTTCTCCCACGGACCGTCGATCGAGCGCGACCGCGCGACGATCACCATGTGCCCGGTCGGCGGGCCCGCCGTGCCGCCGACCGCGCTCACGAGGTAGAACCACTCACCGCGCCGGAAGAGCTTCGGGCCCTCGAGCGCGTAGGCCTCGGTGATCCACTCGTCGGGGTATCGCCAGCCGTCGTACACCTGCTCGAGTTCGCCCACGGTCGACAGGCCGTCATCGGCGAGGCGGATGCGGCGCACCCCGTTCGTGAACAGCCACCGTGTGCCGTCCTCGCCGAGGACATGACCGGGGTCGATCGCCCCGCGGATGCCGAGATCGATCGGCTCGGACCACGGGCCTTCCATCGCGTCGGCGTGGATCACGAAGATCGACGCGTCGGTCAGCGTCGACCACGGCGTGGGGATGAACGGGATGTAGATGAAGAAGCGCCCGTCGTGCTCCGCGATGTCGACCGCGAACGTGCTGCCGACGGGGTTCGGCAGCGCGTAAGTCACGTAGGTCCAGTTCACGAGGTCCGTCGAGCGATACAGCGGAAGACCGGGGGCGGCCTCGAACGACGAGTAAGTGAGCCAATAGTCGTCGCCGACCTTGATGACGGCCGGGTCGGGACGGTCGCCGGGCAGGACCGGGTTCGTGAACGCGGTCATTCCTTACTTCCCTCGGCGGCGCCGATCCAGGAGGACACGACCGGAGATCCCGCGAACCGGTCGGCGATCCGCAGGTACCCGGCAGGGCTGGGGTGGAGCCCGTCGGGCAGCTCGGCGATGTCGTCTGCCCCGAAGAGGTCGAGCCCGTCGAGATAGTAGAGGGCCGGGTCCTCCATGGAGCGCGTCTGGACGATGTCGCGCAGGATCTCGCGCACCGAGCGCAGCGTGAGCGGCGGCTCGAAGAAGTCCGGCGTCGTGCTCGGCGTGCCGCGCCGCTCGCCGGTCTCGGGGTCGGTGACGGTCGGGCCCGGCGTGTCCTCGTGCATGGGGCACAGAATCGGAGAGATCACGAGGATCGGAGCGGTGGGGGCGCCCTCGCGGATCGTGTCGAGGAATCCGTGCACGGCGGGCACGAACGTGCGCCGCTTCATGGTGTCGCCGCCGACGATGTTGATGCCGATCTTGAGGCTGAACAGGTCGGCACCGGAATCGCGCATCGCGCGCGCGGTGAACGGGTCGAGGTGTGCGTTCGCGGCGAAGCCGAGATTGGTCACGTCCAGAGCGATCTGTCCGGCGGCGGCGACCGGCCACACTCCGCGCGGCGTCTCGGCCTCGATGCAATGGCTGATCGAACTGCCGTGGTGCCACCAGCGGAGCTGATCGAGCTGTTCGGCGGGCGCGAGCGGCGCATCGGCGCGAACATCGCGGACCTCGACGGTGTCGGTCTGGGGCAGCCACACCACGACGCGGCGCTCCCCCAGACCTGTTCCGCCGAGCTCGAACCGTGCGACGGCGGACTCGCCCTTCACGAACCGCGGTCCGCCGGGCTCTGCCAGATGCAGTTCTGATCCGCCGGTCACTCGAGCGTCGGCGACGGGATCGCCGTCGACGGTCGAGGAGAAGACAGCCCACCGCACGTGTTCAGGCACCCACGGGAGGTACAGGCCGGTGGTCTCCACGGTCAGCTCGAGCCAGGTGGCAGCGGTCCGGAACTCCAGTCGCACGCCCGATGCCTGCTCCGAGGCGATGCGCATCCAGTCCGAGTCGGACTGCGCCCGTGCGCGCGCCGGCAGGCGCAGCGGAGTCAGGCCGGTCGGGCTCACCTCGACGTCCACCGCTCCGCGGAGGCTCGCGCGCACCAGTTCGAGCGTCGCCTGATTCACGCGCTGATCCACTCGGCGATCGCCTCGATCGTCGGGAGCGCGGTCGGGTCGGACGGCTCGTTGATGTGGCCGTGACCGGCAGCCACCTCGAGGTGCAGCGCGACCCGGATGCCGGCATCCTCGAGCTGACGGGCGAACGCTTCGCCCGAGGGTCGCAGGTCGTCCTTCTCGCACACCACCACGAGCGTCGACGGGAAGCCGTCGACCCGCCCGAGGGCGGCGAACGCGTGCGGGTCGCGCAGCGCCTCATCCGATCCGGCGAAGTTCAGTGCGAGCTGCCCGTGCGGCGATGCGAGGTCGACGACCTCCGAGGCTTCGGGCCCGTTCGGGTGCACCACGGGGTACACGAGGACGAGTCCCGCCGGCACCGGGTCGCCGGCATCCTGCAGCTGCGCGACCGCACCCGCCGTGAGGTTGCCGCCCGCGCTCGCCCCGCCCAGCAGCACGGCGTCGGAAGGGACGCCGAAGAGCTCGGCGGCGTGCGCGACGGCATGGGTGAAGGCGGCACGGACCTCGTCCGTCGGCTCGGGGAAGTGCACATCGCCGAGGCACTTGACGTAGTCCACCGACAACACCGGGATGCCGCGCGCGGCGAATTCGAGCGCCACCCAGTTCGCCTCGGGCATGTCCAGGTACCCGCCGATGAACGCGCCGCCGTGCACCCACACCAGGGCCCGACCGGATGCCGGCGCCGCGGCATCCCGATACAGCCTCGCCGGGACGAGCCTGCCGTGCGGTCCGTCGATGCGGATGTCGGCGGTCTCGACGCCCGACAGGTGCGGGAAGCGGCGCGTCAACGACGCGGTGTCGATGTCGTTCCGCGGGTCGGCCGGCTCACCGTTCTCGGCGAGCCAGCGGACGGCATCTGCGATCGGCATGCGGCGGAAGTCTGGCTGCTCGGTCATGCCGGCTGCAGCTCCCGCATCGAGCGGCGGATCAGGTCGTGCTGCTTGCGCACGAGTACGAGCGGGTCGACCTCGCCGAGCTCGGCGAACGCGTGGCCCTCCCATTCGCTCGACCAGTAGCCGCGGTAGCCGTTCTCGACGAAGACGCGCACGAGCTCGGGGTAGTCGATCGCCGGCTCGAGGCCGTTCTCGTCGATGTCGTAAAACTTCGCGTGCACGTGCAGGATCTGCGGCATGATGTCCGCCCACTCCTGCGGGGCGACGTGGCCGTGCATGTTGAACGCGAGGTGTGCGAACGAACCGAGGCGGCCCGGGTCGAAGTCGCGGCTCTTGAGGTAGCCGATGAACTCCTGCTGGCGCTCCTGCATCGTCGCGTCGGTGGCCCAAATCGCCTGCAGCTTTGCAAGCGCCTCGTCGTCCAGGCCCGCGCGCTGGACGGCGCGCAGCAGGGTCGGCGACATCGCGTGCATCGTCGACGAGAAGTCGGCGACGAACCCGAGCAGCGGCGAATCGAGCTCGGCGTACGTCTCGCGGACCTTCATGACGGCCGGGGCGTTGGGCCCCATCGGCGCGTGGATCTCGTACGCGAGCTTGAGGTTCAGCTTCTCGGCGACCGGGAGCAGCCGGCGCAGCAGCTCGGGCTTGGCGCTCTGGATGCGCACGAGCGGGAACGCGAGCTTCTTCGCGCCCTGGAACATGACCTCGCTGAACTCGAACTCCTCGTCAGGCGTCATGTCGCGGTCACGGCGGCGACCCATGTCGAGGTTCGCCCCGAACGAGCTCTCGTCGAAGCCGTGCTTGTCGAACGCGGCGCGCCAGCTCGCGACGAACTCGTCCGAGACGATCGGGTACGTCGGCAGCACCTGCGAGGCGACGATCTCGATGCCCGGGCCGATGCCGAGCTCGGCGACCCGGTCGAGCAGTCCGTCGAAGTCGAACCAGCCGGCGCGGAACTCCGCGCTGGCCGAGTAGAGCGTGAGACCGAGCTTGAACGGGTCGGCGTCGGTCGCCGGAGGCGGCGGGGGCACATCCGACACGAGCGCCGGGGCCGCGGCATCCCGATCCGTCGACGTCAGCTCGAGCGACTGCCGCACGAAGTTCGGCACGTACATGCCGGGGCCGCCGTCCTGTCCGGGCGCGATCTGCATGTACGGCAGCCGGAGCTCGCCGAAGATCTCGACCTGGTGCGTCTCGCCGAGCGCGATCGGTGCCTCGCGGCGCACGATGAGGAGCGGGTGCTCCTGCAGGTACCAGAGCACGTCGCTCTGCTCGGGCAGCTGGTCGAGCGTATACCGGACGCCCTGCAGCTCGAACGCGATGTCGCCCGCCGACAACTCGGTGCCGTCGATCGTGACTTTGAGCGTTCCGACCGACGAGAGCCAGAGGCTGCGGTACCAGGGCAGGGTCAGTGAGAGCGCGAGGCCGTCGGGATGCACCCGCAGGCTGTCCTCGGCGATGAGTCCGTTGGGCATGGTGAGGTTCCTTCGTTGTCGATGGGAGGATGCCGCGCTCAGAGCGCGTCGGCGACCTGGCGCATGAGGGAGTGCTGGCGGCGCACCTGCTCGATCGAGCGCCACGGCTCGCGCTCGCCTTCGTACTCGCTGGAGAGGTAGCCGGTGTAGCCGGCGTTCTTGATGGCGCGCAGCACAGGCTCCCAGGGGATCTGCTGATCTTCGAGGTTCTCGTCGATGTCGTGGAACTTCGCCTGGATGAACACCACGTAGGGGGCGACGGCGGCGAAGTCGGCGGGGTCGACGCCGATGCCGTCGAGGAACGCCGGGCGACGGCCGGGCAGCTCGCCGGGCTTCAGTGGGATCGGGCGGTCCTGGAAAATGCCGGTGTCGATAAGGATGCCGAAGTGCTTCGTTCCGGTGCGCTCGATGAACTCGATGTACTCGTCGACGACCTCGTGCTTGATCGGGGTCGGCGAGTGGATCTCGGGGCAGATGATGACGTCGAGCTCTTCGGCGAGCGGAAGGCTCTGCTCGATGACCTCGGTCCAGATCGGGTGCGGGACGAGGTCGCTCGAGACGACTCCGATCTTCGGCCGGACGAACCGGAAGCCCAAGCGCTTGGCGAGTCGCAGGTCGCGCTGGAGCTGCTGCACGCCCTCCTCGACCGTCATGTCCCGCCCGTTCGGGCCGCTGGAGTGCAGCCGGGTGTCGATCCACGACCCGTAGTTCGTGGGCTCCAGCCCGTAGGTCGAGAGCAGGCGGAACCAGTCGTCGACCCACTCCTGCGTCGGGTTCGGGTAGTTCGGGATGTGCCCCTCGCCGAGGATCTCGATGCCGGTGGCACCCAGATCGGCGATGCCGGCCATCGCGGTCTCGAGGTCGAGCACGGTGCCGTAGTCGCCCATGAAGCTGTACAGGCTCACGCTGTAGCGAAACGGCGCGCCACTCGCCTCGGGCGAGAGCGTGACGTGCTTGGTGACGGCGTAGGTCGAGGGCTGATGCTCCTGCGGGATGTACGACATGCGCAGCCGCAGCTCGATCGACACTTCGTGCACGCCGTCGGGGAGACCGCCGGGATGCGGGACCGTGATGATCGCCGCATCTTCGAGCGGCCAGCGGACGCCGTCGCTCTCCCACAGCTCTGCGAGCGTGTAGGTCTTTCCCTGAAGCGTCCACAGCGGCACGTCGGCGGGGACGTCGACGAGGTCGCCGACCTTCACCGCGACGCCGTCGATCAGGGATGCCGCCATCCCGCGGTAGGACGGCATCCGCAGCCGAAGTTGGAAGCCGGTGATCTCGCCGTCCTCGCGGACGTTGCGGAATCCGACGGACTGGATGAGGTCTCGCTCGAGGAGCATGAGGTCGCTCTCTTGGTGAAGGGCGATCGCGCGGAACGCGACCAGACGGCGCTTCGTCACGCCGTATTCACCAGGCTAGACGATTTAGTCCGTTTTCGGCATAAGTTCGCCTGATGCCCGCGTAACCATCCTGGATGCCCCCACTGCCGAGATGGTGTGTTTCCCCCCGAGATGGCGGGTTTCCCCCCGAGATGGTGGGTTTATCCGCGAGATGGTGTGCACCACCTCGGGAGAAGATGCACCACCTCGGGAGAAGATGCACCACCTCGGGAGGAGATGCACCACCTCGGCGGAAGAGGGACCACCTCGGCGGAAGCGGGAGGTCGGTCAGACCAGGTGCAGCTCGGCATCGATCGCGGCGGCGGCTGCCCGGAGCGCGGGGAGATACGCGTCCCGCACGTGCTCGACCGAATCCCTGGTCGCGCTCGTGGACACGTTCACCGCCGCGACCACGCGCCCGTCGCGGCCGTGCAGCGGCACGGCGACCGAGCGCAGACCGGGCTCGAGCTCGCCGTCGACGAGTGCCCAGCCCTGCGCGCGCACGGCGGCGAGCTCCTCCCGCAACACCGCGGGTCCGGCGAGCGTGCGTTCGGTCAGCGGACGAAGATCGGATGCCGTGAGCACGGCATCCGCATCGGACGGGCGCAGCCCCGCCAGCAGAACGCGCCCCATGCTCGTCGCGTACGCCGGGAAGCGCGTGCCGATCGTGATGCGCACGCTCATGATGCGGCGGGTCGGGACGCGGGCGACGTAGACGATGTCCGTGCCGTCCAGGACCGCGGCGGACACGCTCTCGCCGACCTCACGGGACAGCGACTCGAGATGCGGCTGCACGATCTCGGGGAGCGAGAGGGAGGACAGGTAGCTGAATCCGAGTTCGAGCACGCGCGGTGTCAGCCGGAAGGACCGGTCGTCGGAGGCGACGTATCCGAGCGTCTGGAGGGTGAGGAGGAACCTGCGCGCTGCGGCCCGGGTCATGTCCGCGCGGCGAGCGACGTCGCTGAGGGTCAGCTCTGCGTGCTCGGCGTCGAAGGCGCGGATCACCGCGAGACCGCGGGCCAGCGACTGCACGAAATCGCCGTTCGATGCCGCTGCGCTCTCGCTCACCGGCTCACCCTACCGATCGCGGGCGTGCAGAACTCCTCGGTATCGGTGCACACACTCCGCATTTCGGCCCGGGACGCGTCGCATCCGCCCGAAACTGAGGAGTTGCGCACGCGTCCCTCACCGCTCCAGCACGACGGCGAGCCCCTGGCCGACCCCGATGCAGATCGCGGCGACCGCGACGCCGCCGCCGCGGCGCGCGAGCTCGTGCGCCGCGTGGCCGATGATGCGGCCGCCCGATGCGCCGAGCGGATGCCCGATCGCGATCGCGCCGCCGTGGATGTTCACCCTCTCGGGATCCAGCTCGGGCCACAACTGCAGGCACGCCAGACTCTGCGACGCGAACGCCTCGTTGAGCTCGACGACATCGACATCGGCCCACGTCCTGCCGGCCCGTGCGAGGGCGCGGTTCGCGGCCTCGACCGGCGCGACACCGAAGACGTCGGGGTCGTTGCCGAACGCCGCGCGGGCGGCGATCCGCGCGAGCGGCTCACCGTCGACCACGCCTTCCGCGCCGAGCAGCAGCGCCGAGGCTCCGTCGTTGATCGAGGACGAGTTTCCCGCAGTCACCGATCCCTCCGCCGCGAAGAGCGCCTTCAGGCCGCCGAGCTTCTCGAGCGTCGTGTCGACCCGGATGCCTTCATCCATCTCCAACTCATGCCCCGGGACCTGCACGATCTCGTCTTCGTAGGCTCCGGCATCCCACCCCAGGGCTGCCAGCCGGTGGCTGCGCAGCGCGAACGCGTCCTGCGCATCTCGCGAGATGCCGTAGATCTCGGCGAGCTTCTCGGCCGACTGCCCGTTCGAGATCGTCCAGTCCTTGCGCAGCGCGGGGTTCGTCATGCGCCAGCCGATCGCGGTGTTCCACATCGTCTGGTTGCCGGTCGCGGGAAAGGGCTTCGCGGACTTCTCCACGACGTACGGCGCCCGGCTCATCGACTCCACCCCGCCGGCGAGGATGACGTCGGCATCCCCCGCCTCGATCGCCCGCGACCCCTGGATCACGGCCTCCACCGCCGACCCGCACAGTCGGTTCACCGTCACACCCGGCACCGACGTCGGAAAGCCCGCGAGCAGCGCGCCGAATCGCGCGACGTTGCGGTTGTCCTCGCCGGCCTGGTTCGCGTCGCCGAAGATCACGTCGTCCACCCGCGCCGGGTCGAGCCCGGTCCGCTCGACGATCGCGCGCATCACGACCGCGGCGAGGTCGTCCGGTCGCACGGAAGACAGTGCCCCGCCGGCCCGGCCGAACGGGGTGCGGACGGCGTCGTACACGAAGGATGCGGGCATGTCAGATCTCGCTTTCCGAAAGGGTCAGACCGGTGAGCTCGGACAGCGACGCGACCGTGTTGTCGCCGAACGCTTCGCGCACCGCGAACCCGTCGGGCGTCACGTCGAACACGGCGTGGTCGGTGTAGACCCGGGTGACGCAGCCGACGCCGGTGAGCGGATACGTGCACGCGACGACGAGCTTGGACTCGCCGGTCTTGGTGAGCAGGTCGGTCATGACGTAGACGGCTTTGGCGCCGATCGCGAGGTCCATCGCGCCGCCGACCGCGGGGATCGAGCCGGGCGCCCCGGTCGACCAGTTCGCCAGGTCTCCGCCCTCGGACACCTGGAACGCGCCGAGCACGCACACGTCGAGATGGCCGCCGCGCATCATCCCGAACGAGTCCGCGTGGTGGAAGTACGCCGCCCCCGGAAGGGCGGTCACCGCCTGCTTGCCGGCGTTGATCAGATCCGGGTCGACGTGCGCGGCATCCGGCGCCGGTCCCATCCCGAGCAGCCCGTTCTCCGTGTGCAGGACGATCTCCTGGTCGTCGGGCAGGAAGTTGGCCACGAGGGTCGGCGCGCCGATGCCGAGGTTCACGTACGAGCCTTCGCGGATGTCGGCGGCGATGCGCCGGGCGAGGTCCTCGCGGCTGATGCGGGTGCTCATTCGGCTGCTCCATTCACGGATGCCGCCACCGGCCGGCCCTCGAGATCGACGCCTCCGACGAAGGCTCCCCCGTGAAGCCAGGCTCGTTCGTCGACGGCGACGACGCGGTCGACGAAGATGCCGGGGGTGACGACCGTCTCGGGATCGAGCGAGCCGAGGGGCACGATCTCGTCGACCTGCACGATCGAGGTGGTCGCGGCCGACGCCATGATCGGACCGAAATTGCGCGCGGTCTCGCGGTAGACGAGGTTGCCCCAGCGGTCGGCCTTCAGTGCGCTGATGAGGGCGACGTCGGCGCGGATGGGGTATTCGAGCACGTAGTCGCGGCCGTCGATAATGCGGGCCTCTTTGCCTGCGGCGAGCTCGGTGCCGACGCCGGTCGGCGAGAAAAACGCCCCGATGCCGGCGCCCGCGGCGCGGATGCGCTCGGCGAGGTTGCCCTGCGGCACGATCTCGAGTTCGATCTCGCCCGCGCGGTACAGGCCGTCGAACACCCAGGAGTCGTGCTGGCGCGGGAAGGAGCAGATGATCTTGCGCACGCGCTTCGCCGCCAACAGTGCCGCCAGGCCCGTGTCGCCGTTGCCCGCGTTGTTCGCCACGATCGTGAGGTCGCCTGCGCCCTGCGCGATGAGCGCATCGATGAGCTCGACCGGCTGTCCGGCGCGACCGAACCCTCCGATCATGACGGTCGAGCCGTCGGCGATGCCGGCGACCGCCGCCGCGGCGTTCCGGACGGTCTTGTCAATCATTTCGCCCCCAATGCGTTCGCTCTACGCACATCTATACGTATATCGAACAGAATAGCCGAAGTGCCACCCCCGGCACCAGCCCCATCGGCGCCATGCAGCGGTCGCCGCGTGCACAACCGGTCGAGCCCACGCCTGCAGAACTCCACAGAACCGAGACGCCGATCGCCGGATTCGCGCGGGATCGGGCCTGATCAGACCGGATCCGTGGAGTTCTGCAGACCCCCGGGCTACGGCTCGAGCGTGAGGGACGCGGCGAGCGGGACGATCGTCTCGCGCAGGGCCACGATCTCGCGCGCGTGCTCATGCAGACGCACGTCCTCCGGGAGGACCGGCTCCCAGACCGGCACCGGCAGCGCGACGCCGTCGTCACCGGGAACGACGAACACGCTCAGGCACTGTGTCGTGAGGGTCAGGTCATCGGGGGTGCGCGGGTCGGCGGTGGAGACCCGCGTGCTGATGTGCATGCTGTGCGGTCCGGTCAGCACGATGCGCGCGCTGACCTCGACGAGATCGCCGATGCGCACGGGCGCGAGGAAGTGGATGCCGCCCGAATACACCCCGACCGCGTGATCGGCCTGCGCCGAGGCGCCCGCCCACGCGACGGCGCACGCGTACGCGGCCTCGTCGATCCAGCGCATGACCGTCCCGCCGTGCGCTTTGCCCCCGAAGTTCACCACGCCGGTCGGCACGAGGAAGCGCAGCGTGGTCTGCGGCGCGGCGGAGTCGGCGGTGTACTCCTCGTCGAGCATGAGCTGCTTGATACGCGCCCTCGTGTCCATACGCTCGAGCGCGGCCTCGGCGAGCTTGCGGTCGGACCGCGACACCGGCTGCCACTGCGGCACGGCGGTCGGCCGCCCGTCGGCACCCTTCGCGACGAAGATCAGCACGCACGTCGTCGCGGGCGTGTAATCCCGCGTGCTGACCTCGGCCGACGACACCGTCACGACGACGTGCATGCTCGACCGGCCGGTGTGCACGAGACGCGCCTGCACCTCGATGAGGCTCCCCGGCGGAATCGGCCGGCGATGGCGCACGTTGCCGACGTACGCCGTGACGCAATACGCTCCCGCCCACCCGACCGCGCACGCGTAGCCGGCCTTGTCGATCCACTCCATGACGCTGCCGGCCGCGACCGAGCGGCCCCCGGCGGCGGTGTCGGCGGGCGTCGCGAGGAAGCGCAGGACGACGCGGTCGTCCAGGGGAACGGCGGGGGTCACGGCGCCAGCATAGGGCGCGCGGCTCACGCGGGCGGGTCGAAACTGTGGGCGCGTACGACGGATGCCGCCGCACGACCCCCGAAGAACGCCAGCAACCCGCGCGCGGCGCGCGAGTCCGTGGTCACCGCACCGGCGAACACGGTGTCGATCGCGCAGTCGCGCGGGAGCGTCCCGAGGATGCGGATCCCCGGCTGGCCGGCGAGCTCGCTCAGCTGCTGGAACCCGAGGTCCACCTCGCCGTCCGCGAGCAGCTGCGCGACGGGCACGCCCGCCCGCGCCTGCACGAGCCGATCGCCGATCTCGGCGCTCAGGCCCCACTCCTCGATCAGTGCGCGGAGCGCGGTGCCGCTCGGGCCGGTCGAGAACCCGATGCGCGTGGCCGCCCGGAGCGCCTCACGCACCCCTGCGGCGTCCGCGAAGGCCGGGCCGTCGATCGAGCCGGCTCCTGGAACGGCGACGGCGACCTGCGACACGGCGATCGGGGTGACGGATGCCGCATCCACGTGCCCCGCGGCGGCCAGGCGCTCGAGCGCGTCGGCGGCGAGGAACACGAGGTCGAACGGCACCCCCGCGGCGACCCGCCGCGCGGCGTCGACCCCGCCGACCGATTCGATCTCGAGGAGGCCGAAGCCGGCATCCGCCGCCCGGGCCGCGAGGTCGGCCAGCAGGTGGCGGGTCGCCATCGACGAGATCGCCCTCATCGTCTGACCTCGCCCGTCGCCGAAACCGAGGCCGCCGCCTCGCCCTCAGGCGCCGGAGCGCCCTCGAGCTCCGACGCTGTGTGATCGAAGGATTCCGCATCGACCTCGGCGGACTGCGCGGCGCCGTAGCGGGGACCCGCGACCGTCCTTGTGTCGATGAGTTCACCGGCGCGCGCGAGCAGCCCCGCATCCACCACCAGGGACAGCGCCGCCTGGTTCTCACGCAGATGGGCCACCGAGGTGGTGCCCGGAATCGGCACGACGCCGCGCGCGAGCAGCCATGTCAGGGCGAGCTGGGCGGGCGTGCAGCCGGCCTCGGCGGCGAGCGCACGCCACGCGGGAAGGAGCGCGGCGTTGGCTGCCCAGAAAGGCGGTTGGAAGCGCGGCATCGCCCGTCGGATGTCCTTCGGTGCGAACTCCTCCGGATCGCCCACGGCGTCCGCGAGGAACCCGCGGGCGACCGGCGAGAACGCGACGAACGCCACGCCCTGCCGGCGCGTCTCGTCCAGCATCCCGAGTTCGGCGTTGCGGCTCCACAGCGAGTACTCGTTCTGCACGGCGGCGATCGGAGCGACCTCGAGCGCTTCGCGCAGACGTGCGACCGACACTTCCGACAGCCCGATCGCGCCGATCTTGCCGGCCGCGACGAGCTCGGCGAGCGCACCGACGCTCTCGCCGATCGGCACGCCGCGGTCCCACCGGTGCAGGTAGTACAGGTCGATGTGCTCGACGCCGAGGCGGCGCAGCGAGGCGTCGGCCTGCGCGCGCAGCGTCTCGGGCCGCCCGTCGATCGTCTTCACGCCGTCGACGAGGGCCATCCCTCCCTTGCTCGCGAGCACGACCTCATCACGGCGCGCCGAGCCGAGAGCCGCGAGCGCGCGCCCGACGAGCTCCTCGTTGCGGCCGCCGCCGTACAGGGTCGCGGTGTCCAGCATCCCGACGCCCTCCTCGAGCGCGGCACGCAGCACCGCGAGACCTTCCTCGGGTGAGGGCGGGATGCCGTACGCATGGCTCAGCGACATGCAGCCGAGCCCGAGCCGGGGCAGGATCACGCGAGCTGTTCCTCCAGTTCCGCCAGCACCCGGTAGCAGTCCAGCACCTGCCGCACGGAGGAGTTCGGCTCGCGACCCTCGCGGATCGCGGCGATGAACTCGCGGTCCTGCAGCTCGATCCCGTTCATGCTCACCGCGACCTGCGACACGTCGATCGGGTTCTCCGCGCCGTCGACGAGGTCGTCGTAGCGGGCGATGTAGGTGCCGGTGTCGCCGATATAGCGGAAGAACGTTCCGAACGGTCCCTCGTTGTTGAACGACAGCGACAGCGTGCAGATCGCTCCGGTCTCGCTCTTGAGCTGGATCGACATGTCCATCGCGATGCCGAGCACGGGGTGCAGCGGACCCTGCAGGGCGTTGGCCTGCACGATCCGACCCGCCTGGTAGGCGAACAGGTCGACCGTGTGCGCGGCGTGGTGCCACAGCAGGTGGTCGGTCCACGAGCGCGGCTCCCCCTTCGCGTTCGTGTTCGTGCGACGGAAGAAGTACGTCTGCACGTCCATCTGCTGCACGGCGAACTCGCCCGCCGTCACGCGCTCATGCACCCACTGGTGCGACGGGTTGAAGCGGCGGGTGTGGCCCACCATCGCCACGCGGTCCGACGCCTCCGCCGCGGCGAGGGTGGCCTGGGCGTCGGCGAGCGAGTCCGCGAGGGGGATCTCCACCTGCACGTGCTTGCCGGCGGCGAGCACCGCCTGGGTCTGCGCGGCGTGCATCTGGGTCGGCGTGGCGAGGATCACCGCGTCGACGTCGTCGCGCTCGAGGACGGCATCCAGTCCCACGACCGCGGCCGGCACGCCGTATCTCTCGGCGACCGCCTGCGTCGGCTCGGGACGCGTGCCGCTCACGACCGTGACCTCGGCGTCGTCGACCTGGGCGAGACCGTCGAGGTGCTTCATGCCGAACGCGCCGGCGGCGCCGACGACGGCGACCCGGACCTTCTCAGTCATACGGTGACTTCCTCGGGGACGGTGGCGCTCACAGTGTCGGCAGCGTCGGCCTCGGGCGCGACGGGGTTGCTGATCACGAGGTGGCCGACGGCGGTGTTGGATGCCGGCACGTGATAGAACCGGTGGTTCACGTCGGGCGCGCCACCGCCGAACTGGTCGTCCATCGCGCCGCGCGCGATCAGCCAGTCCACGAGCTCGATACCCTCCGAGCCCGCCTCGTCGACGTACTCCATGTGCGACCATTCGGTGAGCCCCAGCGGGTCGGCGATCAGGTGGTCCAGGAACGCGTTGTCCCACTCCTCGTTGATCAGGCCGGCGCGGGGTCCCTGCAGCTGGTGGCTCATCCCGCCCGTGCCCCAGATCTGCACGTTGAGTTCGGGGCCCTCCCACTTGTCCAGGGCCCGGCGGATCGCCTTGCCGAGCTCGTAGCAGCGGCGCCCCGACGGAACGGGATACTGCACGACGTTCACGGGGAGCGGGATGACCCGGCAGGGCCACTCCTCGACATCGCCGAACACGAGCGAGAGCGGCACGGTCAGTCCGTGGTCGACGACCATCTCGTTCACGAGGGTGAGGTCGAAGTCGTCCTGGATCACGGACTGGGCGATGTGGGCGGCGAGCTCGGGGTACCCCTTCACATCCGGCACGGGACGCGGGCCGTAGCCTTCGTCGGCGACCGGATAGTGCTCGCCGGTACCGAGCACGAACGTCGGGATGATGTTGGAGTCGAACGCGGTCGCGTGGTCGTTGTAGACGAGGATCACGACGTCGGGCGTGTTCTCCTTCGCCCATTTCCGGGTCCACTCGTAGCCGTCGAAGACCTTCTTCCAGTACGGCTCCTGGGTCTTGCCGTGATCCATCGCGGCGCCGATCGCCGGCACGTGCGACGTGAACAGCGCCGAGGTGAACCTCGCCGGCGCGTCCGGCCGCATCGTCGTCGCCTTCTCGGTCGACGGCGGCGCCCAGCCGTCGAGGTCCTTGAGGCGATTCCCCTCGGGACGACGACCGCCCGAGACCATCATGTCGCGGTAGGCGGCCTCGCTCATGCCCGTCATCGACCCGGCCATCTGCTGGAAGCTCAGCCCGTGCGTGGCGCCGATCTTGCTCAGGAAGTAGATGTTGCCGCCCTCGGCGATGCACGTGTTCAGGTCTAGGTCGAGCACGGCCTGACGCTGGACGGGGGTCAGCGGCCACTCGTCGAGGTAGGCCTCACGATCGGCGAGGTACCGCTCGCGGTTCTCCGGCTTCATGAGCGACATCGAGAACTGGTTGAGGTGATACCCCTTGCGCGCCTGATCGGCGTCGAAGATCGTCGTGCCGGGGATGTTCTTGTACGGCTTGTCCAGTGCCATCTCATGCTCCTTCGGGCCAGTAGAGGCGCAACGGGTTCTCGACGAGCAGCTTGTGCTGCAGCGCCTCCGTCGTCGCGATCTGCGGGATGTAGTCGACCAGCAGCCCGTCGTCGGGCATGTGGTCCTTCAGGTTCGGGTGGGGCCAGTCGGTCCCCCACAGCACGCGGTCGGAGAACTCCTCGACCACGCGTCGGGCGAACGGCACGACGTCGGTGTACGCGTGCTGCTCGCCGTCGAGTGCCCGGGGTCCCGTGACCGAGAGGCGCTCCGGGCACGAGACCTTGGTCCACACGTTCGGGTTCTCGCGGAGGAACCGCAGGAAGAGCCCGAACTCGGGTCCGTCAGGATCCTTCGTGACATCCGGGCGACCCATGTGGTCCACGACGACATCCGTGGGGATGCCGGAGAAGAAGTCGTAGAGCTCGGGCAGGTCCTCGGCCTCGAAGTAGATCACGACGTGCCAGCCGAGCGGCGCGATCTTCGTCACGATCTCCTCGAGCGACGCGGTGTCGAGGCGGTCCACGAGACGCTTCACGAAGTTGAACCGCACGCCGCGGACGCCCGCGTCGTGCAGGTCGGCGAGCTCGGCATCCGTCACGTCTTTCCGCACGGTTGCGACACCGCGCGCCCGCCCGCCGCTCCGGCGGAGGGCATCCACGAGGGCGCGGTTGTCGGCGCCGTGGCACGTCGCCTGCACGATGACGTTGCGGTCGAACCCGAGGCGGTCGCGCAGGGCGAACAGCTGGTCCGCCGAGGCGTCGCACGGCGTGTACTTGCGCTCCGGGGCGAACGGGAACTCCGCGCCCGGGCCGAACACGTGGCAGTGCGCGTCCACGGCACCGACGGGCACACGGAACGTCGGCACGCTCGGGCCGTCGTACCAGTCGAGCCAGCCCGGGGTCTTCTCGAAGCCGCCGCTGGTGTGGCCGTGCGCGATGGCCTCGGTGCCCGTCATGAGCCCGCCTCCACGTAGGTCAGGCCCGCCTTCGCGAGCGGCTCGCGCATGCCGTAGATGTCGAGGCCGAGGACGCCGGCGCGGAACTTCTCGCGCTTGGCCTCCTCGTTCGCCTCCCTGGCGGCCGAGGCGTCCGCGACGGCGCCGACGAGATCGCGGGGCACGACGACGACGCCGTCGACGTCGGCGACGACGACATCGCCCGGGTTCACGAGTGCGTTCGCGACCACGACGGGGATGTTGACCGAACCCAGGGTCGCCTTGACGGTGCCCTTGGCATTGATCGCGCGCGAGAACACCGGGAAGTCCATCTTCTCGAGGTCGGCGACGTCGCGGACGCCGCCGTCGATCACGAGCCCCTTGCAACCGCGGGCGGTGAGCGAGGTCGCGAGGAGCTCGCCGAAGAAGCCGTCCTCGCTCTCGGTCGTGCATCCGGCGACGATGACGTCACCTTCCTGCACCTGTTCGGCCGCGACGTGGAACATCCAGTTGTCACCCGGCTGCAGCAGCACGGTCACCGCGGGTCCGCACAGTTTCGCACCCGTGTACGCCGGGCGGATGTAGGGGCGAAGGAGCCCCACCCGGCCCATGGCCTCGTGGATCGTGGCGACGCCGAACTTCGACAGGCGCGCGACGTCGGCGGGGTCTGGCCGCGGGATGCCGGTGCGGACGATCCCGAGGTCGTTCAGGCGCTGGGTCACGGTGTTCCTCCTGGTGTTCAGAGTCCGCGGGCGGCGAGGGCGCGGTCGACGCGGGGGTAGATGCGGCGCGCATTGCCCTCGAAGACCTGCCGGCGCTGCCCGTCGTCGAGATTCGCGGTCGCGTCCACGTAGCGCTTGGTGTCGTCGAAGTAGTGGCCGGTGCGGGGATCGATGTCGCGCACGGCGCCGATCATCTCGCTCGCGAACAGGATGTTCGAGGTCGGGATGACCTGCGTGAGCAGGTCGATGCCGGGCTGGTGGTACACGCACGTGTCGAAGTGGACGTTGCCGAGCAGGTGCTCCTCGAGCTCCGGTTTGCCGAGGGCCATCGCGAGCCCACGGAAGCGCCCCCAGTGGTACGGCACCGCGCCGCCGCCGTGCGGGATGACGAACTTCAGATCGGGGAAGTCGCGGAAGAGGTCGCCCTTGAGCAGCTGCATGAACGCGGTCGTGTCCGCGCCGAGGTAGTGATCGCCGGTCGTGTGGAACTGCGGCTTGCACGATGTGCTGACGTGGATCATCGCGGGCAGCTCGTACTCGACGAGCTTCTCGTAGAGCGGGTACCAGCTGGTCGGTCAGCAGCGGCGCGGTCCAGAGCCCTCCCGAGGGATCGGGGTTGATGTTGACCGTGACGACGCCGAGCTCGTTCACCGCACGGTCGAGCTCGGCGAGCGTGGTCTTCTGGTCGACGCCCGGCGACTGCGGCAGCATCGCGCCGGGCAGGAAGCGGTCGGGGAAGAGCTGCGAGACGCGCGCGACGAGGTCGTTGCAGATGCGTGCCCACGTCGCGCTGACGGCGAAGTCTCCGATGTGGTGCGCCATGAAGGACGCCCGCGGACTGAAGACCGTGATGTCACTGCCGCGCTCGTCCATCAGGCGGAGCTGGTTGGCCTCGATCGTCTCGCGGATGTCCTCGTCGCTGATGTGCAGATCGGAGGGCGACGGCTCGTCACCGGCACCCTCGGCGAACGCGACCTGCAGGTCCCGCCACGCGCCGAGCTGCGCGGGCGCGGTCGTGTAGTGGCCGTGGATGTCGATGATCATCGCGAGTCCTTCGTGCTGCGTCGCTGCGTGCGCTCCTTCCGAGGTTAGGTCGGTCGTCGGACTTCAGTCCAATAGATTCCATCGCGTTCGCCTATAGATACGATCGATGGGTGGCCCTCACCGACCTGAACCAGTTGCGCACATTCGTCGTCCTGTACGAACTGCGCTCCGTCTCGGCGGCGGCGGCCCGCCTGCACGTCACCCAGCCGACGGTGAGCTACACGCTCGGGCGCCTGCGCGACCGCTTCGGTGATGAGCTGTTCCGCCGCGAGGGCAACGTCATGGTGCCGACCGCCCACGCCACCCGGCTGTTCGGTCCGCTGCACGAGGCGCTCGCGCAGATCGATGCGACCGTGAGCGACCCGGAGGAGTTCGATCCGGGCACCTTCGCCGGCGAGATCGCGCTCGCCCTCACCTCGATCGGCGAGCAGACGTTCCTGCCGCCGCTCATGGCGGCACTCGCGCGCACGGCCCCCGGCGTGCATCTGCAGGTGCAGCGCCTGGACGCCGACTTCGTGGAGGACGGACTCATCCGCGGCACGATCGACCTCGCGATCACCGTCTCGCTGCTGGCGACCCCACGTCTGTGGCGCACGCCGGTGCGGAACGTCGAATACGTGGCCCTCTCCGCGGCCGCACACCCGCTGCCGCCGGTCGGCCCGGAGATGTTCGCGGGCCGCAGGTTCGTCCGCGTCTCCGCCCGAGGGGGGCACGTCTTCCCCCTGCAGGCCCTGATCGAGCACGGCTTGATGCCCCAGGTCGCCCTCTCGGTGGAGGAGTATGCGAGCGTCCCGGCGGTCCTGCAGGCGACGGACCTGGTCGTGCTGCTCCCCCGGCACGTCGCGGAGGTGTTCTGCGGGTGGTTCCCGGACCTCCGGATCGCCGAGCTCCCCTGGCCGGGCAGCAGCACGCCGGTCTCGGTCTACACGCGCAGCGAGGCGAGCCTCACATCACCGCAGCGCTGGTTCCGCTCGATCGCCGTCGACGCCGTCGCGGCGGACGAGTACCGCGCGGGCTAGCGTCCCGGGCGATTCCAGCTGGCCTTGGCGGGAAAGCGAGGCGTGCGCACCGGGATCGACCACGACGAGTGCGGATGGATCGAGAGGATCGCCCGCTCCCACCACGCCCGCGCCTGCTCATCCAGGAGCGGGAGCACGGCATCCTTATCGGCGTCATCCTGCGGTCGGGGTCGCAGCGCCTTCCAGACGAGCTGCACTTCGGGGGCGCCGGTCGAAATGCCGTCGACCTCGCGCACCGCGCGGTCCCAGGGCAGCTGCAGGCGGGGGTCGCGGCGGTAGAGCCACGCGGCATCCGTCCCGTCCTCGACATTCAGCCGCAGGACCCACGTCCCCCGACGGTCGTCGCGGACCTGGATGATCTGCACGTCGGCGTCGGCGGGCACCTCGCCGAGCGCGACGAGCGTGTCGTCCTGGACCGCCCACGCGCTCCACTCCGGCGGCAGTGCGGCGATCAGGGGTGGAACGTCCGTCGGGATCGTGCTGACGTCGATGTTCGGTCGCTCGCGGATCGCCCGTCCGGCGAACAGGTCGAGCGCGACGCCGCCGGAGATCCACCAGCGCGCGGCGGTCCCGTCGAAGAGCTCCGCGACGGCGCGCGGCTCGAGGGGAGACCAGGGTTCATCGGCCATCCCCTGAGGGTACTGCGGTCCGGCGTTTCCCACTCAATGGGAGTCGTGGGATGCTGGCGGCATGGCGAACTCCCCGTCGGGCGACTCGGTCACCGACCGGCTCGTGCGGGTGCTCGAGACCTTCACCCCCACCCGGACGGTACAGACCGCGGCCGAGATCGGCCGGCGCGCGGGGCTCCCGGGATCCAGCGCGCACCGCATCGTCGGCGAGCTCGTCGACGCCGGACTGCTCGAGCGCGACGACGACCGTCGCATCCGCATCGGCGTGCGGCTGTGGGAGCTCGCGACCCGCTCGTCGCAGGCGCTGCGCCTGCGGCAGGTCGCGATGCCCGCGATGGAGCGCGTCCAGGCGCGTGTCCGCGAGCACACGCAGCTCGCGATCCTCGAGCAGGACGAGGCGCTCTTCCTCGAGCGGCTGAGCGCCCCCGACTCCGGCGCGAACATCACGCGGATCGCAGGACGCCTCCCCCTGCACGCATCGTCGTCAGGTCTCGTGCTGCTCGCGTTCGGCGAGCGCGAGCTGCAGGAGCGCGTCCTCGCCGAGCCGCTCATCGCCCTCACCCGCGAGACGATCACCGATCCCGCGGTGCTCCGCCGCAAGCTCGCCGAAGTCCGCACGCTCGGCCACGCCGTCGCCCGCGGGTTCATCGAGACGGTCTCGACCGGTGTCGCCGTGCCGGTGCGCGACGAGGCCGGCCGCGTCACGGCCGCCCTCTCGGTCGTGCTGCCCCGCGACGCACCGACCGAGCCCGCACTGCGCGATCTGCACGCCGGCAAGCGCGATATCGAGCAGGCACTGGGTTTCCGGGGTTGAGCCCCCGTTGCGCCGAGTGCACGACTTCGCGCCGAGCGCACGGGTTCTTGGCGCGATGAAGCCGTGCACTCGGCGGCATCCCGTGCACTCGCGACCCGAGGGAGAAGAAGGGGTCCCGTTGAATGGGAGATGACGGGCGAGGACGCGGGGGCGGGGCGGACACTCGGCGGACAGCATCCCCGTCGAAGGAGACGTCATGACCACCACCGTCCGCACCCGCGTCGCGATCGTCGGCGCCGGGCCCGCCGGCCTCCTGCTGTCGCACCTGCTCGCAGATGCCGGCATCGAGTCGGTCGTCGTCGACCAGCGCACGCGCGAGCAGATCGAGTCGACCATCCGCGCCGGCATTCTCGAGCAGGGCACGGTCGAGGTCCTCGACTCGCTCGGCGAGCACAGTCGCGCCCGGACGGTCGGGCACCGCCACGACGGCATCGAGATGCGCTTCGCCGGCGAGGGGCACCGCATCGACTTCCCCTCGCTCGTCGGACGCAGCGTGTGGCTCTACCCGCAGCACGAAGTGCTGAAGGATCTCATCGCCGCGCGCCTCGCCGGCGGGCAGGACCTCCGCTTCGGCATCACCGTCAACGGCATCGAGGATGCCGGGACCGAGCGCCCGCGGGTGATCGCGACCGACGCCGACGGGCAGCCGCTCGTGATCGAGGCGGACTTCGTGGTGGGCGCCGACGGCTCGCGCAGTGTCGCGCGGCCGGTCGTGACCGGATCCGCGTTCGGCGGATACTTCCGCGAATACCCGTTCGCGTGGTTCGGCATCCTCACCGAAGCACCGCCGAGCGCGGACGAGCTCATCTACAGCAACTCCCCCGACGGCTTCGCGCTGATCAGTCAGCGCAGCGCCACCGTGCAGCGCATGTACTTCCAGTGCGATCCGGATGCCGACACGGCGGCGTACTCGGAAGCGCAGCTGTGGGAAGAGCTGCAGAAGCGCGTACCGGGCACGACGCTGAAAGAGGGACCGATCTTCCAGCGCGACGTGCTGCGCTTCCGCAGCTTCGTCGCGCATGAACTGCGGAAGGGTCGTGTCGCGATCGTCGGGGATGCCGCCCACACCGTGCCGCCGACCGGCGCGAAGGGCATGAACCTCGCCGTCGCCGACGTGATCCTGCTGAACCTCGCCCTGCAGGCGCTCCTGCTCGAAGGCGACGAGCGGCGCATCGACGACTTCGCGGATGCCGCCCGGCGCCGCATCTGGAAGGCGCAGCACTTCTCCTGGTGGATGACGAGCATGCTGCACGTGACCGCTGACGCGACGGATTTCGACCGGATGCGTCAGCTCGGCGAGCTGCGCTCGATCGTGGAGTCCGAGGCCGGCCAGACCTATCTGGCCGAGGCGTACACCGGCTGGCCCCTCGCAACCGCGTAGCTCCCGCGCTCCGGCCCCCGCGCCGGTCCTTCTCCCGCCGAGATGGTCCCTCTTCCGCCGAGATGGTCCCTCTTCCGCCGAAATGGTCCCTTCTCCGCCGAAATGGTCCCTTCTCCGCCGAGATGGTCCCTTCTCCGCCGAAATGGTGCGCACCACCTCGCAAGAAGACCCACCATCTCGCAAGAAGACCCACCACTTCGGCGCAGAATCCACCATCTCGGGGCCCAGCGACGACCTGGGGGTCAGCGCCGCAGACGACGCCGGATGCCGCGCGCGGCATCCCGAGCATGCTCTTCGGTGCGGCGCGCCAGCGCGCGCCCGCGAGCGCCGAGGCCCCAATGCCACCCGTGGGCGTCACCGAATTCCACGAGTTCGATGTCGTTGGGTTCAGTGGAGGACAGGAGCTCGGCGTAGTACTGCTCGCGGCGTCGCTCGTACGGCTCGCGGACGAACACGGCGGGGACGAATTCGTCGAGACTGCCCGCGATCTCGAGCGTGAGCATCGTGCGCATGCACTTCCAGCAGTGCGAGCAGTTGGTCGTGCGGTCGGGGTTCGCGTCGACGCACACGTCGAGGTGCCGGGACACCGGGCGCCCGACGAGTGCGAGCGTGCGCTCGACCCGGGACATCCCTGAGCTCGTGGACTCCAACGTCAGCGCGGCGGTCGACAGGAGTGGAAAGGTCATGGCTCCCACGAGGCCGATGTCGCCGTGCCGCGGCGGCATGCTGATGTTCCCGAACGAGCCCTCCGACGCGTGATACGAGCGGCCGATCCCCCCGCCGAGCACGTGGATGACCGCGGCGTTGCGGAAGGTGACGGTCTGCATGAACCCCATGCGCGGATAGTGCTCGCCGATGTTGCTGTCGACGCGGATGAACGGGAGACCGAGTTCCTGCGCGACCGGCCGAAGCCCGTCGAACCGCTTCTGCCAGAGGTCCGCACCGTCGTCCCCGTGCGCGCCGACGTTGTTGTTGAGCAGGTGCGTGACCCGAAGGCTGGACGGCACGCCGTCGCCGGTGTACTCGCTGAGCGTCGCGAAGCTGTCGACGCCGCCCGAGAAGCCGGTCGCGACGCCCGCGGCGGGCGAGCCGGCTTCGGCGGTCTCGTCCGCAGTCACCGTGATGGTCCGGTATTCGGGATGCACGCTGCGCACGAGTGCCTGCGCGTCGTGGTTCAGCCGGTGCAGAAGCGTGTCCGTGACGGTGCCGCCGACATGCAGGTTCCGCCCGTAGCGCATCGCGGGGAGCAGCAGCGCGACCGCGATGTGGTCGGCCCGTTCGGAGAGCATCTCGGCGAAGGTCTCATCGACGCTGAACCAGAGCGGCTGCGCGCCGTCCACTTCTGCAGAGACGCGGATGCCTCCCCCGGACTCGCGGGTCCGCTGAGGGGGTCCGGTGACCAGGTCGGGCACGAGGCCACCTGCCTTTCAGCGCGCGCGAGGGGACCGGACGGAGGAATCCGAGTGTAGCCCTCCGCCGCGAGTGTCCCACTCTCCGTCGAGATGGTCCCCCTTCCGTCGAGGTGGTTCCCCTTTCCCCCAGATGGTGTGCACCACCTCGGCGCAGAACCCACCACCTCGGCGCAGAACCCACCACCTCGGCGGACAACCCCCCACCTCGGCGGACGGCAGCCCCAGGACTCAGCGGCCCGCGCGCTGCAGATACGCGCCGTAGCCGAGCCGCCCCCGGGTCGCGACCACCAGCACGAGGGCGGTCGCGGTGAAGCCGATGAGCACCGGCAGCAGTCCGTAGACCTTTCCGCCCGTCGGGTGGCCCCGCGCTGGGGTCGGGCGTCGCGTTCAGTGTCCCAGGCGCCGTGCCGTCACCGCCACCCTCGGACCCGCATCCGATCACCAGCCGTAGACTCCGGTGATCCGCCGTGATGCGGGTGGGACGACAACGTGGAGGAAGCATGCGACTGGGAATGGTCGGCCTCGGCCGGATGGGCGGGAACCTCGTGCGCAGACTCATGCGCGACGGGCACGAAGCCGTCGTGTACGACGTCACCGAGGCGGCGGTCGCGGCGCTGGAGAGCGAGGGCGCAGACGGCAGTCGCAGCCTCGCAGAGCTCGCGCAGAAGCTGCAGTCGCCGCGCGTGGTCTGGCTCATGATCCCCGCGGGCCTGACCGGCAGAGTCGTCGATGAGGTCGCCGCGCACCTCGAACCGGGCGACATCATCATCGACGGCGGCAACTCGAACTACCGCGATGACGTCCGCCGGGCGAAGAAGCTCACCGAGCGCGGCATCCACTACGTCGACGTCGGCACGAGCGGCGGCGTCTTCGGCCTCGAGCGGGGGTACTGCCTCATGGTGGGCGGGCCGGACGAGGCCGTGCGGATCATCGAGCCGATCCTGAAGACGATCGCACCGGGTCCGGGCGAGATCCCGCGGACCCCCGGCCGCGAGGGCGACTTCGCGCCGGAGGAGCAGGGGTACCTGCACTGCGGCCCGTCCGGCGCGGGCCACTACGTGAAGATGGTGCACAACGGCATCGAATACGGCATCATGGCCGCCCTGGCGGAGGGGCTCAACATCCTCGAGAACGCGGATGCCGGCATCCGCGAATCCGAGCACTCGGCCGAGGTCGCGCCGCTGGAGGAGCCGGAGTTCTACCAGTTCACGATCGACACCCCGAAAGTGACGGAGCTCTGGCGCCGCGGTTCGGTGATCTCGTCGTGGCTGCTGGATCTCACCGCGGCGGCGCTCGAGGAGAACCCCACGCTCGACTCGCTCGCCGGACGCGTGTCCGACTCGGGCGAGGGGCGCTGGACGATCAAGGCGGCCGTGGACACCGGTGTTCCGGTCCCCGTGCTGAGCGCCGCGCTGTTCGAACGCTTCGCCTCCCGCGGAGAGGACCACTACGCGAATCAGCTGCTCTCGGCGATGCGCCTGCAGTTCGGCGGGCACAAGGAGCTCCCCGCGGGAGACGTGCTCGAGGCCGGCAGCCGGAAGGCGGATTCGGATTCCGCATGAGCAGGAAGCGCGAACCCCAGAGCGTCAGCCTGCTGATCCTCGGCGCGGGGGGCGACCTCACCAGGCGCCTCCTGATCCCGGGCCTGGCGAGTCTGCTGTCCGAGCACGAGTACGACGTTCAGGTCATCGGCGCTGCCCGGGAGGAGCGCACCGACGCGGAGTGGAGAGCGCTGATCCGCGACAGCTTCAGCCAGGTCACCCACCCCGAGAACGCCGACCGCTACCTCGAGTCGGCGCGCTACATCACGGGCGACGTGACGGATGCCGCTCACTTGAGGACCCTGCTCGAAGCGTGCGACCACACGCCCGTCATCTACTTCGCCCTGCCGCCCGCGGTCACCGTCACGGTCTGCGCCGCGCTGCGGAAAGTGGAGCTGCCCGAGGGCACCCGCCTCGCGCTGGAGAAGCCGTTCGGGACGGACCTGCGCTCCGCGCGGGCACTGAACCGCGTGATCGCGCAGCTCGTGCCCGAAGAGCAGGTGTTCCGCATCGATCATTTCCTCGGGATGTCTATGGTGCTCAACATCCTCGGGCTCCGCTTCGCGAATCAGTTCTTCGAGTCGGTGTGGGATGCCCGCCGCATCGAGCGCGTCGAGATCATCTACGACGAGCTGCTCGGGCTCGAGGGGCGCGGCGGCTACTACGACCACGCGGGCGCGCTGGTCGACATGCTGCAGAGCCACCTGCTCGAAGTGCTGGCCCTGGTCGCGATGGAGCAGCCGCCGCGGTTGAACGAGGTGGAGCTCCGTTCGAACGCCGCCCAGGTGCTGCGTGCCACGCACGTGTGGGACGACGACCCGGTCGCCTCGAGCCGCCGAGCGCGGTACACCGCCGGCAAGGTCGGGGACCGCCGACTGCCGTCCTACGCCGACGAGGAGGGTGTGGACCCGGCGCTGAACACCGAGACGCTCGCCCAGATCACTCTCGAGGTCGACACGGCGCGCTGGCGAGGCGTGCCGTTCGTGCTGCGGTCGGGCAAGGCGCTCGGTCAGTACGTGACGCAGGTGCGCGTGCACATGCGTCCGGTGCCGGAGATCCCCGGTTTCGGGGGCGCCCCCGAGCCGGATTCGATCATGCTCGACCTCAAATCCGGCGCGGTCGAGCTCGGGGTGACCATGAACGGCAGCGGTGACCCGTTCGGCCTCGAGCGCAGCATGCTCGTCGCGAAGAAGGAGCCCGGGCATCTTCTGCCCTACGGTCAGGTGCTGCAAGGCATCGTCGAGGGCGATCCGCTGCTGTCCGTGCGGGCGGACATGGCGGAGGAGTGCTGGCGCATCGTGGCGCCGGTCCTCCGCGCGTGGAAGAAGAACGAGGTCCCGCTCGAGGAATACGCGGCCGGGTCGCTCGGCCCGAAAGGCTGGTAGGCCCCTCGCGGATGTCGGCGGGCCGTGCTTGGTTATCGGCATGGACACCACCACCTCTGCCGACGGCATCACGATCGCGTTCGAGAAGATCGGGGACGGCCCTCCCGTCGTGGTCGTCGGCGGCGCGTTCTCGGAGGCCGCCGACGGCGCCGGGATCGCCTCCGCCCTGGCGGATGCCGGCTTCCGCGCCGTCACGGTCGATCGTCGGGGACGAGGTTCGAGCGGCGATCGGCGCGGGTCGACGCCCGACGACGAGGTCGCCGATCTGGCCGCGGTCATCGACGCGGTGGGTGGGCAGGCGATCGTGCTCGGCCACTCCTCGGGTGCCGTCCTCGCCCTCTCCGCCGCCGCGCGCGGCGTGCCGATCACCGCACTGTTCGTGTCAGAGCCGCCTTTCCGGTTCGGCGTGGGCGAACCCGATCCTCGGCTGGCGGAGCGGCTGCAGGAGCTCATCGACTCCGGCCAGCCTGACGACGCCGTCGTGACGTTCCAGCTCGAGGGCGTCGAGCTGCCGCGTGGGATGGTCGACCAGATCCGGCAGAGCGACCTGTTCCCGCACCTCGTCGGGCTCGCGCAGTCGACGGTCTACGACGCGCGACTGACGGCAGCGGTCTCGACGCCGACGCCGGAGATGCTCTCCGTCGCGCTGCCGGTCACGATCCTGCGCGGTGAGCAGACGTTCCCGATGCTCATCCGCGCCGCAGACCGGCTGGCCGAGGAGATGGCCGCCGCGGACCTCGTGATCGTCCCGGAATCCGTCATGCACCGCCCCGACCCGGTCGCGACCGCACGCGTGATCGCGGAGCGCATCTGACCCCCACGGGCCGCGAGCTCAGTCCTCGAAGATCTCCACCGAGCGTGACAGGGCCGCGACCTCGTCGCCGCTGAGGTCGAGATCCGTCGCCTTGGCGGAGTCGACGATGGATGCCGCTCGCCGCGCGCCCGGAATCGGGATCACATGCGGGTCCAGCGCGAGTTCCCACGCCAGCACGACCTGCTGCGGGCTGACGCCGCGTGCTTCGCCGATCTCGCGGAAGGCCGAGAAGCGGTCGCCGACGTTGCGTCCGCCGCCGCCGGTGCCGCCGAGCGGGCTCCACGGGAGGAAGGCGATGCCGTGATCGCCGCAGTAGCGGAGCTCGTCGATGCTGCCCGGATGCTTCGGCGAGAACTCGTTCTGCACGCTCGCGAGGCCACCGTCCCCGAGCACGTGCTGGGCGATCTCGATCTCCTCGACGCTCGCGTTCGAGATGCCGACCGCGCGGACGAGCCCCTCCTCCTTGAAGCCCGCGAGCGTCGCCATGATCTCGCCGTACACGAGCCAGCGGTCGGGGCGGTGGTACTGGTAGAGGTCGATGCTGTCCACGCCGAGGATCTCGAGCGAACGCTCGAGCGCGCTCCGAAGATACGCCGCCGACCCGTCCCGGCCCCACTTCTCCCCCTCGCTGCGCGTGATGCCGCCCTTGGTCGCCACGAAGATGCTCGACGCATCTCCACTCCAGGTGCGAAGGGCCTCGGCGACGATCCGCTCGTTGTGACCCATCTCGTTCCACGCCGGGGCGTAGATGTCCGCGGTGTCGATGAGCGTCACCCCCGCATCGAGGGCCGCGTGCACGGTCGCGATCGCGTCTTCGAGCGCCGGGTACTCCCCGTCGTTGTTCATCGACAGCGGCATGGCACCGAGTCCGATGGCCGAAACCTGTCGTCCGGCGAGTGTGCGGTGCTTCATGGGGTCTCCTGATCGTGGTGTGGTTCCAGATTGCCACCGGTGGTACGTCGGCGGCTGGGGGTGGACGGGGAACGAATGGGCGGGTCAGCCCTCGCCGCGCACGTCACGCACGAACCCGTCGACGCTCTGCCGGAGCGCCTCGATCCGGCGGTCGCGCGCCGCTTCGCGGTCGAACCCGAGGTACGCGCTCGGCGGCAGTCTGCGCACGTTCTGCGAGCACTCGAAGTTCTCGCAGATGAGCGTGCCCACGGTATCCCCGCGACGTCCGGCGGCACCCGCTCGCTTGGTCGAGAAGAAGACGACGTCGTTCGGCAGCTGCACGTCGGCGCACCACGCGCACTGCGCGCGGCTGCGCGGTCGTGCGTCGGCGCGGCGGAGCAGGATGCCGACGGCTTCGTCGTCGATCTCGGCGACGACGTACGCGACGTTCGGAAGCTTCGGATCCCGCCAGCCGAGATAGTCGAGCGGGGAGAAATCCCGGGCGTCGAAATCGGCCGGCAGTGTGAGGTTCTTCAGTTCGCTGCGCGAAGCGTTGACGAAGGATGCCCGGATCTGGGCGTCGGTGAAGGATCGCATGATGACTTTCTTCGGTGGGGTCGCCGGAAAGCGACGTTCGTGACGGATGCCGGAGCGCGAGTGCACTCGACGGGAGGGTGACGGGAGGTCAGGCTCGACCGTCTGTCGACGCGGTGAGCGTCGACGACCTCCTCACGCCTGAAGGCGTCATGCGAATATCCACCCCGGGAGTCTACGCCCGCTCAGCCGGGTGGGCCCCGGATGCCGGCGCTCCCCTACTCGCCGCCGACCAGCTTCAGACCGATCACGCAGCCGACCAGGCCGAGCAGCAGCAGCATCCGCACGATCGAGAAGGGCTCGGCGCCCGTGATCATGGCGTACGCCACCGTGAGCGCCGCACCGATCCCGACCCACACCGCGTACGCGGTGCCCGTCGAGATGTCGCGCATCGCCCACGCGAGACCGCCCATGCTCGCCACCAGGGCGACACCGAACACCACGGTCGGCCAGAGCTTCGTGAAGCCCTCGGACTTGCCGAGCGCGGTCGCCCACACGGCCTCGAGGACTCCGGACAGAACAAGGATGACCCACGACATGAGACTCGCCTCCATGGCCAGTCTTGTCGCTCACCGGGTACTGATCCGTCGTCCGGGGACCTTGTTGCGGGTCCTCGACGAGTCTAGGGCGCCCGCCTGTGCAGGCGCTGGTCACGCGGCCTGATCTGCCTCCCCATCACACGAGTGCCGCGCACTGCCCGGTGGCGTTGCCTCCCACGACGTTCACGCTGCCAGGTACGAACCCGCCCGACACTCCCGGCGTCAGGCCGTTGCACGTGAGGTTGCGCGCGACGTTGTTCCGCACGATGTAGACGCCGGGCGCACCCGGGTGCGGGTCGCTGAGCGCGATGTTCGTGAGCGTCGCATTGCCCCCGATCGTGTTGAACAGGGCGCCGAGCCACTCCGTCCGCTGACCGGTGACCGTGAGGTTTCCGTCGATCGCGTTGTTCTTGATCGACCACGGGATCGTCGATCCGCCACCGGTGAGGGTGACGTTGCCGCGCACCGTGATGCCGTTGAGCATCACGGCCATCGCGCCGTTCGCCGTGACGTTCCCCCCGACGCTGATCACCGATACACCTTCCGGATCGACGGTGCACTCGTGCGCGGAGTTGCCGGTGTAAGAGGGCGGCTGACAGCCCAGGCCGAGGAACGAGCCGGCGGATGCCGTGACATTGCGGGCGACCGAGATCGTCGCCGATGCACTCTGGGCGTCCAGTGAGGCGCCGGCGGCGACGCTGACATTGCCGGTGATGTCGATCACTGCTCCGACGCCGACCGTGCACGGACCCGTCACCGAGACGTTCGCGTAGCTTCCCGATGGGATCTCACCGCCGCTGCACGTGTAGTTCGCCGGCGGCGCCGTTCGGGGCGATGCGGCCATCGCCGGGACGGCGGACAGCGACAGCGCCACCGCGATCACACCGGAGAGGAGCACCCGCAGGCGCGTTGACTTCTTCATCGAATCCGACCTTTCCTCTGTCCTTCCCCGCGCTCGGTCTACACCCGACCGCCCGGGTGCACCAGTACTCGCGGCGACGAAGGGGGGAAAAGGGGGTGCGGGAGGCCCGATCGATGTCGGAGGCCCCTGCCATCATTAGAACATGCATTCGAACGACGTCATCGGCTTCAGCGACGCGGACACCGCCGCCCTCGCTGAGATCGTCGCCGACGTCGAGAAGTCCACGGCCCTCCTCGCGGCTGCACAGGCGGCGCAGACGCGCGCCCTCGCCCGGGCAGGAGACCTCGCCCGCACGCAGGCCGCCCGCTCGTCGGCGAAAGTGCGCGATCACGACATGGCCCTGCGTGCGATCGCCGCCGAAGTGGCCGGGGTCATGCGCACCTCCGACCGTTCCGTGCAGCGTCAGATCGGCGACGCCACCGAGCTCGTCCAGGACTATCCGATGACTCTCCAAGCCTGGCAGGACGGCCTGATCACCCGTGCTCATGTGCGCGCGATCGTCGACACCGGCGTCGTCCTGCCGCCCGAGTACCGTGCCGAGTTCGAGGCGACGGCCCTTCGCGAGTGCGAGATCGACACCGCCGGGCGCGTGCGGACACGGCTCGAGCTCATCGCCGAGAACATGCATCCGCGCACACTCGCCGAACGTCACCACGACGCGCGCGAGCAGCGCGCGGTGAAGATCATGACCCTCGCCGACGGCATGTCGGCGCTCACCACGATCGCCCCGACGGTGCTCGTCGATGCCATCTTCGACCGCCTCACCCAGCAGGCGCACACGATCGTCGACGCTCGATCGCGGGCGCGCGCGATGACGCCCGCCGATTCCTCGACGGATGCCGCTCCCCCGGCATCCGCGTCGCTCACCCCGCAGCAGATCGCGTCGGACACGCGCTCGATGGATCAGCTCCGCGCGGACCTGGTCGCGGACATGCTGCTGACGTCGATGCCGGGCGCCGACCCGACCCGCGACGACGACGGCCCCGGCACGCTCGGCGCGATCCGGGCACGCGTGCAGATCGTCGTTCCGGCTCTCACGCTGCTCGGCTCCGACGATCAGGCGGCCGATCTCGTCGGACGTGCACCGATCGATCCCGAAACCGCGCGCGAACTGGCCTGCCTCACCTGGAGCCCGTGGGAGCGCATCCTCACCCACCCGGTGACCGGCGCCGTGCTGCACGTCGACACCTACCAGCGCACCGCCGCGATCGACCGTCACCTTCGGGCCCGCGACCAGCACTGCAGATTCCCCGGATGCCGGCAGCCGGCGATCCGATGCGAGGTCGACCACACGGTGGATCACGCGCTCGGCGGCGAGACCCACGTGCGCAACCTCGCCCACCTGTGCCAACGCCATCATTCGATGAAGCAGTTCACCGCCTGGCGGGTCCGACAGCTCAGCGACGGCGTCCTCGAGTGGACCTCTCCGCTCGGGCGCATCTACATCGAGGATCCCCCGTCTCTCGGCGTGCACTTCCGAACGAGCGCGGACACCTCCGTCCCACCGTTCTGATCACCGACGCGCTCATGCCAGGCTTGACGCATGCCAGCGCGAAACGAGTCCCTGCGCGACCACGCCTGCCTGATCGTCCACGGCCCCGACCGGCCGGGCATCGTGGCAGCCGTCACGGCGCTCATCACCCGGAACCAGGGCAACATCGTCCAGCTCGACCAGTACTCCGATGACGCCGACGGCGGAGCCTTCTTCCAGAGGGTGGTCTTCCACCGCGCTGACCTGGCGGCATCCATGCCCGAGATCGAAGCGGACATCCAGGCGACCCTCGCCGATTTCGGCATGGAGTGGACGCTGACCGACCAGTCCGTGCCCAAGCGCATGGCGATCCTCGCCTCGACGTCCGATCACTGCCTGCTCGAGCTGCTCTGGCGGCACCGGCGCGGCGAGCTGCCCGTCACGATCCCGATGGTGATCTCGAATCACACCAACACCGCCGAGGACGTCCGCTCGTTCGGCATCCCGTTCTTCCACGTGCCCTCGCAGGGCACCGACAAGTCAGCGGCCGAAGCGAAGATCCTCGAACTCGTGAAGGACAACGTCGACTTCATCGTGCTCGCCCGCTACATGCAGATCATCTCGGAGGACTTCCTCGAGACCGTCGGCGTACCGGTGATCAACATCCACCACTCGTTCCTGCCCGCGTTCGTCGGCGCAGCTCCCTACCGCCGGGCGAAGGAGCGCGGCGTCAAGCTCATCGGAGCAACGAGCCACTACGTCACGAAGGACCTCGACGAGGGCCCGATCATCGAGCAGGACGTCGCGCGGGTGAACCACGCGATGGATGCCGCCGCTCTGCAGGCACACGGAGCATATGTGGAGCGCGCCGTCCTCTCCCGCGCCGTCCAGTGGCATGCCGAGGACCGTGTGATCCGCCACGGCAACCAGACGATCGTCTTCAGCGACCGCCCCTGACCGGCACGCAGGTCAGAACACGTACTCCATGAGGTCCGTGCCGAGGGTGCGGAACGCCTCGTGTGCGCGGAGCCGGTGCGCGATCGACAGGTCGTCGAAGCACACGATGAGTGCATAGGCGACCCCCGCGCGCGGACCGCCGAGAACGCCCGCCTCGACACGGATTCCGGCATCCCGACCCGTCTTGTTCACGAAGAGCAGCCCGTGCTCGTCGTTCTCGTGATCGAAGGCGTCGAGGCCCGTCGCCGAGCCCACGAGCGAGAGATCCTGGTTCAGGCTCAGCCACTCCGCCACCTGCGCGCTGACTCCGGCCGACACGGCGCTCGAATTCACCAGCGCCGCGAACAGCTCCGCGAGTTCCCGCGCCGAGCCCAGCGCGACGTGCGGGGCGTCATCGGGGCCGCGTTCGTCGCGGAAGAGATCCAACAGGGCCGTGTGCGCGAAGCCCAGCTGCTCGATGCGCGCGCGGACCGCAGGCAGCCCGACCCGCCCGATCAGGGCGTTCGCCGCCAGCGCATCACCTGCGGATGCCGCGAGTACCGCGAGATCCGACAGCGGCAGCGCCGGCGCCTTCAGGTACTGCCACACGCCCGCTCCGGCAACCGGCCCGATGCTCGACTTCTCGATGATCTCGAGCGGGTCGAGAGAACCCGACTCGAAGCCCGATGCGACCTCGATCAGCAGCGGCACCACGCCGAGACCGGCGACCGGGAGCGTGACGAAGTCGTCCCCGGCGAGGACGGAGGTCCCGCGATCGAGGTCCGTGATGCGCACGGAGATCCGCGCGCCGCTCGCGGCGAGCTCATCCAGCGCCTTCAGCGTCGCGGTGAACGAGCGACGGCCGACCGCCGCGCGACGCGGAAGCCGGCGACCACCGCGCCGCGAGCTGCGGAGGGACTCCGCGTCACGACGAGGTTCAGGGGCGATGCCCACGTGGTTCCTTCCCGTGTCCAGGGGGTCTGCGGTCTTCGACGGGCACACCGAACACCGCTTGCGAAAACGCGTGTTCTCCTGCGGTCCGGCCGCTGCGCACTCGGGTGGCGTGCGCGGCGATTCTAGCGGGGACGCCTCACCAAATGGTGACGCGTTTGTCGGCGTCGAGCCAGAGCTCATCCGACTCCGTCACATCGAACGCGTCGTAGAACGCGTCGATGTTGCGGACGATCTGGTTGCAGCGGAATTCGTTCGGCGAATGCGGGTCGATCGTGAGCAGGCGGATCGTCTCGGCATCCCGCCCCTTCTGCTGCCAGATCTGCGCCCACGACAACAGGAGCCGCTGGATGCCGGTGAATCCGTCGATCACCGGTGCCTCCGCGCCGTCGAGCGACAGTTCGTACGCCTTGATCGCGATGCCGAGTCCGCCGAGGTCGCCGATGTTCTCGCCGATCGTGAGCGCGCCGCTGACGTGGTTCTCCTCCGCGAGGCCGCGGGGAACGAGGGCGTTGTACTGCTCGATGAGCACGCTCGTGCGCTCTTCGAACGCCGTACGGTCGGCATCCGTCCACCAGTCGCGGAGCGACCCGTCGCCGTCGAAGCGGCTGCCCTGGTCGTCGAAGCCGTGGCCGATCTCGTGCCCGATCACCGCACCGATGCCGCCGTAATTCGCTGCGGCGTCGCGGTCGGACTCGAAGAACGGATGCTGCAGGATGGCCGCCGGGAAGACGATCTCGTTCATGAGCGGGTTGTAGTACGCGTTGACCGTCTGCGGCGTCATGTACCACTCGTCGCGATCGACGGGTCCGCCGATGCGGCCGATCTGACGGTCGTGCTCGTGGACGTGCGCGCGGCGGACGTTGCCGATGAGGTCGGCGGCGTCGATCTCGAGCGCCGAGTAGTCGCGCCACTTGACGGGGTACCCGATCTTCGGGGTGAAGGCGTCGAGCTTCGCGAGCGCCCGCTCTCGCGTCTCAGGGCTCATCCACTCGAGATTCGTGATGCTCTGCCGGTACGCCTCGATGAGGTTCGCGACGAGTTCGTCCATCGCCTCCTTCGCCGCCGGCGGGAAGTGACGCTCCACGTAGACGCGGCCGATCGCCTCGCCCATCGCGGCCTCGGCGAGGCCCACACCGCGCTTCCAGCGCTCGCGATTGACCGGCACTCCGGTCAGCTGCGTGCCGTAGAACGCGAAGTTCTCGTCGACGAACTCATCGGGCAGGAATGCCGCGGCACCGTGCACGATCCGCCAGCGCACCCACGCCTTCCAGTCCTCCAGGCGCTCTTCGCTCAGCAGCGAACCGAGTCCCTCGATGAAGCTCGGCTGGTAGACGTTCGCCTCGGCGAACGCCTCCTCGCGTCCGGGTGCGGTGCCCTCGAGCCACGGGTGCAGGTCCACCCCGGCGAGCGCGGTGACCTCGTCCCACGACTTCAGGTTGTAGGTCGCGACCGCATCGCGGCTGCGTACGTTGTCCCAGTGGTGCGAGGCGATCTCGGTCTCGAGCGCGAAGATGCGGTCGGCGGATGCCGCGGCGTCGGCGATACCGGCCAGCTCCAGCATCTTCTCGATGTGTGCGCGATACGCCGTGCGCACGGCGTCGAAGTTCTCGAGCCGGTAGTAGCTCTCATCGGGCAGCGACAGTCCGCCCTGCACGAGGAACGGCACGTAGCGGTCGGGGCTGCCCGGATCGGGCTCGACGTACAGGCCGATGAGGCCCCCGATCCCGTCGCGCTCGAGTTCGCCGAGCGCGCGCAGCAGGGCGGGGATCGAGTCGATCGCGTCGGCCTGGGCGAGCTGGTCGTGCAGCGGTGCGACGCCGAGCGCGGCGATGCGCTCGGTGTCCATGAAGCTCGAGTACAGATCGCCGATCTTGCGTGACTCGGAGCCGGGCTCGGCATCCCGTGTCTCTTCGACGATCGCCCGCACGTCCTTCTCGGCCTGCTCGGCGATCAGGTGGAACGAGCCCCAGCGGGCCTTGTCCTCGGGGATCTCGGTCCGCTCCAGCCACGCACCGTTCACGTGGCGGAAGAGGTCGTCCTGGGGGCGGATCTCAGCACTGAGCTCGTCGAGCGCGAGACCGGAGCGGGAAGCGGTCATCCGTACAGGATATGCGCGCATCCTTCGAGCGCGAGCGCCTCTGAGGAACTCCTCATGTGGGCGCGGACTCATAGGGTCGAAGGGTGCCGACCTCCTCCCGAACGCTGAACCGCGACATCCTGCGGCTCGCCGTGCCGGCGCTCGGGTCGCTGATCGCTGAGCCGATGTTCCTCATCGTCGACTCCGCCCTCGTCGGACACCTCGGGGTCGCTCCGCTCGCAGGCCTGGGCATCGCCTCCGCGGTCCTGCAGACGATCGTCGGGCTCATGGTGTTCCTGGCCTACGCGACGACCCCGGCCGTCGCGCGGCGCTTCGGCGCGGGAGACCCGAGCAAGGCGGTCTCGGTCGGGATCGACGGCATGTGGCTCGCCCTCGGGATGGGTGCGATCCTCGCCCTCGGCGGCTACCTCGCGACGCCCTTCCTGGTCGGACTCTTCGGCGCGACGCCGGAGGTGGCGCGGGATGCCGAGACGTATCTCGGCATCTCGATGTGGGGCCTGCCGGCCATGTTGATCGTCTTCGCCGCGACCGGGCTCCTGCGCGGGATGCAGGACACCGTGACGCCGCTGTGGATCGCGGGGCTGGGGTTCGGCGCGAACGCGCTCCTGAACTGGCTGTTCATCTACGGGTTCGGCTGGGGCATCGCCGGGTCCGCGTTCGGCACGGTCGTGGCGCAGTGGGGCATGGTCGGTGCCTACGTCGTCGTGATCGGTCGACTCGCGCGCACGCACTCCGCCTCGATCCGCCCGCAGCGCGACGGCGTGCGCGGGTCGGCGCGTTCGGGCGGCTGGCTGTTCCTGCGCACGGTGTCGCTGCGCGCGGCGCTCCTCGCGACCGTCGGCGTCGCGACCGCGCTCGGCACGGAGGAGCTCGCCGGCTGGCAGGTCGCCTTCACGATCTTCTCCACGGCGGCGTTCGCGCTGGACGCCCTCGCGATCGCGGCGCAGGCGCTCATCGGCAAGGGCCTCGGGGCGGGAGCGCTCGACGAGGTCCACCGGACGCTCCGGCGCACCGTGGCGTGGGGCGTGTGGTTCGGGGTGATCGTCGGCGGCGTGATCGCCGCACTGTCCGGCGTGATCGGACTGCTCTTCACCGGGGATCCCGCCCTCGCGGCCCTGATCCAGCCGGCGCTGCTGATCCTCGCGGTCGCCCAGCCCGTGTGCGGCGTCGTGTTCGTGCTCGACGGCGTCCTCATCGGCGCCGGTGATGCGAAGTACCTCGCGATCGCCGGCGTGCTGAACCTCGTCCCCTTCGTCCCGGCGCTCATCGTGCTCGCGGCGATCGGCGTCGGCGGCGCGGCCGGACTCGCGTGGCTGTCGGTCGCCTTCTTCGGCGTCTACATGCTCGCTCGCCTCGCGACCCTCGGCTGGCGCGTGCGGGGAGCGGCCTGGATGACCGCCGGAGCGTAGTCCACGGCGGGACCTTCGGCCTGCGTGCCCGACGGCGCGGGCAGGTTGACTGACCGCATGAACGAGGGAGCACCCGCCGTCTGGGACCTGGACGAGGACGCCTGCTGGAATCTGCTCGCCCGCGGAGAGGTCGGCCGACTCGCGGTCGCCGTCGGAGGCAGACCGGACATCTTCCCGGTGAACTATGTCGTGGACGGGCCGCGGCTGCTGTTCCGCACCGCGCCGGGATCGAAGCTCACCGACCTCGCCGAGAACGCCGAGGTCGCGTTCGAAGTCGACCGATGGGACGAGCACCAGGCGGCGAGTGTCGTGGTGAAGGGCACGGCGACGCGCCTCGCCCGCCAGGCCGACATCGACGCGGCGGACGCCCTGCCGCTTCGACCGTGGATCCCCACGCTCAAGTACCGCTGGGTGCGGATCACCCCGTTCTCGATCACCGGACGCCTGTTCACCCGGATGCCGGAACCCGCGCGCTACGTCGCGTCGACGGGCGCCGCGGACTGACTCACGCCCAGCGGCGGCACCACTCGTACATCACGACGGCCGCAGCCGCCGACGCGTTGATCGAGCGGGTCGAGCCGTACTGCGTGATCTCGACGGTTCCGGATGCCGCCGCCAGCGCCTCCGCCGACAGACCGGGACCCTCCTGCCCGAAGAGCAGGACGCAGCGCTCCGGCAGCTCGGCTCGGTCGACGGGCACGGCGCCCGGAAGGTTGTCCACCGCGACGACGGGGATGCCGGCATCCCGAGCCCACGCCGTGAACGTCGCGACGTCCTCGTGATGGCGGACGTGCTGGTACCGGTCGGTGACCATCGCACCGCGCCGGTTCCAGCGGCGCTTGCCGATGATGTGCACCTCGGCGGCGAGGAACGCGTTCGCGCTCCGCACGATCGAGCCGATGTTCATGTCGTGCTGCCAGTTCTCGATCGCGACGTGGAACGGATGCCGCCGGGTGTCGAGGTCGGCGACGATCGCGTCCATGCGCCAGTAGCGGTAGGCGTCCACGACGTTGCGGGTGTCGCCGTGCGCGAGCAGGTCCGGGTCGAGGCGCGGGTCGTCGGGCCATTCGCCCGGTCCGCCGGGCCACGGCCCGACGCCGTGCGAGGGCTCGGCAACAGGCTCGGCGTTCATCGGGTCAGGTTATCGGGTGCCACGTCGCGCTTCGGCGCCAGTTCCCTGCGTGGGCGCCTGAGGTTTCGTAGGGCCTTTGCAGATCGGCATCGCCAACCTGTGACAGGGAGATATTTCGACAAGCCGAAAACGGCGCTAGGGTTTCGGTGTGCCGAAAACGTCGAGTCCGCCGCGCACGACGGCACGCGCGGCGTGGCTGATCGGTCCCGCACTCGTCGCGGGCGTCGCGTACCTGGACCCCGGGAATGTCGCGAGCAACATGACGGCCGGCGCCGCGTACGGCTACCTGCTGGTCTGGGTCGTCGTCCTCGGAAACGTGATGGCGTGGCTCATCCAGTACCTGTCCGCGAAGCTCGGCATCGTGACCGGCCGGAGCCTGCCCGAAGTGCTCGGCGAGCGCATCCGTCGGCCGTGGGCCCGGCGCGCGTACTGGCTGCAGGCCGAGCTCGTCGCGATGGCCACCGACATCGCCGAGGTGATCGGCGGTGCGGTCGCGCTGAACCTGCTGTTCGGCATCCCGCTCCTCTGGGGCGGCGCGATCACCGGCGCCGTCTCGATCGCGCTGCTCCTGCTCCAGTCGCGCCGCGGGCCGAAGACGTTCGAGTTCGTCGTGATCGGACTGGTCGCGATCATCGCGATCGGCTTCACGTTCGGTGTCTTCATCGCTCCGCCCGAACCGGGCGCGATCGTCGGAGGGCTCGTCCCGCGCTTCGAGGACACCGGCTCGGTGCTCCTGGCCGCCTCGATCCTCGGCGCGACGATCATGCCCCACGCGATCTACGCGCACAGCGCCCTCGCCCGCGACCGGTTCGCGCCGGCCGACCCGGGCTCACGCACCCCGGCGCCGCTCGAGCAGCTCCGCGGCATCTCGACCACCCGACTCCTGCGGGCGACGAAGTGGGACGTCAGCATCGCGATGCTGATCGCCGGCACCGTGAACCTCTGCATCCTGCTGCTCGCGGCCGCGAACCTCGCCGGCGTCGACGGCACGGACACGCTCGAGGGCGCGTACGCCGCGCTGCAGAGCGGCATCGGCCCTGTCGTCGCGACCCTCTTCGCCGTCGGACTGCTCGCGAGCGGTCTCGCGTCGACGAGCGTCGGCGCCTACGCCGGCGCGGAGATCATGCACGGACTCCTCCGCGTGCGCATCCCGCTCCTCGCCCGCCGGCTGGTGACCCTCGTGCCCGCGCTCGTACTCCTCGGACTCGGCGTCGATCCGACCCTCGCGCTCGTCCTCAGTCAGGTCGTGCTGTCGTTCGGCATCCCGTTCGCCCTCATCCCGCTCGTCACCCTCACCGCGCAGCGCCGCACGCTCGGCGCTCACCGCAATCGTGTACTCACCACCGCCGCCGGCATCGCCGCGTCGGTGTTCCTGATCGCACTGAACGGCGTGCTCCTGGTCCTCGTGATCACCGGCGCCTGATCACGTGCCCGTGAAAGCACGGGGAGATTCCGGGGTCTTTCGCCCGCCACAGTCGTCTTCGGGTCCATTTCTCCCCGGCGTTTCACCACAGCTGCGACTTCTCAGCCCGACGGGCGACGCCGGTAGCCTGAACGCGTGCCCTCCTCCGCCGCGATCGACGACTATCTGAAGACGATCTACCACCACACCGAGTGGCAGCCGGAGCGCATCACCCCGTCCCAGCTCGCCGCCGAACTGGGGCTGGCCCCTTCGAGTGTGACCGAGATGGTGCAGAAGCTCGCCGCGCAGGGGCTCGTCACGCACCGCCCCTACGGACCGATCTCGCTGAGCGATGCGGGCGCGCGCCGCGCGGCATCCGTGATCCGCCGACACCGCCTCATCGAGACGTGGCTCGTCCGCGAGTTCGGCTACGCGTGGGACGAAGTCCACGACGAGGCCGAGGTGCTCGAGCATGCGCTGAGCGACCGCCTGCTCGAGGGCATCGACGCGCTGCTCGGACGCCCCCGCTTCGACCCGCACGGCGATGCGATTCCGGATGCCGACGGCCAGGTGCACCGCGAGCCCTTCGTCCTGCTCGCCGACGCCGCCCCGGGGCACACCGCGCGGGTGCTGAGGGTGAGCGACCGCGACTCCGACCTGCTGCGCTCGCTGGAGGCCGCCGGTGTCGCGGTCGGCGCGCACGTGGCGGTGACGGATGCCGCGACCCTACGCCTCATCCCGGACGAGGGTCCCGCCAGGTCGGTGACGCTGCCCGCCGCCGCGGCCGGCGCCGTCTGGCTCAGCGCCTGAGCGGAGCGTTCAGAGCAGGATCACCCTCGGCTCCGTGCGGCCCGCGCGAAGTCCCACCGCACGCCGGTGGCGTCTTCGCAGACCTGCCACAGGCGCGCGGCGATCTCGGGATCGCGCGTGATCCTCGAGGCCGTCGCCCGCCTGGGCTCACCGCGCACGACGGACCTCGGTCCCCAGAACTCCCCGCCCTCGATGTCCGGATCGACCAGCGCCCGGACGAGCGGCCACGCGCCGTGCTCTTTGGACTGCGTGATCCCCAGTTGCAGGTTGTCGGCGAACCGGGTCAGCCGGGACGGGCTGTTCACCCCGACGATCCCGGGGGTCCGGCCGCTCGTCGAGTAGCCGGGGTGCGCGATCACGCTCGAGACCGCAACGCCCGCCGCGCGCAGCCGACGGTCGGCTTCGAGCCCGAGCGCGGTGGTCGCGACCTTCGACTGCACGTACGCCCGCCAGCCGGTGTAGCCCTCGACCAGTTCCGGATCGACGGGGTCGTATCTCCAGAGCGAAGTCGACATGCTTCCCAGCCACACCATGCGGCCCGCGGCGCGGGCGAGCGGGCGCAGGAGCTCGCCCGCGAGCGCGAAGTGGCCGAGGACGTTCGTCGCGAATACGAGCTCGTGCCCGTCGCCCGTCACTTCGCGCGTCTTCGGCGGATGCACGATCCCGGCGTTCAGCAGCACCCCGTCGAGCCCCCCGCGGGCGCCGATCGTGGCCGCCGCGGCACGGACCGAACCCAGGTTGCTGGTGTCCAGCAGCATCGTCTCGACCCGGGTTTCGGCATCCGGCACCCGACGTCTGATGGCGGCCCGCGAAGCCATCAGCCGGTTGGGGCTGCGGCCCGTCATGAACACGTGGGCGCCGGCGCGCACGAGCTGTTCGCACGAGAAATAGCCGAGCCCCGCATTCGCCCCGGTCACGAGGTAGGTGCGTCCGGTCAGATCGGGAAGATGCCGGGGATCCCACGGCTGCGTACGCGCCACGCTTCGACCCTAGGCCGCGGGCGGCGCCCGGTCGCGGCGGCTCTCGGAAAGAAGTTCGCGCCGTCGGCCCGGCGGATAGGCTGTGCCCATGCGGACCCGCGCCGACATCGAATGCTGGCTGACCGACATGGACGGCGTGCTCGTCCATGAGAACACCCCGATCCCGGGCGCGTCCGAACTGCTGCAGCAGTGGCGCGACACCGGAACACCCTTCCTCGTGCTGACGAACAACTCGATCTTCACGCCCCGTGATCTGTCCGCGCGACTGCGCGCGTCCGGGCTCGTCGTGCCGGAGGAGTCGATCTGGACCTCGGCGCTCGCGACGGCCGACTTCCTCCGGGGACAGGCGCCGGGGGCGAGCGCGTTCGTGATCGGCGAGGCGGGGCTCACCACCGCGCTGCACGAAGCGGGGTTCATCATGACCGAGACCGACCCCGACTACGTCGTGGTCGGCGAGACCCGCAATTACTCGTTCGAGGCGATCACGAAAGCGATCCGCTTCATCGCCGAGGGGGCGCGGTTCATCGCGACGAACCCCGACGCGACCGGACCTTCGGTGGACGGCGTGCTGCCGGCCACCGGTGCGATCAGTGCCCTCATCACGAAGGCGATCGGCAAGGAGCCCTACGTCGTCGGCAAGCCGAACCCGATGATGTTCCGCTCGGCGCTCAACCGCATCGGCGCGCACTCCGAGAACACCGGGATGATCGGCGACCGCATGGACACCGACATCGTCGCCGGCATCGAGGCGGGCCTGCACACCGTGCTCGTCCTCACGGGCATCAGCGATACCGCGGAGATCGAGCGGTTCCCCTTCCGCCCCGACGAGGTGCTCGACTCGGTCGCCGATCTACTCTCGGACGACCCGATCGAGGCGGAGGAGCAGGACATCCTGTGAGCAGGGGCGCACGCTGATGGGGGCACTCGACGACGGCGAGCGGGTTCTCGCTGCGGATGCCGCCGCCTGGCGCGCCTGGCTGGAGGAGAACCATCGCCGCTCGACCGGAGCCTGGCTCGTTCGGGCGCGACCGGGATCGGACGTCGTCGTGGTCGAGTACGAGGACGCGATCATGCAGGCGCTGTGCTTCGGCTGGATCGACGGCCCGGTGCGCACGTTCGACGAGCGCACGAGCGGCCTGTGGTTCGCGCCGCGGCGTCCCTCCAGCGGCTGGGCGGCGACGAACAAGGCGCGGCTGCTCATCCTGGAGGAGCAGGGCCTCATGACCGAGGCCGGCGTCCGCGCGGTCGAAGTGGCCAAGGCCAACGGCGCGTGGAGCGTGCTCGACAACGCGGAGGCGCTGCGCGAGCCCGATGACCTCGCCGCCGCGCTGGACGCCGTGCCCGAGGCCCGCGAGAAGTGGGACGCGTTTCCCCCGTCGGCGCGGAAGTTCGGCATCGGCAACGTGGACGCCGCCCGCCGACCCGAGACCCGGGCGAACCGGATCGCGAAGATCGTGGCGGACGCGGCCGCCGGGAAGAGGCCGTTGTGAGTGCGTCCGATCAGACACTGCTGCTGGCGGCATCCGGCGTCGTCGTCCTGGGGACGCTGATCGTGTTCGTGTGGCAGTTCTTCCGCAACCGCGACCGCGACTGACCCCCCGCCCCGATCGATCCCCCTCCCCCGCGAGATGGTGGGTTCTCCGCCGAGATGGTGGGTTTCCCCTCGAGATGGTGGGGCATTCTCGGCGCAGGACCCACCATCTCGGCAGAAGAGGCACCATCTCGGCGGACCGGGGGAGAAGGCGCAGCAGGCGGCGGCGGGGGCTACTGGGGCTGCAGACCCAGATCATCCAGGTCGATCGCGGCGAGCCAGCGCAGGCCCTCGGCCTCGACGGCGGCCTGTGCGCCGGTCTTGCGATCCACGATGACCGCGACCGCGACCGGCTCGGCCCCTTCGCGACGCAGCGCCTCGACGGCCTTCAGTGCCGACTGACCCGTGGTCGAGGTGTCCTCGAGCACCACGACGCGCTTGCCGGCGACATCCGCACCCTCGACCTGACGGCCACGACCGTGGTCCTTCGGCTCTTTGCGCACGACGAACGCGTCCAGCGGCTGATCCGTGCGCGCGGATTCGTGCATCACGGCGTTCGCGATCGGATCCGCACCGAGGGTGAGCCCGCCGACCGCGACGATCCCGTCGACCTCGCGCACCAGATCGAGCATGATGCGCCCGATCGCCGGGGCCGCGCGGTGGTCGAGGGTCAGCTTGCGCATGTCGACGTAGTACGTCGCCTTCTTCCCGCTGGACAGCGTGAAGTCGCCGTGGAACACCGCCTCGTCCTTGATCAGGGCGATCAGCGCCTGGCGATCGGCTTCGAGCTCGGCAGTGGAGGCGACGGTCATGCCCCGAGTCTATTGAGGGCGGATGCCGCTCCCCCGGCACCCGCCCTCACTCACGTCCCTACTGGTCGGCGAGGAAGCCGCCGATGAACGCCAGATCGTCCGCCCGGTCGATGCGGTATACACCGCCCGTGCCGGCGCACGTGCTGTTCTTGCCGAACGACGTGACGCCCGCGATCACGTTCGAGGACCCGAGGAAGTTCGGCCCGCCCGAGTCGCCCGAGCACGTCCCGCCGGTGTTGGCGTTGTTGGACAGGATGAGCGACCCGTCGCCGGTGTAGCCGGTGTTGATCGAGATGAGCTTCGGCGTCGAGACCATGCGGGTCTTCAGCGCACTGTTCTTGTACGCGGTCGCGTCGGGGAAGCTCTTCTGCAGCCCGTACCCGACCGCGGTGAAGGTCGCGTCCTTCTTCGTCTTGTTCGCGAACTGATCGAGCTGGTCGAGCCCCGGCAGTGCTCCGTAGGTCGCCATCTGGACGGGCTCGTCGAGGACGACGACGCCCAGGTCGTACAGGTAGAACGCCGCGTCGTCGTACTGCGGGTGCGTGTACGGCGTGCCTCCGACCTGCCCGGTGAACGGATAGCCGTAGGTCGCCGGCGTCGGCTCGAGGTTGCTCTGGAACCAGATCTCCACGTGATCCGCACCGAACGTGCAGTGACCGGCGGTGACGTACACGGTCGGCGAGATCAGCGTGCCGCTGCAGCGCCACATCGGGTTGCCCGCGTCATCCTGCGCGACCATGAGGCCGACGTACGGGTGGGCTTCACCGTCTGGTGAGCCGTCGGTGATCGCGGAGGCGGGTGAGGCGGCCAGGACGACCAGGGCAAGGGCCGCGATGGTGGCGGCGAGCGCTTTGTGGCGCATGTGGGGACCCCTTTCTGTGGGTTAGCCGCCATTCACCCACATGGCCCGGCCGGGGACAACCCCTTCCTGCAGAACCGTCGGCGGCGCGCCCTAGGCTTGATCCCATGCGACTTGCCACGTGGAACGTCAACTCCATCCGCGCCCGCGTCGAGCGCACCGTCGAGTTCGCGGTGCGCGAGCACATCGACGTGCTGGCGATGCAGGAGATCAAGTGCAAAGCCGAGCAGTTCCCCTTCGCCGCGTTCGAGGAGGCCGGCTTCCACGTCGAGGCGCACGGCTTCTCGCAGTGGAACGGCGTCGCGATCGCGAGTCGCGAACCCCTCGCCGACGTGTCGTATGCCTTTCCGGGAATGCCGGGATTCGCGAAAGACCATGTGGGCGACGATGCCCCGCAGGAAGCCCGCGCGATCGGCGCCACGATCGGCGGCGTCCGCATCTGGAGCCTGTACGTCCCCAACGGGCGCGCTCTGGAGGACCCGCACTACTTCTACAAGCTCGACTGGCTCAGCGCCCTGCAGCAGCACGTCGGCGATGAGCTCCAGAGAACGCCGGATCTGCCGCTCGCCCTCGTCGGCGACTTCAACATCGCACCGACGGATGCCGACAACGGCGACCCCGCCGTCGTCCCGGGCTTTTCCACCCACGTGTCCGAACCCGAGCGGGCGGCGTTCGCCGCGCTCGAGTCCGCGGGGGTCACCGATGTCGTCCGTCCCCTCGTGCCGACCGGCTACACGTACTGGGACTACAAGCGCCTGCGCTTCCCCAAGAACGAGGGCATGCGGATCGACTTCATCCTCGGGTCCCACGCGCTGGCGAACGCGGTGACGGGCGCCGCGATCCACCGCGACGAGCGCAAGGGGGAGGCGCCGAGCGATCACGTGCCGGTCGTGGTCGACCTCGATTTCACGTCGGACGAGGACGACGACGATCGGCCGATGATCTTCGGCTGAACGGCTGAGCGGTCAGTCCGGCGACATCGTCCCCGTCGACGGGATGCCGGCGGGCGCATAGCGCAGCTGCACCGCGGTTCCGCCGGTGATCGGCGGCTCGATGAGCCGAAGGCGTGCCGGCACAGAGCCCTCGGGGAAGACCTTCTTGCCCTGACCGAGCACGATCGGGTACATCCACAGCCGCAGCTCGTCGTAGGCCTCGGCGGCGAGCAGCGACTGCACGAGATCGACACTGCCGATCACGTGGATGTCCTCGTGCTGCTCGCGCAGCGCCAGGACAGCCGCGACGGCATCCCCCTGGAGGAGCCGGGCTCCGTTCCATGCGAGCGCTGGCGTCCCGCGGGAGGCGACGTACTTCGGCACGGCGGCGAGTCGGGAGCCGATCGGGTTGTCCTGGTGCTGCGGCCAGTAATCGGCGAACAGGTCGTACGTCCGGCGCCCGAGCACGAGTGCGTCCATGCCCGCGATGCCCGCCGCCACCTCGCGCCCGATGACGTCGTCGGGCAGCGGCGCCTGCCAGCCGCCGTACGGGAATCCGTTCGAGGGATCCTCGTCCGGTCCGCCGGGCGCCTGCGCGACGCCGTCCAGGGTGATGAAGAGATCGATCGTGATGCGACCGGTCATGGTCGCCTCCTTTTTCAGACGTGCGCGGGGCCCTGTCTGCACCGACTTTCCTACTCCTCCCGCACGACCTCCGCATAGGGGATCAGGTACTGCCGCTTGAGCCACTCGCCGAACTTGTTGACCTTCAGGCACCCCTCGGAGTCCTTGCACTTGATCACCGGGTCGTTCGCGGCGTAGATCGCGAACGTGTTCAGCTTGCGGGCGAGCTCGTCCCCGCTGAGGTTGACCGGGCGGCGGGCGACCGGGTACCCCTGCGCGAACTGCACGATCGCACCGTTGATCAGCCCCGCATCCACGGGCGCCGCGACGATGCGACCGACCGACCGGTGGTCCGGGTGGTCTCCGTCGGCACCCTCGGCGAACCCCGGAAGGTGGGAGATGACCTCAGTCGCACCGTAGCTGTTCACGAGCTCGGGGACCGTGCTCTGAAGCTGATCCAACGTCACGGTGTGCTCGCCGTCCAGCGTGTGCATCTCGGCGATGTCGCCCTCGACCAGCTTGGGGAGGCTCTCCCACCCCGTGTTCTTGTAGCCGCTCCCGGGCAGGCCTCCGTCCGGCAGCTCGAGGAAGATCAGCGAGATCCGGCTGTCCCCATCGGGCCGGCTCAGGATCACGGTGACACCGTTGCGCAGCTGCACGGTCTGATCCGTCCACAAGCCGGACTGCCCGCGGACGGAGTTGTACGCCCGACGGATGCCGAGCTCGCGGTTGGAGGCGTACGTCGACCGCCCGTCACCCGCGTCGGATCCGGTGAAGAAGACGGTCCGCAGGCACTGGCCGTTGTCGAACGCCTCCTGCAGAGCCGGGTTCGCGAAGATCAGATCGTCGTCGTAGTGCGCCCAGAACGACACGACCGTGCCCGCGGCGCACGGTGGGTCGATGAACTGCAGCGGCGACGAGAACACCGTCCCTTCCGGGTCGGTGCGCGCGGCATCCCTGCTCACCATCGCGGGCAGCTGATCGCACTGCCCCACAGAGGCGAAATAGGTCATCGCGTCGGCGGCCCACTGCGACAGGTCCGGCAGCGGCAGGCCGGGTGCAGCCGGGTCGGCCGCGGTGAGGCCTCCGCAGGTCTGAGCGAGCGCGATGATCTGGTCGCCGGTGAGGTTGTTCCGCGACGGCACCGGGGCAGGTGTCGATGTCGGCTCCGGCGTCGGGCTCGGCGCGGCGACGGGAACCACCGAAGCAAGCGACGGCACCTCAGCCGAGGCGCTCGACATTCCGCCGCCGATGACCAGCACCAACGTCACGGCGGCGCACGTCGCCCCCCACTTCACACCTTCGCGAAGCACCACGCCCCCAAGCGCACTCACCCGATACCGACCCCACCGCGCATCCCCATGCGATGCAGCGAAGTTCCCCGCCAGCCAGAGTAACCCGTCCAAGCTGATCAGCCCGTCCACGCCGAGCCGGTCTCCGTCGCGCGGGGGATGCCGCTCCGCCGCCCTCCGCCGTAGCGTGGACGGGTGGCAGTCGTCGATGCATCTCCCGTCCGCCCCGGCCCGACCGCCCGTGACCGCCGCGCCGACCTCGTGCTCGCGCTGGTCATCCTCGTCGGCGCGGTCCTCAGCGCGACGCTGAGCGCGATCGGAGGGATCTACGGCGACGAGCAGGGCTCGATGCAGCTCGCGCTGGTCTACGCGATCGTCCTCGCCGTTCCGCTGGCCTTCCGCCGGCGCTGGCCGGCGACGGTGGCGGTCATCATCTCCGTGGCCTACTTCGCGGCGGTGACGCTGCGGATCCCCGAGGTGTACGTGGGCAACATCGCGATGTTCATCGCGCTGTACACGGTCGGCGCATGGTCCACGGATCGGCGCCGCGCGGCGGTCGTGCGGATCGCGATCATCATCGGGATGTTCGCCTGGCTCGTGATCGTGATGTACCGCGACGCACTCAGTTCCGCCGAGGAGGCGGAGGTGATCGCCGGAGCCTTCTCACCCGTTGTCGCGCAGGTGATGCTGACGATCCTCGTCAACGCCCTCTATTTCGGCGGCGCGTACTACTTCGGCGAACGGGCGTGGGCCTCGGCCGCCCAGCGCACCGCCCTGGAGGCGCGCACCGCCGAGCTCGAGGCCGAGCGCGAGCTCACCGCCGCGCAGGCTGTGGCGCTCGACCGGGTCGGCATCGCCCGCGAGCTGCACGATGTCGTCGCCCATCACGTGTCGGTGATGGGGGTGCAGGCAGGGGCCGCGCGCGCGACGCTCGCGACCGATCCCGAGGCGAGCAGGAGGCTGCTCGCAGGGATCGAGACATCCGCCCGGGAGGCGATCGACGAGCTGCACCGGCTGCTGGACACGCTGCGCACCCCGGGCGCAGCGGAGGACGCGCCCGCCTCGACCCTCGGTCTCGACACGCTGCCGGCTCTCGTGGCCGCCTCCGACGCCGCAGGTCTGGAGACGACGTTCACGATCATCGGCGACCCGGTCCCGGTGCCTCCGGTCACCGCGGTCAACCTCTATCGGATCGCCCAGGAGGCGCTCACGAACGCCCGCCGCCACGGCGGCCCGGGCACGACCGCGGACGTGCGGCTCCGCTACACCGACGACGGCCACGTCGAGCTCGAAGTGGTCAACACGGGCCGCGCCGTACAGGAGCCCCGACCGGGACTCGGCCAGCTCGGCATGCGCGAGCGTGCCGCGGCGTCGGGTGCCCGGATCGAGATCGGGCCGCGCGATCGGGGCGGCTTCCGGGTCAGGGTGACCGTGCCGCTGCACTTCGACGCGGCGGCGGTGTCATGATCCGCGTGCTCCTGGTCGACGATCACGCCGTGATGCGCGCCGGATTCCGCACGATCCTCGAGGCGGCGGACGGCATCACCGTGGTCGGCGAAGCCGCCGACGGGCAGCAGGCGATCGCGGCGGCTTCCGCGGTGCGCCCGGACGTGATCTGCATGGACGTCCAGATGCCCGTCCTGAACGGGCTCGAGGCCACTCGCCGCATCGTGGCCGATCCGGCGGTCGCGGCGGCGGTGATCGTCATCACCACGTTCGACCGCGACGAGTACCTGTTCGAAGCCCTCGAGGCGGGCGCAAGCGGCTTCCTCCTCAAGAACGCCGGGGCAGACGAGCTGGTCGGGGCCGTGCGCGTGGTGGCGGCCGGCGACGCGCTGCTCGCCCCCGAGGTCACCCGGCGCGTGATCGAGCGCTTCGGCGCGGCATCCGCTGCCCCGGCCCCACCGGCGGAGGCCTTGCCGGCCGCGGCGCTGCTGACCGAGCGCGAGGCGGAAGTGCTCCGCCTCGTCGCCCAGGCGCGCAGCAACGCCGAGATCGCCCGTGAGCTCTACATCGGCGAGGCGACCGTGAAAACGCACGTGTCGAACGTGCTGCAGAAGCTCGGCGCGCGCGATCGGGTGCACGCCGCGGTGCTGGCGCACCAGCACGGGCTCGCCTGAATCTCCCCCTCGCGTCTCCGCCGCGCGGGGGATCCGCCTGCCCCCCGGGGTTCGTAGCGTGGAGCCATGCTGCAACTGCGAAATCTCGACAAGAGCTACGGCGCGCACCGGGTGCTCTCCGACGTGAGCTTCGACGTCCCCGCCGGGCGTCTGACCGGCTTCGTCGGAGGCAACGGTGCGGGCAAGACCACCACGATGCGCATCGTGCTCGGCGTCCTCGCCGCCGACGGGGGGACCGTGACGCTCGGCGGCGGACCGCTGGGGGCGGAGGACCGCCGCCGCTTCGGCTACATGCCGGAGGAGCGGGGCCTGTACCCCAAGATGAAGGTCCTCGACCAGATCGTCTACCTCGCTCGGCTGCACGGCTACTCGCGAAGCGCCGCGACGGATGCCGCCACGTCACTGCTGGAACGACTGGGGCTCGGCGAGCGGCTGGGCGACAACGTCGAGACGCTCTCGCTCGGCAATCAGCAGCGTGCGCAGATCGCCGCCGCCCTCGTGCACGACCCCGAAGTCCTCATCCTCGACGAGCCCTTCTCGGGGCTGGACCCGATCGCGGTGGACGTCGTGGCGGGCGTGCTGCAGGAGCGCGCCGCCGCCGGCACCGCCGTCCTGTTCTCCTCCCACCAGCTCGACCTCGTGGAGCGGCTGTGCGATGACCTCGTGATCATCGCCGACGGCACGATCCGCGCCTCCGGCGACCGTGAGACGCTCCGGCGCCAGCACTCGGCCCAGCGGTACGAACTCGTCTCCACCGGTGACGCCGGGTGGCTGCGGACCGAGCCCGGCGTCGAGATCGTCGACTTCGACGGTGGATACGCCGTCTTCGATGTCGACACCCATCAGACCGCTCAGCGGGTCCTCAAAGAGGCGGTCGCCCGCGGCGACGTCGGCAGCTTCGCCCCGCAGCATCCCACCCTCGCCCAGATCTTCCGAGAGGTCATCTCATGAGCACCCTCCCCCGCACGATCGACCGTCCCGCCGCGCCGAGCGAGGCCGCGGCCGTCTGGCTCGTCGCCGAGCGCGAGATCGCGTCGAAGCTGCGCAGCAAGGCGTTCCTCATCTCCACCGCGATCCTGTTCGTCCTCGCCCTCGCCGGTCTCGTGTTCGGCGGCCTCGCCGCGCAGAACCAGTCCGGCACCACCATCGCGGTGACCGCGGATGCGGTGTCCCTCGTTCCGCAGAGCGACGCGCTCGAGGTCACCGAGGTCGCGGACCGTGCAGCGGCGGAGGCGCTCGTCTCCGACGGCACCGTGGACGCCGCCGTCGTCGGCGATCCGAACGCCGAGCCGTTCGGATTCACGATCCTCGCGGAGTCCTCCGCGCCGACGACGCTGCTCCTGCAGTTCGCCGAGGTGCCCGAGGTCGAGCTCCTGCAGCCCGCCGCGACCGACGAGGCCCTGCGCTTCATCGTGGCGATCGGCTTCGGCATCGTGTTCCTGATGGCGGCGAGTCTGTTCGGGTCCACGATCGCCCAGAGCGTCGTGGAGGAGAAGCAGACCCGGGTGGTCGAGATCCTGATCTCCGCCATCCGTGCGCGGAGCCTGCTGGCGGGCAAGGTCATCGGCAACACGGTGCTCGCCATGGCGCAGATCCTCGTGCTCGCGGCGATCGCCGTCGTGGGTCTCACGGTCATCGGGCAGACAGAGCTCCTGGGATTGCTGGGCGCGCCCATCCTGTGGTTCGCGGTGTTCTTCCTGTTCGGGTTCGTGCTGCTGGCCGCACTCTTCGCCGCGGCCGCCGCCATGGTCTCGCGCCAGGAGGACATCGGATCGACGACCTTCCCGCTGACGCTGCTCATCATGGCGCCGTACTTCCTGGTGATCTTCTTCAACGACAACCCGGTCGTGCTCACGATCATGTCCTACGTGCCGTTCTCGGCGCCGGTCGGGATGCCGATGCGCCTCTTCCTGGGCGAGGCGCAGTGGTGGGAGCCGCTGATCGCACTCGCGATCCTCATCGCCACGTGCATCGGGGCGATCCTGGTCGGCGCGAAGATCTACCAGAACTCGCTTCTGCGGATGGGAGCGCGCGTCAAGCTCGGCGAAGCACTGCGGGGGTGACCCTGTGGATGCCGCGACCCGGGTCGCGGCATCCACAGGTCTCGCGGGAATACATACGACTGAATGCGGTTTGATCACCTGGGCCAACGGCGACCCGACTCCCATCAGATCCCCGCGAAAGAGGTCGCCATGTCCACTCCCGTCCTGAACCGCACCGCCGCCACCGACGCCCCGGTGCTGGAGATCCTCGCCGATCGCTGGAGCCCGCGCGCGTACGCCGTGGACGACGAGGTCGACGAGCAGCAGCTCGCGAGCGCCCTCGAGGCCGCGCGCTGGGCCCCCTCCGCGAACAACACCCAGCCGTGGCGATTCGTCGTCGCCCGTCGCGGCAGCGCCGAGCACGCACGCATCCACGACGCGCTCATGGGATTCAACCAGGCGTGGGCGGGCAACGCCGCCGTGCTGATCGTCGCGGTCGCCGAGACCACCTCCCCCGACGGCTCGCCTCTGCCCTGGGCCGTCTACGACCTCGGCCAGGCCGTCGCGCACCTGTCGGTGCAGGCCCACCACGACGGGCTGTACGTGCACCAGATGGGCGGCTTCGACCGCGACGCGCTGCGCGACGCGTTCGGCATCGAGGAGCGCTTCGAGCCGGTCACCGTCGTCGCGCTCGGTCCGATCGGCGACGCCGCCGACCTGCCCGAGGCACTGCAGGAGCGTGAGGCCGCTCCCCGCGTGCGCCGCCCGCTCGCGGAGTCGCTGATCGCGTCCTGAGCCGGCGGGCTCAGGACGGCCGCAGCACCGACAGCACGTTGCCGGCCGGGTCGCGGAACCACGCGATCTCGGGGCCGTTTCCGCGAAGGATCCCCTTGGCATCGCCGCCGAAATCGCCGTCGTAGATCTTGGTGGCGACGCCGCGCGCGTTGAGCTCATCCACCGCCGCGTCGATGTCGTCGACCGGGAAGTTCAGGATGGTGAAGACCGCCGGCTCGTGATCGGGCTTCGGGTAGATGATCACCCGGGAGCCCGTGCCGAGGGTCACTTCGAGGATGCCCATGTCGTTCTTCTCGACGGGAAGGCCGAGGGTCTGTCCGTAGAACGTCGCGGCCGCGTCGAGGTCATCCACGGAGAAGCCGCTGAACGCGGCGGAGTGCGTGAACATGAATGGGCCTCCGGATCGATGAGGGGTCCTCTCAGCATCCGCCTCGCCGCCCGCCGTGTCCACCCCAGTCAGGAGCGGGGCGCGGGGGGATTCAGATCGGGGTGCAGCGCGATGAAGAGTGAGTAGGGGCTCCCGTCCGGGTCCGGGCCCCGCTCCTTGAACTCCTGCGCGAGGGCGAACAGCCGCTCCTCGAGCTCGGCCTTGTGCTCGTCGCTCAGCTTGAGGCCGAGCCACGTCGTGTCCACCTCGTCCGGAGGAACCCCGGCGATCTGCTGCAGGAAGGTCTCGACCAGCACGGCCGATGCTCCCGGCAGCGGCGAGCGCCACGACGCCCCCGTCGCCCGGTACGGCACTTCGCGCGCGCCCTGTGCGCCGCTGCGCTCCGGCTCGGCGACGAGGAAGCCCGTCTGCACGAGAGTCCGGACGTGGTGCAGCATCGTGCCCGGATTGAGCCCGAGGAGTTCGGCGAGCTCCTTGTTCGTGCGCGACTCGAACGCGCACAGACGCAGCACCCGCAAGCGCGTCGCCGAGCTGAGCGCTCGGATCCGCGCCTGGGCGGCCGGGTCGGACTCCGAGTCGCTCACATCGGGAGTCTATCGGCGACTGATTGACAATTCCCAATCAGTCGCTCACACTGGGCAGATGCCTCCCTCCGACGACGCGGATGCCGAGATCCTGGCCGAAGCCCGCGCCGAGTCGAGCCTGCACACGTCGACCTCCGGAGCGGATGACGCCGTCGAGGCCGACCAGGCGGCATCCAGGCAGCCCGCGCCCGCGCCGAAGGGATCGCTCTGGCGCGACCGCAACTTCCTCACGATGTGGACAGGGCAGGCCTTCAGCCAGTTCGGCGCGCAGGTCACCGAGCTCGCGATCCCCGTCCTCGCGGTGCTGCTGCTGAACGCGAGCGAGTTCGAGGTCGGCGTGCTGACCGCGGCGAACGTCGCCGCGTTCCTGATCGTCGGGCTCCCCGCCGGCGCCTGGATCGACCGCATGCGCAAGCGCCACGTCATGATCTGGGCGGACGCGGTCCGCGCGCTCGCCCTCGGCACGGTGCCGCTGCTGTGGCTGCTCGGGATGCTGCACATCTGGCAACTGGTCGTGGTGGCCCTGATCATGGGCATCGCCACGGTGTTCTTCGATGTGTCGTATCAGAGCATCATCCCCTCCCTCGTGCGCCCGAACCAGATCGCCGAGGCGAACGGAAAGCTGGAGTCGACCCAGCAGATCGCGGGCCTGACCGGACCCGCCGTCGGCGGATGGCTGATCGGGGCGATCACCGCGCCGATCGCGATCCTCGCGACGGTCGGCACGTACGTCATCTCCTTCATCGCGCTGCTGTTCACCCGCGACCACGAAGAGCGCCGCGCACCCGAGGACCACCGGCCGATCATGACCGAGATCGGCGAGGGCCTGCGCTGGGTGTTCGGCAACCCCCTGCTGCGTCGCATCGTCGCGACGACCGGTTTCGCCAACCTGTTCGGGACGATCTCGATGACCCTCCTGCCGATCTACCTCCTGCGCGTGCTCGAGCTGAGCCCCGCGCAGATGGGCGTGATCTTCTCCCTCGGAGCGGTGGGGGGCCTCCTCGGCGCGATCGCCACGCCCCGGATCGTGAAGCGGTTCGGCGAGGCGCGCACCCTCCCGCTCAGCGTGATCGGGTTCAGCCTGACGCCGCTCCTCCTGCCGGTCGCGACCCTCGTGCCGCAGATCGCGTTCCCGTTCCTGGTGGTGCAGTCCATGCTGATGAGCTTCACGGTGCTGCTGTACAACATCACGCAGGTGACCTTCCGGCAGCGCATCACCCCGCCCCGGCTCCTCGGTCGCATGAACGCCTCGATCCGGTTCTGCGTGTGGGGCGTCATGCCGATCGCGGCGCTCGGCGCGGGTGCGCTCGGCACGTGGCTGGGCGTCGTCCCGACGCTCTGGATCGCCGCGATCCTGGAGCTGTTCGCGGGCCTGTTCGTCATCATCGGGCCCTTCTGGCGCATGCGCGACCTGCCCGACCCCGAACCGGTCGCCGCCGGGTCCGCGTAACAGAGTTCTTCGGCGGCGCAAGTACCGCGCCGTCGGGGCGCGCGCAGGCTTATCGTGAAGCATGACCGCACGCATCATGTCGATCGGAACCGCCGTCCCGCCGACCGTGATCACCCAGGAGCGCATCCGCGACTTCTTCGCGGCGCAGCCCGGGATCGATCGGCTCACGCAGCGGCTCATCCGCGCGAGCTTCGACGCGTCCGACATCCGTCGCCGCCATACAGTCATCCCCGAACTCGGCGAAGGCGGGGGCGACGGCATGTTCGTGGACCCCTCCAGCGCGCTGCGCGCCCCCGGAACGGCGCTCCGCAACGCCGAGTACATCCGTCACGCGCCCGAGCTCTCGCGGCAGGCGGCGATGTTCGCGCTCGCGGAAGCCGGAGTGGCGGCATCCGAGATCACGCACGTCGTCACCGTGTCGTGCACCGGATGCTTCGCCCCCGGCCCCGACTTCCGCCTCGTGCGCGACCTCGGACTCTCCCCCTCGGTCGAGCGCTACCACCTCGGTTTCATCGGGTGCGCTGCGGCTTTCCCGGGGTTGCGCGCCGCCGAGCGGTTCTGTGCGGCACAGCCCGAAGCGGTGGTCCTGGTCGTGTGCACCGAGTTGTGCAGCCTGCACATCCGCCCGAGCACCTCGCCCGATCAGATCGTGTCCTCGTCGGTGTTCGCCGACGGGTCGGCCGCGGCCGTCGTGACCGCCCGACCGTCCGAGCGGGCGGGCCTGGACCTCGGCCGCTTCGCCACGACGCTCACCTCCGAGGGTGAGACCGACATGGCCTGGACGATCGGCGACGACGGGTTCGAGATGGTGCTGACCGCCGAAGTGCCGCGCATCATCGGACGGGAGATCAGCGGCGCCGTCGAACGGTTCCTCGACGGCGAGAAGCCGGACGCGTGGGCCGTGCATCCCGGCGGGCGCAGCATCCTGGATCGTGTGGAGTCGGGTCTGGGCCTCGCCCCGGACGCGCTGTCGGCATCGCGGGCCGTGCTGCGCGAATACGGCAACATGTCCAGCGCGACCGTGCTGTTCATCCTCCGTGACATGCTGCACGACGAGTCCGTCGCCGACGGGGCATCCATCGCCGGGCTCGCGTTCGGACCCGGCCTCACCGTCGAGACCGTGCTCCTGACCAAGCGGGCCCCCCTCCGGCAGGACGCCCCCCGCACCGACCAGCGCCTGGCAGTCGCCGGGTGAGCCTCGCCGCGCGCGACCTCGCCCTGCGCGAGCTCATGGACGATCCGGCGTGCGATCCGGACCGGCTGCGCGCGACCCTGCAGCGTTTCGACACGGTCAACCGCCTGGTCTCGGGGTGGGGCCGGGTCTATCGGCGCCGCATCCGCCCGTTCCTCGCCTCGCTCGATCGACCGGCGCGCGTCCTCGACCTCGGTTGCGGCGGCGGCGACGTCGTCGCGCGCCTCGCCGCAGCCGCCGCGCGCGACGGCCTGCGGGCGGAGTGGGTGGGCGCCGACCCCGACCCCCGCGCGATCGAAGTGGCCTCGGCGCGCGCCGGGGGCGCGGTGCGCGTCGAGACCGCGCACAGCGGCGACCTTCTCGCGCGGGGCGAGAGATACGACCTCGTCGTCTCCAATCACGTCCTGCACCACCTCGCCGGGTCTGAGCGCGATGGGTTCGTCGAAGACTCCCGGCGCCTCTCCCGCGGACTCGTGCTGCACGGCGACATCGAGCGGGGCCGCGCGGCGTACGGGCTGTACGCGATCGGGATCACCCCGCTCGCACCGGGGACCTTCCTGCGCACCGACGGGTTGCGCTCCATCCGCCGCAGCTACCGCCGCGATGAGCTCGCCGCGGCGCTCGGCGCACCCTGGCGGGTCGAGCGTCCCGCCCCGTTCCGCCTGCTCGCGACCGCCCGGGGCACCGCCGATGACTGACGTGATCGTCGTCGGGGCGGGCCCGGTCGGCACGGTCCTCGCGGGCGAGCTCGGGCGGCGGGGCGTGACGGTGCGGGTGCTGGAGCGACGAGTGACCGCGGGCGGCGGAACACGGGCGATCGGCCTCCACGCCCCGGTGCTCGCGGCGCTGGAGGAATCGGGGATCACCGAGCAGCTGCTCGCGCGGGCGCTGCGCGTTCCGCGCGGGATCGCGCGCGCCGGCGATCGGGTCCTCGGGGAGGTCCGCTTCGACACGATCTCGGCGCGGTTCCCGTTCGTCGCGACCCTGCCCCAGTCCGAGACCGAGGACGTTCTCGCGGGGGCGTCGATCGCCCCCGAACGCGGGGTCCAGGTGACGGCGGTGCGCCCGCGCGCGGGTGCGGTCACGGTGACCGCAGTGCACCGCGCCGGGCCCGCGGACGGCGCGATCGAGGAGCTCACCGCCCCGATCGTCGTGCTCGCCGGCGGCTGGAGCGCCCGCGCCCTCGCCTACCGCGACGGACGCGTGCCCGCGAAGGTCTACCCCGACCGGTACCTCATGTCCGACATCCCGGTCCCCGACCGCCCCGATGCCCATACGGCCGTCGTGAACCTGTCCCGCGGCGGCGTGCTGGAGTCCTTCCCGATGCCGGGATCCGTGCGTCGCGTGGTCGCCTGGGACGCCGACGCCGATCCCGCGGTCGATTCGCCCGAGGTTCGGATGCAGCGGCTTCGCGCGGCTCTGCGGGCCCGCGGCGAGGGGGCGGTCGCCGATGCCGTGCAGACCGCCACGGCCTTCGGCATCCGACGCGTGTGCGCCCCCGAGCTGCGCCGGGGCCGCCTGTTCGTGATCGGCGATGCCGCGCACGAGGTCAGCCCGATCGGCGGGCAGGGCATGAACCTCGGCCTGCTCGATGCCGTCGGCCTCGCACCCCTCCTCGCACGCTGGGTGCGCACCGGCGCGGCACCGGACGCGGAGCTCGCGGCCTGGGAGCGGCGGCGCGTGGCATCGGCCCGGCGCGCGGGAGCCCTCGCGGCGGTCAACACCCTGCTCGGGCGGCCGCGCGGCGCAGCGGGCGATCTCGTCCGACGCAGCCTGGTGCGCGGGATGCTGGCCCCGCCGCTGGGCCGCGGCTTCGCGTGGGCCTACGCGATGGGGTTGGATGCCGGTGCGTGAGCCTCACGCGGCGAGCGCCTGCCCCGTCGCCGCGAGCTGAACGCACAGCAGAAGCGCCGCGAGCATCACGAGCCGGAACACCCACCGGCCGGGCGGCCGGGCGAGCGCGAGCACCAGGCCCGTCACGGCGATCAGCACGATCGCCGCGAACACGGTGATCGCGAGGGCGGAGGGAGCGGCACCCGGCCCGATCAGCACCGCGACGGCCCCGATCGCGAGCGCGGAGGCGGCGAGCACCGCCGAAATCCGCCCGCCGAGGCGGTGCGGCAGGCCTCGCACCCCGGTGCGCGCGTCGTCCTCCAGGTCGGGCAGGACGTTCGTGAGGTGGATCGCCACCCCGAGCGCCGCACCCGCGACCCACGCCCAGCCCGCCGCGAGAGCGGGCGGCTGGGCGGACAGTGTCACGAGGGAGGGCAGCAGCCCGAAGCTCACGACGAAGGGAACGACCGAGAGGGCGGTCTTCTTGAGCCCGGCGTTGTAGGCCCACGCCGAGGCGAGGGCGACGAGGTGCGCGAGGGCCATCCGCCAGCCGAGAACGAGCGAGAGGGCCAGGCCCACGACAAGACACACGGATGCCGCCGCCCACGCGACGCGCACCGACACGTCGCCCCGGGCGATGGGCTTGTCCCGGCGCGCGTTCGCGATGTCGCGCGGTGCGTCGATGGCGTCGTTCGAGATCCCGACCGAGAGCTGGCCTGCCAGGATGGCGAGGCCGAGCACGACGATGCGCCAGGGCTCGAGGCCCGTGGCGAGGCCGAGGACGACCGCGACCGTGGTGACCACGACGCTCGGTCCCGGATGCGTGGAGCGCCAGAGGGCGCCGATGACCGAGGGCTGCCGCCCGGGCGCGGTGCTCACGCGTCGAACGGGCGCCGCCAGCGGACGATCCCGACGACGGCGAGCACGAAGGTCGCGAGGTAGGCCAGGCCGATCACGGCGCCGGCGACCGAGCAGATCGCTGTCGACGCGTCCTGGCTGATCGCCCCGCCGGTCCAGACGGTCAGCGCGGAGTCGAGCGGAGGGCCGTCGCCCGCGTCCGAGACCGTGAGCCCGGCGACGATGAACGCCGCCCACATCACGAAGCTGGCGATGTCGTACCCGAGCCGGGTGGCCTTGCCGCGCCGAACCGTCCGATCGAAGAGCGTGAGGATCGGCGGGATCATCAGCACGGCGATCACGAACAGGCCGTAGACGACGCCGAGCACGGAGAGCCAGCCGAGCTGGGCGCCGACCAGGCCGCGCCCGATGAAGAAGAAGGCCGGCAGCAGCACGGCGGCGACCCATTGCGCGATGAAGACGAAACGGCCGGTGGATGCGATGCGCATCCCCCGACCGTACCCGCCCCTGCTGTCGCAGGTCAGTCTTCGAGCAGCTCCGCCTCGATCACGTCGTCGTCCGCGGGCTCCGCCGGCGCGGCGGGCCCGGCGCTGGTGAGCACGAGCGCGGAGTCGTCGGCCGCCACGTCGACGCGCACGAGGTCGCCGTCGTGCACGCCCCCGGACAGGATCGCCATCGCGAGCCGGTCCTGGATCTCGGACTGGATGAGCCGGCGGAGCGGCCGTGCGCCGAAGGCGGGGTCGTAGCCGCGCTCGGACAGCCATGCCCGGGCATCCGGAGTGACGGCGAGCGTGAGCCGGCGGTCGCGGAGGCGCCGCTGCAGCGCATCGACGGCGAGCTCGACGATCTGGGCGAGGTCGTCCTGGCTCAGCGCCTGGAAGATCACGATGTCGTCGAGTCGGTTCACGAACTCGGGCTTGAACGCCTGCCGGACCAGCCCCTGCACGGCATCCCGCTTCTGCCCGAGCGTCAGCGTCGGGTCGATCAGGATCGGCGACCCCAGGTTGGACGTGAGGATCAGGATGACGTTCTTGAAGTCGACCGTGCGCCCCTGTCCGTCGGTGAGGCGCCCGTCGTCCATGACCTGCAGCAGCACGTCGAACACTTCGGGGTGGGCCTTCTCGACCTCGTCCAGCAGCACGACCGAGTACGGGCGCCGCCGCACGGCCTCGGTCAGCTGGCCGCCCTGCTCGTAGCCGATGTATCCCGGAGGGGCACCGACCAGGCGCGACACCGAGTGCTTCTCGCCGTACTCGGACATGTCGATGCGCACCATGGCGTGCTCGTCGTCGAACAGGAAGTCCGCGAGCGACTTCGCCAGCTCGGTCTTGCCGACGCCGGTCGGGCCGAGGAACAGGAACGACCCGGTCGGTCGGTCGGGGTCGGAGATGCCCGCGCGCGAGCGGCGCACCGCATCGGCCACCGCCTTGACGGCATCCTTCTGGCCGATCAGGCGCTTGCCGAGCTCGGCCTCCAGGTGCACGAGCTTCTCGGTCTCGCCCTGCAGCAGCCGATCCACCGGGATGCCGGTCCACGCGGCGATCACCGACGCGATGTCCTCGTCGGTCACCTGGTCGTTGACCATGCGGTCGCCGGCGGGCTCATCGCGCTCGGCGTCGATCAGCTGGCGCTCCAGCGCCGGGATCTCGGCGTACAGCAGCCGGGACGCCTTCTCGAGATTGCCCTCGCGCTGCGCGCGCTCGGCCTCCATGCGCGCGGCGTCGAGCTTGGTCTTCAGGTCGCCGACGCGGTTCAGCGAAGAGCGCTCGCGCTCCCAGCGGCCCTGCAGCTCCCGCAGCTTCTCCTCCTCGGCGGCGAGGTCGTCGCGGAGCTTGGCGAGGCGCTCCTTGGATGCCGCGTCCTTCTCCTTCTTCAGCGCGAGCTCCTCGAGCTTGAGGCGGTCGACGTGGCGACGCAGCTCGTCGATCTCCAGCGGCGCCGAGTCGATCTCCATGCGCAGCCGGGACGCCGCCTCGTCGATCAGGTCGATCGCCTTGTCGGGCAGCTGCCGGGAGGGGATGTAGCGGTTGCTGAGGGATGCCGCGGCCACGAGCGCGGCATCCGCGATCGCCACCTTGTGGTGGGCCTCGTACCTTTCCTTGAGTCCGCGGAGGATCGCGACGGTGTCCTCGACCGTCGGCTCGCCGACATAGACCTGCTGGAAGCGGCGCTCGAGCGCGGCATCCTTCTCGATGAACTCGCGGTACTCGTTGAGCGTCGTCGCGCCGATCAGGCGCAGCTCGCCGCGGGCGAGCATGGGCTTGAGCATGTTGGAGGCCGCCACGGAGCCTTCGCCGCCGCCCGCTCCCATGAGCACGTGCAGCTCGTCGATGAAGGTGATGATCTGCCCGTCGGACTCGGTGATCTCCTTGAGCACCGCCTTCAGGCGCTCCTCGAACTGCCCGCGGTACATCGCGCCCGCGACGAGCGCGGAGATGTCGAGGGTGATGAGTTCCTTGTTCTTGAGGGACTCGGCGACGTCGCCCGCGACGATGCGCTGGGCGAGGCCCTCGACGACGGCGGTCTTGCCGACGCCGGGCTCGCCGATCAGCACGGGGTTGTTCTTGGTGCGGCGGGTCAGCACCTGACTCACCCGGCGGATCTCGCTGTCGCGTCCGATCACCGGGTCGAGCTTGCCCTGCCGAGCACGGTCGGTGAGGTTGATGCCGAACTGCTCAAGGGCGCTCTGCTGCTCCTCCTGCCCGGGCTGGGGCTGTGCGTTCATGGTGTCTCCTGAAGTCTGTGGTGAGGCTCTCTTCAAAACTTGAGCCTTCTGCACTCAACTTTAGCAGAGCGCCGGCCCCCCGGCAATGGGTCGGTGCTGACCGCGAGACTGCACCGGAACGCCGAGACTCAGGGGAATCCCCTCAGACTCGGCGCGCGGGTGCAGTCTCGCGGGGCCAGGGGGTCGGTGGGAGTCAGGACCGGGTGCGGGACAGCGCGTCGGCGTAGGCCTGACGGACGGTCTCGCCGACCCACTCGGTGCTGCGGTACACGTTCGCCGCGCCGAGCTCGTCGCGCAGCCCGCTCGCGACCACCTGGTCGTACACGAGCTTCTCGCTGATCACGAGCACCAGCGCGCCCTCCACCGCCCGCAGTTCCCCCGCGAAGCGTCGCAGCACGTCGATGAGCGATAGGCCGATCTGATCGGTGCCGCGGAGCCGGATGATGACCGTCGCTCCGCGCGAGCCCTCGTCCACGGTGGGGAGCTGCGAATCGAACACGGGAGCGCTCGCGAAGAACAGACTCCCGTACGGCTGCAGCACCACGACCTGACCGGCCTCGATCCGCGCCGGCGGCGCGCTCTCGCGCATGCGCCCCTGCTCGAGCACGTGCACCTGCCGTACCCGCACGCGGTTGGACTGCTGGGCGACGAACAGGATGATCCCGAGCCCCACCCCGACGAGCACCGCGTACTGCAACGGGATCACGAGGGTGAGCCCGAAGGTGACCGCCATGATCGCGGTGGGAAGGGGTCCGCTCTTGACGACCGAGTAGATCCGGCTCGGCTTGACCGCCCCGATGCCGACGACGATCAGCAGACCTGCAAGGGCCGGCATCGCGATGTAGCTGACGAGATCGGAGGCGAAGAAGACCACGAGCGTCATGACGATGCCGGCGAACACGAAAGCGAGGCGGGTCTTCGCCCCCGCTTGGACGATGAGCGACGAACCCGACATCGACCCGCCCACCGGCATCCCCTGGAAGATCCCCGCCACGAGATTGCCGGCACCCTGCCCCACGAAGTCGCGCGACGAGTCCGCGGGGCGCCCGTCGGCGGTCGGGAGCCCTGCCGAGACCGCGGCGCCCTGCACGAGCCCGACGAAGGCGAGCGAGAGCGCCGGCAGCAGCAGGAACAGCACGTCGTCGAGGTTCGGCAGCACGGGCGCCGGCAGGCCGTTGGGCACGTCCACGATATCGTCGAGGAGCACGACGGGCTCGGCCACCCACACGTTCAGCAAGGCCGCGAATCCGGATCCGATCACGACCGCGATCACGAGACCGAGCGATCCCACCGGGGTGAGGCGGAACAGGTAGATCAGTCCGATCGCGACCAGCCCGACCGCGACGGCGGCGGCGCTCCACTGCGGGATGTGCAGGAGCAGATCGACGAGCTTGAACAGGCGGTTCGACCCCTCCGAGGCGAAGCCGGTGAAGTTCGACAGCTGGCCGAGCACGATGTTCACGCCGACCGCGGTGACGAATCCGGTCATGACCGGGGTCGGGACGAAGCGGACGAGCCGCCCGCCGCCGAAGAGCCCGGCGATGATCATCACGATCCCCGTCATGATCGCGAGCGTGTACAGCGCCCGGTCGGGGTCAGCGCGGCTCTGCAGGTCGGAGTCCGAGACGATGAGCGCCATCGCGCCGGTCGCCTGCACCGCCATGAACGTGCTGCTGGTGAAGAACGCCGCACCGATCATCCCGAACAGGTAGGCGTAGAGACCGGCGAGCGGGTTGATGCCGGCGAGAAGCCCCGCCGCGAGCCCGTCGGGGACCGCCTCGACGCCCAGCACGAGTCCGGAGACGGCATCCTTGCCGATCGTCCTGCGGGAGAAGAGCCTCCCGAACCCCACGCGCACGCTCACACGCTATCGGCGACGTTCTGCCCGCGCCTCGCCCGGATCAGGTGAGACGTCGGCTCACGCGGCCGACCCGGCGAGCTCCTCCGCGCGCCGCTCGAGCGCAGACCCGCCCGTTCCGATCTCGCAGCAGAACGTGTTGCGGTATGCGGTCGGGGTCGTGCCGAGCACGCGGGTGAAGTTCTGACGCAGAACGGATGCCGACCCGAAACCGCATTCCTCGGCGATGCGGTCCAGCCCGTAGTCCGTCTGTTCCAGGAGTCGCTGCGCGTGGATGATCCGCTGGCGTCCGAGCCAGGACGCGGGGGTGGTCCCGTAGTCGGCCTTGAAGCGGCGGGCGAACGTGCGCGCCGACATGTGCGCCTTCGCGGCGAGCTGGTCGACCGTGAGGTCCGCACGCAGGTTCTCCAGCATCCAATCGGTGACGGGCGCGAGCGACAGGCTCGAGACCTCCGGCAGGGGGCGCTGGATGTACTGCGCCTGCCCGCCGTCGCGCTGCGGCGGCACGACCATTCGACGGGCGATCGTGTTCGTCATCTCCGCGCCGAGCTCCTGCCGCAGCAGGTGCAGGCAGGCGTCCAGTCCCGCCGCGGTGCCGGCGCTCGTGATGATGCGACCGTCCTGGACGTACAGCACGTCGGGGTCGACCTCGATCGCCGGATACATGCGGGCCATCGTGTCGGCGTACATCCAGTGGGTGGTCGCCTTGCGGCCGTCCAGGACGCCGGACTGCGCGAGGATGAACGATCCGCTGCACACGCTCAGCAGCCACGCACCGCGCGCGGCGGCGTCGCGGACGACGTCGAGCACGCGGGGGTCGGTGTTGTCCCACCACTCGCGCGGAGTCGGCGAGACGACCACGAGGTCTGCCGTGTACGCGAAGGACAGGTCGTCGTCGACGTTGAGTGAGAAGCCGAGCTTCGAGGTGACGACGCCGGGCGTCGGCGTCACGACCTTGAAGTCGAAGTTCGGGATGCCGTCATCCGAGCGATCGAGGCCGAACGCCTCGCACGCGACCCCGAATTCGAACGGCGCGAAACCGTCTTGGACGATGACGGCGACGGTCTTCATGGTGACTCCCGGGCGTTGGCAGTATTCGAACGATAGGTGTCCATCCTGCCACTATTGGCAGGATCAGGTCAAGCGTAGCGTTTCTGCCATGTTGATGATGATTGCTCTTGCAGCCCTGTCCGCCTACGCGATCGGCGCCTCGATCGTCTCTCTTCGCAACGACGGCTACCGTCGGATGCCGACCGACCGCACCCGCCTGCCCTGACCGTCGCGCGCCGCGCGTGCCGAACGACTGCTGGTCGGGACGCGTGATGTCCTGGCACCCCGCTCCGCGGCGACTTCTGCCCCAGCCGGCAGTGATTCGGGCCGATCAGCCCGCGATCACCCGCTCGTAGATCTCGACCATGGCCGCCGTCCGCGAGGACTGCCGGAAGCGCTCGCGGATCGACGGGTCAGGCGCGGGGGCCGCATCGGCGGAGATGGCGGCTGCCGCGACGCGCAGGGTGTCGGCGAGCGCGGAGACCGAGCCGTCGGCGACCGACCAGAACCCTGCCCCGAGCTCGTCGGCGATGTCGGGGTCGCTGATCACGGCGGGCGTGCCGAGCGCGGCGGCTTCGAACACGGTCATGCCCTGCGTCTCGAAGCCGATCGAGGTCTGCACGACCGCGTCGGCGGCGGCGATCCGGCGCAGCGTCTGTGCGTACGGCAAGCGCCCCGCGAACGAGACCGTGCCGGCCAGATCGTGGCGCTGCACGAGGCGGCGCGCCGCCTTCTCCTGACCTCCTCCGCCGATGATCTCGACGTCGGCGTCGATGCGGGCTTGCGCGAGGGCCTCGAGGAAGGGCAGCAGCCTCTTCTCCGGGCTCATCCGTCCCAGCCACACGAAGCGCGGGCGTCCGGGCAGCCGCTCGGCCGCGTCGCCGAGCGCGGCATCCAGCACATCGTCGTCGATGCCGTTCCACACGTCGATCACGCGCTCCCCGACGAGGGAGAGCGCGCCGTGCTCGTCGAGCCGGCGCGCGAAGTGCGCGGAGGGCGCCGTGACCGCGTGCGAGCGCGCGGCGAAGCGCCGGAGATACGCCCAGCCGTCGCCGCCGTCCTGGACGCGGCCCGGGACGTCACGCAGCGCGCGTCGCTGCCAGCGGTTCAGAGCGCGGAGCACGAGACGGGGGAAGGGGGCGGTGGCGTGGATGCCGACATCCACGCGGTTGTGCATCGTGTGGACGACCGGCAGCCCGTGCCGGGCCGCGAACCGGTGCCCGGTGAACGCGCCCCAGAAGTCCGCCTGCACATGCAGGACATCCACGGGTGGCAGGCCGCGCAGCGCGGCATCCACGAATCCGTCGGTGCGGGAGCCCGGCCACGACAGCGAATACTCACGGTCGGGGGTGATCGCGATCGAGGGGGTGTCCACGTAGGCCGGGTCCGGGGAGAATCCGGCCCGGGGCCCGTGCATCTTCGGCGCCACGATCGTCACGGTGTGCCCGGCGCGCTCGAGGAACCGCCGCTGCAGGCGCATGGAGACCTGCGCCCCGCCGAGCGATTCGACGTGCTGGTCGCCGAACATCACGACGTGCATCGGGCCTACGCCGGGAGCGGTTCGGCGCGGTAGAGCGCCTCGAACGTGTCGAGCGTGCGGTTGATGTCGTGGATCGCAACGCCGTCCAGCGACGCCTGCTGCATACGGAGCCGCTCCGCCGGGGCCGCCGTGAGCACGTCGGTCAGGCGCGCGGCGAGCTCTTCGTCGTTGCCGGGCTCGAACAGGTAACCGTTCTCACCGTCGTGGACCAGGTGCGGCAGCGCGACCGCGTTCGCTGCGACGATCGGAAGCCCGGATGCCATGGCCTCCATCGTCGCGATCGACTGCAGCTCGGCGATCGAGGCGATCGCGAACAGGCTCGCCTGGCTGTACAGCGTGCGCAGCTCCTCTTCGGGCGCGTGCCCGTGGAAGGTGACGCGCTCATCGAGCCCGAGCGAGTGTCGGAGCTGCTCGAGGTTCTTGCGCTGATCCCCACCGCCGACGAGGTCGACGTGGACGTCGAGCGCCGGATCGAGCCGGGCGACGGCCTTCAGCAGGACGTCGATGTGCTTCTCCGTCGTCAGGCGTCCGACGAACAGGATGCGGTTCTGCGCGCGGGGCGTGAGATCGGGCCGATAGTTGGACCTGTCGATACCGCAGCTGATCGGGATGACGTCCGCGATCTCGATCGTGGACTCCAGGAAGTCCGCGGCGCGGCGCGTGGGCGTCGTCACGGCGCGGGTCAGATCGAACGTCCGCTTCGCGTCGGCCCACGCGAGCTTCACCACGACGCGGTTCAGCGCGTCGGGGAGCGTCGTGAAGTCGAGGATGTTCTCGGCCATCACGTGGTTCGTCGCGACGATCGGGATGCCGCGCTTGGACGCTTCGCGGGACAGGCCGCGTCCGATCACGATGTGCGACTGGATGTGCACGACGTCCGGCTGCACCTCGTCGAGGACCTTGCGCGAATAGTGCTTGGCCATCCACGGGAAGACGAAGGTCAGCCAGTCGTGGGGCAGATAGCGGTGCGACGGGATGCGGTGCATCGTCATGGGCTGCCCCTCGATGACCTCGACCCGCGTGCCGTGGTCGTGGCGCCGCGCGGCGGGGGCCATCACGTGCACGTTGTGCCCGCGGGCGACGAGCCCGGCGGCGAGGCGCTCGGCGAAGCGGGCCGCGCCGTTCACATGCGGGGAGAACGTGTCGGCACCGATCAGGATCGTGAGGGGTCGGCGTTCGTCGGGGCCGGCGGGGCGGGGATCGTCGGGCGTCTCGGACGGGGTCACGGGATGCGGGTTGCCAATCTCTGCGGCGGGGGCGGGTCGCACGAGGGGGTGCCGGTGCCCCTCAACTGTACCTGAGCGCCCTTTCCGGCCCCTGGACGCGGGCCGGACCCCCGCATGAAACGCCGGGGCGATATCGACCCGTTGCCGCGCACCGAGCGCCGCATGACGCGATTTCTCCCCGGCCCTTCACCGCAGCACGCGCAGACGGGCCGCACGCGCTCCCCGTTACCCTGGCTGCATGCCCGCAGAGCGCCCCGCCGACGACATGGTGCGCATTCCCGGGGGCGCCTTCCTGATGGGGTCGGAGGACTTCTACCCCGACGAGCGGCCCGTGCACGAGCGCGACGTCGCCGCATTCGACCTCGACCGGCATCCCGTCACGAACGAGGAGTTCGCCGCCTTCGTCACCGACACGGGGTACGTGACGATCGCCGAGCGCGGACTCGATGCGGCGGAGTTCCCGAACCTGTCTCCCGCCGAGCTCGCGCCCGGATCCATGGTCTTCACGCCCACCCCCGGACCGGTCGACCTGTCCGACTGGCGCGCCTGGTGGCGCTGGCAGCCGGGCGCCTCATGGCGCCACCCCCAGGGACCCGGCTCGGGCATCGATGAGCGGCTGCGGCATCCGGTGGTCCATGTGGCGTTCGCGGATGCCGAGGCCTACGCCGCCTGGGCGGGCAAGCGGCTGCCGACCGAGGTCGAGCACGAGTTCGCCGCGCAGGGCGGTGCGTCGGGGACGCGGTACGCGTGGGGCGATGACCCCTTCCCGGGCGGAATCCCGCAGGCGCACACGTGGATCGGGCACTTCCCGTACGACGCGCGAGGGGACTTCGGCGGAGGGACCGCGCCGGTCGGGACGTATCCGCCGAACGCGTACGGCGCGGTCGACCTCATCGGCAACGTGTGGGAGTGGACGAGCGACTACTACACCCCGCGGCACCTGCGCCTGTCCGACCGCCCCGTGGATGCCGGCAGGCGGACGAACCTGCTCGCGACGGCGAGCGCCGAGCCCGGGTTCCGCACGCCGCGGCGCGTGCTCAAGGGCGGATCGCAGCTGTGCGCGATGGAGTACTGCGTGCGATTCCGGCCCGCGGCCCGCTCCCCGCAAGCGGAGGACACCGGGATGTCGCACATCGGCTTCCGCTGCGCGCGGGACGTCTGACTCCCCCAGCGTCTGCATAGGGGTCTCACCTACTCTGGAGGCATGGCCCGACTGCAGGCAGACGCCGACAAGACCCGCTGGGTGGCGGTCACCGATTCGTTCGGTTTCGGCGGGCGGCGCCATCGCAAAGCCGCGATCCGGATGCTCCTGACACAGGCGAATCAGGCCCTCGGCGTGCAGTCCCGCCCGGGTGGGGGACTCGCGGCGTGGGCGATGAGCCAGGCGACGCCGTTCCTCATGCGCCGCGCCGCCGGGCGCGTCCTCGTCTGGGTGTGGAAGGCCGATCCCGAGCTTCTCGTGGTGATGGCGCAGGTGCAGGAAGCGACCGCGCAGCTGCGCGCCGCCCGGGCGAGCATGCCGATGGAGTACGACGACACCGAGACGTTCCGCGGGACCTACCTCGGCGTCGGCGAGAAACTCGCGATGCCGCTGCCGAAAGATCCGCGCACCCCGCCGTTCGCGACCTACACGTGGGACACCGGCACCCGCTTCGTGACCGTGACGGCGGTGTGCAGCGACCGTGAGCGGTTCGGCACGGTGATCGGAGCAGTGGACGAGCTCGCCCGGAGCCTTCGGATCAGCGACGACGTCGCACTCGGCGAGACCCCCGACGTCCTGCGCATCGAGCCCTAGCAGCACCGGCTAATGTATGCCTGCGGCCATCGACGCCGCAGGTGACGTGCGCTTCCGGGGGAAAGGGACCGCCATGCTCCGCTCCATGGTCGAGCGACCGCTGAACGAGGTTCTCGTGGGCCGCGACGGCTTCGTCGCCCTGATCGCCACCGCCGGTGCGGGCAAGACCACTCTGCTGCGTCAGTGGGAGGCCGCCGACTCCCGCCCGTTCATCCGGCTGGCCGCGGCGGACGCTTCTGACGCGGTCGCGATCGTCACGGGGGCGACCGGGCCCGTCGTCGTCGTGCTGGACGACGTGCACCGGCATCCCGACGGCGGCGCGTTCGTGGTCCGCTCCCTCGCCGAGCTCACGCTGCAGCCCGGGATCGCCGTCGTCGTCTCGGGTCGGGCCGTTGACCGGCGCGCGCTGACGGCGATGCGGCTCCGGCCCGACCTGGTCGACCTCTCCGACGCCGACCTCGCCCTCGACGAACGCGCCGCGCGCGAGGTACTGGGCGGGCACGTGGGCGAAGAGGAGCTTCGTCGTGTCCTGCGCCGCACGCGCGGCTGGGCGGCGGGACTCCAGCTGGCGCGCGTGGCGCTCGGCCGTCGCAGCGGCGACGAGGACCCCGAGTTCACCGGGGCGGATCGCGTGGTCCGCGATTACCTGCAGTCCGAGGTCCTGGACGACCTGGGCGACGAGCTCACGGGCTTCCTGCTGCACTGCGCACCGTTCGACGAGCTCAGCGGTCCGCTGTGCGACGCCGTGCGCGGGTCGAGCGATTCGCAGGAGCTCCTGGAGCGACTCGAGCGCGAGCACCTCTTCGTGAGCGCCCTGGACCGCGAGGGACGCAGGTTCGGCTGGCTCCCCCTCGCGCGCGAAGCGCTCGCGGCCGAGCTGGACCGCCGTGACCCCACCGAGGCGAAGCGCCTGCGCACGGTCGGCGCCGACTGGCTCGCCGCCCACGGCGACGCCCGGACCGCCCTCGCGCTGCGCCTGGCGAACGGCGACCGGGAGCAGGCACTGCACTTGCTCTCGGAGGTCGTCCTCCCGATGTTCTACGCCGGACAGCTCGAGGAGATCGTCGGGATCATCCACGCCATCGGCCCCGACATCGCCATCACGCACGGCTACTTGGCCACGATGTTCGCGTACGCCGGCATGATGACCGGCGACGAGGTGTGCGCACGGCGGTGGACCAAGGCGGCGGGCGACTTCTACCAGGTCCACTCGTTCGGCGACGGCGACGAGCAGGTCGCCTTCCTCGCGCTGCGCGCCCACCTGTGCGCAGACGGCGTGCAGCGGATGCGGCGCGATGCGGAGGCCGCGCGGGTCAGGGTGAAGGAATCCAGCCCCTGGCGCGCGCCCGTCCTCATGATGAGCGGCATCGCGGCGGGGCTGTGCGGCGATGCCCGGGCCGCCCACCGGCTCCTCGAGGAGGCCGCGCACGTGAGCGCCGAGCTGCGCGCGACGCCGGCCCTGATGCTCGCGCTGTCGGAGCGCCTCGAACTGCATTCCGGACGCGTGAGCGCCGACGCCATCGCGCACGCCGTCGATGCGGCGGAGGGCGGCCCGTTCACCCACTATCCGCACGCCGCTCTCGGGTACGCGCTGCGCGCGGAGGCGGCGGCGATCGCCGGGGACAAGGATGCCGCGCACCGCGATCTGCTGCGCGCCCACGGCTATCGCGCCGCGCTCGGCCGCGAGCTGCCGTGGCTCGCGGTCCAGGTGCGGCTGCGGATCGCGCGGGCGACCGCGTCGCTCGGGGATCCGGCGGGAGCCCGCCTCGTGCTCGCCGAAGCGGAGGAGATCCTCGCCGGGCTCGCCGAGACCGGCATCCTGAAGAAGCAGGCCGCCGACCTCGCGGCCGCTCTGCGCCCCCTCGGGGGCGCCGACGCTGTCGGCGCGAGCCTGCTCACGAGCGCCGAGCTGCGCCTCCTGCCCCTGCTGCCCAGCCACTTGTCGTTCGAGGAGATCGGCGACCGCCTGCACCTGTCGCGCAACACGATCAAGACGCAGGCGCGGTCGGTCTACCGCAAGCTCGGGGTGTCCTCGCGGTCCGAGGCGGTCCAGCACGCGACCCAGCTCGGCCTCGTCAGCGCGTGAGCCTGGAGGTCACGACTCGATGTGCCGGGCGTGCTGCCCGGCGACCTCCGCGTGGTGCAGCGCCGCTTCCTCGCGGCGGCCGGGCTGTCGGACGTCGAAGTCCACGCGGTGGATCCCGCCCGCGAACGCGAACGGAGCGCGGTCCGCGTAGACCGGATCGACGACCTCGCCGTTGTCGCGGCCGATGTCCATGCCGGAGTATCCGTTGAACATGATCGGCACGGTGTGCTCCAGACGCCCTTCGCCGACGAGCTCGTCACCGATCCACAGGGTCAGCGCACCCGCCGGCGCCATGACGGCGGCATCCGCTTCGAAATCGAGCCGGACGGTGACCTCGCCCGTCGGCAACGGACGATCGGCCTGCTGGTGGTACACCTCGACGCCCATGAAGCTGTAGGTGTGGCGGAGCACGCCGCCGTCGACGAACAGGCTGAAGCCGCCGAGGTGGTCGAACGCCGCCACGATCACCCCATCCGCGCCCTCGGGCGGAACGGTGAGCTCGGCCGTGATCGAGTACGAGCGGTTCATGATCGGCGGCATGATGCCCGCCGGCGAGTTCTGCACGTCCGCGCCCCAGTACGTCCAGCGGGTCTGCTCGCGCAGCGGGGGGACGATGCCGAAGAACGCCGACATCCCTCCGAGGAGCGGCAGCACCTTGTTGTCCTCCGCCTCCTGCCACCACAGGTCGGCGAGCTCCTTCACCTTCTCGGGGTGCTCGGCGGCGACATTGCGTGCCTGCGAGAAGTCCTCCGGCAGGTGGTACAGCTCCCATTCGAGCGCGTCGGGGTCGAACACCCCGGGAGCGAACCGCCGGATCGTGTTCGGCGTCGCATCCCACGGGATGCGCGGCAGCATGCAGGACGCCCACCAGCCGTCCTTGTACATGCCGCGGTTGCCGTAGATCTCGAAGTACTGCTGCCGATGGTGCTCGGGCGCGTCGGCGGACGCGAACGACGCGGCGAAGCTGGATCCGTCCATCGGCACCTGCGGGATCCCGTCGACCGTTTCGGGCACCGGGATGCCGGCCGCATCGAGCACGGTCGGCCCGATGTCGTTGACATGGGCGAAATGCCCGCGCACCGCCCCCGCGTCCGTGATGCGCTCCGGCCAGCGCACGACCATCGGGTTGCGCGTGCCGCCCAGGTGGGAGGCGACCTGCTTGCCCCACTGGAACGGGGTGTTCCCCGCCCAGGCCCACGCCGCCGAGCAGTGCGGCGCGGTGTCCGGACCGCCCCAGGCGTCCAGGCCCCCGTACGCGTCGATCAGCGCACGCTGCTGGTCACCCGTGAGCGGGATGCCGTTCTGCATCGTGAGCTCGTTGAACGAGCCCGTGAGGGTTCCCTCGAGCGACGCGCCGTTGTCGCCCCAGATGTAGATCACGAGCGTGTCGTCCCACTCGCCCATGCGCTCGATCTCGTCGAACAGGCGCCCGACGTTGTGGTCGGCGTTCTCCTGGTAGCCCGCGTACACCTCCATCTGGCGGGCGTAGAGGCGCCGCTCGTCGTCGGTGAGCGAGTCCCAGGCCGGGAACGCGTCGTCGCGCGGGGTGAGCTCGGCGTCGGCGGGCACAACGCCCAGCTCCTTCTGCCGGGCGAACGTGCGCTCGCGGTACACGTCCCAGCCGTCGTCGAACATGCCCTTGTACGCCGCCGACCACTCCTCCGGGACGTGGTGCGGCGCGTGCGCGCAGCCGGTGGCGTAGTACATGAACCACGGCTTGTCGGCCTTGTGCGCTCGCGTGCCGTGCAGCCACGCGATCGCCCGGTCGGTCAGGGCGTCGGGAAGGTAGAAGTCCCGGTCGGTCGGACCGCCGTAGGCCTGGTCGACCGCGTCGTTCTCGTAGATCATCGGGTCGTACTGGCCGGACTCGCCGGAGAGGAATCCCCAGAAGTAGTCGAAGCCCCAGCCGCTCGGCCAGCGGTCGAACGGGCCCGCGGGGCCCTGGGCACGGCTCGGGGTCAGGTGCCACTTGCCGATCGCCGCCGTGGAGTAGCCGTTCTGCTGCAGGATCTTCGGGAACGGCGCGCAGTCCTTCGGCACGACGCCCGAATACCCCGGGAACGGTCCGGACAGTTCGCCGACCGAGCCGAAGCCGACGCGGTGGTGGTTGCGGCCGGTCAGCAACGACGCGCGCGTGGGCGAGCACAGCGCGGCGGTGTGCAGACCGGTGTAACGCAGTCCGCCGTCCGCGAGCTTCGTGAGGTTCGGCGTGGCGATCGGCCCGCCGAACGTCGACGCCTGGCCGTAGCCGGCGTCGTCGATCAGCACGACGAGCACGTTCGGCGCACCGGCGGGCGGCTGCACGTCCTGCACGATTGCCCAGTCGGGAACGGAGGCATCGAGAGTGCGGCCCATCTTGCCGGCGAAGACCGCGTCGCGGATCGGCAGGTGCGTCCGGTCGACGTCGGGGGTGGGAGCGGAGGTGTCAGCCATGTCGGTCAGCTTCCTGCGAGGGGGTCGGGTGCGGCATCACCCGGCGGAGGTGAAGCGAGGGTCTTCGCATCCTGCCGCGGGACGACGATCTCGCGGAGGATCAGCAGCAGCGATGCCATGACCGGCAGCGCGACGAGCACGCCGATCACCCCGGCGAGTGTGCCGCCCACCATCGCGCCGATCAGGACGAGGGCGGCGGGGATCGCGACGGCGCGCGTCATGACGCGTGGCGTGATGACGTAGGACTCGATCTGGATGTAGATCAGGTAGGCGATGCCGAAGATGAGCGCCTGGGTGGGACTGGAGATCAGGGCGATGAGCGTGCCGAACACCCAGAAGATCACGGAGCCGAACAGCGGGATCAGGGTGAGCACGAACGCGATGAAGGCCATCAGTGCGGGGTACGGCAAACCGATGAGCAGGTGCAGGACGAACACGACGCCGGCGTTGATCAGTGCGAGCGTCACCGAGCCGAGCAGCGAACTGCCCACCGACGCGGTGACCCGCTCGGTCATGTCGCTCAGGCGGGGGCGGCTGTAGGCCGGAGCGAGGCTGTAGAGCGCCTGCTTCATTCCCGTGAGGGAGGCGAGGAAGTACAGCGTGAGCGCGACGATGATGAACCCCGCCGAGATCGCCGCGACGACGCCGACGCCCACGGCGAGCGCTCCCCCGCTGATCGCCGCGATCGTCTCGGGCTGCCGCAGGGCTGCGGCGACCTCGGCGGAGGCCACGGCGATCGCATCCTGCAGGTCGGGTGGCAGCGCCAGGAACCAGGCGGACTGCTGCGCCTGCATCAGCGCCTCGGGGAACGAGCGGACGAACTCGACGACCTGGGCGAGGATCGGCGGCAGCACGAACACGAAGAATGCCGCGATGAGGAGCGCGAACGCGACGAAGACGATCAGGATGCCGGTCCCCCGCTTCACGCCGCGCCGCTCCAGCACCCGCACGATCGGGTCGAGGCCGAGCGAGACGAACAGCGCGAGCACGATGTAGAACAGGATCGTCGTGATGGAGGCGATCGCCGACCCGAGGATGAGCCCGCCGAGCACCCCGAGCGTGGCGATGAAGGCGACGACGAGCGGTCGGTCCACGAGGGCGCGGATCCCCCGCCGCTCGGGGACGGCGAGGGCGGCATCCGCGACGGGCACGGGCGGGCGGTCGGCAGGGTCGGACATGGCGCCAGGCTAGGCGTGCGCCCCGCTCCGGTGCCTCATGCCGGAGGGGTGAACCCCGCCCGCCGAGATCGTGCTTCCTCCGCCGAGATGGTGGGTTCTCCGCCGAGATGGTGGGTTTTCCGCCGAGATTGTGCCCACAGTCTCGGAAAAGGAACCACCACCTCGGCAAAGGAACCACCACCTCGGCAGAAGAACCACCATCTCGGCAAAGGAACCACCACCTCGGCAGAGGAACCACCACCTCGGCAGAAGACCACCACCTCGGCGGGCGGAAGAAACCGGGTCAGGAGGGCGGCGCATCCCCGGACAGCCATCGCAGCCACCGCGCGCCCGGGTCGCCCTCCAGCACGAGGGCGCGCACGAGCAGGGTGAGCGGGATCGAGAGGATCGCCCCGAGCGGCCCGATGACGAACGTCCAGAAGATCACCGAGAAGAAACTCAGCGTCAGGCTGAGGCTCACCGCGTCGCTGACGAACTTCGGCTGGACGAGCACCTGCAGCGTCACGTTCACGACGCAGTAGATCGCGATCACGGCGAGCGCGAGCGGCCAGCCGCCCACCACGAGCGCCAGCAGGGCGGGCGGAATGAGGCCGATCACGAATCCGATGTTCGGGATGAAGTTCGTCACGAACGCGAGGATCGCCCAGACCGCCGGCGCCGGTACCCCGAGCGCCCAGAGCGCCAGTCCGTCGATGATCGCGACGACCGCACCGAAGCTCGCGTTGACGACGTAATACCGTCGCACCCCGGTGTTGAACGCGCGGAACCGCTTCACGGTCGGCCGCGCCGCTGCGCCGAAGACCGTCTCGGCGCGGCTGTAGCGCGCACCGTCCGCGGCCATGAAGATCACGTATGCCAGCACGAAGAAGAGGGCCGTCAGGATGCCGAGCGCCGTTCCGCCGAGAGAGGCGATGAAGTTCACGATCGTGGCCGGCTGCAGAGCGGATGCCGCGGCATCCGACGCCTGTTGATCCAGGCCCAGCGACCCCAACCACGTCACGACCGCCTGCGCGGTCGCCTGCAGTTCGTCGGCGTAGTCGGCCACGAGGCGCACGAACTGGGTCCCCGCGAAGAACAGCAGCACGCCGAGCACGCCGAGGATGAGGTACGCGACGACGATCACGCCCGTCGTCGCCACCCAGCTCGGCCATCCCCATCTCTCGAGCGGATGCCGAACGGGATGGCAGATGATCACGATGACCGCCGCGAGCACGAGCGGCCCGACGAGCTCGCGGGCGAAGAACAGGCCGGCGAGCGCGATGACCGTCGCCGCCAGCCCGATCAGTACGCGGAGCGTCGGCGAGAGGACCGGCGGGGAGGGAACGGCGGGTGCCGGGCGCCCGAAGAGACTCACGGCTGGTCCTGCCCGCTGTCGCCGGAGCGTTCGCGGGCGACCCGCGCGGCCGCTGCCTGCAGCTGCACCGTCAGCGCCTTCACATCCGCGCGACTCGCGGGCATCTCATCCTCGTGGCCGCGCGAGGCCCGCTCGACCACCCACGACGAGATCGTCGCGACGACCAGGCCCACGAGCACGACACCGCCGACCATCAGGACGACCGCGGCGCAGCGTCCGGAGATCGTGACGGGCACGAGGTCCCCGTATCCGACGGTGGTCACCGTACAGAAGGCCCACCACACGGCATCCCCGAACGAGTCGATCGTCGCCCCCGGTGCGCCGCGCTCGGCCTGCAGCACGAGGAGCGAGATGTACCAGACGAGCAGCAGCGCCGAGCCGACACCGTAGGTCAGCAGGCGCGCGCGGATGGAGTTGCCGGCGGTCCGCGTGAATTGCGGCAGCCGCGTGACCGCGTCCAGCAGCCGCACCGGGCGCAGCGCCGGGATGAGCGCCAGCAGGAGCTCGAACTTGTGGGCGCGGAACCAGACCCGGCGCGGATCGGACAGCCGGAGCTTGACGAGATACTCGCCGATGAACATGAGCCAGATCATGGCGATGATCGCCGTCGTGAGGATCGACCAATCGCCCTGCACCTCGCCGACGACGTGCACCGTGTAGGTCACGAGGAACACCGCGGCAGCGACCGCGAGCGGCCAGTAGGTGATCCGCGACCAGCGCTGGGTGGCCTCGGTCTCCCCCTTGGCCGGATCAGGCGCCTTCACGGCGTTCGCGATGGTCACGACTGCACTCTAGGGGCGGCGTTCGACAGGGCGGTTGCGACCCGCTGGGGCTCGGGCGACGGGCCACCATCTCGGCGAAAGACCCACCACCTCGGCGAAAGACCCACCACCTCGGCGGAGGACCCACCACCTCGGCGGAGGGAAGGGGCGCGGACGCGGTCAGCGGGCGGGGCGGGCGGCCCAGAGGATGCCGCGCTCGATCACCGTGCGCACCGTCGGGTGCGCGAGCACATCGAGATCGTGGCCGGGCGTGCAGACGACGATGCGGCCGGCACCCCACTCCCGCGTCCAGATCGCCGGGACCGTCACCGCCCGCTGCCACGGCTCGCCCGCGCGCGCCGGATGCGTCGTCGTCGCGAGCACATCGTTGAGGTCGTCGGTCAGCACCCAGTACTGCTCGGTGCGCAGCGTGAAGTCCGCCAGCCCGCCGGTGATCGGATGCCGCCGTCCGAGCTCCGTGAAGGCGATCTCGTGCGACACCGCGTACTCACCGTCCAGGCCGGGGTGCGCCGCGAACTGCCCGCCGACGAGCTGGAGATAGTCCGCCGATTCGCGGAACGAGTCGGCGATGCCGCCGTGCCAGCCGGTGAACCCGGTTCCGGACGCGACGGCGGTGCGGAGCCCCGCGACCTGTTCGCGCGTGATCGAGGACATCGTGACGCACTGCACGATCAGATCGGCATCCGCCATCACAGCCGTGTCCGCGTAGACCTCCGTCGACTCCTCCACCCGTACGGCGAACCCGTCCTCCCGCAGGAACGGCACGAACATCTCGGTCGCCTCGGCAGGCTGATGGCCTTCCCATCCGCCGCGCACGACGAGCGCGCGCCGCATCAGCCCTCCGCGCCGTCCGCCGGATCCTGCTCGAGCGCGAGCCGCGGGCGCCAGATGACGATGTCGGTCGCGCGCCGCACGCGGCGACCCTGCTTCAAGGTGATGACCGATCCTGTCGCACCGGCGGCGAACACCCGCGCACCTGGTCGGTTCTCGAGCTCGGCGCGCATGCGCGCCTCGAGGTCGCGGACCCGGACGCGCAGTTCCTGCACGTGGTTCTCGAGCTCGATGATCCGCGCGATCGCGGGCAGGCTCATGCCGTCCGAGGACAGCCGGGCGACTTCGCGCAGCTGCTCGACGTGACGCGTCGAGTAGCGGCGCGAGCCGCCCTGGGTGCGGGCGGGGACGACGAGCCCCAGCCGGTCGTACTGGCGGAGGGTCTGCGGATGCATCCCGGCGAGTTCGGCGGCGACGGCGATCGCGAAGATCGGCGCATCCTCATCGATCTCTCGTTCCTGCGGCATCCCGTGTCACCTCCTCGCGCCGGCGTCTGCCAGCATCATGTCATCCGCGCGCTTTGCTCATCAGGTCGGCGCGGGGGTTCTCCTTGGGCTCGAGGTCGTGGAAGCGCTGGAGCGCTTCGCGAGCCGCCTCGTCGAGGTGCGACGGGACCGCGACCTGCACTTCGGCGAGCAGGTCGCCGGTGCCCTTCGCGGTCTCGACGCCCCGCCCCTTCACGCGCAGAACGCGGCCGGATGGCGTGCCCGGAGCGACGCGCAGCTTCACCGGGTCGCCGCCGAGCGTCGGGACCTCGATCGTGGCGCCGAGGGCCGCCTCGGTGAAGGTCACGGGGACGGTCACGCGCAGGTTCAACCCGTCGCGGGTGAACACCGGATGCGGCCGCACCGCGACCTGGACGACGATGTCGCCGGATTCCCCGCCGTCGGGCGAGGGGCGACCCCGGCCGCGCAGGCGGATCTTCTGCCCATCGGAGACCCCGGCCGGGATCTTCACCTTGAACGGAGCACCGTCCTCGCCCTGGAGCGTGATCGTCTCGCCGCGCGTGGCGGTGAGGAAGTCGATCGTGGTGCGCGCGGTCACGTCGGCGCCGCGCTGCGGACCGCCGTACCCACGGAATCCGCCGGTGGACTGACCGAACCGGCCCGAGCCGAAGCCGCCCCCCTGGGTCTGGTTGAACATGCTGAAGATGTCGTCGAAGTCCTGCGGGGACTGCTGGCGACCGCCGCGACCCTGGCCGAACATGCTGAAGACGTCCTCGAACCCGCCGGGCTGGTCGCCCGCCGTGAAGCGCGGAGCACCCGCGCCCATCGCGCGGATCTGGTCGTACTCCTTGCGCTGCTCGGCGTCGGAGAGCACCGAGTACGCCTCGCTGATCTCCTTGAACTTCGCCTCCGCCTTCGCATCGCCCTGATTGGAGTCCGGGTGATACGTGCGCGCGAGCTTGCGATAGGTCTTCTTCAGATCGGCGTCACTGATGCTCTTGTCGACGCCGAGGGTCTTGTAGAAGTCCTTGTCGAACCAGTCCTGACTGGCCATACGGTGCTCCCTCGGTTATTCGGCCGGCACCGCGACGACGACCTTGGCCGGACGCAGCTCGACCGACCCCAGCCGGTAGCCGACCTCGACGACCTCGAGGATCGTCGGCTCGGTCACGCCGGGGGTGGGCGCTTGGAAGATCGCCTCGTGCTGCTGCGGGTCGAACGCCTCCCCGGCCTCGCCGTAGGAGGTCACACCGAGTCGCTCGGCGACGCCGCGCACCTTGTCGCCGATCGCGGCGAAGGCGGTGCCCTCGACGAGATCGCCGTGCTTCGTGGCGCGGTCGAGGTCGTCGAGCACCGGAAGCAGACCCTTGACGGCCTCGCCCTTGGCCCGCTCGATCTCGCGCTCGCGCTGCTCCTCCGTGCGGCGACGGTAGTTCGCATACTCGGCCTGCAGGCGCTTCAGGTCGACCAGGAGGGCGGACTCGAGGTCGGCGATCACGGCGTCCTCCGCCGCGGCGTCGGCGTTCTGTGCCGCGCCGAGGATGTCGTCGACGGTCAGCTCGTCCTGCGACTCGGGGTCGGAGACCTGCGCCTCCGACCCCTCGTCGTCCGGTCGAACCTCGTCGCCCTGCGGGTCTTCGAAGTTCTTCTCCGTCATGGTCCTACTTCTTCTCGTTCTCGTCCTCGTCGTCGACGACCTCGGCGTCGATCACGTCCTCCTCGGGGTTGGGGACGTTGCCGGCACCGGGCTCGTTCGCGGCCGGGTCGGGCGTCTCGCCCGCGGCCTGCGACGACTGGTAGATCGCCTCGCCGAGCTGGGACTGGCTCTGGTTGAGCTTGTCGTACGCGGTCTTCACCGCGTCGTCGTCCTCGCCCGCGAGCGCGGCCTTCAGGGCGTCGACATCGGCCTGCACCGAGTTCTTGACCTCTTCGGGCAGCTTGTCCTCGTTCTCCTTGATCAGCTTGTCGATCGAGTAGGAGAGCGTCTCGGCCTGGTTGCGGACCTCGGCGGACTCGCGGCGCTTCTTGTCCTCGGCGGCGTGCTCCTCCGCCTCGCGGACCATGCGCTCGATGTCCTCCTTCGGCAGCGACGAGCCGCCGGTGATGGTCATCGACTGCTCCTTGCCGGTGCCCTTGTCCTTCGCGGAGACGTGCACGATGCCGTTCGCGTCGATGTCGAACGTGACCTCGACCTGCGGGATGCCGCGCGGAGCCGGCGCGATGCCGGTCAGCTCGAACGTGCCCAGCGGCTTGTTGTCGCGCGTGAAGTCGCGCTCGCCCTGGAAGACCTGGATCGCGACCGACGGCTGGTTGTCGTCGGCGGTGGTGAAGGTCTCGCTGCGCTTGGTCGGGATGGCCGTGTTGCGCTCGATGAGCTTGGTCATGATGCCGCCCTTGGTCTCGATGCCGAGGCTCAGGGGGGTGACGTCGATCAGCAGGACGTCCTTGCGCTCGCCCTTGAGGACACCGGCCTGGAGGGCTGCGCCCACCGCGACGACCTCATCCGGGTTGACGCCCTTGTTCGCCTCCTTGCCGGCCTCCTTCTTCACCAGCTCGGCGACGGCGGGCATGCGGGTGGAACCACCCACGAGCACGACGTGGTCGATGTCGGCGACCTTGATGCCGGCCTCGCGGATCACGTCTTCGAACGGCTTCTTCGTGCGGTCCAGCAGGTCCTTCGTCAGGTCCTCGAACTTCGCGCGGGTCACGGTCTCGGACAGCGACACCGGGCCGCTGTCGGTCAGCGACAGGTACGGAAGGTTGACGCTGGTCGACATGGAGCTGGAGAGCTCCTTCTTCGCCTGCTCCGCGGCCTCCTTGAGGCGCTGCAGCGCGATCTTGTCGCCCGAGACGTCGACGCCCGTCGTGTCCTTGAACTGCTTGATGAAGTAGTCCACCAGACGCTGGTCCCAGTCGTCGCCACCGAGGCGGTTGTCACCGGCGGTGGAGCGCACCTGGATCGTCGAGAAGTCGTCGTCCTTGCCCACTTCGAGCAGCGACACGTCGAACGTTCCGCCACCGAGGTCGAAGACGAGGATGAGCTCGTCCTCCTTGCCCTTGTCCAGGCCGTACGCGAGGGCCGCGGCGGTGGGCTCGTTGATGATGCGGAGCACGTTCAGGCCCGCGATCTCGCCGGCCTCCTTCGTGGCCTGACGCTCGGCGTCGTTGAAGTACGCGGGGACCGTGATGACGGCATCCGTCACCGAGTCACCGAGGTACTCCTCGGCGTCGCGCTTGAGCTTGCCGAGGATGCGGGCCGAGATCTCCTGCGGCGTCCACTTCTTGCCGTCGACGTCGAAGGACCACGTGGTGCCCATGTGGCGCTTGACGGACGAGATCGTGCGATCGACGTTCGTGACGGCCTGGCGCTTGGCGGTCTCGCCGACGAGCACTTCGCCGTCCTTCGTGAAGGCGACCACCGACGGCGTCGTGCGGAAGCCCTCGGCGTTCGCGATCACCTTGGGCTCGCCGCCCTCGAGGACGCTGACGACGGAGTTCGTGGTTCCGAGGTCGATTCCAACAGCACGGGGCATGTGTTCTCTCCTTGTGTCAGGGGTCTGCGACCCCGGGGTTCGTGGTGAAGTCCGCTCGCGGATCCGACAGGTTGAGCCGCGATGACTCAACCCTACCGAGGGTCGCCGAACGTGTCAAATGAACTTGATATGACTGGACTCAAGTCCCAGGATGGCGGTATGGGACTCCCCTGGAACTTCGCTCCGCTGCACGGCGACCGCGTGCACCTGGATCTGCCGCGCCCCGATGACCTCGACGCGCTGTTCGCGATCCAGTCCGATCCCGAGGTGTGCCGGTACCTGCTCTACGAGCCGCGGAGCCGGGAGAAGGTGCAGGAGGTGCTCGCCCGTGATTCCGCGGGGACCCGATTGGCCGAGGCGGGCGATTTCGTCCAGCCGGCGATCCGGGATGCCGAGGGCCGACTGATCGGCACGATCTACTTCAAGATCACGAGCACCGAGGATGCGACCGCCGAGATCGGATGGCTTCTCGCCCCGTCCGCACAGGGTCACGGGTACGCGCGCGAGGCTGCGGCGCTCATGCTCGACCTGGCGTTCGGCGAGCTCGGCCTGCACCGCGTGTACGCCGAGCTGGATCCGCGGAATGCGGCATCCGTCGCCCTCTGCCTGCGCCTGGGGATGCGTCACGAGGCGCACTTCCGCGAGCACATGTGGTTCAAGGGCGCGTGGGCCGACACCGGCATCTACGCGGTCCTGGCCTCCGAGTGGCGCGGCTGAGATCAGCCGCCGACGCCGGGCGCGAACGCCTCGGGGCCGGGCTCCCCACCCAGTCGCTCGGCGAGCTTCTCGCGGGCTCGGCCGATGTGGGTCGCCAGGAGCACCGCCGCCTCCTCGCCCCGACCCGCCTCGATCAGCCGCAGGAGTTCGTCGTGCTCGCCCGCGATCACCTCGGTCGACAGCAGAGCCGCGCCCTGGATCTGAGACATGCAGAACACGACCTCGGAGGCGAGAGCGTCGTACAGCCGGCTCGTGCGCTCACTGCCGAGCGCATCGACGAGGCTCCGGTGGAAGCGCATGTCCGGCTCGATGATCTCGCGCGGCGAGGCGTTGACGAGCGCGGCGATGTCGCGGTTGGCCTCCCGGGCCCCCTCCGGCACGCGTCCCTCGCGGGCGAGGGTGCGCACGACCTCGGACTCCACCACGTGACGCGTGCGGTAGATGTCGCGGGCGTCAGCCGGAGTGAGCCGCACGACGCGCGCGGTCTTGTGGGCGCTGCGCTCGAAGAGCCTCTCTCGGACGAGGTTCTCGATCGCCGCCTTCGCTGTCGGGCGGGCGACTTCGTACTCGTCGGCGACCTCGACCTCCGCGAGCGGTGTTCCGGGCTCGAGCTCTCCGGCGAGCACGCGCCGGCGGAGGTCCTCGGTCACGGCGTCGATGATCGAGACGACGGCGATTCTGGGCATTCGCACTCCTGAGTCGGCGGACCGATTCTGGAGCGAACACCGATCCGAAGCCCATTCTACGACGAATGAGAGACATGAAGTCTTGACAAGCAGGTGCACTTGTCTGACAATCTATCAATACCGCGATGGTCGCGGCGGCGAGCGCATCATCGCGCGTGCCGACTCGAAGCCGAGTGGAGTGGCCGTGTTCCAACAGATCCTGGATCCCGTATTCGGGTCGCTCGTGATGTCCGCCCTCGTCGCGGTGATCCCCCTGGCGACCCTGTTCGTCCTGCTCGGCGTGTTCCGGGTGAAAGCGTGGAAGGCGTCCCTGATCGGCCTGGCGATGTCGATCCTGCTCGCGGTGCTCGTGTGGCGGATGCCGCCTATCCAGACTCTCAGCGCGACGTTCGAGGGCGCGCTGTACGGCATCGTGCCGATCCTCTGGATCCTGGTCAACGCGTTGTGGCTGTACCGGCTCACCGTCGTCACCGGGTGGTTCGAGGTCCTGGGCGAACGCATCCGCGCGATCAGCGACGACCAGCGCATCCTCGCGATCCTCATCGCGTTCTGCTTCGGCGCACTGCTGGAGTCCCTCGCCGGCTTCGGGGCTCCGGTCGCGATCTCGATCGCGATGCTGATCGCCGCCGGGATGAAGCCGGTGAAGGCCGCTGTCGTCTCCCTCCTGGCCAACACCGCTCCGGTGGCGTTCGGCGCGATGGCCGCGCCGATCATCGCGCTGTCCGGCGTGACGGGCATCGACATCCACCTGCTCTCGCAGATGGCGGGTCGGCAGACGCCGTTCCTCGCGATGTTCGTCCCCCTCATCCTCGTCTTCATCGTGGACGGCAGGCGAGGCGTCCGTCAGACATGGCCGGTCGCCGTCGTCGCCGGTCTCGCCTTCGCGATCTCGCAGTTCATCACCTCGAACTTCATCGCCGTGGAGATCACCGATGTCGTCGCCTCCGTCGTGACGGTGATCGCGGTCCTGCTGATGCTGCGCGTCTGGAAGCCCTCGCACACCGTCGTCTTCGAGCGGGCCGCCGACGAGGCCGACGCGGTGGGCTCAGCATCCGTCTCGGGAACCACCACCTCGGTCCAGGTGATCGCCGGCCGCAAGATCGACCAGTCCACTCGGACGAAGGCGAATCTGACGTGGAACGCCGTCATGCCCTATGTCGTCATCATCGTGATCTTCTCGATCTCCCAGATCCCGATCGTGAAGGACTTCCTCGCCCACGCCACGACGGTGACCTTCCCGTGGCCGGGCCTGGAGATCACGGATGCCGCAGGCAACCCGGTGGGAACCGCCTACAAGCTCAACATCCTCGGCACCGGCGGCACGCTCCTGCTCATCTCGGGCATCATCGTCGCCCTGCTGTACCGACTCTCCGCCCGGGAGGCCGTTCGCGCCTACGGCGCGACCCTCCACCAGCTGCGCTTCACGATCGTCACCGTCACCGCGGTGCTCGCGCTCGCCTATGTGATGAACCTGTCCGGGCAGACCCAGAGCCTCGGGGCCGCCCTCGCCGCCACCGGCGCGTTCTTCGCGGTCCTCTCGCCGATGATCGGCTGGCTGGGCGTCGCGATCACGGGATCGGACACCTCCTCCAATGCGCTGTTCGGCCTCCTGCAGGCCACGACCGCCGAGCAGGTCGGCATCAACCCGATCCTGACCGCCGCCGCCAACTCCTCGGCGGGCGTGCTCGGCAAGATGCTCTCGCCGCAGAACCTGGCGGTGGCCGCCGCCGCCGCGGGAATGGCGGGCAAGGAGGGCGACCTCTTCCGCCGCCTCATCTGGTGGAGCCTGGGCCTGCTGGCCGTCTTCACCGCCTTCATCTATCTGCAGTCCACGCCGATCCTCGGCTGGATGGTCCCGGTCGCGCCGTGAGCCTGCGGTCGACCCGGCGGCCGAGTGTCCAGGACACGCTGCTCGCCCGGCATGAGTCACGGCGCGTCGGGGACACTCAACCTCCGGCGAACCTCAGCACCCGCGCGATCGACAGGGTCGCGTACGCGTCCGACGCCTCGCACTACCTGCTCACGCCGGATGCGGTGATCATCGCAGCGGACCCCGCAGCCGTCGCGGACGTCTTCCGATGGGCGAGCGATACCGGCACCCCGGTGACGTTCCGCTCCGGAGGCACGAGCTTGTCGGGGCAGGCGAGCACAGATCGGGTTCTGGTCGACACGCGGAAGGCGTTCCGGCGGATCGACGTGCTCGACGGCGGCACCCGGGTTCGCGCGCAGCCGGGCGCGACCGTCCGACAGGTCAATGCCCGCCTCGCCCCCACGGGCCACCGCCTCGGCCCCGACCCGGCGAGCGAAGTGGCCTGCACGATCGGCGGCGTCGTGGCCAACAACTCCAGCGGTATGGCCTGCGGCATCGTGGAGAACACGTACCGCACTCTCGAGTCGCTCGTCTTCGTGCTGCCCTCGGGGACGATCGTCGACACGAGTCATCCGGACGCGAACGCGCGGCTGCGGGACGCCGAGCCCGAGCTCTTCGAGGGACTCCTGCGCCTGCAGCGCAGGGTGACGCGGAACCCGGCATCGGTGCAGGCGATTCGCCGACTGTTCTCGATGAAGAACACCATGGGGTACGCCGTCAACGCGTTCCTGGATTTCGAGAGCCCGGTCCAGATCCTCAGCCATCTGATCGTCGGCAGCGAGGGAACGCTCGCGTTCGTGGCGGAGGCGACCTACCGCACGGTGCCGATCAAGCCGAAGGTCGCGACGACGCTCGCGGTCTTCGCCGACCTGGATGACGCAGCCCGGGCACTCCCCGCGCTCGTCTCGTCGCGCGCGGCGACGCTCGAGCTCATGGATGCCGCGAGTCTCCGCGTCGGTCAGGGTCTCGCCGACGCGCCCCCGCAGATCCGTGGGTTCGAGGTCGCCTCCGAGGCCGCGCTGCTGATCGAATACCAGGCCGCGGAGCAAGGCGAGCTCGACGAGCTCGTCGCGCGCGGTGCGGATCTGCTCTCCGAGCTGCCACTGCGCACCCCCGCCGACCTGTCGCAGGATGCCGCGGAGCGCGCACTCGCGTGGAAGCTGCGCAAAGGTCTGTACACCTCGGTTGCCGGCGCCCGCCCGAGCGGCACCACGGCGCTCCTCGAGGACATCGTCGTACCGGTCCCGGCGCTCGCGCCGACGTGTGCCTCGCTGCAGGAGCTTTTCGCCGAGTACCGGTACGGCGACAGCGTGATCTTCGGCCACGCTAAGGACGGCAACATCCACTTCATGCTCACCGACCGGTTCGAGGGCGACGAGGCGATGGGGCGGTTCTCCGGGTTCACCGAGGCGATGGTGGACCTGGTGCTGGAGGCGGGCGGAAACCTCAAGGCCGAACACGGCACGGGCCGGGCGATGGCCCCGTACGTGCGACGGCAGTACGGCGACGAGCTCTTCGAGGTCATGCGCGAGATCAAGCGGCTGTGCGACCCGCGCGGCATCCTGAACCCCGGCGTGATCATCGAGGAGGACCCGGCGGCGCACCTGCAGAACTTCAAGCAGCCGCAGCCGATCGAGGCGGAGGCCGATCGGTGCGTGGAGTGCGGGTATTGCGAACCGGCCTGTCCTTCGAAGGATCTGACCCTCACCCCGCGGCAGCGCATCGTCGTGCGGCGGGGGATGCAGCGCGCCCGGGCGGCCGGAGACGAGGCCCTCGCGCGCGACCTCGAGGGCGACTACGACTACGAGGGCGTGGACACGTGCGCGGTGGACGGCATGTGCCAGACCGCCTGCCCCGTGCTCATCAACACCGGCGCGCTCGTGAAGAGACTGCGCCGCGAGAATCAGAACCCCGTGCTCGCGGCCGGGTGGGGCGCGGCCGCGAAGGCCTGGGGTCCGGTCACCCGCGCGGGATCCATGGCTCTCACCGGGGCCGATCGGATGCCGGTCGGTGCGGTCCGCGCGGCGACGAGCCTCGGCCGCGGGGTGCTCGGGGCGGACACCGTCCCCGCGTATTCACGCGACCTGCCGCCCGGAGGCCCCGCGCGACGCCCGCGGGCCGGACTGATCGGCTCGGGGGGTGCCGGGCCGATCGCGGTGTTCATCCCCGCGTGCGTCAACAGCATGTTCGGGCCCGCCGCTGGCGGCATCGGTGTGACCGAGGCGTTCGTGCGGCTGATCGAGCGTGCGGGCGTGCGGGTGATCGTGCCGGAGGGTGTCGAGGCCCTCTGCTGCAGCACGCCGTGGACGTCGAAGGGATACACCGGCGGGCGGGAGACGATGGCGCGCCGCGTGATCGCCGCGGTGACGGCCGCGTCGGACGGCGGGCGGCTGCCGATCGTCAGCGACGCCGCCAGCTGCACGGAGGGGTTCACGCACATCTTCGAGGATGCGGACCTCGACCTTCCGACCGAGGACGCCGTCGCCTTCATCGCGCGAACGGTGCTTCCTTCCCTCGGGTCGGTGAAGCCGATCGTGGACTCGCTCGTGCTTCATCCGACGTGCTCGTCCACGCAGATGGGCCTTGACCCCGCCCTGGCGACGATCGGCGCGGCCGTGGCGACGCGGACCACGGTGCCGGATGCGTGGGGGTGCTGCGGCTTCGCCGGCGACCGTGGGATGCTGCACCCCGAGCTGACGGCATCGGCCACGGCCGCCGAGGCAGCCGAAGTGCGGGAGCTCGCCGGCGACGCCCATGCGTCGTGCAATCGGACGTGTGAGATCGGGATGACGCGGGCGACCGGCGAAGACTACCGCCACGTCCTCGAGCTGCTCGAGGAGGCGACCCGCCCCTGACCACGCCTCAGGCGGCCTGACGCGCTCGGCGCTGCTGCTGGCGTCCCTTCGCCCAGCGCTTGAACGCCTTCGTGTCGGGCACGCGGGCAAGGATCGGACCGACGACGATCGTGATGAGCACGTACGCGGTCGCGAGTGCGGCGAGCGCAGGATTCACGCCCGCCGCGACCGCGAGCCCCGCGATCACGATCGAGAACTCCCCGCGCGGCGTGAGCGCGAAGCCGGCGCGCCAGCGCCCCGCCTCCGCGATCCCCGCCCGGCGCGCGGCGCGGTATCCGGTCGCCACCTTCGTCGCCATCGTGACCACGGCCAACACGATCGCCGGGCCCAGCATCGGCAGGAGATCCGCCGGGTCGGTGGACAGACCGAAGAAGAGGAAGAACACCGATGCGAACAGATCACGCAGTGGCGTGAGGAGCCGTGCCGCGTGCTCGGCGACCGGACCCGAGATCGCGATGCCCACCAGGAACGCCCCGACCGCGGACGAGACCTTGACCTCGGCCGCGAGTCCCGCGACCAGCAGCGTCAGACCCATCACCGTGAGCAGCAGAACCTCCGCGCTGCGCGACCACACCAGCCGCGACACGACCGCGCCGTGCCGGAGCGCCAGGTAGAGGATCACGAGCACCGACGCGAGGGCGATCAGCACCGTCGCAAGGCCGGCGCCGAGGTCCATCCCGACCAGCAGCGCGGTGAGGATCGGCAGGTAGAACGCCATCGCGAGGTCTTCGATCACGAGGATCGACAGGATCGTCGGGGTCTCGCGGTTCGTGAGGCGCCCGAGATCCTGCAGAAGCTTGGCGATCACGCCCGAGGAGGAGACCCAGGTGATGCCGCCGAGAGCGATCGCGGCGACCCACCCCCACCCGAGGAGCAGCCCGAGCAGGACGCCGGGCGTCGCGTTCAGCACCATGTCGAGCAGTCCGGCGACCTTCGACGCCTTCAGGTTGCTGACGAGCTCACCCGCGCTGTACTCGAGTCCGAGCATGAGCAGCAGGAGGATGATCCCGATCTCGGCGCCCACCGAGATGAACTCCTCGCCCGCGTTGATGGGGAGGAACCCGCCGTCCCCGAACACGAGTCCGAGGAGCAGCACGAGCGGGATCGACGAGATGCCGAGCCGGCCGGCGAGGCGGCCGAGCAGGCCGATGCCCAGGAGAAGCGCGCCGATCTCGATGAGGACGAGCGCGCCGTGTTCCATGGTCCGGTCAGCCCGTCGCGATGATGCGCACGAGGAGGTCGAGGCCCTCGCGGGTTCCGACGGCGACGAGCGTGTCCCCGCTGGCCAGCTTGTCGGCGGGTTCGGGCGCGGGCAGGACGCCGCTCTCGCGCACGATCGCGACGATCGAGCAGCGGGTGCGGGTGCGGGCCTTCGTGTCTCCGAGCGGGCGGCCGACGAACGGCGAGTCCGCGCGCACCGGGATCTGCTCGGTGTACAGCCCGGAGAGCTGGTCGCGGAGCCCCGCGAGCTGGGTGAGGATCAGTGATCCGCCGAGCACCTCCGACAGCGCGGTGGCTTCGTCGTCGGTGAGGGAGATCGTCTCGGCCGCGCGGTCCGGGTCGTCCTCGTCGGCGAGCGCGAGCTCTCGGCCGCCGTCGCGGAAGTTGACGACGGAAAGACGGCGTCCCTCATCGGTGAGGATGTCGTGCCGCACTCCGATTCCGGGCAGGTCGGCACGCTCGACGTGGGCGGGCATGCGTCCATCATGGCACCGGATGCCGCGGCATCCGTCACGGCATGATGCAGCCGTCCCCCCGGCTGTAGCCTGGCCCCGACACACCGCATCGTCGCGGCCGGGTGAGCTGACGCACCCGCCGTTCACCGAAGGGCTCCAGCATGGCCGACATGAACGAACCGGACGTCCCTCGCATGAAGCCCGATCTGCCGCAGTTCGCGGGGGTGACGCCCACCGACGCGCTGGCGACGGCGATCGGGGCGGAAGGACCGGCGACGACCCGCAAGCGCATCGTGCTCGCGTGGGGGCTCTGGGACTGGGGATCCGCGGCCTTCAACGCCGTCGTCACCACGTTCGTCTTCACGGTCTACCTCACCGGATCGAGCTTCGGACCGGAGGGCACGGTCGAGGCCCAGCTCGGCTGGGCACTCGCGGCCGCCGGCCTGTTGATCGCCCTCCTCGCCCCCGTCACCGGCCAGCGTTCGGACACGTCGGGCCGTCGCAAGTTCTGGCTCGCGGTGAACACGTACGTCGTCGTGGCACTCACCGCGGCGATGTTCTTCGTGCAGCCCGACCCGTCCTTCCTCTGGCTGGGACTGTTGCTGGTGGCGGCCGGCAACGTGTTCTTCGAGTTCGCCGGGGTCAACTACAACGCGATGCTCTCCCAGGTCTCGACGCCGCGCTCGATCGGGCGGGTGAGCGGTTTCGGGTGGGGCATGGGCTACATCGGCGGCATCGTGCTGCTGCTCATCGTCTATTTCGGCTTCATCCAGGGGCTGTTCGGCGTGCCCGACGAGGACGGGCTGCCCGTCCGGGTCGCGATGATCGTCTCCGCGATCTGGTTCGGGCTGTTCGCCCTGCCGGTGCTGTTCGCCGTCCCCGAGTACCGCGGAACCGGAGCGAAGCGCGAGAAGGTCGGCTTCTTCGCCTCTTATGCCCGCCTCGGACGCGACATCGCGCGGCTGTGGCGCGAAGCGCGACACACCGTGTGGTTCCTGCTCGCGAGCGCGGTCTTCCGCGATGGGCTCGCGGGCGTCTTCACGTTCGGGGGCGTTCTCGCGGCATCCGTCTTCGGGTTCTCCCCCGGCGAGGTGATCATCTTCGCGATCGCCGCGAACGTCGTCGCCGGCGTCTCCACGATCGCCGTCGGCGCCCTGGATGACCGGCTGGGTGCCAAGCCCGTGATCGTCGCGGCGCTCATCGGACTCATCGTGTCGGGGCTCCTGGTGTTCTTCCTCCACGACGGCGGGCAGATCGTGTTCTGGACCGCGGGGCTCGCGCTGTGCCTGTTCGTGGGCCCCGCGCAGTCCGCCTCGCGCACGTTCCTCGCCCGGATCATCCCGCCGGGGCGCGAGGGCGAGGTGTTCGGGCTCTACGCGACGACAGGCCGCGCCGTGTCGTTCCTCGCGCCGACGATGTTCGCGATCTTCGTCACGATCGGCGGCGCGGCGTACTTCGGCATCCTGGGGATCGTCCTCGTGCTCGCCGTCGGTCTCGCGCTGCTCATCCCGGTCAAGGCCGTGCAGGAGCGCCTGCGGTCCTGAGCGCGGCTAGGCGGGCCAGGCGTCGGCGAGCTTCGTGAGGAGCCGCGCGAGCTCGGCGCGCTCGGCATCCGTGAACGAGTTCAGCGCCGCGTCGATCGCGGTGCGCCGCTCGCCGCGGAATCCCCGCACGAGCCTCAGCCCCTCGTCGGTGAGCGCGACACGGGTGCGCCGGGCATCGTCGGGGTCGGCCTCCCGTCGCACGAGTCCCATCTCGACCGCCTGCTGCACGAGACGCGACGCCCGGGGCTGATCCACCCCGACGGCGTCGCCGATCTCACTGACGGAAAGGGGGCCGGATGCCGCGGCCAGCGCCTCGAGCAGGCGCAATCGCGCCGGTCCCCCCAGTCGCGGTCCCGCGACCCACGGGGGCGGACCACCCATGCCCCCGCCCATCCCGCCGCGCTGCCAGCCGGGGTGGTGATGCGGATGGCCGCCGCCGTGACCGCCCTCCCACGGCGGCCTCGGCATCCGTCGCCCGCGCAGGCGCGCAAGGGCGTTGGCGATCGCGTCGGCCGAGTCCGCAGCTGAGGTCATGCATCGAATTTACATGTGAGTTGACATGTTCTTCCATTCCATGTCACACTACATATACATGCGTTATGACATGTACCTGCGGCGGGTCCACGCCGCCCGACAAAAGGATTCACATGAACACCGATGACAACGACTATGAAAACGACTCCTCCGGCGAAGGCGCCTCGACCGGGCGGCGACCGCTCGGCTTCTGGCTGCGCACCGTCGACGCCCTGATCACCCACGAGTTCTCCGCCGCATTCGACGGCGCCGGCATCGACCGGCGCGACTGGATGCTGCTGAATGCGCTCTCGGGCGAGGTCGAGCTTCCGGCGTTCGCCGAGCGGTTCGTCCGCCGCGGAAAGCGCTTGCGCCGCCTGGAAGAGCGCGGCTGGGCTGTGGAGAACGGCGACGGCACCTGGGCGCTCACCGATGAGGGGCGCGCCGCCCGAGACGAGCTCAGCGAGGTGGTGGACGGTATCCGTTCCCGCGTCGCCGGCGCGGTCTCACCCGAGGAGTACGCCACCACGATGGCCTCGCTCGAAGCGATCGCCCGCGAGCTGGGCTGGGAAGAAGGCCGGCGCATGCCGCGCGGAGGCTTCGGCCGACGCGGCGGGTTCGGACCCGGCTTCGGCCCGCGGGGCGGATCCGGACACGGCGGTGGCTTCGGACCCGGTTTCGCGCCCGATCCCCACCACTGTGCGCACGCGCACGCCGGCCACGGCGCCCCCGGCCACCGCCGCCCCCACCACCACGGGGAGCGCGCCTACGAGCGCGGCTTCGACGCCGGTTTCGCCCGCGGTCGCACCGCCGGCTGACCCCACTCCCTCGCGAGAGGGCACGAATGCAGCGCGCCGCGGCGACCCTGCAGAACTGCCCTCTCAGAGGCGGCAGTCGACGGCGTCAGCGCAGCAGCTGCGCGACGAGCGTGTCGGCCAGCCAGCCCTCGAACCGCGCGGGAGTCCAGCCGGCATCGACGACGAGCGCTGCGTAGACGCCGGTCGCCGCGTACGCCCGGAAGAGCGCCTGCGCATCCGCGAGGGGCACTGCGAGATCCGGCTCCGCAGAGGCGATGAGCTGATCCATCACCCGGTTCCGGCCGCGCAACTTCGCGGCGAGCAGCCCGCGGGTATCCTCATCCTCGTCGCTGGCCGCATCGAGCACGCGGACCACATCGAAGTCCGTCGCATAGAGACCCACGAGCCATGCCGCGGCTCCGCGGACGCGCTGTTCTCCATCGTCCAGATCGAGCACCGCGCGGGCGCGCTCCCGCGCTCCCGCCCGCTCGAGCCACCGCTCGCAGATGACCGAGAGGATCTCTCGCTTCGCGCGAAAAGCCGCGTACACCGTGCGCGGCGCGACGCCCGCCTCGCGGGCGATGCCGTCCATGCTCGTCGAGCCGTAGCCGTCGCGAGCGAACAGGCGCTGTGCAGCATCGGCGATCCGGACACGGGTCGCCTCCGCCTGCTCCTGCCGGTAGGTGGAGCGGGGGACCTTGACGGGCGCGGTCATGAGGTTCAGACTAGCCACTGCATCCAATGCAGTATTGCTGCATTGAATGCATGACTGCTGAGAAGGAGTGACCATGAAGACCATCTCCCCCGCTGCGCACGTCGTCGAGCGGATGCTGCACGAGGGGTTCGCCGCGGGTGACACCGACATCGTCGACGAGCTGTGCGCCCCGGACCTCATCGAGCACCAGTTCGGCTTGACGGGCGAGGGGCCGGCCGCGATCGAGAAGGTCAAGCGCGGCATTCGGACGGTCCACGGAGCGTTCCCCGATCTGCGCTTCACCGTCGCGGACATCGCCGAAGACGGCGAGACGGTCTGGGTCCGCGCCGAAGCGACCGGAACCCACACGGGACCCTTCCTCGGCCCCCCGACGGGCCGCGAGGTTCGCTTCACCGTGATCGACGTCGCGACCGTCCGTGACGGACGCATCGTCGAGCATTGGGGCGTGCCGGATCGGTTCGCGATCCTGGCGCAGACCGGCGGTCTCGAGCGTCTGGGCGCCGGCTGAACCGACCTGCCCCTCGCGAGAGGGCGCGAATTCAGGGCAGCATGCCGCGGCGACCCTGCAGAACCGCCCTCTCGCGAGGCAGCGGTCAGCGCCGGGTCTGCTCCGATCCGGACAAGCGCTGGGCGAGATAGATCGGGATGATGGAGACGAGCACGAGCACGACCGCGATCACCGACACGATCGGAGCCTGAGCGGGCCGGAACATGTTGTTCAGGATGAAGATCGGCAGTGTCGTGACCCCGGATCCGGCGGTGAAGGTCGTCACGATGATCTCGTCGAAGCTCAGGGCGAAGGCGAGCAGACCACCGGCCAGCAGCGCGGAGCGCAGCTGCGGGAACGTCACGAGGCGGAACGTGGTCCAGATCCCCGCCCCGAGATCGGCGGAGGCCTCCTCGAGCGACGTGCCGGTGCGGCGCAGGCGCGCGATCACGTTGTTGAACACCGTGACGATGCAGAAGGTCGCGTGGGCGATCACCACGGTCCAGATCGACAGCGGTACACCCATGATCGTGCGGAAGAAGTTGTTCAGCGCGATACCCGTGATGATTCCGGGCAGGGCGATCGGAAGGATCACCAGCAGGCTGATCGCATCGCGCCCGAAGAACTCGAAGCGCTGCAGCGCGATCGAGATCAGCGTCCCGAGCACGAGCGAGATGAGCGTCGCGACGACCGCGACCTGCACGCTCGTGAGCACCGCCTCCCGCGCCCCAGCGCTCTGGAACGCCTTCGCCCACCACTCCAGGGTGAATCCGGGCGGCGGCCATGTGAGCGAGGTCGAGGTCGAGAACGAGTTGATGAGCACGACACCGAGCGGTACGTAGACCGCCACGAGGATCAGCCCCGTGACGGCCCCCAGCACGATCCGTGCGGTTCTTCCGAGTCGCATGCGTTCGTCCTAGAGGTTGTTCAGGGCGCCCGTGCGGCGCACGATCGCGAGGTAGCCGAAGATGATCACGATCGGGATGAGCGCGATCGCCGCCGCGAGCGGCAGATTGTTGGCCGCGCCGACGTTCGTGTAGACGAGGTTGCCGAGCATCTGATTCGCGCCGCCCACGATGTTGACCGTGATGTAGTCGCCGAGCGACAGCGAGAAGCTGAAGATCGTGCCGGCGATGATCGCGGGGAAGACGAGCGGAAGCACGACGCTCCCGAGCGTCCGCCATGTCTTGCCGCCGAGGTCGGCGGATGCTTCGAGCAGCGAGTCCGGAACCCGCTCGAGTCCCGCGTAGATCGGCAGGATCACGTACGGCAGCCAGAGGTAGGACAGCGTGATGATCGTGGCGGTGAGGCCGTAACCGGGCGTGTGCAGACCCAGGGGGGCCAGCATCCATTCGAGGATGCCGTCCTGCGAGAGCACGGAACGCCACGCGTACGCCTTCACGAGATAGCTCGCCCACAGCGGCATGAGCACCGCGATCAGCAGGATCCGCTGCGCCCGCGGCGAGGCGACCTTGGCCATGTAGAACGCGATCGGCAGCGCCAGGAGCACGTCGATCAGGGTCACGAGCAGCGCGACGCCGAGCGTGCGCAGTGTGACCGTCTGGTAGAGCGCGCCGGTGAGGACCGTGATGATGTTGTCCAGCGTCCACTCGGTGACGATCTCGCCCGTGAAGGCGTCGACCTTCCAGAACGCCGTCACCAGCAGCAGCACGAGCGCGACGATGTAGACCACGCCGAGCCAGAACAGCGGCGCCGACAGCAGCAGCGCCAGGCGCGTCCGCGGGTGGGCGGTGAGGAAGGACGAGAGCCGGCGCGGCGGGGTGTCGCGCGGCGGGGGCACGGCGCGCGGCGCTCGCTCTGCCACGGGGGTGGAAGTCATGTGTGCTCCGGGAGGGAACCGGGGGCGGCGGTTCGGGTCCGCCGCCCCCGGTGGCGGGAAGGGGTCAGCCCTTGATCTCGGACCAGGCTTCGGTCCAGGTGGAGTAGTCGACGCACTCCACGTCGGTGCGACCGTCGACGCACTCCGCGATCGGCGTGGTCCAATACCAGATCTGCGACGCGTACTCGGCGTCACCGGCGTGGTACGCCTCGCAGTCGTCACGGAAGTTGCACGCCTCCTGGCTGGAGGGCGCCTCGCCGAAGTAGGCCGTGGCCGCCGCATTCGTCTCGGGGCTCGCGATCCAATCCAGCCACGCGTACGCGCAGTTCGGGCTCTTGGCCGCCGACGCGATCATCCAGGTGTCGGACCAGCCGGTCGCACCCTCTTCGGGCAGCACCACAGCGGTCGGCGCGCTCTCGCCTTCCAGGACGTTCTGGATGACCTGCCACGTGGTGCCCGCGACCGAGTCGCCGGTCTCGAACGCCGAGATCTCCTTCAGGTAGTCCGACCAGTACTCGCTGATGTGCGGGCGCTGCGCCTTCAGGAGGTCGACCGCCGCCTGGAACTGCTCCTCGTCCAGCGCGTACGGGTTCTCGATGCCGAGTTCGGGCTGGTGGGTCATCAGGTAGACCGCCGCGTCGGCGATGTAGATCGGCGAGTCGTACGCGGTGACCTTGCCGGTGTACTCCGACGCCTTGTCGAACACGATGTCCCAGGACGTGGGGGCCGGGGTGACGACCTCCGTGTTGTACAGGAGCAGGTTCGCGCCGTAGCCGTGGGGGACGCCGTACGAGACGCCGTCGACCGAGTTCCACGCCTGGTCCTTCAGGAAGTCGAAGATGCCGGCGTAGCTCGGGATCAGGTCGGTGTTCACCGGGGCGACGTCGCCGCCGGCGATCAGGCGCAGCGTCGCGTCGCCCGATGCCGCCACCACGTCGTAGTCGCCTGTCTTCATGAGGCTGACCGCTTCGTCGGAGGTGCCGTACGTCTTGGATTCGACCATGCATCCGGTCTGCTCCTCGAAGCCGGACACCCAGTCCACGGCGGGGTCGTTGCTGCCGTCCTCGACGTAGCCGGGCCACGCCAGGATCGAGACCGTGCCCTCCATCTCGCCGAGCTCGTCGGCGGCCTCGGTCGGACCGGCGCTGCCGCCCGAGCTCGTACCGCAGGCGGTGAGCGCGACGACCGCGCCGATCGCCAGGGTGGCGACGGCCGCGCCGCGCGCTCCCCGTGTGATGTGCCTCATAGTTCTTCCTCTCGGTGCTGCGAGCCGGGGCGGACGCCTCGGCGGATGATCCCGGGTCAGGTTCCCGGGGGGATCAGGGCGACGACGTCCTCGTCGTGCCAGCTCACGTGGACGCGGTCGCCGCGATCCGTCTCCTCCGACCGCGAGCGGTCGTTCCGTTCGAGCACGGTCACACGGAGTCCGGCATCCAGATCGATCACCCGACGGATGCCGCTGCCGACGTAGATCGTCTCGACGACGGTTCCCGGAGCCGAGCGCAGGCCGTCACCCATGCGCGGCTCGGAGGAGAGCGAGAGCTTCTCGGGACGGATCGTGTGCTCGCCCTCCCGGCCGATCAGGCTGCCGGAGCGCTCGGCGTCGAACAGGTTCGACGTGCCGACGAAGTCCGCAACGAAGCGCGAGGCCGGGCGCTCGTAGAGATCACGCGGGCTGCCGAGCTGTTCGATGCGCCCCGCGTTGAACACCGCGATCCGATCCGAGAGCGTGAGGGCCTCCTCCTGATCGTGCGTGACGAAGATGAATGTGATGCCGAGGTCGCGTTGGATCTGCTTGAGCTCGACCTGCATCTGCTCGCGCAGCTTGAGGTCGAGGGCACCCAGCGGCTCGTCCAGCAGCAGGACTTTGGGCTGCACGACCGTGGCCCTGGCCAGTGCGACGCGCTGCCGCTGCCCCCCGGACAGCTGCGAGGGCTTCCGATCGGCCATGTTCTCCAGCCGCACGCCCGCGAGGGCCTTCGCTGCGCGCTCCCGGCGCTCCTTGCGACCCACTCCTCGCACGCGCAGGCCGTACGCCACGTTGTCGAGCACGCTCATGTGCGGGAAGAGCGCGTAGTCCTGGAAGACCGTGTTCACGTCGCGGTCGAACGGCGCCTTGCCGGTGACGTCCTGTCCGAACAGCTCGATCGTGCCGGATGTCGGCCGCTCGAAACCGGCGATGAGCCGGAGCACCGTGGTCTTGCCCGAACCCGACGGGCCGAGCATCGAGAAGAACTCGCCGGGAGCGATCTCGAGGTCGACGTGATCGACGGCCGTGATCGCGCCGTGCACCGCGCTGAACTGCTTCGTCAGCCCGCGCAAGCGGATGGCCGGCGCGGCGGCGTCCGTGCGCGTGTTCGCTGTCTGATCCGTCATGACGATCCCCTTCGACGTCGGTGCTACTAAATCATATGGATCCATATGTCTAACAGTGGGTCTGCGTGTTACGGTCGTGTCACGGATGCCGGGTCCACTGTCTGACGCGAGGGAGCGCCGCACGCATGCCGAACCCGACGGGCCACCAGGACGCCGCCCGCTCCGTCGTGTTCGCTCCCCTGGACGGCTCCGGCAGAGCCGAGCTCGTGGAGCAGCGACTGACGGACGCGATCGTGTCCGGCGTGCTCCGCGACGGCGAACGCCTGCCGAGTGAGTCAGAGCTGTCGCGCAGTCTCGGCGTCGCCGTCGTCACCGCCCGCGAAGCGCTGGAGGGCATGCGTGATCGCGGTCTCGTGCGCACCCGCCGGGGACGCGACGGCGGCAGCTTCGTCACGTACGACCGGGATGCCGCGGCCCGACTGCTCGAGTCGCGTCTGCGCGGGCACTCCCGCATCGAGCTGCGCGATCTCGCTCTGCACGTCGGGGCGATCGCGGGAACGGCCGCGGAAGTCGCCGCTGACCGCGCGAGCGCGGACGACATCGAGTCGCTCCTGTCCGTCCACGAGGGCGCGGACTCCTCCACAGCCGGCGGTGCCCGGCGCGCGCTCGGGCGCTTCCGCCTCGAAGTGGCCGCGATCAGCCAGTCACCCCGGCTCGTGCGCGAAGAAGTGCGGCTGCAGAGCGAAGCAGGTCCCCTGCTCTGGCTGTGCCTGCGCGAGCGGGAGTACCGTGACCTCAGCATCGCCGGCAGGCTCGAGGTGATCGACGCGATCCGCGCCGCCGACCCGGGCGCCGCCCGCGCAGCGACGATCGCGCAGACGACGGCCGCCCTTGAGTGGCTGGTCGATGAGAAGGTGCGGCTCGAGGCGTCGGCGGACCGCACCGCGAAGGAGGACCCGTGACCACGACCGCAGCGCTCACTCCCGTGCAGATCGCCGATCGGGTGGCGAGCACGATCGACGAGCTGTTCGCACGCGTCGACCGCTGGCGTGACACGCTCGAGGAGCACCTCACCGCCGATCCGTCCCCGAGCGCGGCCGAGCTGGACCCGATCGTGCAGTCCTTCGCCGAACCCGCGCTCGCCGCGGACGGACTCGTCACCGGCAGCGGTTTCGTCGCCGCGCCGGGATTGCTCTCCGACGCGCACTGGCACCTGGCGTGGTGGCTGGGCGGAGTGCTCGGCATCCGGCGTCTCGCGACGATCGACGACCCTTCGAACGACCAGTTCCGCGATTACACGAGCCTGGAGTGGTGGCGGCTGCCCGCACGCACCGGGACGAGGCATGTCACCGGCCCGTACGTGGACTACGTGTGCACGGACGACTACACGGTGACGATCACGACACCGGTCTCGGTCGGGGGGAGGCTGCTCGGCGTGGTGGGGATGGACATGCTCGTGGACCGTCTGGAGCGGGAGCTGCTGCCGCTCCTGCGGTCCTCCGCAACGCCGGTCGCGGTCGTGAACGCCTCGGGCCGGGTGGTGACGGCGACGGACACGCGGCTCGAGCCGGGCTCGATCCTGCGCCGGGAGGGACTCGTCGACGCGCTGGAGCCCTTACGCGCACCCGTGCCGGCGGCGGTGCAGGCGCACCTGGCGGACGGTGCGGAGGTCATCGCGTGCGGCGACACGTCGCTCGCTCTGGTGGTGGGCCCCTGACCGCCCCGTCCCCTCGCGACGCAGCAGGGTCACGTCACGGGGTGAGCGTGATGCGGATGCCGACCGCGGCGTCCTGCCCGCCCCGGCGCACCGCGCGGCGGACGAAGAGCCTCCCGAGCCAGCCGTACTTGCGGCCGAGGGCGTCCTGCACGTGGATCGTGCCCGCCGTGTCGAGGAGCTCCGCCCGACCGGACACCGTCGCGCCGGTGACCTTGCCGCGCATGGTGCACGGCGCGACGGTCACCTCGCCCGAGCGGCGGATGCGCTTGACCTTGCCGCTCTCGCGCGCGGTCCACACCAGCAGCGCGCCCGCATCCTCGACCGACCACACCGGCGTCGGCACGGCTGTCCCATCGCGCTTGAACGTCGTCAGCTGCACGTACTTCGCTTCACGCACCGCGCGGAGCGCATCCGCCTCAGGCACCCGGGGCCCCGGCATCCGTCGTGCCGACGTCGGTCCGGTGGAAATTCTGGAACGAGCGCGACGCCGTCGGCCCGCGCTGCCCCTGATAGCGGTTGCCGTAGGGACCGGATCCGTAGGGGTTCTCGGTCGGCGAAGACAGCCGGAAGAAGCACAGCTGACCGATCTTCATGCCGGGCCAGAGCTTGATCGGCAGCGTCGCGACGTTCGAGAGCTCGAGGGTCACGTGACCCGAGAAGCCGGGGTCGATGAACCCCGCGGTCGAGTGGGTGAGCAGCCCGAGGCGCCCGAGCGAGGACTTGCCCTCCAGCCGCGCCGCGATGTCATCGGGGAGGGTGATGAGCTCGAACGTGCTGCCGAGCACGAACTCCCCCGGGTGCAGGATGAACGGCTCGTTCGCGGGCGTCTCGATGAGGTGCGTGAGCTCGGGCTGATCCTCGGCCGGGTCGATGAAGGGGTACTTGTGGTTGTCGAACAGCCGGAAGTACCGGTCGAGCCGGACGTCCACGCTCGACGGCTGCACCATCGCCGGGTCCCACGGGTCCAATCCGATGCGATTCGCAGTGATTTCGGCCCGGATGTCGCGGTCTGAGAGCAGCACGCGACCAGCCTAGGCGGCATCGCTGCGCACAACTCCTGCATTTCGGGCGCGCGGGCGCCGGCGACCCCCGGGATTCCGCGGCAGTCGCCGCCCGCCGCCTCCCAGATGCACGAGTTATGAGCGGCGCATCGCCTCGGCCCGTCGGTGCAGCGCGCTCTCGGTCAGCGCGATCGCGCCGGTGAGGGTGACGGCGATCACCAGCGCGGCGAGCGGCGGCACGACGGCGAGCACCGGGAGCGCCGCGAGCAGCACCACGGCTTCGACCGCCCGCATGATCGGGCGGCGCACGCCCACGAGCAGGGCGAAGACGACCGTTCCCCCGGCGAACATCGCGATGCCCGCCCCGAGCGCCGTGGCTCCGAACCAGCCGAACGGCTCGGCGTCGCCGACGTGCTTCATCGCGTCCTCGATACCGAGCGCGGTCACGATGATGCCCGCGATGATCACGAAGTGCGCGTACGAATATGCGTCCGCGCCGAGCCTCGCGCGCGCGTACTCGTCGCGTGCGGTCAGCGCATGCTCTCCCGCGGCGGCAAGGCGGGCGAAGTAGGACCACCACAGCAGCACCGACAAGACGACGGATGCCGCCGCCCCGAGCATGATGAACGGGTCGACCGGCTCGCGCGCGACTCCGACGCCGATCGCGACGATCGATTCGCCGAGGGCGAGGATCACCACGAGACCGTGGCGCTCTGCCCAGTGCTCGGCGGAGGGCAGTCGCCAGCCGCGGCCGAGCGCCGACCCGACCCACGTGGCGCCGAGGTCGTAGATCATGCCGGCGAGCCAGAGCCAGAGCTGGGCCTGCCCTCCGAGGAGTGCGCCGACGAAGATGAGCGTCACCGCGGGAATCAGAGCGATCAGGAAGATCAGCAGCTGCCGGCGCACCCCGCTGTCCTCGCGCGCGACCACGAGGTACAACGTCACGTGGATGATCCGCACGGCCGCATAGGCGGTGGCGAAGACGATGGGCCCGTTCCAGCCGCCCTCGAGGTCCTCGTACGCCTCCGGAATCGTGAGTGCGGCGATGAAGACCGCGATCATCGCGAGCGTCATGACCGTGCGCAGGAACGGCTGATCGGCCGAGGCCTGGTTCGAGATCCAGCTGTAGCCGACCCAGGTCCACCACATGAGCGACAGGATGATGAGCGCTTGGAGGATGCCGATCGCGCTGTGCGTCTCGGCCATGAGGCGCGACACCTGGGTGAAGGCGAAGACGTAGACCAGGTCGAAGAACAGCTCGAACGTCGTCACGCGGCTCGCGGACTGGGACGTCGCCGGGGGACGGATCGGGATGCGGCGCGAGGGGGCGCCGTCGCCTTCAGGGCGGCTCACACGGTCAGTGTAGGGCCGCCCCGGTAGGCGGTGGCGGGTTGTTGTTATGCTGGTCTGAACGCCTCCGGGTGTTTCCGGGGATGTAGTTCAATGGCAGAACTTCAGCTTCCCAAGCTGATAGCGCGGGTTCGATTCCCGTCATCCCCTCCACAAAACCCCCGGTTTTCCGGGGGTTTTCTCGTTTCCGGCAACACGTCACGCCATGTCGCGCCACAGCTATGTGTACACCTATGTGTACACCGCGCAGGCGTAGTCTGTAGCGATGCCGAAGGCTCGTGAGCATGGCCAGGGGGCGCTCTACTGGGTTCCGTCGCGGAAAATGTGGCGCGCAGTCATCGATATCGGCTTCGATCCGGCCACCGGAAGGCGGCTACAGAAGGCCCGGATGTCGAAAACGAAGGATGGGGCCGTCAAGAAGCTGAATCAGATGCTTCGGGAGAAGGAGTCGCTCGGAATCGTTCTCGATCGCTCCGTACGCGTAGGCGAACTAGCCAACGCCTGGCTTGAGGATGTCGGGCAGCGCGGGCGCCCGCGCACAATCGCCAATTACCGGTCGCACGTGAAGGCCAACATCAACCCGACCCTCGGGAACCGAATCGCCGCTGACCTCACGCCGGCGGACATCCGGCGCATGCACGCGGCGATGCGCCGGCGCGGCGTCGAAGACGCGACCGTCGCCGGCGCACATCGCACCCTCGTCACCCTGCTGGAGCACGCCAGAGCCGAACGGATAATTGCTGACAACATCGCAGCCCTCAATCCGCCCCGGAGGACGCGCGCATCGAAGTCCCGATCCTCGCTCTCCCGTGCCGAAGCGAAGTCTCTGCTCGAACTGGGCGACGCCCGGTGGACGACGGCCCTGCTCACCGGGCTGCGCAGCGGAGAGGCACGTGCACTCCGATGGTCAGAGCTTGATCTAGACGCCGGAGTCGCGAAAGTCTCGTGGTCGCTGACCGACGCGGAGTACGCGCACGGCTGCGCCGGAACGTGCGGGCGAAAGATTCCTGGCGCGTGCCCGGAGCGTCAACTCGTGCTGGCTCCCGACTTGGAATTCGAACACCTTGAAGGTCGCCACGTCATCGTGCGTCCGAAGAACAGCTCCGCGCGCGAAGTCCCTCTTACCGCAGATATGCGACGGCAGCTCGAGCAATTGCACTCCGCCCGGAGCGGGCCAAACAATCATGACTTGGTTTGGCCGCGTGAAAACGGAAGCCCCAAGACGAATGCAGACGACAACATTGACCTGCGCTCGGCACTCGCGCGAGCCGGAGTCGACCGCCCCACCGCCACCACACATTGGCTCCGTCACTCCTATGTGACGCTTTCGGAGCACGCGGGAATTCCCTGGGCTGCGTTCTCGGGCGTGAGCGGCCACAGCACTCCGGAAGCCTCCGATCCGTATCGCCATGTTCTCACCACAGAAGGCCGGCAGGCCGTTGAGAGCCTGGCAGCGTGGCTCGACGCGGACTGAGGACCAACCAGCTGACTGAACATCTTGAGGTCACGGGATCGACGCCCGTCGGAGCCACTGGGACCCTTGTGTGACTTCTACACACGGGGGTTTCTTCATGCCCTGATCAACAGCCATTTCCCGAGACGCGAGACTCATCGCCCACGCGCAGTCGCGATGCGGTCAGTGGCCTTTCCTGCGCGAAAGCAGAATCTTGTGCCGGGATTGTGCCGGGGGCTCAACGCAACCGGACCGTTCGCAGACGCGAATGCTCGTTGGCGCCGACCTACGAAGGTCCCCGGAGCAGCGTTACACCGCTGAACATTTCGACTGCCGGGCTTCGGCGGCCCGGTTATGGGCGGCAATCCTGAGACGTACCGTCACGGCATGAGCCTGGTGGAGCGATCAGATAGCCGCTGCGGACTCGCGTGTGCTTTCAGGCCACCGTGAGCAGCGACGAGCAGGCTGACGAGTGGCGTCCGCGCAGCGCGGGCGGCCGCTCGTCAGCTGGGAAGATCAATTGAGACGGCTTAGCACTGTTACTCGGTGATGGCATCCCGACGCGACTGGCCGGCAAGCGAACTCGAGCAGCAGCTTCAGGACGCGGAGATGGATATGTCGTCAGTCGGATCGGGGCGGGACTCTTCGCCAAGGTTGTTTGATCCGCGGTCAAGTCTGCCGACAATCGCGCGGCGGGTTGTCCCGCAGCTCTGTGTCGAGCTGTGAGCGCTGTCGGTTAGAACTCGCCGATCGCGAGTCCGAGTCGCAGGTAGAGGTCCGTGATGGCTTCGTCGTTTGCCCGGTACTTGACCCAAATACCGCGCCGCTCGCCCATGTTAGGGGGGTCAGCGATAACGAGGCCGGCTCGTTCGAGATCCGAAAGGTAGGCGTGAATCGTTGTTGACCGGACGCCGAGAGCCTCGGAAATGGAGGCCGAAGTCGCGTCTGGATTGGCGCGCAGGAAGCGGAGAACGCTGGTCCGGATGAGGTTTCCGAGGAGAGCGACCGGCTCTTGGGCCTCCTCGGACCCATTGGGTTGAGCGACTCTGGGCATGGCCCCCATTGTGGCAGTCGGACTTTAGAGCGTCGAGACAGCCAATCTTGTTTAGCCGTTTACTCCTCTCCAATATTCCTATAGCGTTTTCTTCATGAGCATGGCGGTGGTGCAGAGAACGGCTGGTTCTGCCGGTCGCGGGCGCGCGCTGTCCTCCGAAGTTCCTACAGACAACGCCCCCCTTTCGGGCGTAATGAGATCTCTGGCACAGTCGGGCCGAGCCACGTTTCCCCCCGCACGTCGAGCGCAACGGATTATCCACAGTCTTGCGGTCGAACCTTTTGGGTTGGCCGAGTTCGTGCTTAGGATGCCCGGACAGCGACCTTCGATCGTGCTCGCCCGCTCTTGGAATGTCGCCGCCCTGTTGCAGCGGGAAGGCGCACAATGATGTCGACACCGGGGTCGAACCGCAGTGGAATCGCGTGGGCGATCGCGGGCGGTGTCGTCTTGATTGCCGGGATCGTCGCCATCATCGTCGCCGCCCTGACGTCGCAGAGCTCACCACAGGAGGCACCGACACAGAGCTGGGGAGGGAGTTCCTCCACGCCCGCCGCTACCTCCGAAAGCCCCGTCGCAGAGGGCACTATGGTCGACGCCTCCGTACGGGAACGTGGGTGGATCGCGGAGCCGATCACCTCCGACGCGCAGACGTACATGGTGGCAGCGCTGCAAGCGGCATCCACGTTCGACACAACGAAGGCGCCTCGCGAGGACTGGCTGGGCTACCTCGATAACTGGTTCACCCCCGACACCAGATACACGGCCGGGGCTGATCAGCTCGCCGCGATGGAAGCCTCGCAGGTTGAGCTTCGCCAGGGCGTTGTTCTGCCCAAGGAGCAATGGGACGACCTGGCTCGTGAGGACGGGAGGGTGACCGCCAGTGTCGGCGAGATCGCGCTTGTACCTGTGACAGAGGATCCGTCGGGCGACATGTCGATCGGGACCGCGGACGTCACGCTCACGTTCACCCGCTCTGACGGTGCGGACGGTGAGGTTTCGTACGAGGAGCAGGTCCGGGTCAGCGTGCAGGTGCTCTGCGGCCCGGGCTCGGTCCCCACCTCGGGGACTAGGCAACGGTCCGGGGATTGCAAGGTGGTGCGGTACTTCACGGAGCCGTTGGAGCCCTGAGATGGGTGCCCCGGTCGCCGCCACCGCCGCTCTCGTCAAGACGAGAACGGGCCGGAAGATTGCGACCGGCGCTCTTGCCTTTGTGCTCCTCATCAACGCGCTGATTCTCACGCCGCTCATCGCGATCCCCCTCGCGGTTGCCGGCAGTGCAACGGCGAATGCTGTGTCATCGCCTGCCGGCGGTGGTCCCGTCGTGAGCGGCGAATGGGGATACCCGCTCTCTGGTGATTTTTCCAAGGGACGCGGATACGGATACAACCCCGTCGAGGGCTGCGGGTTCTGCTCAACCGACCACAAGGGCTACGACATGGCCCAAGGCTGCGGCGCAACCATCTACGCCGTCGGCCCCGGAACAGTCCTCACCGCCGGCGCCTACCAGGGATACGGGAACACGGTCCGCATCGACCACGGCAACAACCTGACCAGTCTCTACGGACACATGGAATGGGGCTCCCTCCGCGTCGCGGAAGGACAGTCCGTCACCGCAGGAACGCCGATCGGCGCGGAAGGTAACACCGGCAATTCCTTCGGCTGCCACTTGCATTTCGAACTTCGCGACTCCGGCACACCGATAGATCCGCAGCCCTTCATGGCCGCCCGCGGCCTCCCCCTGAAGTAGTCACCCATAAGGAGCGCACCATGCCCACACGCCCATCCCCCACGGACGTCACCATCCCCGACATCCAACCGGACTTCAGCGCCCCATTCTTTGCCGGCTTCCAAACCGTCGCGTCCTACATCCTCGCCGGCGCACTGCTCGTCGTCCTGATCATGCTCATCATCGCCGGCGCCGCCCTCGCCTTCCGCGGATTAGCCTCCGACCGCATACGCACGTGGGCGGGTGAGAACATCCTCTGGATCTTCATCGCCGCCGCCGTCCTCGGTGCCGCATCCGGCCTCTTCGGCTGGTTCGTCAACTTCGACTTCGGCTTCTAATGCCCACGTTCCGCGCTCTCATCCTTGGCACCCTCATCGGCGCCGCCATCGCCATCAGCACAATCGCGCCGGCATCTGCAGCGGAGCCGGCCGGGGCCGTCAGAAACGAGTCGATTAACGCGGCAGCAGTAGAGGTCGCGGGCGCAACCTGGTCCGCACCCGCCTACCCCGTGGACTGCGAGGAAGTAGACCGGCAGATCTCCTGCACTCCGGTCGACGCGACGAGTGTCACGGCGCAGCGGTGCTTTACGGGAGTCGTCCTGAACGGAGGGCCATCGATCATCTGCACGACGTACGAGGGGCACATTAATGCGATCCAGGCAGCCGGGGGACGAGAGCTCCTCGTGAAGTACGGGTGCAGTCTCGGCGACGCGGTGTGCGTCACGTTCGAGAGCGCGGGGCGCGGATTGGCGATGTCAGCGACAGCGATGATGTTCGTCGTCGCGGCGAACATGCAGTTCGATACGTCGACGCTGTTGTGGACGGCGGCGGTGGGTGAGTGGTCGTTCTGGCAGTGGGCGATCCTGATCGTCACGTTTGGGGCGATGGTGTGGGCGGTTGCTGCGGCCGTCGTCTCCGGTGACCGTGACGAGTTGGTCGGCGCGCTGGTGCGGTCCTTCATCGCGATTCCTGCGGTGCCGATCAGCCTGTGGCTGACCGGGCACCTGCTGAACTCCGTCGATCAGATGACCTGGTACATCCTGCACCGAGACGGGGTCGGCGGGCTTTTCGCGACCCTGCAATCAGTGATGTGGGCAGGTGGGCAGGCGAACTACTTCTTCGCGTTCATCATCCACGGGATGTTGATGATCGGGATGCTGCTGCTGATGCTGGTGTTCGCATTCCGCAACATCGTCCTTGCCGCGCTGATCGCCGTCGGACCCGTGGCGTGGATGATGTTCCCCCTGCGCGGCATCGGCCCCCAGTGGGTGGTCCGATATGTGTCCGCGATCGTGGTGCTGCTGCTGACCGGGCCCTTGACGGTCGGGTTCGTGATGCTGATCGTCAACGGCCTCGCCGGGGTGAAGACAATCTGGGATCCGCAGTCCTGGCCGCTGCTGATCGGCCTCGTCCTGGTCGCGTTCGCGCCGTTCGCCTTGTTTGGGCTGTTCAGCTTCGTCGGCGCCGTTGCCGCCGACGGGGTCGGCTCCCACCTCGGCACCCGCGGAGGGCAAGTGGCCTCCCGCGCCGCCAGGTCCGCCGTGAGCATCCCGTCCCGCATCGGAGCCCTACCCTCCGGCGTCCGCCCCGGCGGCAGCTCCCCCACCGCCACTCGCCCGTCGTCCTCCACGGCGACGCGTGTTTCGGGGGCGCGCCGAGCCGCGAACTCCCCCGCACAGGCCCGGACCCCCATGCCTTCTCGCTCCGCAGGGAGTTCTCCCGCGTCGGTCGCTTCGCCGCCGCAACCTCCGTCGACCCCTGCCGGCGCGCCCACTGATCGGAAACCGTCATGACTTACACCCCCGACATCGCCCGCCCCGTCCGCCTGCCCCGCCGTTCCCGGCAAGGCGTCGTGATGGGTCTGGACCCGTGGCAGCTGGTCTTCCTCGCCCTCGCCGGCCTGATCGTCCTGGTCGCCGTGAACAGGTTCGGGCCCGTCGGACTGCTGTGGACGGCACCTCTCTACTTGGGGTTCGGGGTGACGGCGCTGACGAGCATCCACGGGGTATCCACGCCGAAAATGGCGGGCCTGTGGCTGATGAAGCAGGTCCGCCACCTGGGCGGCGCGACCCGGCAGGCGTACCGGCCGGAACGCACCCAGCTCGCCGCGACGCTGAACCTCCCCGGCACGCGCGCGTCGATCCAACTGTGGGAGGTCGATGAGGTCGCGGCGGTGTACAACCCGCACGACCGATCCGTGTCGGTGATCGCCGAACTCGAAGTGCAGGGATTCCTCATGCACGACGTCACCGAACGGTACGACCTCGCCGAGCAGTTCGACCGGGTCCTCGGGCCCCTCACCCAGCGGCCCGGGATCAAACGGGTCACTCTGCAGGAGCGGACCTTGCCGACCACGATCCGCGCCGCCCGAGAGCACTACGACACGGTCCGGATCCTGCGGGACCTGGACCCCGACTCCCCGGTCGCGAAAAACTACGACGAGGTCATGGACCGGTCCGAGCGGTTCGAGGTCGCGCACCGCAACTACATCACCTTCACCCTGGACCTCGTCACCCTCGGTGCGCAGCTGAAGTCCCTCGGCGGCGGGAGGGAGGCGATCCTCGCCCTGGCGGCGTTGGAGTCCGCGAACCTCGCCGACGCCCTGTCGGCGGCGAAGATCACCGTCCGCCGGTGGCTGACCGCCCGCGATGTCGCCGCGCTGGGGCGGTTGGCGTTCGACCCGGAGTTCGCTGCGACCGTGCAGAACCGACCAGACGAGCTGACCGGGGTGGACCCGGTCGGGATTGGGCCGATGTTCCTGGAGGAACCAAGAGGTCGCAACAGCATCGTGGTCACCGACTCCGGGGTGCACACGACCATGTGGGTCCACGAGTGGCCGCGCGCGGACGCCCCGGTCGGTTTCCTCTCCCCGATCGTGTTCGCCCGCCACCCCCACACCGGGGAGGCGATCACCCACATCTTCTCCATCGTCCTCACCCCCGTCCCCGTCGCCAAAGCCCTCAAGCGCATCCGGGAGGAGAAGAAGGTGTGGCGCGGCAACGAGAAGCTCCGCGCCAAGCGGAGTGCGGACGGGTCGGCGGCGGACGCGGCAGACTGGAAAGCGTTGGAACAGCAGGAGCAGGAAATCGCCAACGGTCACGGCGAATTCCGGTACGGCGGCTACCTGACCATCAGCGCCCCGGACGAGGAGCAGCTGAATCAGGCGATCGCCGGGATGCGCAACGCCCTGTCGCGGGCCGGGATGGAAGCGCAGACCCTGTACTGCCAGCAGGCCGAAGCGCTCATGGTGAACGCGCTGCCGATCGGGTTGGGGATGAAATGACCCGCCACACCGTCACCTTCACCCCCAGCACCGCCAGCCGCGCCGAAAAGCGCGCCGCCCGCCTCGAGGCAGCCCGCGCCCGCCTCGAGGACCGCCCGGTCCGCTCCACCCGCAAAGACCGCTCACTCCCCGAACCCGCGATCGGGGGTCCGTTCGGCCCGGGGCTGATCCAGGGCGGCTACTGGAACCTCGCCCGCACGCTGATCCCGGCTCATCAGGCGACCTCGCAGCACATCGCCGGGATCTACCCGTTCGTCGCCGACTCCGGGCTCGGGCACCGTGGCCCGGTGATCGGGGTGGACCTGAACGCGGACGCGCTCTGGCACTTCTCCCCCTGGGAGTCCTACATCGACTCCTCCACAAGAGGCACGTTCAGCACCAACATCCTCGTCCTCGGCGCGTACCGGTCCGGGAAGTCGGGGACGATCAAGGCACTCACCACCCGGTCGATCGCGTTCGGTCACCAGGTTGTGGTGCCGTCTGATCCGAAGGGGGAATGGGTCACCGTCGCCGAGGCGATCCCTGGGGGGAGAGTGATTCGCCTCGGCGGCGGCACCGGCACACGCCTGAACCCCCTCGACCGCGGCCCCCGACGTTCGGATAGCACCGATGAGCAGCACGAGCAGATGGTCAAGCAACGCCGCATCGGCACACTGATCGCCCTGGTGGAGATGACCCTCGGGGGCAGGCTCACCGCCGTCGAGCACGGTGCGATCCTGGACGCGCTGGACCGGTGCGTCGCCCGCACCGACGATCACCCCACCCTCCGTGGGGTGTACGAAGAACTCGGCCGGCTCGCCGCCGACCAGACCGCCGCGTTCCGGGCGGCGGAAGGGGCCATGCAACCCCGGTTCGTGCTGCGCCGGTTCGTCGAAGGAGACCTGTCGGGGCTGTTCGAAGACGAGTCAACCGTCGAGTTCGACCAGGACGCCCCGATCGTCGTCACCGACACTTCCGAGCTGTTCGCCCGCGGGGACCTCGCCGCTCAGCTCACGCAGGTGTGCTCAACCGCGTGGATCCAGGCGGTGATCAGCGACCGCGCCGCCCGCCGCACCCGCTACGTCGTCCGAGAAGAAGGCTGGCGGGACATGACCTCCCTGGCGTCGCTGCGAATGTTCCAGCAGTGGCTGAAACTATCCCGCCACTACGGGATCAGCAACATCGTCATCCTGCACAAGATGGGCGACCTCGACGCGGTCGGCGACGCGGACTCCCTCGAACGGTCCCTCGCCTACTCGATCGTCGGCGACATCGAGAACAAGTTCATCTTCCGCGTCAACCACCAAGAACAACCCGCCCTCCGCGACCGGCTCAGCCTTCCCCCCGCCCACGTGGACCTTGCCCGGCAACTCCGCAAAGGCGAGTTCCTCGCGTACGTCGGCCAGTTCTCCTACCTCGTCGACTGCTTCGCGACCACCACCGCGTGGGAGTACGACCTATTCAAAACCGACGACGCGGTCTCCCCCGCCGACCGCGACGACACCCCCATCCCCGCTCTGACGGACATGGACGCGTGCTGGCCGGAACCGGCCCAGCCGGATAACACCCTGGACGGGTGGCTCCGCTCGCTCGAGAAGGAAGAGTCATGACCACCCTCACCCACCCCCGCGCGTTCGCGACCGTCACCGGCCCCACCGCCACCTTCACCACCCCCGACGGGCGCACCGAACCCGTCACCGCACACAGCGGCGAAGACATCCGCACCGCAATCGTCCGCCTCGCCACAAGAGAGGCACGCCGCACCGGCGCCCCGGTGGAACTAGTCACCTCCGGCGACCGCGGCGAACACCACCTCCTCATCGGCATCACCGGACCCCTCGGCCCCCTACCCACCACACCCACCCACACACCCGAACTCACGAGCGGGGAAGCGCACGCGGCGCCGGCGGAAGGCGTGCCGGCGGAAGCTTCCGGGGCCGACCACGCGCTCAGGAGGGAGGTGAGGGAACGGGCTCCGCAGCCCGCACAGGACACCACTCCGAGCACGCCCGCTGCGGAGCTCCCCGCCCGCCCCACCTTCCTCACCCCCACCCCCGCATCGACCACGCCGACCGGGGGGTGGCGGGGAGTGCTGTGCCGGCTCGGGATCCGCACAGCGCCGTCGCGGGCGGAGCAGGAGCGCCGCGCGCGGGTGGAGGTGGTGTCCCGGCACTGGGCCGGATGCCGCACCATCGCGGTGGTGAACGGGAAAGGCGGGGTCGGGAAGACGATGACCACCGCGATGCTCGCCGCCGTGTTCGCCCGCCACGGCGGCGGCGGGGTGCTCGCGTGGGACAACAACGACACCCGCGGCACCCTCGGGTGGCGGACCCAGCAGGGCCGGTACGACACGACCCTCCGGGACCTCCTCCCCGCCGCGCCCGACCTGCTCTCCCCCACCGCCGGGGTGTCGGAGATCACCCGGTTTGTCCACCACCAGCCGGCCGACCGGTACGACGTGCTCCGCTCCAACCCCGAACTGCTGGCCACCGACCAGCGGATCGCAACGCCAGAGTTCGACCTGCTCATGAAGGTCGCCGCCCGCTACTACCGGCTGGTGATCTTCGACTCCGGCAACGACGAGTCCGCCGACCGGTGGCTGCGGATGATCGACTCATCCCACCAGCTCGTCCTCCCGACCCTCGCCGCCCCCGAATCCGCCGAATCCGCAGCCCTCCTGCTGGATGCGCTCCGCGCCCGCGACGCCCGCTCCGCCGCCCTCGCCGACCGTGCCGTCGTCATCGTCACCGAATCCGAACCCTCCACGATCGCCGCCCGCCGGATCGCCGAGAAGTTCGCCGGGCATGTCCGGCAGGTGGAGATCATCCCGTTCGACCCCGCGTTGAAATCCGGCCCGCTCCGGTTCGAGGCCCTGCACCGACGCACCCAGGACGCCTGGGTTCGCGCCGCCGCGGCCACCGCCGAAACCCTCTGACGGAGCAGCGCCATGAACCAGGGGATGCTCGGGAAGGCGGTTGCCGTCGGGATCGCGGCGGCGGTGGTGCTATCCCTACTGTTCGGGCTTCTCACCGACGCCGTCACGCTCCTGGTCTGTGGGACCCGACCGGACGCGGTGAACCTGTTCTCCGGGCTGTGGCTCGCCGCCACCGGCGACCCGGCCGCCTACACCGCACCCGACGGGTGCGGGTTCCAGGTGACGCTGATCCGGGTCGCGGATCTGGTCGCACTGCTGCTCGTTGCCGGTGCGGTGGTGTGGGTGGTGGTGGCGGTGCGGCGGTACCGGCAGTCGGACCGGTCCTTCATCGCTGACCTCCGCACCCGTCCCGGGTTTGCCGGGGTCGGGGAGATCCGGGAGCATCTCTCCGGCAAAGCCGTCCTCCGGCGTGCCCGGCAGCTGCGGCCGGACCTGACCCACCCTGCCCCGTCTGATGTCGGGTGGCGGGTCGGGCGGTCGCGAGGGACGGACGTGTACGTGTCGATCGAAGACTCGGTCGCCCTCGAAGGGCCACCCCGGTCCGGGAAGGGATACCGGGTGCTGATCTCCGCGATCGTGGACTGGTCCGGCCCCCTGATCACTACCTCCACCACTAACGATAATCTCACCGCCACCCTGCGGATGCGGCAGCGCCGCGGTGACGTGCACGTCTTCGACCCGCAACGCCTCTCCGGCATCCGCCACCCCCTCCGCGTCAACCCGATCACCGGATGCGACGACCCGCTGGTGGCAATGCAACGCGGCTCCGCGATCATCACCGGCACCGCCCTCGGTGCGTCGACCACAAACGGGGAATGGGCGCAAGCCTCCGGTGTCGTCCTCGGCCGGCTGCTGCACGCCGCCGCCGTCGGAGGCATGAGCATCGGAGAGGTGTACAACTGGGGCACCAGCCCCGGGCAAGCCCGTGACGCCGTCGACATCCTCCGCGGCGCCGGCGCTCCCGGGTGGGGAGACAACCTCGAAGCCGTCCTCGCCGGCGATGACAAACTCGTCTCCTCCATCTGGTTCGGCGTGCAAGGCGCCGTCGCCCCCCTCGCTGTCCCGCAGATCCGCGACGCCCTCCTGCCCGGCCCCGGAGACCTCGTCTTCGACCCGGAAGAGTTCCTGGACGCCGCGAACACCCTCTACCTGATCGGGTCATCTTCCGGGGCGGCGGCGATGGGCGGGTGGCTGAGCGCCCTACTTGATGACATCGTCGAGGTGGCCCGCACCCGCGCGCTCGCCACCCCCGGCTCCCGACTCACCCACCCGCTCGGGCTGATCCTGGACGAAATCGTCAACATGTTCCGGTGGGGGAACCTGCCCCGCATCATGGCCGACGGCGGCGGACGTGGGATCTGCACCTTTGTTGTCCTGCAAGCCCTCTCCCAAGCAGAGACCGCCTGGTCACGTGCGGAAGCGGACACGATCTGGGCGGCCGCGACCGCCAAAGTGCTTCTCGGCGGCGCGAGCCACGTCGACCATCTCCGCGACATCGAGACGCTACTCGGCACCCGCGACACCCACCGCACCCAACGCTCCTGGTCCGCCCACCAGGCAGGGCACAACACCAGCGAACAGCACGAACGCCGCCCGCTGATGTCGGTCGACGAGATCCGCCGCATGCCGCAAGATCTCGGGCTCCTCGCCTACCGGAACCGTCGCGGCGTGCTTCTGGACCTCGCTGGGTGGGACGAACGCGCCGATGCCCGTCACATCGCCACCGGCAAACGCGCGACCGAAGCGGAACAGCACACCGTCTTCACCGACACCCTCCACCCCCGCACCCGCACCGCCACGCGACCCGACTCCGTTCCGGGAGGTGAGGACGGGTGACCAATCGACGCCGGCCCGGGCTGGTGAACGTGTACCGGGGTGAGTTTCTGCACACGAAGGTGTGGTTCGCCCGCCGCGACCGGTGGTTCCGCGAAGAACACGCCACCGGCCGTTCCCTGGAATGCGCCGGGTGCGCCCGCCCCGCCGACAAACGCGAGCTCGAGCTGCACCATCTGGACTACTCCGGTGTCATCTTGCAGGACGGTACCTGGCGGGCTGTCGAGGTTCACGACGACCTGGTCCCCATGCACCCGTACTGTCACGAGCTCCTGCACCGGCTGATCGACCGCGACTTCGTCCTGTCGAAGAACCGCAACCGGAGAGCCGCCAGTCACCTCGCCCTGCAACGACTCCGGGGCAAACTCACCACCGGAGACGCCTCATGACCACGAGTGATGAAGCGGACGACGTCGAAGCGCAGATCGCGGGCGAGATGACCGCGTTCGCCCCCGCGGACAGGTACGGTACCTCCGCCCCGATCGGCGCCACCATCGTTGACTGGCGCACCCTCCGCGACGCCGACGCCCGGACCGCGTGGGACACACTCCGAGACTGGGTCGAATGGTTCACCGACCGTTACCGCATCCCCGAATCCACCGTGCCCCGCTGCTGGTACAAGCACGGGCAGCTCGTGGAAGAGCTCTCCGCCCTGCACACCGCGCACACCGCCGCGTTTGATTCCAGCGACGCCGGCTTTGGACCCATCGGCTGGCACGAACGCCTCTCGCTCGCCCTCCCCCGTCTGAATCGCGCCTACGCCGGCGGATGCAGCAACGGCCACCACGAACACATCTCCCGCCCGCAACAACCCGTTGACGAGCAGGACTGGGACGTGTGGACCACCCAGGCCCACGCCCACCGAGACACCCCGGTGTCTCACCATCGAAAGGAAGAACAATGACCACCAGAATCCCGGTCACCATCGAGGGCAACCTCACCGGCGACCCCGAACACGGCGCCTCCGAATCCGGCAACGAATACGCCCGGTTCACCGTCGCCGTCAACGACCGCCGCCTCAACGAGACCACCAACCGGTGGGAGGACGCCGGCACCGTCTTCCACCGCGTCGTGGTTTTCAATCAGCAGTCCCGGCACGTGGCCGACTCACTCAAGAAGGGCGACGCCGTCCTCGTCGCCGGCGACCTCCGATTCGGCACCTACATCGACAAGGAGACCGGGCAGAGCCGGGAGACCCGCGACATCGTCGCGGACAACGTCGGAGCTTCCCTGAAGTTCGTCAGCGTCGACCTTGCCCGCGCCCCAAAAGCTAACGGCCCCGCAGCGGACATATCCGCCACGGGGCCAGTAGCAACACCGGCCTGGAACGCCGGAGCAACAGTCGCCCGCTGACCTGACCAACAGGGCGGGGCGAGAGTCACTGTACTCCCGCCCCGCCTCTCTGTTCGTCTGGGGAGGCCTGTCAGACGCAGGTGTGGAATCCAGTTCACCGTTCAAGAGGTGCCTATGAAGTGCTGGGTATGGGCCAACGCGGTCTCACCATCCGCTTGAGCAAATCGTTCCACAACCCCGCCACGTGTGGCTCTCGCCTGATCGTCCGCAAGGCCCTCGCCTACATCCAGCGTCAAGACCAGTGGACATGGTCTCATCATTGAGTCAAGCAGTCGCGTTGGACGCATGGGGGTGAACGACACGATCGCGAGACGCTACTCCGACCGGAACGCGAGCCTTTCGCGTGAACCCCCGCGGCAGCGCTTCTTTTCCGGAAGTTGCCGACCGCGCTGTAAAAAGCTCGGCTACTGATTTGAGCCGCCCAACCACCGGGGCCGACGAGCATGAACAATGACGCGGTAATCCACTACACAAGACGGAGATTGTGGGGTGATCGGATCGATGCCCCTCGCAGATACGTGATCCGCGCATGGCTTCCATCGCGAGCGAATTCCGGCGACGACTGTCTCGGAAGCGCAACCTTGCCTTCCTGGACAGCGCCTAGTCGAGAGGCTCGAACCGGACGGGTGGGAAGGCCCGCGCGACGTGCGCGCGCATCGTCGCGAGCGAAGCACCCTCGCCCAGCCAGCCGTGCGCGCGGGCCTGCACGAGCACGTTCCCGAGCGCGGTCGCCTCGACCGGGCCCGCGAGCACGGGCAGGCCCGAGCGGTCCGCGGTGGCCTGGCAGAGCAGGCCGTTGAGGGATCCGCCGCCGACGAGATGGATGGTGCCGAGATCGCGACCGGACAGCCGGGCCGCCGTGCGCACCGCATCGGCGAAAGCCTGCGCGATGCTCTCCACGATCGTCCGGGCGAGTCCGGCGCGACCGAGGGGCACGACCGACCCCGACTCGGCGAGCACCGCTGCGACTCGCGCGGGCATGTCCCCGGGTGCGGACAAGCGCGGGTCGTTCGCGTCGAACAGCGGGATCTCGCCGGTGACGAGTGCCGCCTCGGCGAGCAGGTCCGGGAGCGCGATCGGCGCCCCGTCCTCCGCCTCCCACGTGCGCACGGTCTCGCTGAGGAGCCAGAGCCCGGTCACGTTGTGCAGGAACCTCACCCGGCCGTCGACGCCGGCCTCGTTCGTGAAGTTCGCCTCCCGCGCGGCATCCGACGGCACGGGCTCCTCGAGTTCGACCCCGACGAGTCCCCACGTGCCGCACGAGATGTACGCGGCGGTCGCCGGGTCCACCATCGGCACCGCGACGACGGCGGACGCGGTGTCGTGCGAGCCCACGGCGACCACCGGCAGCGCCGCACCGACGCGCTCGCGCGCCGCGCCATGGAGTGGCCCGATCCGGGTGCCGGGGTCGACGAGCGGCGGCAGAGCGGATGCCGGGATCCCGAGGCGCTCGGCGAGCTCTTCGTCCCACACCCCGGAGTCCACGCGCAGCAGCCCGGTGGTGGACGCATTCGTGCGCTCGGCGACGACCGCGCCGGTGAGCAGGAAGGCGACGAGATCCGGGATGAGGAGCGCGGCATCCGCATCGACGAGACGCGTGTCGGTGACGTACTGGTACAGCGTGTTGAAGGGCAGGAACTGCAGGCCGTTGCGCGCGTAGAGCTCGGCGAACGGCACCGAGTTGTGCACCCGCTCGACACCGCGCAGACCGCGCTCGTCTCGATAGTGGAACGGCTCGCCCCACAGCTCGCCTGCGCTGACGAGCCCGTAGTCGACCGCCCACGAGTCGATGCCGACGCTCGCGATGCCCGGCTCCCGACGCACCGCCTCGCGAAGCCCTTCGACCACATGGCGATACAGAGCGGTGAAGTCCCAGTGCAGGCCGACCGGCCCCTCGACGGGTCCGTTCGGGAAGCGCGCGACGGTCTCCAGCTCGAGCGTGCCGTTCCCGACGCGCCCGATCATGACCCGGCCGCTCGTCGCGCCCAGGTCGACGGCGGCGACAGCGCCGCCGGTCATCGCAGGAATGCTGCGGCGACGCCGGAGTCCACGGGGATGTGCAGGCCGGTGGTGCGGGTGAGTTCGGGGCCGGTCAGCACGTAGACCGCGTCGGCGACGTTCTCGGGCACGACTTCGCGCTTAAGGATCGTGCGCTGAGCGTAGAACTTTCCGAGGTCCTGCTCGTCGACGCCGTAGGTCGCCGCGCGGTTCGCGCCCCAGCCCGACGCGAAGATCCCGGAGCCGCGCACGACGCCGTCGGGGTTGATTCCGTTCACCCGGACGCCGTGCTCGCCGAGCTCGACCGCGAGGAGGCGGACCTGGTGCGCCTGGTCGGCCTTCGTAGCCGAGTACGCGATGTTGTTCGGGCCGGCGAAGACCGAGTTCTTGGACGAGATGTAGATGACGTCGCCGCCCATGCCCTGCTCGATGAGCGCCTTCGCGGCGGCCTTCGAGACGAGGAACGAGCCCTTCGCCATCACGTCGTGCTGCAGGTCCCAGTCCTTCTCGGTCGTCTCCAGCAGCGGCTTGGAGAGCGACAGCCCGGCGTTGTTCACGACGAGGTCGATGCCGCCGAAGGCCAGGACCGTCGCGTCGATCGCGGCCTGCACACCCTCGGCATCCGCCACGTTCGCTGCGACTCCGATCGCGACATCCGTTCCGCCGAGCTCGGCCGCGGCGGCCTGCGCCTTCTCGAGATCGAGGTCGGCCACGACGACGCACGCGCCCTCGGCCGCGAGGCGCGTCGCGATCGCCTTGCCGATTCCGGATGCCGCTCCCGTGACGAACGCGATGCGCCCCTGGTGCGTCTTCGGCTTCGGCATCCGCTGCAGCTTCGCCTCTTCGAGCGCCCAGTACTCGATGCGGAACTTCTCCGCGTCCGAGATCGGCGTGTAGGTCGACAGTGCCTCGGCGCCGCGCATCACGTTGATCGCGTTGAGATAGAACTCGCCCGCCACGCGCGCGGTCTGCTTGTTCGCTCCGAAGCTGAACATGCCGACGCCCGGCACGAGGACGATGAGCGGGTCGGCACCGCGGATCGCCGGGGACTCGGCGGTTGCGTGCGCGTCGTAGTACGCCTGATAGTCGGCGCGGTAGGCCTCGTGCAGCTCCTTCAGGCGCGCGATCTGCTCCTCGACGGAGGCACCCGAGGGCAGGTCGAGCAGCATCGGCTTGACTTTGGTCCGCAGGAAGTGGTCGGGGCATGACGTGCCCAGTTCGGCCAGGCGAGGGGCGTTCGCCGACGCGAGGAACTCCAGCACGCGCGGGTCGTCGGTGAAGTGGCCGACCATCGGCTTGTCGGTCGAGGCCAGTCCGCGGATCGTCGGGGCGAGGGCCGCGGCGCGTGCTCGGCGTTCGGCATCCGGCAACGCCTCGAAGCCCGGCAGAACTCCACCGAAAGGCTCGGCCTTTCCGTGCTTCTCGATGTATTCCGCGGCGGTGTCGATGATCCACGCGGAGTTCCGCTCGGCCTCGTCGGACGTGTCGCCCCATGCGGTGATGCCGTGGCCGCCCAGGATGCAGCCGATCGCGGCCGGGTGGGCGGCCTTGATCGCCGCGATGTCCAGCCCGAGCTGGAAGCCCGGGCGACGCCACGGCACCCACACCACCTTGTCGCCGAAGACCTTCGCGGTCAGCTCCTCGCCGTCGGCGGCCGTCGCGATCGCGATGCCGGAGTCGGGATGCAGGTGATCCACGTGCGCGGCATCCACGAGGCCGTGCATCGCCGTGTCGATCGACGGGGCAGCACCCCCCTTGCCGTGCAGACAGTAGTCGAAGGCCGGGACCATCTCGTCCTCGCGCTCCACCCCCGGGTACACGTTCACCAGTGCGCGCAGGCGGTCCAGGCGCAGCACCGCGAGCCCCGCCTCGGTGAGTGTGCCGAGGTCGCCGCCGGAGCCCTTGACCCAGAGCAGCTCGACCGGTTCACCGGTGACCGGGTCGATCTCGGTGCCCTTGGCGGACGTGTTGCCGCCGGCGTAGTTCGTGTTCTTCGGGTCCGCTCCCAGGCGGTTCGACCGGGCAATTAGATCGGCTGCTGTGGTGTTCACTCTTGTCCCTGCGTTTGTGCGAGCTGCTGCTCAAGATGGAAGATGCTTGGAAGTGGACGCGACGCCTCGTCGGCTCGTGTCCGGACGTCACGAAAGAAACGCAAAGACCGGCGCTCCCACTCGGTGGCGATCGGATCCCTGCGCAGCGAAGCTGTGGAAGCGACGTCGTCATCGGTCTCGTAGTAACCGATCACCGAGCTCGATCGACGATCGAGGAACAACGAGTAATTTCGTCGGCCGCTTCGTTGGATGGCCCTGAGCATGTCCGGCCAGACAGCGCGGTGCGCCTCCACGTACTCGTCGACGAGAGCAGGCTCGAGATCCAGGTGAAAGCAGACCCGTTGCATCAGGCCCCCCAGCCGGCCTGCGCGCCGCCGACGCGCTCGGTCTCGATCTTCTGCTGATATCCGGATGCCGCATACGCGGCCATCGGGTCGGCGGGCAGTCCGCGACCCTCGCGCCACTCGGCGAGAGCCAGTCGCACGTCGGTGTAGAACGCGTCCATGAACACCGCCTGCGCGCCGAGCACGTCGTTCGCGGACTGGGCCGCGGCCAATGCCGGCTGGTCGATCAGCAGAGCCCGCGCCGTCATCTCCTGGACGTTCAGCACCGAGCGGATCTGGCCCGGGATCTTCGCCTCGATGTTGTGGCACTGGTCGAGCATGAACGCGACGTCGGGGTTGTTGAGCCCGCCGCCGCGGATGACCTCGACGATGATGCGGAAGAGCTGGAACGGATCGGCGGCGCCGACGATGAGGTCGTCGTCGGCGTAGAAGCGTGAGTTGAAGTCGAACGACCCGAGCTTTCCGAGACGGAGGAGCTGCATGACGATGAACTCGATGTTCGTCCCCGGCGCGTGGTGCCCGGTGTCCAGGCACACCATCGCCCGGTCGCCGAGCGTCGCCACCTGCGCGTAGGAGGTTCCCCAGTCGGGAACGTCCGTGTGGTAGAACGACGGCTCGAAGAACTTGTACTCCAGCACGAGTCGCTGCTCGCCCGTCAGGCGCTCGTAGATCGTCCGCAGCGAGTCGTTCAGCCGGTCCTGACGCGCGCGCATGTCCGTCTGGCCCGGGTAGTTCGAGCCCTCGGCGAGCCAGATCTTCAGGTCGCGCGAGCCCGTGGCGTCCATGACGTCGATGCATTCGAGGTGGTGGTCGATCGCCTTGCGGCGGATGCGGTCATCCTCATGAGTCAGGGCGCCGAACTTGTAGTCCTCATCCTGGAACGTGTTGGAGTTGATCGTGCCGAGCTTCACCCCGAGCTCTTCCGCGTGCCGGCGGAGTGCACCGAAGTCCGCCACCTTGTCCCACGGGATGTGGAGGGCGACGCTCGGGGCGAGTCCGGTCAGCCGGTTCACCTCGGCGGCGTCGGCGATCTTCTCGAACGGATCGCGAGGTGTGCCGGCGGTCGTCCACACGCGGAAGCGGGTTCCGGAGTTGCCGAACGCCCACGACGGGAGCTCGATGCCTTGCGCGGCGAGTGTCGCCTCGATGTCGTGCGTGAGGGTGGCCACGGTCGTACTCCTCGCAAAAATGAACCGGTTCACTCACCATACTCGATACGGTAAAGGGGTCCAAGTGCTGACCGCGAGCATCCGGTTACGCGCCCGCTTGGTTAGGGTCTTCGCGGATGCCGTCCATAGGCCGAACGAGGCGATCGAGAGTCTGGACTACGTGCGCAACGACGCGGCCCGCCAGCTCCGGGTCAGTCGCAACTCCACAGTCCGACTGGTCGTGCTCGGTGTCCGCAACCCTCTCTTCACCGACCTCGGGTGCGGCGCCAGTGGCCAACTCGGTTCATCCGTTCTCGAATCGTTCCCGCGTCCGGCACCAACTCGGTCGGCACAGCACTCGTTCCATCGGCGACTTCAGCTTGGCCGCGATCAAGCAGCCTTAGGCAGCGCTCGCTCGAGGATCAGTCCCGCAAAGACCGGAAGCAGCCTCTAACACCCCCCTCGCGCCCGCGTCGCCACCGGAGGGGATGAGTGGCTTCCGGCGATCGTCAGGCACATGTTGGCTCGGGCTTGCCCGATCAATGGCCCGAGGCGTCGGGACGCGTATACAAGGTGCCCGCGTAGCGGCTCGGGGGGGTGCCGTACGCAGCAGAGAAGACTCGGGAGAAGTAGAGCGGATCGGAGAACCCCACGTACTTCGCAACTTCGTTAACGCGCATCCCGGTGGTGCGAAGAAGACGGGCGGCCTCGTGCAATCGGCGATTGCGAAGCCACACCACTATGGATTCACCCGCCCACTGCCGGAAGTGGCGTTGCGCCGTCGCGACGCTGACGCCACCTGCACGAGCCACATCCTGGACGCGGAGCGGCTGGTCCATGTTCCGTGAGACAAAGTCCACCATGCGGGCAATGCCGCGCGGCACTTCTGTGTCATCCTTCGAGTCGTCCCAGGCCGCCAACCCGTCCAGCATCAGTACCCCAAGCGCCCGGGTGACATCATCACCGATCGGCGCCCCGAGAAAGCGCTCCACGCAGAAGCTGCCGATCGAGATCAGTCGTCTACCCGTCTCACTTCGGTTGGTGACCCCAACGAGCAGGGGTGGCTCCCCGTCGATGCCGCGCCTCGAGGGGGAACCGAAAAGCTCGTGGCCCTCAACCGCGACCTCCGTCGTAACGGCCGCAGTGCTGGAGTGCCAAGGCACGATATGGACTGCTCCGGTCCGAAAGGGGGCGGACGCGTCCGCTCGATACTCGATGGCGCTGCGCCAGGGAACGCGCATTGCCATGCCTGCAGTCATCTTGTGCCGCGTCGTCCGCGTCCGAAGTTCGCCCGAGCCCTCGAGTATCCAGATTAACGACACAGCATCCACTCGGGGCACGGGGATCCGCTGTCCGGGGCGGAACTGATACCAGTTCGCCGCGACGACGGCGGGGCTACCGGCGGCAGCGTCCGGGTCGCCCGTGAGATCGTTCGGGTTGATCGAAATATCCATGTTCTCGCCCATTCACGCCATTCTCGCCGATGCACGCTTATAGGAAGGATGGCGTGAATAAAGAAGAGGGAGAATCTCATGACTAGTGTTTCGGTCCGGCGAGAGACGTGTGTTGGAGCGGGTCAATGCGCTCTCGTCGCGGGCGATGTGTTCAACCAGGACGACAACGGAATCGTGGTTCTACTGCAGGAGCGGCCCGACGGCAAGTTGGACGCGGACGTGAAGCGGGCAGCGGCTCTGTGTCCCGCGCGTGCGATCGATGTCGACTCGTGACGTGAGCTGGCCCGAATCCGTTGTCGTGGTCGGCGCGGGCATCGCCGGCTACAGTACGGCGGAGAGTTTACGGAGCCTTGGATACAACGGACCGCTCACATTGGTCAGCGGGGAGGCTCACCTTCCCTATAATCGACCGCCGCTTTCCAAGGGCCTGCTCGCAGGTGCGGGCGAGAGCGTATTTCTCACCGACCGAATCCGGCTAGCTCAGTCCGAGATATCGTTCCTTTCGAACCGGACGGCGACGGCCCTCAACGCCGACGATCATCTCATCCGTCTCGACGAAGAGTGGACCTCCTATGGAACGCTCGTGATCGCCACCGGGGTCAGGGCGCGGGAGCTGGGTGATGTACCCGGCGCAAGCCGGGTGAGGACGCTGCGCACCCTGGACGATGCGATCGGTATCTTTCAAGCTCTCCGCTCCAAGTCGCGGGTGGCCGTCGTGGGCGGCGGCGTACTCGGTTGCGAGCTGGCAGCCACCGTGCGCAACCAGGGTCACTACACAACGCTGATCACTCGGAACGCCGAGGTTGGCATTCGCGCTTTGGGATCTCCGGTCAATGCAAAGATCCGGCGTCTTCTCGAGCAGAACGGCATTCTCGTACGGACGAACGTAAACGTGCACCGGGTGCACAGCACTTATGTCGAGGTGAGCGACGGTGGGGTCGTTGACGCTGATCTCGTCATCGCCGCGATTGGCGCCCGCCCAGAGACGTCGTGGCTGGTCGGCTCCGGACTGGATCTGCGCGATGGGATAGCCTGCGACGAGCGCGGGCGGGCCGCCGCCGACATCTACGCCGTCGGTGACGTCGCGCGCTGGCACGACCCCGAGACGGGGAACTCTTGGCGGTCCGAGATTCAATCGTCCGCCGTTAGCCAGGCCGCCGCCGCTGCCGCGGCGATCCTTGGTCAGCCCGCCCCTTCCTCTCCCAGTCCATTGATGTGGACGGAATTGTTCGGCACTAGGGTGACGGCGGTCGGTGCCACGCACGATGCCGACGCGATGATCCGCGTTGCGGGTGACCTGGACGGCGACCGATTCGTCGCGGAGTACTTCCGATCGAGCCGCAGTGTCGGCCTCATCGGCTGGAACATGCCTCGCGAGTTCCGCGAGGCCAGAGCACGGATGGCCGTCGAGGCCGCAAGGAAGCGGGTCCCATCGTGAACATTGACAATCCAACTGCATCTTGCGCCGCCGTGCCGGGACGATGCCCCATCCTCCATGGACAGACATTGCCAACGGACGGCACCCAGTTGAGCCCATCCCCCACGCTTTTGGCGTGGCGCGAGGAGTCCGCGGCGACTCGGCTGGAGTACGCGGACGGACACGTTGGGTGGATAGTGACCCGACACGAACTGGCGACGGAGATCCTCCGGGATCCAAGATTCACGCGGGAGTTCACCAGGCTCCCCATGTCGGGGGAACCACACGCCAACATTGACGCTGACGCGACCGAGTCCATCCGGGTCGGAGGACCGCTCGACAACGACGGCAGCGTCCATGCCCGGCTCCGACGCGCCATCACGGGAAGGTTGAGCGTGAAGGCTGCCCGTTCCTACCGCCCCCGGATCGAGGAGATTGTGCAGGAGCAACTCGCTTCGCTTCAGCAGGCAGAAGCTCGCCCCATCGACCTGACGGCTGCATACTCGGAGCCTATCTCCGCGCGTGTCCACTGCCTCGTTATGGGTGTCCCGGCGGACCGTGAGGACGAGTACTTCGATGTCTTCGTGGGCGCATCGACACTCCAGGACAAGTTCGACTTCGCGCGCGCCCGCTTGGCGGAGAAAAGGGGGGCTCCATCAGTGGACGTTCTGAGCGACCTGGCCTCATCCGACCTCAGTCGCCACGAGAAAGAGGGACTCGCGCTCGTCATGCTGAGCGCCGGCCGAGACTCCGTGGCGCACCTCATCTCGACCTCGACGGTCGCACTTCTGCGGGAAGACCGCAGCCAATGGGAGTGGCTCCGCACCAACCCTGAGGGGATGGTGCGGGCGGTCGAAGAGTTTGTTCGCGTCGGTTCACTCTTCCTTACTCTCTTCAGCCGCACGGCGAAGGAGGACGTGGTCTATGACTCGCTCACAGTGCGAGCGGGCGAGTCGGTCTCCGTCGCCTTGCCCGCGGCGAACCGCGATCCGCGGAGGTTCGACCGTCCGGACACGTTCGACGTTCAACGCGACGCCTACGGGCATCTGGGCTTCGGATACGGCATCCACGGCTGCGCAGGGCAGCAGGTCGCCCGCGTCGCAATCACGGAGGCGATCAGCGCTCTTCTGCGTGGTCTGCCGACGCTAGAGCTGGTCGACGCGGATCAGCTACGACCGATGCCGTTCGCGCATCCTGTGGCCACGTACAAGACCGGCGCAGTGAGGGTGGAGTGGTGACCGTAGACGAGTTCGAATGATGGACGCGGGACCTCGACAAATAATCGCACTCTGGCTTGGCTCTGCTGCCCGACTGCTGCCGACGTCGGCAGCAGTCTCCACGCCGGCACGGTCGACGAGATCATGGCGTATCCGTACCGTAATATCCGGAGCTTCGGCACGAGGAGCCCACGTTGGGACTCGAAGGCAACTCGACCGGCGCCCGCCCCGACGCCGGTCGCACGTTGAACGGGTGTTGCGCCCCCAGACAGTGACCCGCACGAGCGAGGATGCGTCACGGACGGACGCGTCTCACAAAGGTTGCGATCTGCGCCGCGAGCTGGGATCCCGTGAGGCCGAAGTGTTCCAGCAACTGCCTGGGCGCACCGCTCTCCCCGTATCTGTCATCCACGCCGAGCCTCAGGACGGGCACCGCTGCGTGCGAGCTCACGAGTTCGGTGACGGCACTGCCGAAACCTCCGGCGATCTGCGCCTCCTCGGCGGTCACTGCGAGCCCAGTTCTGCCCACGCTAGAGAGAATCGTCTCCGTGTCGAGAGGCTTGATGGTGGGGACGTGGACGACTTCGGCTGCAATCCCGGCGGTGTGGAGAACCTCGGCGCATCGCAGCAGCTCATAAGTCATGGTGCCTGTTCCGAGGAGGGTCACATCCGCACCTCTTTTAAGGATGTGCGCGACACCGATGCGGAACGGTTCGTCGGCGGTGGTGAAGACGGGAGTCGCGTCCCGTGCGAGGCGGAGATACGCCGGCTTTTCCGCAGCCGCCAGGGCGATCGTGGCCTGCTCCGCTTCGTGGCTATCGGCGGGCGCGATGACGATCATGTTGGGGAGCACCCGCATTAGCGCGATGTCCTCGAGCATCTGGTGGGTGGCCCCGTCGGGGCCGACGTTGAGCCCGGCGTGAGACCCCACCACGATCACGGGGCGATCGTTAAGGGCGGCCGTTGTCTTGATCTGCTCCCAGTTGCGTCCGGGACTGAATGCCGCGTAGCTGCTCGTAAAGGGAATCCGTCCGGCGTGCGCCATCCCGCTCGCAACGGTGACGAGGTTCTGCTCCGCGATCCCCACCTCGATGAAGCGATCGGGGAACTCCTCACGGAAGAGATGCATCTGTGTGCTCTCCGTGAGGTCTGCGCACAGCGCCACGACACGCGAGTCACGACGACCGGCCTCGACGAGCCCGCGACCGAATCCGACGCGGATGGGCTCCATTTCGTACGACGTGCCCTTTTCCTTAGCGTGCATCGCCGCCCTCTCGCATCAGCCCGGCGATCGATCGATCCGCCTGCTCCCGTGTCGGCGGTTTGCCGTGCCACAGATGGTCGTACTCCATCTCGGGTACGCCCTTACCGGGAACCGTATGAGCGATGATCACGCTCGGCCGGTCCGACACCGCTCTGGCCGTGTCTAACGCGTTGACGAGGTCGCGGACGCTGTGCCCGTTCACCTCCCAAACGTCCCAACCGAAGGACTCCCATTTGCCGCGCAGATCGGCTAGCGGCATCACGTCCTCGGTGGCACCATCGATCTGGATGTAGTTGCGGTCCACTATCGCGATCAGTCTGCCGAGCTGGTACTTGCTCGCGAACATTGCTGCTTCCCAGATGTTGCCCTCGTTTAGTTCCCCGTCACCCATGCACACGTAGACGAAACGATGACGGGTGCGATCCAGCCGCTGAACCGTGTATGCGTATCCGGCCGCCTGGGACAGCCCGCTTCCTAGAGGACCGCTCGTGCTCTCAAGGCCGGGCAGAGCGGTCCGTTCGGGATGTCCCTGAAGGCGCGAGCCGAGTCGCCGAAGAGTCGACAGCTCCGCAGTCGGAAAGTATCCGGCGATCGCGAGCGACGCGTACAGGACGGGGGCTGTGTGACCGTTGCTGAGGAAGAAGACGTCTCGGTCTGGCCATTCCGGATCGGTCGAGTCGTGGCGCAATTCGTGGAAGTACAGGACGGCCATGATCTCGGCCATCCCGAGCGGTCCCGCGGTGTGCCCCGTCCCCGCGGTTGCCAGCATGTCTAGCACCGCGATCCGGATGTCCTTGCTGCGCTCTATCAGCATCTCGACGTCGGCGACGGGCGGCCGGTTTCGGTGAGTCATCGAATCCTTCCTCTGTCACGCGAGTTGCGATCGGCCTCGAGCCGGACCTGTCGACCCCCCAGTACCCATTCGGTGAGATAGATCTCGCCTCGCGCGCCGATAACGACACCGTGAGGGCTGTTAAGCACGCCGTCGACCAGTGGCGGCCGCACGTCGACAGACTCCCGCACCGCGTTGGGCCAACCTTCGGAGCGGTCGCGCCTCCCGTCTCCAAGAATCCGTCGCACCTGGTCATCCATCCCGACCGCGAGGATCGCACCAAAGAGGTCCGTGACGATGAGCTCGTCTCCTCGTACGGCGATGGAGCTCGGGCTCGTCATCGCGTCGTCTGCGACTGCTCGGATGAACTCTCCGTCCAGATCGAGGAAGACCAGCCGACGGTTCGACCTGTCGGCGACGACGACCACATCGTCCTCGCCTCGGGTGTCGATCGCCACGCCGTGGGGGCAGGAGAACTGCTGACCTGAGTGGGAGCCGTCGAAACCGATCCAGCGTCTGTCGTCGTCGAAGCGGTACACGATGCTCTCCCCGTACCCGTCGGCGACCCATACGTCGCCCGCGTGGTTTCCGCGGCGCACCGTCGCGGTGGCCGTGGGCCTCCACCGCTCGGACGGCCTCGGGAGGCGCTCTGATGCGCCCGAACCCAGATCCAGCCACACCACCTCGCCGTGGGCTTCTGAGTCTCCCGGGTCGGCGAGCCAGACCCCCTCGTTTCCACCCCGCGTGGCCACCTCAATGCCGTGGCTCAGGTACACCGGTGCAGACCTCGTCGTCCAGGCGCCGCTCTCGGCATCCAGCAGGACCAGTCCGTTCCGGCCCGGCGGCGCGAACACCACGCGGCCATCCCGCAAGACGCCCACGCCAGAGTGGGACCACTCTCCCTCATCGCCGAGACCCGGCCAGAGAGTCGTCCATTTGACGGACGTCACGCGCGCTCTCCCGCGTCGCGGGGCTCATGCGAATGCGATTCAATCGGGCCGAACACCCCGAGGACCGACCGGATGACCGCATCACCGTGCTGCGTGTCGGGCAACAGGTACGACCCTTCGGTCCACTCGTTCCACGCGTTGATGGTCACGACGGGGAATTCCGGCTGGTGACGGGATAGGAAGTCCCGCGCCGCCTCCAGGCCCTTCCTGAACTCGTCGGGATCGATCTCCCAGATGGGGAACCAGGGGTAGCGCCCGCGCTCAAACGATCGCGCCTGATCGGTGCGTGCGGATGAATCCCATCCAACGGTGACGTTGGGGTAGAACGGGATCTTGAACTGCGCGTACTTCTCGTACTCAGCGAACACGGCTTGGCGTAGTGCGGGAACGCTCGCCCTGGGGAAGTCGAACGACGCGATATCAACGTGGTGCACCCAGACATAGGACGTCGCCGACTCGAATCCCAGTCGATCGATGAGCTCTCCCGGATCCGGCACGGCGATGCCCGTTGGCAGCACGGCGAAGCCCCATACGACGATGTCTAAGTGAAGCCCGGGGTGGCCGGCGAGGACCGTCTGCTCCCGGAACCACCGCAAAGCATCGGCCGTCTGTTTCACTCCTCCAAGGCCCTTGATTAGGCCGCCGACCTCGTAAACCGAGAACCAGGGCTTGCCGTCGACCTTCAGATAGTTGTCACGCGAGAAGTAGTGCTCGATGACGTGCTTCGCCATCCGCTCGAAAGCGGGGCGATCGATGGAGCCCGCTTTGAGCTGTCGAACGGCTTCGGGTCGAGGCTCGCTGAGGGGAAAGATGTCGACGAGCTCGTGGTTGGCCCACATGAGCGCGAAGGTCATGTCCTGCGTGTTCGCGGCCCCGAGCAGACCGTCGTCGAGGGCGCGATTCAGATAGCCGCCGTCGTCGTACCAGTAGTAGTCGACGAGGAATCCGTCGATGCCGTTGCGGCGCGCGAGATCGATCTGCTTCGCCGCGACCTCCGGGTCCGCTTCATCAACGTAGCCGTCCCGGGGCACTCGGGGGAGGCTGTGCCCATCAAATCGCGGTCCAGCCGCCTTCACCAACTCCCACTCGGTCCAGCCTGGGCCGAACCACTGTTCGTTCCTGGGGTCAACGTGCCAGTCCGGGAAGTAGTAGGCGAGGACCTTTGGGCGCGGAGCAGGGTTCGAGTCGTGCATGGATGATTCAACCTTTCGTTCGTTGTCAGAGGTACGGGAGAACCCGCACACCCGTCGAGCCGAGCTCGTCGACGGCGGCGGCGACGGCGCGGGGTCATCCGCGTAGGGCGCCTTGAGTCAGTCCGGAGAGGATGCTCCGTTGCAGGATCACGAAAACCAGCACAACGGGGATGACGATCAAGATCGCTGCCGCAAATATCAAGGGGACGTCGCTGTTGTAAGTGCTCTGGAATGCGAGAGCCGTGCGCGAGAGCGTCAGATTCCCGGGACTCTGCAGGAAGAACAGCGAGATCAGAAGGTCGTTCCATACCCCGATCGCCGTGAATACCACGACGGTCGCGGTGGCCGGCTTGAGCAGAGGGAGCACCACGCTCACAAACACCCGGAGCGTGCTGGCGCCGTCGAGCATCGCCGCCTCCTCGAGTTCACGCGGCACCGTGAGCAGGAAGCCGCTGAAGACGAAGACCGCGAACGGCAGTCCCGCCCCGACGTGGACGATCGTGACTCCGACGAGCGAATCGGCAAGGCCCCACTGCGCCCACAGCTGGAACAGCATCGGAAGTCCGAGCTGGAAGGGCACGATGAGACCGAGGGCGAAGTAGCCGTACACAGGCCCTTTGAGTCGGCCGCGCCAACGGATGATCCCGTATGCTGCGGCGGACCCTAAAAGCACGACAAGCAACACGGCAGCCGCCGTCACGACGGTGTTGTTGACGAAGGCTTGCGGCAGACTGCCCTGCTGCCACGCGGACACGTAGTTATCGAGAACGGGGGGCCACTGGAGAACGGTGGGGGACTGCGCGTAGTGCGCCCGCGTGGACAAGGAGATCATCAGCATGTACCCGAGCGGGATCAAGATCACGATGGCCCACACCAAAGCGGGTAGCAGCCTCAGGATTGACGTGGCCCGCGCGGACAGGGCCGCCCGGCCGCTCTTCGTTACGGTCATGCGGCGAACTCCCGCCGACGAAGGATCGCGAGAAGGACGAACGCGATCAGGGTTATCAGAACCGTCAGGACGAAGCTCGTTGCCGCCGAATAACCGCCGTTGATGGATGAAGATGTCGCCACCCTGGTGACGACGCTCTCCGTGGCGCCCGCCGGCCCGCCCTTGGTCAGCACGTAGATCACATCAAAGACCTTCAACCCGCCGATCACGTTCAGGACGAGGTTGATGGTCGCCGCCGGCGCGAGCATCGGCCAGGTCACGCTCCAGAACGAGCGCCACGGACCCGCACCATCGATCGTCGCGGCCTCACCGAGTTCCTGCGGCACGGTCGCGATGGCCGCAATGAAGATGATGGTGTTGAGGCCTGCGTACTGCCACACTGACATCGCGACCACACAGAACATCGCCAGGGTCGGATCGCCGAGCCAGTTCTGATCGAGAAACGCGAGTCCTGGGATATGCGACGCTCCGACGAGCAGCCCACGGCCCGGGTCGAAGATCAGAGTTCCCAGAAAACCGAGAACCGTCCCGCTAATGGCAATTGGAAGGACGACGACCGTTCGCAGGAAGTGCTTCACTCTTCCCGCGCCGGAGAGCGACACTGCGAGCGCCAGCGCTATGAAGAACTGAACCGGAGCGGTGATTAGCGTGAAGATGAGGGTGTTCTTTGCCGCGTTGACTAGCGCGCTGTCGCCAGCCATCGACGCGAAGTTCTTGAGCCCGACGAAGTCCGGATTCGGGGAGAAGCCGTTCCAGTCGGTGAAGGAGAAGTAGAAATTCTGGATGACCGGCACCGTCACGACGATCGTAAAGACGACCAGACCGGGCAGGATGAACAACGCGAGAGCCGTGTTGCCCCGGCGATATCCGCGTCTGCGTGGACGCGGGTCCGACTGCCGGCTGAGCGTCTCATGTGCACGTTCGATCTCGCTGATTGTCATCCTCTTACCTCATCTGCCTCGCGGGCCGTCGCCGAACCAGCGGCGACGGCCCGCGTTGCGCGTGTCCAGGCAGTCGTCCTACTTCGCCTGTGCGATCGCGGTGTCGAATGCTTCCAGGACCGAGCGCGGTGAGCCCGTCCCGTTGAAGAGGCTCTGGAACTGCTGCGAGGCGATCGCCTGGACCGCCGCGTTGTTGAGGCCGCCGCTGGAGTTGTATTCGAAGGAGTCGGACTGCACGGTCTTCGCGATCTCCGTGGCCGACTCATCAAATGCCTCAAAGGGTGCCCCCTCGAGCGACGGGAACTGCGCGGCTGCCTTCAGGAAGGAGGGATATTCCTCGTCCGACGTCAGGAAGTCGAGGAACTTCTTGGCGCCTTCCGACTGCGTCGCATTGGTGGGGACAGCGATAAACGTGCCGTATCCGACCGCCGCGCGCGGCGACCCGGAGTCCCCGTACGGCAGCGCGAACATTCCGAGGTTCATCTCCTCGTTGGCCTGACGGATCGCCGGCAGGCCGAAGGACCCCATGATCAACATCGCCGACTTGCCCGCCGCGAAATCCGCAGCGCTAGTCGGCCAGTCGATGCCTAGGACGTTGGGGTCGTAGGCCTGGTCTGCGACGAGCCCGATGGCGTCGTCGAGAACCTCGTTCCACGCCACCGAGTCGACGTACGGGGTCTCGCCGGACGTGAGCTCATCGGGCTCCGCGGTGCCCGCCAGCAGGTTCGCGGCCATCAACTGCATCTGGACATTGATCGGCCATCCGTCCTTGCCCCCGAGTGCAAGAGGGGTAATCCCGTCGGAGCGGAAGGTCTTCACGGCCGTTTCAAACGAGGGCCAGTCCGTGGGAACCTCCACGCCGGCGTCGTTGAAGAGATCCTTGTTGTAGTAGACGCCGATGACGTCGAGGCCAGTCACCAGTGCATAAGTCGAGCCACCCGTCGTCGATTCGGCGTAGCTCTCGACCGCCGGCAACTGACGCGCGGCCCAGCTCTCATCAGAAAGGTCGGTCAGCATGCCAGCGTCGACCATCGCCGGGATGTCGGCCACCATCACGTCGACGAGGTCCGGCGCCTTGTTCGCCTGAATCTGCGATGTCACGATTTTGCTGTAAGTCCCATCCCCCGCGAGGTTTTGCTGCTCTACGGTCCAGCCCGGGTTCGCCTTCTCGAAGGCGGCGATGACTTCCTTGTACTTCGCGTTGGCATCACCGCCCTGGTAGTTGGTCCACGTGATGACCTTGTCCTCTGCGGCGGCGCCGCCGTCGGGGGTGCTGCTGCAGCCCGCGATCACTAGCGCCGCGGACGTGAGCGCGACAGTGGCGAGACTCAGCCGCCGAACTCGATTGACCATAATTCTCCAGTCGCCATTGAAGGGATTGAATCGGGTGATAAACCGGAAAAAGTGAACCGGTTCAATCAGTATGGAGCGACCAAGCCGTCAGGTCAAGTTGCAGACCGAATAGGCGTCGACGGCTATCCTGGGCGCATGGCGGCTGGCGAATCAGACACGGCGCGGCGCGCTACGGTCCGTGACGTCGCGCGCCTGGCGGGCGTCTCCTTGGGATCGGTCTCCAATTACCTCTCCGGGCAGAAGACCGTCGCTACGGGGACTCGCGGGCGCATCGAAGCTGCCATCACGCAACTTAACTTCGTTCCGAATATGGCTGTGCGCGTGATGCGCGGTGCGCCCAGTCATGCTCTAGCGTTCCTCGTGCCAGACACCTGGAACCCTTTCTTCGTGGGAGTCGCGCGCGGGATTGAGGATGTCGCCATCGCGCGCGGACATGTCGTCGTGATCTGCAACACCGAGGGCGACGAGGCGCGCGAGAAGCACTACTCGCAGGCGCTCGCCGAGATGCGGGTCCGAGGTGCGGTGGCGTTGGCCACCGGCATGAGTGATGACACGCTTGATCGCCTCATGCAGACCGGAGCTTCCGTCGTCTTCCTGGGCGCACCGCTCGGGGACGCCCGTCACCCGTGGGTGACCGTCGACGATGAGCTCGGTGGATACCTCGGCATGCGCCATCTTCTCGAGGAGGGCTACGAGGACGTCCTATTCCTGGGGGGACCGAGAGGCGAACGCCCCTTCACACAACGACTCAATGGGTCCACGCGCGCACTTCGTGAACAAGGGATGCCGTCGACTGCACTTCGCCGTCTCGACGCCGCCGGGAGTAGCCCCGAAGATCGCATGCAAGCGGCGGCGGAGATCCTTGCTCTCGAGCCGCGCCCCAGGGCGGTGTTCTGCGCGAATGATCAGCTCGCCGTGGCGTTGCTGAGCGCCGCCCTGCGGGAGGGCATCCGCATACCGGAGGACCTCGCCATCCTGGGCTACGACGATTCCGAGGCATCTGCGGAGTCGCCCATACCCCTCTCGACCATCCGGCAACCGCAGCACGAAATCGGCGTAGCCGCTGCGGAGCTGGTGTTCGATCCACTTGCCGCGGATGGCAAGCCCCGCAACATCGAGTTCCCCCCTGAACTTGTCGTCCGGTCATCCACTACGCGCCGCCAGATCAGTTGAGAACGGTGCCCGGACGTGGCGTCGGCTGATCGCACGGTGGACAGCGCGGATCGTGGCCCGACGCTAAAGGACGTCGCTCGGCTAGCCGAGGTCTCACGTGCGACAGCGTCGCGCGCCTTCGCCGACCACTCCAGCATCGCCGCGGCCACGAGAATGCGCGTTCTTGACGCCGCTCGCATGCTTGGCTACACCCTCAATCAGCCCGCCCGAAGCCTGAAGTCCGGGCGGATCGGACTGGTCGGAGTCGTGTTGCCGGACCTGCGAGATCCGTTCTACGCGCACATCGCCGCGGGCATCGACGAAGTTCTCCAAGACCAGGGATTTGCCATGATCATGATCATGGGACGCGGCGGCGATCAAGTTGCCGCAATCGAGCGGCTACGCTCGCACCGAGTGGGATCGGTGATCGTCGCTCCCACCTCCACCGCCATCATCAGCGCAATCAGAGCCGCGAAACTGGTCGCAGTCCACGTGCACACGACGCACCATTCTCTCGTCTCCGACTGCGTCACTGGGTACGACTACGAGGTGGTGCGCGGGATCGCGGCCGAACTTATCACCCTCGGTCACAAGCGACTAGCGTTGCTCCTGCGCTCGCCGGAGACGAGTGCAACGCGGGGTCGGGCCGCCGGGTTCCTCTCCGCCATCGATGCGGCGCCATCCACAGTGTCTGGCCGACTCGTGGCTCCGCACACCGACCCCCGCATCACCTCGTGGCTGCCGCATCTCGATGGCGCGTCCGCCGTGATCGCCGGCGACGCGGGCATCACGAGTCGACTGCTGCAGGAGGCTCGAAACCGCGGCGTCTGCGTGCCCCGGGACCTGTCGGTGGTGTCACTCGGCGATCTGGACTGGATGACGGCATTCGATCCCCCCATCTCCGCCGTCGACCTCCACCCCCACGCGATGGGCCGGCACGCCGCCGAGACGCTTGTCGCGCGACTGCGGGGCGATGCACCGGCCCCACCCGTCGAGATACGGGTGCTCCCCACGGTGAACCGCCGGGGCTCGATAGCTCCGTTCCGGGAGAGCTGATCACAGCGGGATCGAGATGTACCGCAGCGAGGTACTCGTCGCAGCCTCCAGATCATCGTCCTGTGGCAGGGAAGCCGTGACCTTCCGCACGCCGAATCCGGCGGTCGGAAGCGTGAGTCTTCCCCGGCCATCGGCATCCAGCACGATCGTCATCGGCTTCGAGTCGACCGTGATGGTCACCTCCCGTCCCATCGCCGCTCCGGCAGTTGTAACCCGTACCTTGGCGACCACCGGGTAGCTATTGGTGGCGATCGGTCGACTCAGAGTCAGCGTCAGATGGGTCTGATACCGCACATGAACGTTCGGGCCGGCGGCCGTACCGGCGAGCCCGCCACTCGTGGCGGAGACTACTGCGTGAAGGTCGCACCCCTGGTCCGCCGCGGTAACGACGTATGCGGCGGCCGTGGCTCCGCTGATCGGCTCGCCATCGCGATACCACTGGACGGTCAGATCTACGTCAGAGCGATCCCACGATCCCATCGAGCTGACCAGCGTTCCCCCCACGGTCCCGACTCCAGTCACGGTGGGGGGTGTGGTCGCCGTGGGCGGCACGGGGGCATCCGGATCGTAACCCGGCTCGAGGGCACTGACCCGTGCAATCCCGATTGCATCGCCCTCTAGCGCCACCACACGGAACCGGTCCGTCGTGACCGGCGCGAAGACCACAGTCGACTCACTGTCCGTGAGATTGCGCCGGGTTCCCACCGTCACCCATTCACCACTCTGCCAGACTTCGACGTCGTAGGAGCGTAGCTGGTAGCCGAGCGCCGTCGAGTACACAGTGAGCTCGTTGAACTCGCGGGGCTCGGGCAGATCCACCTGTATCCATTCCGGGGCGGAGCCGGACACGTGGCGATCTGTCGCGGACGTCCAACCGGCGAAGTTGCCGTGATTGCTCGTCAATGCCTTCTGCGGGCGGTAGTCATTGGCGTAGTCAGACGAGGACGCTGTCGCGATCGCTCCTTCGAGCAGGGGATTCGTGATCACGTCATTGAAGACGATGTCGTAATCCAGCGTCCCCGACACGTTGGATCCGTCCATGGCCGTCGCCGTCACGCGAACGGTACCGGGCTCTCGAAGCGAGAGAACACCCACCTCCGAGATCTGCGCCTTCGTCGTCGGGGAGCCATCCGTCTCGGTGACGGCCCACGTAACTCGCTGGTCGTAGGAGTCCTGCGGCGTGAACCTTGCGATGATCTGACGGTTTCCGGCGTCCTCGAGAGAGATGCCCGTGGCCAACAGAGGTGGTCCCGCCTCGCCTTGTCGGATTACGATGATCGGCCGACACTTGCGTTCCCCGTCCAAGGTCGCGCAGATCAGGGCGACGCCGTTACTTTCCGCGGTGACGAGGCCGGCGGCGTCGACGGTGGCGACGACGGAGGGGGAACCGTCGCGGTCAATGGCCGACCAGATCGGCGTAGCCAATGCAGCGCCCGCCGTCCTCGCCTCGAACTGAAGGGTTCCTCCGTCAGCAGTGATCGTGGTGTCGCCGTCGGCAGCGAAGACATCGAAGTCATCGAGGGGCGTGTCGGTGACGAGAAGCACCCAGTCATCCAGAGAAGGCGTCGCGGGCACGGCCCATTCGCCGTCCTCCGCCTCGATGCTCGCGTCGATTGTCGTGTACTCGCCGGTCCGTGGATCGAACCATCTCGCCGAATACTCCGACGCCCCCATCCCTCGGAGGTGCCCGGGCGGCTGGGACGAACCGCTGGCGAAGTAGGCCACATACGTCTCGTCCCCGTCCACCGCGAGCGTGACGTCCGGCGAGCCCCCAAAGTCCGAGCGCGTCGAGCCATCGAACTGCGGTACGAGCTTCCACCACGCAAGCGACTCAAAGAACTCTGATACGTGTGCCATCTGCTTACCGCCGGCCGAGTTCAACCCGTCGAACCACCTGAAGTACGGCCCGTACTTGAACCATTCATCGGGTGATTGATGTGTCGCCCAGACGCCTTGGACGCCGTAGCCGTACCCGTACGAACCACTCAGGAATGCCCGGTACGCGAACCGTCGTGCCGCATCCGTCGTCGTGTTGTTCAGCTCGTAGGACGTTTCGTAGGTGATGACGGGCTGATCGACAGCGGCAGTGTAGGCGTCCTCATAGAGCCCACGGTCAGCCGTCTGTGTCTGCAGGCCGTACCACTCGTGAAATGCTTCTCCGCCCCAACCCGACTCCAACGAGGCCGTCTGGGTCTGCATGTGCGCCGTCAGCGGGTGGTCGTAGTCGTCGGAGTTGCTGATCCCCGCCGCAAGCTGCTTCCAGTACTGCGGATCGATCTGACCGTAGAAGTCGCTGTCGACCTCCTGGGCCGTCGTCCATAGGACAGGGTAGGCCCCGTAACGCGCGCTCCAGTATCTGCCCAGCGCCGTCAGAGTGGCCGGATCCGTCACTCCCAGGGTGGAGGTAAACTGCCACGCCGCATTCGCGTGCACGAGGCCGGCGTCCGCGACGTAGGCGAATTTGTTGTCCAGGTCTCGAAGAGCGGGCAGCGTCGTGGCCGCGACCCCCGAGCTGACGTCGATCCCTTGACCGTTCATGGCCAGAGGCTGCGACTGGAAGACTGTGAAGCCCTGACTCGCCCGATGATCCACTCCGTAACGGAACTGAGAATCGATGCCCTCGACGTTCGAGCCGCTCCAGTTCTCCTCGCGGAGAGTCCAGTGCGAATCCCCGAGGTAGTAAAAGGGCGTGCCGTCGGCGTACTCGAAGTACTTCCCGGCCGACGCTACCTTCGGGAATCCATGGCGGTACACCTCGAGCGGTCCCGCATAGGCGTCGACGTCAAACGCCGCACCCGTGAGCGCGAGGCCCGTATTGGTCGGATCGGATGAGGTAATGGACACTTCCCACTCACCCACCTCAGTCGGCGCGAATCGAACGCGCCATATGTCGCCGCCGTCCCAGAAGGCTGGTCGCGTGATTGTCTTCCCGCCCGCTGACGTGAACGTGGCGGTCGCGGTGACGGCGAGGAAGGGGTTCGCGTAGTTGACCGAACTCACGAGCGCGATCTCGATCTCCCGCCACGTCCGGGCGGCCGACACGATGTCGATCGTCCGCGAGGCGGAGGTTCCCGAGCCGTCCGCGGCGGTTGCGGTGACGACGACCGTCCCCGGGTCCGCCGGATGCAGAACGCCCGTCGCCGGGTCGATCGTGGCGCTTCCTCCCCCGGTCGAGGCGGGGGCCACCGACCAGGTGAGGTCCTGGTTGGATGCCGCGGTCGGGGCGACGGTCGTGGCGAGGACCGTCGGCACGCCAACGATGGCCGATCCGCCGGTCGCGCCGAACGTGATGGATTCCACCGGTACAGCACTCGAGGAGAACACGCCGAACTCGAAGATGTTCGCCCATGCGCGACCTTCGAATCGGACGTATCGCCCGGAAGTTCCGTCGGGGAGCCGGACGCCGAGGGAGTTCGGGTCGTCCGTGGAGACCGACGGCGCGTTCATGTACATCGCTCCGGTCCCGACAGCGACTTGGGTCCAGCTCGCCCCATCATCTGAGACGGAAACTCGGTTCGGACCGTCCCAGTAGCGCTGGAAGTCGATCCGGACGTAGTTTACGTCCGCCACCCTGCCGAGATCGACCATGAAGTCGACCGTGGCGAACCCGCCCGACTTGGTCGTCCCGCTACCGTCCACCATGTTCTCGGGAACACCCTCCGAGAGATTGAAGCTCGTCCCGTTCAGCGCGGTCACGGCCGCGCCCAGTGCCAAATTCTGAGTGCCTGCGGGCTGCGTCTCGAATGACGCGTCCGCGGAGATGGAGATCTCGAAGACGTTGGCCCACGCGCGTGCCGCCACATGCACGTAGCGGGCCGTGGTTCCCGATACGAGGGCGACACCCAGCGTGTTCGGCCCGTTCGGGTCGGCACCTGCGGTCTCCATGTAGTCGTCGCCGGTCGACGAGACGACGTCGGTCCAGGTCGTTCCGTCGACCGAGACCTGTACGACGTTGGGCCCGTCCCAGTACCGCTCGAAGTCGATCTCGACGTGAGCGACATCGGTGACCCTGCCCAAGTCAACGATGGCATCGAACGGACCGAATCCCCCGGATTTCGTGGCAGGGTCACCATCGGTCATGGCGCTTGCCGGGCCTTCCCCTGCGTTGAAGCTCGCACCATCGGCGGGTGACACGGACGCCCCGACGGAGACGACCGCGAAGCCATCGGGACGAGGCGCGTAGCCGCTTCCCTCGGAAGCTTGCGCAGACTCGGTCACCGGACCGGCGACGAGGGCACCGGCGAAGAGGACAGTCCCGAGGACCATCGCGAGGAGCCGCTGCATGGCTCGAGCTCGTCCCTCGAGCGTGCGGCGCGGACGCGGCGAAAGCATACGGTCTCCCTCGATCGAATGAACCAGTTCACTTAGCATGCACCACCCGCTATAGTCATGTCTAGGCCCTCCGGAAACCTGATTCTCCGGGGGTTCTACTGCGATCACAGGCCACCATTAGCGATGCACGTGCTTGCATCTGAGACCGATCTCATCGAAAGAGAGTCATAGTGCTTGGCACGTTGTGCGTCGATATCGGAGGAACGAAGCTGGCGGCGGCCGTGTGCGACGGCGAAGGCGCGCTCTCACATGTCTTCGCCGTCGACACACCTGCGGACGCGACCGCAGCACAGCGCGTGCTCCTCGACCTCTGTGAGGTCACCGCCGACGAGTTCCGCTCCACGGGGGGCACGTTGGCCTCCGCCGGCATCGCGTGCGGAGGCCCGCTTGACGTACACGCCGGAGTCATCCTTAGCCCCCCGAACCTGCCCGGCTGGGACGAGGTCCACGTGCGAGCCGCGGTCGAATCGCGCATCGGCGTGCGCGCGGCCTTGCGCAACGATGCCGACGCGGTTGTTCTCGGAGCGACGCGCTGGGGCCGCTACGCCGGCGTGCGCAACGTCGTCTATTTGACGATCTCTTCGGGTATCGGCGCAGGAGTAGTGATGGACGGACGACTCATCACAGGACGAAGCGGGAACTCCTCGGAACTCGGTCACACGGTGCTCGTCGTGGGCGGCCGCCTGTGCGCATGCGGCCGGTCCGGGTGCGCCGAGGCCTACGTAAGCGGGCACTCGATCGCACGCAGAGCGGAAGAGCTGATCTCCGCGGGCGTGGCCCCGACTCTCGGACGAGGTGCGCCGATCACGGCGAAGGACGTCTATCTGGCTTCCTCCCAGGACCGTGATCCTGTCGCTGTTCGCCTCTGGGACGAGTCGACGCGCCTCATCGGCGAATTGGTCGCGAACGCGCTGAACACGTTCGAACCGGACCTCGTTCTCCTCGGCGGGGGAGTGACACTCGCCGGCGAGCAGTTCATCGAGCCGGTTCGCGCCGCAGCGCACGACGCGGCTCTTCCAGGCAACCGCCAGACCCCCGTCTGCATCATCCAACGGCCCGATCGCGCAGCCCTCATTGGCGCAGGTGCGGTCGGGATTGCCCTCATCGATCAGGAGTACCGCTAATGACCCCCATCCAGGACCAGCTCGCCGAGCATCTCGAAGTCGTCGCGAGCGCGCAAGACCTTCTCGCACAGGCATCCGACATCGCTAAGCGTCTGTGCGAGGCCTTCGAGAACGGCGGGACGCTGTACTCGCTGGGCAACGGCGGCAGCGCGGCCGACGCGCAGCACCTAGCCGGCGAGCTGATCGGCCACTACCGCCACGATCGACGGCCCCTTCCGGCTGTGGCTCTATCGCCCGACGGCGTGGTCAGTTCGTGCATAGCGAACGATTACCGATTCGAAGACGTCTTCGCCCGCCAGATCGAAGCTCTCGCCGGCCCCCGCGACGTGGTGGTTGCCTTCTCCACGAGCGGTAGATCCCGAAATGTCGTGGACGCGCTCGAGACCGCCCGGCGCAAAGGAGCGATAACCGTTCTGATGACCGGCAACTCGTCAGCGGTCGACGAGCATGTGGCCGATGTCGTGGTGCGGGTGGCGTCATCGAATACCGCGAGGATTCAGGAGGTGCATGTCATGCTGCTCCACATGATCAGCGAGATCGTCGATGACTGGGCGCTGATGGGTGATCGATCGATCGGCGCCGTGGGAGCCGCTTTAGAGCCTCAGCCGACGTCGACGCGCTGAACCGGCTCGCTCCGGAGAGTCGCCGTCCCAGATCCGCGCGGCGCGCGGGGATCTGGGACGGCGACTCGTTTGTCACACGCTGCTGTCCTTCCAAGGCAGCGCGACCGCTGCCATCTCCTCCTCCGACCATTCGAGGAGACTGACGGCGCGCACCTCCTCATCCTTCGAGAGCGGGACCAGAACGGTCTGGACCTGAAACGGCGCGATCTCGTATGGCACGGGGCGGCCGAGCACCCTCATTTCGCCCCGGCTGAGAGATCCGGCCGTCTCGACAAGCCGGAGGGTGATGACGTCCAATCGATCCTCCGAGAGCTTCACCGCGGAAATCTGCACCGACGGCAGATCGATGTCAATCGCGGACCACGAGCGCGGCCACTCCCCCGCGTGCGCCCCTTCGAGCACGGCCTCGAGGGGGTGGACGGCTTCCTGCGCGACCGTCTCAAACCGATCGTTCGACTGCGGACCATCGAAGCATTGCAGGGCGTACGTGAAACGCTGAACCCCCTTGTCGAGGTAGTCATAACGGGCTGAATCGAGGTCGAGTTGCGCGTGATTGTCCCACGCGGCGACCGGGCTCCGAACGACGGAGATCGCGACGCCCGACGAATCGACGTCAACGCCGGACTTCCCACTGTCAATCCAGACGCAGAGAGTGCGATCACCGCCGGCGGTGGGGCACGCAACCCATCGCTGGAACGGCATCTCCGCTCCGTCCGTGCTCCGCTCGGCGTATCCGAACGGAGCGCCGCACCGATAGTCGCTGGCTGCGGCGAAGGGGACGAGCAGCTTCGCGATGGCTAGTTCCTCCTGCCAGTTGAGCCAGCATCGGACCTCCACGCGCGGCGACTCGACGCGGAGCACAAAGTCCTGAACAAGACTGGATCCCGCGTGCTCACTCCAGACGCGGAGGACGGAACGCAGAGCTCCCGCTTCGATTACTCTCACCTTAACGATGTCGAATGCGCGACCGCCACGACCGTAGGCGACGACGTCATGCGACCACGTGTCGCTATCGTCCTGGACCGCGACCAGGCGCGGCGTGAGATGCACATCGACGCCCTGGCTGGCCTGAGTGACGGTGACCTCACCGCCGACGGACGCTCGCACGGATAGCGCGCCGACCCTTATCTCGTCACTCTGGACGATCGGGTCCACCGCACTGGCCTCGCCGCGGACGGACGCGAACATGGCATAGCCGAGAGCCGGTACCTCGGCGGAGAACACCACGCGGCGGCGACCGATGTCAGCACCGACGGTGGCCTCGGAGCCCACGATCTGGAACGGGATGGAAGTCCCGCTCGAATCGACGATGGCGAGAGGTTCTCCGCCGAGCGGCTCGCCAATTCCCCCGAACTCGACTTCGACCTGTTCGACGCGGGAGTAAGGCAGGGGGTTGAACACGAGGATGGGTTGTTCTCCGGGACCAACTCGGGTGTCGACCCGGCGGGCTATCGACTGCTGAGACATCACGACGACATGATCCGCCGTCGCCGCTGCACCCCCCAGCTCGGCGAGCGCGTCTGCTGTGGCTGACTCGACCGTCGACCCGGGAAGGATGTCGTGAAAGTCGTTGAACAGCAGCGCCGCCCATGCTCTCTCAAGGTCCTCGCGGGGATATGGACGCGCGGTCGTAGCCGAGGCTACCGTGGCCCAGCGCTCTGCCTCGAGGACGCGCTTCTCAGCCCGTCGGATCGCCGCCTTCACACGTGACTGCGTCGTGTAGCATCCCCGCGCGTGGCTGAGCAGATCGGAGCCGACGACCGGTGTGTTCACATCCTGTACAGCGTCGAAGTAGGCTTCGAGCGTGCTGGCCACCGGCTTAAGCGCCGACGACTCGCCGGCGAAGCGATGAAAGTCGTCGATGTTATCGCGTGTTGGGCCACCCCCGTGGTTGCCGACCCCGTAGAAGAGCACGATGTCATCGATGTCCGGGGCGGTTTCGTCTGCCGCTCCGCTGACGTGCTCGAACATGTCCATTCCGCGGCTCGTGTACGCCCGCGGCATGCGAGTGGCGAGTATCTCTGTTCCGTCGGGGGATCTCCAGCGGAACGGGCGATCGGGCAGCAGGGTCTCATGGCGCTGAGGCCGCATAAAGCAGTACGCGCGCATGCCCTGGCCGACCAAGATCTGGGGAAGAGCGGCGCTGTGACCGAAGGGGTCCGCGTTAAGGCCCACGGTCGCGATCCGGCCGAAGCGGGAGGCGAGATACCGCTGAGCGACCAGCCCCTGGCGGACCAGGGACTCGCCGTTGGGGAGATTGCAGTCCGACTCGACCCACCAGCCGCCCGCGATCTCCCACCGGCCCTCCGCCACCCTCTCGCGAACGCGCTCGAAGAGTTCCGGATCCAGGTCCTCGAGCCATGACAGCATCACAATCTGGTCCGACGTGAAGCGCACGTCGTCGTACTCCGTCATGCGATCGAGCGCCGATCTGAACGTCGCTCGCGTCTCCGCGACTCCCTCGCCCCAACGCCAGAGCCAGACTGGGTCGAGGTGGGCGTGCCCGATCATGTGTACGCGACGCTTCTTGTCCATGTCATGAGACTTTCGTTGAGTGAACCGGTTCACACATCATAAGATCCAGGGCGCTCGGGTCAAGGAACGTGCGCATTCGCATTGCGTCTCCATTCACTCGGGGTTAAGCCGGTCTCGCGCTTCAACGCCGTGCTGAGGTGTTGGGCAGAATTGAATCCGCACGCCAGGGCGATGTCGGTGACACTCGCATCGCGTGCGGCGAGCCGTTCTCGGGCCGCATCCAGTCGAAGGAGCCGATGAAACGCGGCCGGGGACTGCCCGACCTCCTCGACAAAGCGACGGGCGAGAGTCGAGTCTCCGACGCCGCACGCAAGCGCGATCTCTCGGATGGAGACCCTGCGTGACAGGTTGTTGCGAAGCATGTGGATGGCCGCCAGAACCAGGGGAGAGCGCTCACTCCCGTAAGAGGGGGTATCCAATTGCTGGCATATCACTCGCACCAGCGTCTCGACGTACCCGCGGACGATGTCCCGCGCGCCGGCTCGGTCCGAGATCACCTGCAGGACGATCCCGCGGATCAGGGGCTCCGCCGCGGTGCAGGTGATCGACGTCCGCGGGTTTCGCGCGGAGACGAGTTCGCCCATCCGTTGGCCGTCACCGCCGCATTCGTCGAGATTCACGCCGACCCAGAGCAGTCGACACGCCGGGTGCCCCCGGTCGCTCGTTCCGTGGACTTCTCCCGCGAGAGTGACGATCACCTCGCCCGCCCGCTGCCGAACCTCCTGACTCTCCACGGTCCACGTGTAGGCGCCGCTCGTCGCGAGCATGATTTCCGTCGATGCGTGTGTGTGCATTGCGATGAGATGTCGATCCGACACCTCGCCCTCTCCGCAATGAGTGATGGCGGGGAAGCGATCAGGCTCGAGCACGTAGTTCGATCCGGACCTGAGCCCCGGATCTCGTGTTATGAGCATCGTTAACCTCTCGGTTTAGAGAGAAAAATGTTTGTGGTCGCCAGATTAGTGGACGACTTCGTCTCCTGACCGCTCCTAGCGTGGAGTCGAGTAAACGCCCGAGGAGACACCATGAACGCCCGCCCCAGGATCGATCCCGCGATCGACAGCCTGCTCGTCGACGAGCAGATCATGCACGACCCGTACCCGATCTACCGGTCTCTGCGTAGCGAGCACCCCGTCGCGTGGAGCGATTCGTGGAACGCGTGGGTGATCAGCAGGCACGCCGACGTTGCGAAGTCCCTCCGCGATGGGGAGAATCTGTCGAACGAGGATCGTCAGGGTCTGCTGTTTGACGGTCTCACGGCAGACGAGCGCGCGGCTCTCGAGCCCCTTCGGCACTACTTCGCGCAGAAGGATGTGATCGGGTCGGACGCGCCGGATCACACGCGGATGCGTCGCCTCGTTCAAAGCGCCTTCACTCCGCAGATCATCACGGGACTCACCCCGCGGATCGAGGCTCTCGTCGGTGAGCTGCTCGCCGACGTCGCCGATCTCGAGCGATTCGATCTCGTGGATTCCGTCACCCACCCCCTGCCTGTAGTCCTCATCGCCGAGGTGCTCGGGGTCCCCTCCGAGGACCGAGACCTCTTTAAGCGGTGGTCGGCCGACATCCTCGCCTTCCAAGGAACGGGCACCACGACTTTCGCCGCGGCGTCGACGTCTCAGAACGCGCTACTCGAGATGTTCGCCTATATGAGCGAGATCATCGATGCGCGGCGCCTGTCTCCGCGCGACGATCTCATCACTGCGCTCGCGCAGGCGGAGGATGAAGGAGGCAGACTCACGCGCGACGAGCTCCTCTCGACGTGCAACACCATCCTGACCGCAGGTCACGAGACAACGACAAATTTCCTTGGCTCGATGGTTTTCCACCTTCTGGACGACCCTGAGCGCTGGAGGTCGGCGCGCGGCAATCCGGCGCTTCGTGCTCTGGCCGCGGAGGAGACACTGCGATTCGACGCCCCCAAGCAGCGCAATTTCCGCAGGGTGAAGCGCGACCACGTGTTCGAGGGCGTCGAGTTTGCGGAGAACGAGATGGTGTTTCAGTTGATCGGGTCGGCGAATCGCGACCCCGCGAAGTTTGAGAACCCGGACGTTTTCGAGATCGAAAGAGACCCGAAGGGACACGTCACCTTCGGCAACGGCATCCACTTTTGCCTCGGCGCGCCCCTCGCGAAGTTGGAGGGTCGGATCATGCTGGAGGCCCTGTTCGATGCGTTCCCGTCGCCAGAGATAGACCCGCCGTCGATCGAGTGGCAGGAGCGCGTACAGTTCCGGGGGCCTGCTCGACTGGAGTTGTCGGTGCGATGACCGAGGACCGACTCGACCTCGAGGTGGTGAGTCGCCGCGACGTAGGGGGTCGCATTGCCATTCTGGAACTGCGAGCGCCGGACGAGAGCCCTCTGCCCGAATGGGCGCCCGGTGCCCACATCGATATCCACATCGCCGATGGCCTGACCCGGCAGTACTCGCTCTCGGGCTCTCCCGCGGACCGCCAGCGCTGGCGGATCGCGGTCCTCAGAGAAGAAGGCGGCAGGGGAGGCTCGCGGGCGATCTTCGACGGCCTCGTTCCTGGAGCCACGGTGCGCGCAGGATCGCCGCGTAACCACTTCGGGCTGGTTGACGCGGACGAGTACGTCTTCATCGCGGGCGGGATTGGGATAACACCGATGGTGCCGATGCTCACGGCCGTGCGCGAGCAGGGCAAGCGATCGTCCTTGACGTACTTCGGACGTGAGGTGTCATCCATGGCCTTCGCGGATGAGCTGGCCTCACTAGCCGGGGTGACGATCGCGGCGAAAGACGATGGTCCAGTGGCAACTGTCGTTTCCATCCTGACGGCTGCGTCACGAGGTGCAGCCGTTTACGTGTGCGGGCCTGACCGACTCGTCGAGGAGGTCACGGCAAGATGTGAGGCGCTCGGCATCGCGGCTCCGCGCGTCGAGCACTTCGCGCCGATGCAGGTCGATACCGCGGGCGACACGTCATTCGACCTGTACATCGACAGTCTGGACAAGTGGGTGACGGTGCCGCCCGATCGATCCATCGTGGACGTCGTGGAGGATGAGGGCCTTTACGTCGTGACGTCGTGCCTGGAAGGCACGTGCGGTTCGTGCGAAACGCCCATCCTCGAGGGCGAAGCGGAGCATCGGGACAGCGTGCTCAGTGAAGAGGAGCGGCGCGCCCAGACATGCATGATGATCTGCGTCTCACGGGCGTGCACGGCGACCATCAAGCTCGATCTATAGAGCTGAAAGAGGATTCCTCTCTTCTCACGCCGCCCCTGCGCCGACCGACACGTTGGCGGCGCCACCAGACGTCGCCGAGCGCGCCGGTTACGCTCCGTTGCCGGGACAACCGGAGCGCGGCGCGACGGTCCGCACCGCGCGGGTAGCCTACGCGTAGATACGGATTGGAGGTACGTCCAAGTCTGAGTAGCGGACTCGGCCAAGACCAGTGATCGCGACCGACGGAGGGCGGTGCATCGCAGAGAAGCGTTGTCGCAATCAACCGTCGCCGGGATGATGCTCCGAAATTGCTCTTGTCCGGCTACCTTCCAATGCCGATTTGCTCGCCGGAGTTCGCGTGCGCCGAAGCCTCCCTGCTCTTTTCTCGCTGGCTGCGCTCTGAGGCGATTGCGTCTGCGGTCAGGAGTCTGCGGGTGAGCACTTCTGCATCTGCGATGTCGCGCGCTTCAACCAGGTCCGCCAGGGTACGTTGGAAGGCAAAGTGCTCGGAATGTCGCGCCACGTATCGAGCTCGTAGTGTGGCAACCTTCTCGGCGCGTCTCCCATCAGCTGCATTGCCATCACGAGCCTTCGTGAGCTCACCTGCGATCCGCGCGTCGGCCGCGAGCAGGATTCCTTCTGTGGATCCCATCCACTCGTCGATGCGTGCTAGTTGCCGAGCTGCTTGGCTCGCTTCGCGTTGGAGCGCGGTGGCTAGTTGCTGTATGTCAACTACGCGACCGAGCGGCCGCCGGACGCGATCGTTCCACAGCGGTAGGGCCGGTCGAGCGGCGCGGTCGAGCTCTGCCCGGGCAGCGCGCTCCGAGTCCTCGACGCTCAGCTCGGGCTGACCACGCCGCATGGCGTCGGCAACGGCGGCGCGGGCTGCTTCGTCTGTGGAAGCGACAGCGATCGCTTCATTGTGAAAGCGGCCGCGTGTCATGCCGACGTAGAGTCCTGCTGCGTCCACGCCCGGACCCACGATGGACGCCTGGGTTGTCTCACCTTGGATACCGTGCACCGTTGATGCGTAGGCGAGATGAAGGTGGTCGGCAGCGTAGGCGTGCGTGACTCGAGAACTCTCGCCAGTGTTGTTGACGCTGACCAAATCGATGCCCGCTGCGCTGATTCGATGTACCGTCCAGATCGCTCGGTTCTCCACACCGCTCTGCTGGTCGTTGAGCCGGGTCTGGACCACGTCGCCCTCCAGGAGACGCTGTTCTTGTCGACCAAGAGCGATCCGGGTCAGGCCCAGCTCGCCACGGTCCAGACGCCGCTGCTGAATGGCATCGTTAATCGCGTCTGCCTCCTCGTTCGTACTCGTCACAAGCGCGACGCGGCTGTGCCGCCCCGCGAACTGGAAGTACGCGTCAACCATCGCGTCGCGCGCTTCCGTGTGATTCGCGACGCGGCGGATCTGCCCTCGAGCGTCGAGTTCAGAAGCCGCTGCGAGGGCCTCTTCTCGTGTTCGCGGTTCGCGCATGCGGAGGGTGAGGTCGGCGTAGCTGGGGTCGAAGAAGCGATGGATGGCGGTGAGCTCGACAGTGGCGGTGCTGCGCCGGGTCATGATTGCCATGGCACCTCGGTGTCCGACCGGCATTGCCTGTAAGGGGTCGCCGACCATCGCGATCCCTGCTCCGGTGAGCTCGGCAAGCTCGGCGAGGGCGTTACCTGTATGCAGGTCGACCATGCCAGCCTCGTCGACCACGATTCGGTCCGCCGGCAGGAGCGGGAACGAGCGGGGGCCCGCGTACGCTTCACCGGTCCATTCGTCGGTTTCACCTTGAACGAGTCGGTGCCAGACCTCGGCGCCGGCGTCGTCGCGACCCCACCGCCAGCCGTGGTCGGCGAGGAGGGCGTGCAAGCTCGACGCTCGAGCTCCGATCTCACGACCGGCAACCGACGCCGCCTTCTTCGTCGGAGCGACCACGATGATCCGGCGGCCCTCGAGGGCGAGGGTCGTCTTAGCGACACGGAGCATCGTGGTCTTCCCTGCGCCGGCGGGACCCGTCACCGAAACCAGCCGGTCACTACCCGCGATCGCCGCGGCCGCATCGACCTGCCGATCCGCCATCTCCACGCCGGGATCGAGAATCTCGCGACCAACCGCCCGGACCAAGCCCGCAGATGCGGGCGTACCCTTTCGGCTCAGGGCGTCGAACCGTGCGGCGAGCTGCACCTTCATCCGAGCAGTTGTCGATGCCATGTACCCCTTGACGTGGTCCGGCCGATCGGGCACCTCTGGCAGCAGATCCTCGGTCAGGAACAGAGCGCGCAAGACGACCTCATCGATCAGCGGCTGCAGTTCCTCACGCGTGGCAACGACGCCAGAACCGGCGACGGCCCGGATCGCGCCGGCTCGCAGATCGAACTGGCTAAATCGTCCACCGCAGGCGGTCGACCGCCCGTCCGCGTCCACGACCGCGCGCGCCGCCAGCACCTGCCGATCGACTCCATTGAGACTACGGCCGGATCGCCAAGCCCGGGCTCGGGGGGCGGATATGTGCGGGTCGATCGCTGCGAGCTCGGCGCGGATCATCTCCTCCCAGCCAGCCTCGTCAATGAGCCCTGGCTTATTCGGCCTCCCGGTGGCCCACGCACGCCTGTCGATCTGGTGCATGACATCAGGCGAGGGCTCGCCACCGGGGTTCGCTTCGTACCACTGCGCAAGCAGTACCGCGCGGTTCCGCTCGATCTGGTTGGAGCGCCGCGACAGCGGTCGAACGACGTGGGCGAACTCCGCGATCTCCCCATCCTCATTCAGGGTGTACCCGTGTCGCGCGAGCGCAGCGATCCATCCCGGATCAGTGCGCGCAGCGAGCTCCCCCTCCGCGTTGACCACAGTGTGAAGCTTCATCGCCACGCGCGAGTCAACGTTGGACCACTTGCCGTCCTCCCCGAGCACCTTCACGTTCAACCAGAGGTGCCGGTGCATGTGCGGGTCGAGCGCGCGCGAACGAGCATGGCGCAACTCGACAACCTCCACCCGCTTCAGCGCCTCACGGAAACAGCCCCCGGCGCCGCGACGCGCATTCAACTCCGCCTGCCACAGCAAGACGATTCGGTCGCGCAGCCGGTCCTGCAATGCTTCAAACTCGTCCGCGAGGTCCGCGTTGATCAGCGCGGCGATGCTGTACGACTTCGGAGCGTTGATCGTCCCATCCAGAAGAAGGTCAGCATCCGGAGAGCTGAGATTCCGCCCCCGCAGCTCACCAGTCTGCGGATCACGCCCGTCCACCCACTGCCGCAACTGAACCTCGTCGAGCAGATCCAACGAGATCACTCCGCCGTCCACGACGAACCGCGTCACCGTCCCCGCGTCCGCGTCGCTATACCCGGCCGACGCTTCGACGCCCGCCGGGGTGCGCAGGCGGGAGTCGCAGGACCCATCGAATGCGTAGGCGAGCGCTTGCCGGACACCCTGCGATGCAACACCCCGCTTCCACCGCTCCAACCCCCCGCGCATATGCTCAGGCTACGCCACAATTGCGTAACTCTCTACGACTTCTGCAGGAAGTGCCTGCGTGCATTGCTGTTGTGTCGTTTAGGTCGTGCCCGCGACTCCGACTCACAACTGGCGTGTTCGGGGTTGCGATTGGCGCTCGCTCTCCGGGCATCGTTGCGGGCGGGTCTCCTGACGACGACATCCTGCGGACAAAAAAGCGAATCCGCTCGCGACCGTGCACAAACGGACGCCCACCCCTGAGCGGCCGTCGGCGCCGAACTCTGCGACCATTGGTCGTAACGTGCCTGGCCCGGCCGGTGATCGGCGAGGAAGCTCGTTGCGCGACTTAGCGCTGGAATGAGACCGTTAGCGATGGCTGCCACCAAGCGACAAGCAGTGATCGTGATTCACGGCATTGGCGAGCAACTCCCGATGGAGACGCTGCGCGACTTCGCGGGAAGCTTTCTCGACGGTGAACTGCTTTACAACAAGCCGGACCGGCTGTCCGAGGGAACGGACCAACGACGTCTCGTCATGCCACGCACGCGGCATCGGCGGGCAACCGATTTCTACGAGTTGTACTGGGCCAACAAGTTCGACGAGGGAAGAGTTGCGGCTGTTTGGTTCTGGCTGCTGGGGCACGTGATCAATCTCAAGCGGCACCACCACCGACAGATGCGAGTCTTGGTGGTGTGGGCGCGCTCTCAGCGGCGTGATCGTCGTGGCCGCAGGATGGCTCGTGGTGTCTGGCGTCGCCGGCGTCTTCTACGACGAGTGGGATGACTTCGCACGCCTGAACGCGCTTTGGTCAGGGGCGATCCTTCTTGCCGCGAGTGCCGTGGCCGGAATCGTCAATCACTTCATCGCAGGCTACTTGGCCGATGCGTCACGCTACTTCGCGCCACGACCTCCAGACATCGACCGCCGGAACGCGATTCGCGACGCTGGAGTGAATCTTCTCCGCAATCTCCACAAGAGCGGCGACTACGATCGCGTGATCCTTGCGTGCCACAGCCTCGGTTCAGTGATCGGCTACGACATCCTGCGCCTGTACTGGGACGAGGCTCGCAAGCCGGACCCGAGTAACGCGACCCCTCAGCCGTTGCTGGCCGGCTTTGACGCGTCAGCGAAGGAACTACTTCGCGCTGAACCGACGCTCGCAGAGCTACAGAAATTTCAGGAGCTGCAAACACAACTGGGGAAAGAGCTCGGGAGAGCTGGTGTCAACTGGCTGATCACGGACTTCGTGACCTTCGGTTCGCCATTGACCCATGCCGACAGCCTCTGGGCGCGGAGCGACCTTGAGTTCGCTCGGAAGCTCGACGAGAGGGAGTTTCCAGCGTGCCCCCCGCGTTGTGACGCCGACCGACGCGATCAGACACAGATTCGATCTGCCTTTCTGAATGCGGATCGCCGCTGGGAGCCTCATGCCGCTGCTGTGTTCGGCCCTACCCGGTGGACGAACCTCTACTTTCCGATGACGTGGTGGCCAGGAGGTGATCTTGTTGGCGGACCACTTGCGCCGCTATTCGGTCCTGGGGTGCGGGACATACCGGTGAAGCTCAGCTATTCGAACCGCCGCGCGTGGTGGATGCGGAAGATCCCTGTCCTGTCTCACATCAAGTACTGGAGCCGACAACGCAAATACACGCCTCCCGCCGATTTGCCCGGCGAAAGAAAAGACGCCCTGCGCGCATTGCGAAACTTCCTCCGGCTCTGACAAGACATGATCGCCGTTCCTACCCGCGAACACGACGTGCTCCACGTGAGGAGGATCGCGGCGGAAGCAGTTGTCAAACTGCAGGTCTTGTCGTTCGGCGGCAGCTCCCGCCAGTTCGGCAAGTGCCCAGGCGGGCACCGTTTGGTGCACGAAGGGTGCCGACTGCGGCAACTGGAGTACCCGGTCAGGCGCTTGATTAGCTTCGAGACTTCGTCACTCGACGATAAAGTTCGCCCATGCGCCAACGCCTCCTGATCACGGTGTGGACCCTGCCCGTCCTGATCCTGGCTGCGTGTTCCAACCCGAGTTCGACCACGGAAGCCGAAACAGTCGAGGTGCCCCCCGGTTTCGAGATCGATGATCTGTACGTCCCTGATCTGTGGGTATCCAAGCCGGTCCGCGGAGGCACAGAGTGCGGAGATGGCGTCCTGTTCGACTGCTGGTCGGTCATTGTGATGTCGGAGAGCGGCTGCGATCCGTATGCGCTGTTAACCTTCGTTGAGCGAAACGCTTCGGGTGATGAGCTGAAGCGATATCAGCTCGCCGCAGCGGCCGAGGGCGCAGGCAAAGCGTGGGACTTCTCTTGGGATTCGCAATGGTTCAAGCCTGAGGTCATCGCGAGCATCTCTGTGGAACGGGCAGGCTGCACCGACGAGATGTGACGGTCAGCGGCGGCGAGTCCAAGACGGATATTCGACGAGTTGAGGTGCTCTAAGCCACCGGCTTGCGGGCGCCGTCGATTTGCCTGCAGGCGCGGACAGAACGCATCCCGGCCCGACGGGCCGGCTGTCGTACTATCCAGGCCAGGTGAAAGCAAACGCAATCACCACGACGACTGTCAACACGGCAAGGCCAATCGCGCCGACTACTCCGCCAAAGATCCGCGTTTGATCACCAACACGTGGCACGAGGCCGAGAACTACGCTCTGCCAGGTCCATCGCCGACGGGTCGCTCTTCTTGGGTCATCGCGGCGGAGGGTCACTCGACCATTGTCGGCCAGATAGCGCCGCGAAGTATCGCGCTGCGCCTAGCCACTTGGCCGACGCCTGGCGAGATACAACATCGCGTCCGAGGACCGGCTTGCGGCCGAGCGTACGCCTCGAGAGCCGAGCACGACGCAGCAAGCCCTGATGGTGTGCGCAACAGCGACGAGTAGTCGTTTCCCGGCCGTCTCGTAGACCGATCCCCCTTTGAGGTTGAGTCCGTCAGCAATTGGCGTGCGACGCTACCTCTGTTTGTCTCCCTCCGGGGTGGTAGCAATCGAGCGCGGCGACTTCGCTGCTTACTAGTCGATGTTCGCTCGCGTGGACGTTCGGCGCTGTGCCGGACATGTACGAAGTGACGGGGTTGGGTGAAAGGATTCGTGACAATGACGGAGCGCAGTAACGCACCGATTGATCCGCTCGATGGTCTGCTGGATGACGCGCGCCCGGCGACCACGCTGGTGACGGGCGCGATCGAGGATGAGCTCGCTCGGATGAGCGTGGTTGCTCGCACTGATCAGCGGCCGGCGCGGGCGCGGTGGCGCTTCACCCGGGTCGCCGCGATTGGTGTCGCAGCCGTGGTGCTGGCGGGTGGGGCGGGTGCGGCCGCGGCGAGCACGTGGGGGTTGGTGCCGTGGTGGCAGCAGGAATCGCCGGACTCGTTCAGTGTCACGCTGCCCAGCGGGGTGAACTGTGAGTTCCAGGTCATCGGGAACTTGCAGGGGCCCACGACCGCGATCAGCGAAGAGACGGCTGTCTACCTGCGCAGCGTGGACATCGCCGCCATCGTCGACGTTGATGCGGAGATTCAGAAACAGCGCACCGCCCCACCCTCGGTCGCGCGCGTCAACGGCAAAGACGTTCAGGTCGGGTACGGCACTGAGGGCTCTCCCAGCGCCGACGTCGAGTACTACCTGGCGGTGCCGGCGGCCGTGACGACGGCCGTCGCGGAGCAGCTGCAGCGCCAGGGGCTCGACGTCGATCCTGGCGACTTCTCCTGGCGGAGCGAGGCCATCTGCCCGGGGATGCAGTGGTGACGCGCGCGGAGAAGGACCTCGCCGCCCATCTGACTGATGTCATCTCGTTCAACGCCGTCGATATCCTCGCTTACTTCGAACGACGTGTCGGAACGAACGACGCCGCCGACCTGGTCGCCGAATCCATGCTCACAGCCTGGCGGAGAGCGGCGGACGTGCCAGAGGACGCGACGGAGGCGCGCATGTGGCTGTTCGGCGTCGCACGCAACGTCCTCGCCAATGCTGACCGTGCTGAACGACGCCGTTGGCGACTGGCCGACCGGCTACGACTCATGCTCCACCCAGAGAACACCGTGCCGGCCTCAGACGCCGGAGCCGACGTCCGAGATGCCGTCGCCCGGCTAGACCCCGAGCTTGCTGAGCTGATTCGGCTCGTCCACTGGGACCGACTCACCCTCGCCGAAGCCGCACAAGTCACCGGCATCCCCGCCTCGACAGCGCGCAGCCGCTACCAAAAGGCGAAGGAAGACCTACGCACCCAGCTATCCGTCACCAATCCCTAAGCTCCAGCCGCGCAAAGGGATCCGTTCGCGGACGGCTCGATAGTGGCTCGCGCCGCGGCCCGGCGCAACGGCCTACAGGAACGTGCCTATCGGCGGCTACGTTGAGCAGCCCGGACGCGGGGTCGGAACCAACCCCACGCCAGACACAAGGCAGCCGCTCCCACGAAAAAAAGAAAGCCGGCCGCCATCCAGACCCCCGACAGCGCAGATACGAGCGACACGCAGAGCAAGACAACTCCGGCAAACACCAACGACCACATTGCAACTCTCAGAGCCATGCTCCTGTCTCTTCAGTCACCCCTCTGCGGTGCTGAGGCGTAGGTGGTTAGGGCCTGTACTCGGATCTGCCGTCCGGCTGCGGCGTGTCAGGAAGGCAGCGGCGGGGCGCCGCCCGGCACCGCCGCTTTGAGCGCCGCGCCGAGGAACATCACGAACTTCGCCAGCGCGCTACCCACCGAACCGGCGACGGCCCAGATCCTCTGCGCCACATTGCGGTCGGTCATAAGTGCATGGTCCCGTGCTCAGGCGACGATGTAAAGGACCGCCGGATCTGAAGGTGCGTGAGGTGGTCCAGTGGCCGGATGGGATCGCTCAGTGCGAGCGTCTCGCCTGTGCGGCCGCGGCACGGATCTTTTCCCAGGGAATGGTGTCGCTAGTGGCGGCCGCGACTGCTCCGCCTCTCAGCTGCGTCACTCGATGGGACTTGAAGAGCTCGTGGTTGTTCGGATCTTTCACGCTGCTGTGCCATAGCCGTAGCTTCGACTCGTACGTGAATGCGTTGCGAACATCTGGCAGGGTGGTCGGGTCTGTCACCCACTTGTACGGAGACTCGTCGATGAGCTGGTAGTCGACCGCACGGGTAACGCAGGCCGCGACCCAGTCCGCAAACTGGATGTTGGCGCTGAGCTTGCTATCGACATGCATCGGCGGCTCGATGATTCTGCGCATTTCGGGGAAGTCTGCTGCACGTCCGAGGATGTGGCTGTACATCCTCGGCAGTCGTTCTGCGCGTGTCTTCTCGTTGATTTGGTCGATGATGACCATGACGTTTGCGTTCTTGGTAGCCGCGTATCGAGCGATGCGATTAAGTGTCTCCTGCATCGCGGACGTTTCTCGTGCCTCGGGCTCGGTCCCGCCGAGGGGGCAACCTGACGAGGTGTGCCCAAGGGCTTCTGATCGGCGTAGTAGAACAGCCGTCCGCCGAGCTGCACTACGTGACGAACGAGGCCGGTAAAGACGCGCAACTGGGGCGGGTACCTGAGGTGGGTTTCTGGGCGGAACAAGTCCGCGCCCTTCTTCTCCCAGCGGCCTGGGTGCTCGGCTGATGCCAATTCCTTGGCGAACAGAGCCTTCTTGTCGTTCTGAAACAGGCCACCGAAGTGCCGGGCCTTGAACTCCGGGATGATGAACCCGGCGTAACCGAATGCGGGGCTTGTGTTGTACCTGCTGTGATCGCGGCTGACGAACGCCCCGGTCTCGCCAACCTCGTCGATGTATGCAAGCAACACGTCGTCAAGTATCTCGCCTCAACGCAGAAACCCACGCCGGGGCGTGGGTTTCTCGGATTGGCGCTCGGGGAACTGTTTCATCCCTAGCTACCACTGCCGATACTAGCTGATGCGAGGACCAGGGGTCTACAGCGTCGTGAGATGTCAGGAGTACCAACATTCCGTCCGCGGGGGAGCTGCGCGGCTGGTTCTGGGCCAACGCCGTCAAACCCCACTCCCTGCGGGCGGCACGTTGGAATGAGGTTCGACTACTCGGCACCGAGTCTTCGGTTCTCCGAACGGCTCGCGTAGTGCTCGCGGGTGAAGGGCATCGCGGTCGCGCCGAGCGAGCCGATGCCATCGGAACCGAACTCTGAGGTTTCGGCTACGTGCCACCCGTCGATGCGCACGGCACTGGGCATCACGACGGACCCGCCCTGCACGATCGGATGACGCTCGATGGCCCCGACATCGCCGGGCGAGACGTAGATCACCATGCCGATCGGCTCGTCGGTGGACCTGCCCTCCTGGCGTGCTCGATACCGTTCGATCCATTCGCTGAGAGTGTGTACGCAACGCATCTCGAACTGGTAGGTCTCACCCGGCCTGAGGAAGATCGTCTTGCGACCGTTCTCTGCATCCCAGTGCGAATCGACCCAGAGGCGGACCCGGCCTGGCCCGTCGTTCATGATGCTCACGTTCAGCGTCGTGTGTATCCGGAGGTCCTTGTCGGCCGGCACGACCATCTCGCGCGAGGGGGGTACCTCCCGGAAATCTGGTTGCCCCAACTCATCGAGGTAGGGCTCGTCGGTGAGATACGACTGCGGTAGGGGCCCGAACGTGGTGATGAAGATCCGAGGCATGTCGGCGTCAATCCGCGCTTTCTGCGCATCGATCTCCAACAGTCGGCCGTGTTCGAACTCCTGCCGTGCGATATCTAGTGTCTTGTCGGTGGCCTCAACGCTCTTTCGGGTCAGGTGGATTTGCCAGGCAATGAATCCGGCGGAGAGTGCGGTGGCCACGGCAGCGGCCAGGGTGCTCCACGCGGTCAGAACCTCGATGAAGGAGGCATTGCCAGAGGTCGGTGCCGAGAAAATCACGCCGTCATCCTCTCAGCGCTGCCGACGTTCTCACGACCGCGGCGCCCGCGCACCCAGCAGTTGAGCTGCTCGAGGGTGGGCAGGCGCCCAGCCCGCCCCGTATTCGTTTGGGGATCGTCGATCGGGTCCCCGCATCGTCAGCAGGCGCCGCCATAGGCTCAGCACATGATCAGATCTGGACGAGCGTCGCTTGTGGTGCTGTCGACTGATACGGAACCCGCCACTATCTCCGAGATTCTCTCGCTCGAGCCGAGCGAGATAGGACACAGAGGCGCGGTTCTCCGCTCAGGTCGCGTGCGCGCACACCACGTCTGGTCACTCGAAGTCGAGCGGCTCGACAACACTGAAGACGACCAGACGGGCACCCGCGCTTTGCGCGAGCTTCTCCTACGCGCCAGCGGCGCGTTTGGCCGGGTGGGTAACCTTCCCATCGACTGCGACGCCCGGGTGTGGTGGTCGGTCGATTCCGACTCCTCTCAGGGCGGGTTTGTTCTTCCCGTCGACCTGGTCACCCAGATCTCGGCTCTTGGCGTCGACGTCTGCGGGACTGTCTACCTGGACGAGGTCGTCCAAGATCAGGCGACCCCGTAGACAAGAGCGCTCAGAGACCGTGCTGCGCGCGTCTCGAGAGCTCTTCTAGGCCGCGAGCTGAACAAGGCCGGCCAGGGCGGCGCCGATCATCAAGAGTCCGACGCCGATGAACACGGCGCCAGCGGCGCCGACCCAAAGGGGCGAAGAACTTCTCCCGACCGCTCTGCTCGCAACCCGACTCACTACCTTGAGGTCGCGAACTGTCGAGCGAAACAACGACCGGCGCCTGAGCACGACCACGATACCGATTCCGACCGCCAGCACTCCGAAAAGGAGATTCGGCAGGATCGTTCCCTGATCGATGGGCGGCACGGCCCCATTGTGACCCAGATCGATCACGGCGCCCGCTCAGCGACCGGCTACCGAGCGTGGTTCAACCGGCACCCCACTGGCCTCAAGCGCGCACCGCCCTCGTGCCGACCGGCCTGCGCCACCGCATGAAGCACCACTATGACAACGAGGCGTGGACGTGCGCGGCGGATGCTTCGCCGCAACCACAGCCACAACCGAAGTGGCGACGAATTCGGCAACCCGTTCGCAGAGCTGCTTTATCGCAATCTGCGTCTTTGTACGCCGAAGTTCGCCGGTTCGTTGACATCCAGCTGACCGGTACGCTCGCAGTTTGTGACCGACTTGCTGAAGATTGACGTTTCCTTCGTCGTAGACAAGGGGGCTGACCTGGCTGTTGGATTGGTCGCGACAGTTTTCGGCATCATCACGGTCTTCTTGATCGCACGGCCCCGCATCGAATTTGCGGACTCGATCGTCCTCAGCACGAATCCTGACGGAAGCCTGCGTTACGGCGTCCGCGTCCGACCGCGCAGCCGGCTCTTGGAACTAACGGATCTGCGGTTGTCCGCATATGTCAAATTCGGGACGCCCGGCAAGACCACCAGCGTTCCCGTTCCTCTGTCGCGCGATCACTGGTCGAAAGTCCGGCGGCTAGGTGACGAGCAGAGATGGACCGCATCGCCTCAACTGTTTCTGAGGGAGGTGCATTGGCGCCGTCACTTGACGAGGACCGCACCTCCGCGCCGATCGGCCGCGTTGATGGACATCCTGTCAGAGAGAAACGGCAGACTCGTGATCGAGGTCACTGCTGTTTCGGCGATCTTCAGCGTCACAACGGTGTCTCGCAAGGAGTACACCGCCAGTGACTTCGACGATTCCGACGCGGGCAACCCGCCGACACTGGGCACCGTCTTTGGCTTCATCTCGCTTGTTCGGCGAGGACTTCGCGGATCGCCACGGCCATCACCTGGGAGATGAGGAGATCCTTGGCGCAGGATCCCGTCCGGTGCACGACCGGCAACCGAACGCGGTTCAACCGGCACCCCACGGGCCTCAAGCGCGCACCGCCCTCGTGCCGACCGGCTTGCGATCGAGCGGGGCGACCGTTCTGTAGCGTGAAATTCATGCCCACCACGTACCGCGTCCGCGAATTGCGAGGCTACGACCGGAACGTGATGCGCGGCGCTCGGCGATCTTCCGACCGAGTGCTGGAGACTGTGCCCTTCTGCTGGATGTGCCGAGCGACAGCCGGCGACCGCACCCGCGAGCACGTCTTCGCGCTACGGTTGCAGAGGGAATTTCCGCCCGAGATGACGCGGTTCGAGCCGGTACGCTACACGTCGATCGGGAATGGCGCGCAGGTAGGCAGTCGCCGTGGTCCATTCGCAGGCAATGCGCTCGTCGCCGGAGGCGTGTGCGCGACGTGCAACAACGGGTGGATGTCACAACTCGAAACCGATGCGCGGACATATTTGCTCGGTCACAAGTCAGTGATCGACGGCGCGGACGCCGCGATGCTCTCACGGTGGTTCGCAAAGACGGCGATCATCATCAATGTCTCCCAGCCCTACCGCCTGCTGTGGCACGATACACGGCGACACCAGACACAATTTCGCACTCCTGACAACGTCGCGATCTCGCTCTATCGGACTCGTGAACCCGATCTGAACTGGAAGCAGGGCTCGATAATGAGCATGCACACCATGTCCTCGCGGATGAATCCATCGCAGGTCTCCCGGTTGACTGGCGCCTTGACCCATCTATGCGAGATTCAGGTCGGAACGCTCGTCGGCGCGGTGGTGGCACTCCCATGGCAGCTGTCGGCGAGCGCCCTCACGATGCCCGGTAGCCTGCTCTGGTCGAGCCGAACCGCGCGCCGAGTCGATCTCAGCGCCCTCCCGATGATGGAGGACCCATTCGCGGACGATCCGATCATCGACGTTGCACCGAGCGCGTTCTGGTCGGGCGAGAGCATGGGCAGCTCCCAGAAGCCTCCGCGAGAGGTGGCAGCACCGACTCAAGTCGGCTAGCGCGAAGCGGAAATGTGCGCATCGGCGTCAGTGGTGGTAGCAACTCGGATTTGGGTCGACGTCATCAGCGCGCCGCGGAGGTTGGGCAGGCCGCCACGCAGCGAGACGATTGTCGAGCATGGCGTGACGAGCGCTCGGAGGAGAGATCCGACTGCGCACTTCATCCCGACAAGACGACGCTCTCGGGGTGCATGCTGGCAGGGTGACCACAAACGAAGCCGCTGACCATGTAGGCGCCGCGTGGATGCGGACTCTGTTCGTCGATCGCCCAGTTGAACCAACGGTCCGGGATGAGAGGCTCTTCGAGATCTCGAAGGACTGGCAACTTATGGGCGCTCACGCCGACGCTGCCGAGATGCATGCGGCGATCAATGGTCACGCGGAGGGGCGACCCACCGAAATCATCGGTCGCATCGCCGCAGCAGGCGAGCAAATCGGCCTGAGTGCGACCTTCGGATTAGACGCGCGCCGGTGGTTGGTGGGCCCGGCGCAAGTCGAGACAATGCCCGCCCGGGCGCTCATCGAGACGCAAGCGTCGTACGCTCTTTCGACCGGCCACGCGCTGATCAACATCACCCTTCGGGTTCTGCTGCTACACCCGACCGCGGCAGCTCTCCTAAATGGTCGATTCAACGCTGCGCAAGGATTCCCTCCGTTCGTCGATCTCAAAGAGATGTGGCCGCCGCTCAGTGCAAAGTCTGTTCAGGCCGCACTTGATGCCGCTGTTGCGTCCGGTGGGCGTGACGTACTCGAGCTCGCCCATATCGTCCGACGTCTGAAGGAGGACGTCCGATGGAACGCCCTCGATGAACGGCGCGGCCAGGCCTACCACCGGTGGCGGCCACAGAGTGTAAGCGGTGGAGTGGCCTCACGAAGCCCTTGGAAAATTGATGGCTCCTCTCGCTCTATGGAGATCGGATCGCTCAATGACTACGAGCCGCCTGACGTGATGCTGCTTATGGCGGAGTGCGAGAGTGGATTGGACGCCCTCGCCGGCGCAATGGAAGCGTGGCTCGATCGCCTCCCAGGTGCTCTGCGGGACGTCGGCCTTCCCGTCTTCAGAGTGGACGCGTGAGAGCAATCACAAATACAGGCGCGGCAGTCACGTGGCTCATCGACCTCCGGCCGGCCGGCATCGCGACTGTGCGGCGCCCGCGAAGCGACCGCCTAACGAGACCGCCATCCGGCACCACCCGATCAAGCGAGAGTCCGCAGCGCTGAACACGGCGACGACGAATTCACACCGTCGTTCACAACGACCCAACACCGCCTTCGGATGACCAGCGCGGTGGCTGTCTCGCTGTCGTTGCCTCAGCCCGCACCCTCGGCATCCGCAGGGCGGGTGAGCTTCCGGTGAATCTGTTGCGCGTAATGCCTCACCGTGGACGCTGAACCCTCTTCAGTCTCTGAGGGGATTCGACCTTGCCGCCTGTCATCGTCATTCAGCAGGGCGGAAAGGGCCATCATCTGACGGGCAAGCTGGCGCACCTTCGCCTCGGCGTCTTCGCGCTGGAGGTCTTTCCACATTTCGATGAGGCGGTCGACTTCTGCTTGTTCCTCTTCAGTGAGTGCGTACCGGTCGTTCTCACGGAATCCGTTGAAACTCGTCATGCGGCGCAGGCTAGCGTCTGGTGTGCAGGTGCGGCTCGATCGCCCGCGGCTCTGAGATCGTCTCACTCGAAGTCGCAAGCGCGGGCCAAAGATGGAAGGAACGATGACTCACCAGTACACCTACTTTCCGCGAGCGACCGCGTCCATCGGCTCTGCAATGCTCGACGCAAATGTAACCGCCTCCCTTGATTCGATCGCGCGCCGAGGCTCAGACTTCCGGGACGAAGCAACGCGCGAGCGGATGTCTGACCTACTAGACCGTTTAGGAGAGTCTGAAGTCCTCGCGATGGCGGGCTTGGGCGCAGCCGAAGGCAACCTCAGGCGCGTGACCACGGAGACCGACTACTCCACCTTTCATCGGCGCTCAGCACACGCTCTATCCCTACTCAACGAGAATCGCGATCTCCTGCGTCGCTGGGTTGCCGGTGAGGACGTTCGTCCGGTCGTCATCGACATAGAGCGTGAGCGGGACAAGCGTGTCGAGGGCCTTTTCCACGTCGTAGTCGACAACTACCTGCTCCCTTCCTACGCGCTTGTCGCGCAGGCTTACTGGCTGTACCTAAGCGACCCGATTCCAATGCGCGCACTCCGTCGAGTAGAGAGAGTCGCCGGTGAGATTCGCTGCCGAGGATCAAGAGAAATGATGCTTGCCATCCTTCTGCTCGCCGGTACGCGCAACGGACAAGACCTCGCTCTCAACATCATGAAGTTGAGAGCCGAAAGCGGGTTGAGGAAGACTCTGGATGCGATCTGGAACACCAGCTTCGACCTCACCTACACGCGCCTGGCTGTCTCCTTCCCCCTCTACGGCGGCGTGCCCGAACCTGTGGTGTTCATAACAGCGGATAAGCACCTCAGCACCTTCATGAACACGATCGAACCGCTAGGTGCCGGCATGACTCGGGGTGGCACGGCTCTGCCGTTGGATTCCAGCAATTTTGAAGGACTCGTCCGAGACGACCTCTACGAGAATGTCCAGGCACTGATGCTCGCCAGCGCTCAAGCGGTTGCCGCGAACTCTGAGCGCGACGAACGTGTCACCAGGATTCGACGCAACAACTCGATACGGCACATCGCTCGGTTGGAGGCCCTCTTCGCCGACAGGGCGGACGGGACCTGAGCACTCGCGGCCGGCAAGACAGCACACTCCCTGATTGGCGCCGCCGAGCACTCAGCGTCCGAGGGCGCGAAGGCGCCGTAAATCGCAGCGCTATCCGATCGCTCGGTCCCCCCTTCGCGCAGTGCACGATTACGGTTGAGTGAGAAGGCATAACGTCGCCCTTCGGTTCCCGGCAGCCACCGACACTGGCCGTCCGTACACCGATCAGTGGAGTACGGGTCGACCGCCGCTCCTACGTCGTATCGATCTACCTGCTCTCTGAGCTCGCGTGGCGCAGCAGCCGCTCCGCGGCGATGAGATCCATCACTCGGCCGTCTAATACGCAGGCGGCGCGTCGCCGACGTGCGAGGCGCTCGGCAGCTCCAGCAGCGAAGCGCCGTCTGGACCCTCGTCCAGCGCGAACGCGTCCGCCCAGTCAAGGATCGCGAACACCGCGGCAAGGCGCTCCTGCAACGCGTGTTTCTCGGCTGGCCCGCGCTGGCGGAAATCCGGTAGCCCCTCGACCTCGTCAGCGGTGGCTTCGACGAGCTGCTGACCGTCGTGGCCCCACAGCTGGATCCGCTCGGCGAAGCCCGGCACGCCGTCTTCGTCGTGAGTCCACCAGATCAAGATTCTCGCGACGTCCGGGAGCAACTGCATCAGATCCTGGTAGGTCTTGGCTTCTTTGCCGTTCGGGCGCATGGTGCTCATCATGTCAGCCGCCGTGTGTCGACGCACCCTGAGTCGCGGCAGCGTAGGGATCTTCGGACGGATGCATGCCGCCCGCTGAGGTCCGTGATTCGGCCGCGGCTCGCAGAGGGATGAGCGACCGGCCTCAGCACGGCACGCGCCACCGCCAGTGAGGTCAGGCCGAGCGGCGATATTCCCGCCACCTGCCCAGTGCTTAGATGTTCGTGTGCTTCCGGCAGTCGCGACATAAAACCCGGCGATGTCGCCCAGCTGAGCAGTAGCTCGGATGAACCGTATCTTCGTCACAACCTGGGACGAAAGTCGATAACTTCTCGGAGGAATGGTGAACGAGGAGAGCATCCTTATCCAGCTCACATGGCGAAATGGAGCCGGGAATGACACGGTCATCAACGTGTTCGGTAGACGGTCGGAGAGCGCTTTTGATCAACTCGTGATCGCGCTCACTGATGCGGGGCTGCTCTCGATGGATGCGCCCGCCGCTCACGAGGCATACGCCTTGGGCGGGTTCGCCCCTTTCGTCCTCCGACCGGAGGACGTAAGGGATGGCGACCGCGCAGTCTTCTTGAACATCGATCCAACGTGGACACTCGGAGATCTCGAGCGTGTCTTGCGCTCCAGCTCCTTCGTCCTCCGTCATTCAGGCACTGGTCCGTATGAGGAGCTTTACGTCCTCACGCTTGAGGATCTGCTGGCGTTCGGCGGTGTGGTGCTGGACTCGGTCGGTGCAGCCTCGATCGCTCTCGGGTTAGCACGCGCCTTCCAGAGACAACGGTTCCGGGAAACCCGCAAGCTCGGACGGGACTGGGTTCGGTCGGGCAATACCGATCTGCCCCCCCAACTGAAGAACCAGTTGGTCTTAATGGAAAGCTGGCGCCCTGGGATGTTGAAGGTGCGATTCGATCTCGACGACGTTGGCGCCTCGGCAGCCATGCGGACGGCAGATTTTGAATACATTGACCACGTAGCAACTTGGGTTCGACGGGATCGAATCAGCGCCTGGTCAACGCTTCCGCGAACCGAGCTCGACTGACAGATTGCCTTGGAAAACGTAAGCCAGCACTTTCGCAAGATGGGCGTTTATATCCGTCTCGAACGCGTGTCGGCTATCGAACGAATCCTGCGTGAACTCTCCCAACGGCGCGAAGTAGTTCGTCCACGGCACCATCGGCGAACAACAAGAGGTCGCCGCCAATCAGTGGCCGGGCGAGTACTTCGGCTCGGTCTTCACTTGGGCCGCGGAGGCGTCGGCAGATACTTGCCCGCGCCGATCCAATGCCCCACGGTGAGCAGCATGAGTTGAGGCGTGCGCTCGAACAGTGCGGATGCGACGTGTCACTTCAAGGATCTGCGGCGTCCCGCAGGTCATCAACCAGGTCCGTGATGACGTACCGACAGACGACCAGCTCGTGCGGGGACACGCTGGGAACTTCGTCCAAGATCGTCCGCCACGTCTCCTTTACCCTGGCTAATTTTTCTCCTCCGCGCAGCGGTAGTCCCTCGAAGAGCATGTTTACGGTGACGGGCCGTTAAGGATCGGCCACGTGGCTGACATGCCGGCGAACCCTGACCACTGGATCTGCCAGCATGGTGCGATGCTCAATTCAATCGACGACTTTGCAGACGCGGTCGCCGGTGAGTTGCGCGCCCAGCGCGCGCGGACCAATGTCACGGTCGCTTTTCTCGTCACGGCGACTGGTCTGTCCAAATCAGCGGTGCTGCACTACCTCAACGGCAAGCGCGACATTCCGATTCGTTCCCTCGCCCGGTTGTGCGCTGCCATGGATGTGACTCCGTCCTTGATCGTCGCGCGCGCTGAGGCCTCGAACGTCAACACGCGGTAGCGGCGCGAGGAGTCCCGATACCGGATCGCAGGCGGGACGCCTGAGGGAGTCAGAGGTTGCCTCGGGCGTGTTGGAGATCTCGGCTGACGCGCGATGTGAACGGCGTCAATCCGTGAGGCGGGGGATCGTGTTGTGGTGGAGCGTGTGGGCGAGGAGCGCCGGGAGCCAGCTCGGGATTCGCCCTGCGGGTCGGGCAACATTGGCGACGGACTCGCGTGCGGTCAGCCCTCCGTCAAGGTCGCATTCCCAGCGAGGGCATACGGCCCGGGAGTTTGCGGGGGCGTTGGGATAATCGCGGGATGTATGGACCACGTCTCGCGAGATGGGACAAGGCGGCCGAGTGGCCGCTGACCATCGCCGCCATCCTCTTCCTCATCGCCTACGCGACCCAGATCATCGCTCGACCGGACGGGTTGCTCAGCGTCGCATGCGAGCTGCTCCTCTACGTCACGTGGGCGGTGTTCGTGATCGACTACCTCACCCGCCTGGTCATCACCGAGAGCCGGTGGCGGTGGTTCTACCGGCACCTGCTGGACCTCGCGATCGTCGTCCTGCCGATGCTGCGCCCGCTGCGGCTGATGCGGTTCCTGACCGTCCTCGCCCTCATCGGACGCAACACCGGCAACATGCTTCGCGGACGCGTTGTCATCTACACCGTGGGTGCCACCGTACTGACCGTGCTCATCGCCAGCTTGGCGGTCTTTGACGCCGAGAGGGGCATCGGGGACATCAAAACCTTCCCCGACGCAATCTGGTGGGCGTTTGTCACCATCACCACCGTCGGCTACGGCGACTTCTACCCGATCACCCTGACCGGAAGGATCACCGCGGTCGGACTTATGATCGGTGGGCTCGCGCTGATCGGTGTCGTCACCGCGACTCTTGCCTCCTGGATCGTGGAACGCGTCGCGGACCAGAACACCAAGACCGTTCACGCCACCGAAGAGCAGGTGGAGCAGCTCCGTCTCGAGATTAGTGAGCTCAAAGACCTTGTCAGAGGACTCCGCCCCGCCGGTTGACGGCGTGTTCGCCCTGCTAGCGTCGAGCCGTGACGCGCGAACCGGGGTCCGGTGACAGACGCATGCGGCTGCGCTACGCCGACACCTGCCGACTCCGCGCCACCCCCCTGCCCGCGGGCGCAGAGGCGGTTTACCAACGTGAATCGAGGACCGTCCGCTGCCTCACCTGCGCGGACAGACCCGTCACGTTGGACAGCGGCGTCGCGGGCGCATCGGCACGCCAGTCGACGTTGGCGATCGGTTCGACCCCGGCGTGCGCCGTAGCTGGTCTCGTATCCGGAACCGGTGCCAGATTGAGGACTATCCGACCGCTTCCCGCTCTACCGCGTGGATGTATGGGTGGTCCCGCACATCCTCGTTAAGAGGGCGCTTGCCGCCACGTGGCGTGCGCTTTATCGCGCGCGTCGACGCAGCCCATTCCCGAAACACGTCCGCCTGATCATTCGGCATCACTCCGACCTGGGTGGCATGCACCACAGCATCATCGAACGTCGAGCCCATCAAATCTGTATAGCTGGGTCCGTCGCCAGCGTCGCGCGTGACGTACTCCCACAAATCCACGACCGAACCGGCTTCATGATTTGCCGCGAGCATGCGCTGGGCCGCGGTGCGAGTCCACTCCAGTGAGACACGCTGGGCAGCCAGATCGGCAGCGCCTGCCCGATCAAGCATGAGACGGACGTGGAGAATTTCGTGGTCTCGCACTGCCCGCTCTAGCTCAGATTGCAGAGGTATCGGACCATCCTGCGCGACCCGCAGAGGAGACACATCAAGATCCGTCGCGGGCTGCGGCTTCTCGTAGGCTCGACTCAACTCGCTCTGCAACCCCTGCAGCGCAGCAGCCATCCGCTGAAGGGAATGAGCAGCCTGCCGCTCGGCAATCAACTCAGCGCGGCGCTGACGCACGACCATAACGATGCTCGTCGCCAGAACGAAAAGTACTGCGCCGATAAGCACGTACTCCAGTCCCGTCATCGCTTTCCCTTCCCTATCGCAAGAAGCGCATCGAGCTTGCCACTATTCTCGTCCGTTTTCGTGCGCACGTGGGCCACGTCTTCTCGGACCATCGCCAGCGTGGATTCCAGGACACTGGCTACGGTAGCTGTTGACGACTTAGCAATCTCAGCAGTCGTGTTGTCCTGTGGGAATATTTTGCGGGCGAGCCCGGGGCCGAACGCCACTACGGCAGCCGTGAGCAGCGACAGGAGAGCTGCCCAGAACTCTCCGCCCCACATATCCGCCTGCTCCGCGACGGCGTTTGTGGACTCACTCAGTAGGAAGTCCATGGCCCCACCCCGGAATACTCATGTCGGCCGACGCCGCGACCAGCCTCCCGGCGCGCGCCCGAACCGCTGCCAATGCCCGTTCCAGTGGCTCAAGTTCTGCAAGATTCAGTTGGAACACGACGGCACTGACACCACCAGAAACCGGTGAATCAAACTCCATTCGGACCGTAACAAATGGCGTCGCAACCACGGTGTCATCTGCCGCATCCGTCACGCGTAGATCAAGTGCGAGACGGTGACTCGTCAGAATGGGGAGGTAGCCGTCGCGCTCTTCGATGCCCTTGATTCGAGTCGTATCGTCCGGGCCTGGGTTTATGGCCGCAATCAGTCGAACTATTCGTGCATCCTCGTCGGGGAACGCTGCCCGGAGCTCAGCTTCTACGCCGTCAATGCCGTCTCGAACCGCGGCTTCGTACAAAATGCCAAGCGCGCGCTTTCCGACTTGATCGCTGGACTGAACGGGCTCGTTACTGAACGTGGCTGTCAGCTCGGCCATCGCACCATCGCGGAAGGCAGCAAACTGCTCATCGCTCAGGTCGAGAAGCTCCCGGACCGTATTGCGGAACGACTCAACCTTGAACAACGGCGCAAGGCGCGTCATCTCATGCCCCCATCACCTTCGCGACGATACACGATACGCGTGAAGCCTCCGGGCCCGCGCCAGTTCGCGACCGAGCAGAGCTGATTCACGCGGCGAATGTAGTCAGCCTCATCGACATCTGACCGACTGAAGTGACTTTACCCGCCTTGAGACGTCGAGAGCCGAGCGGACTGCCCTTCGCCAGCGCTTCGTCCAAGCGCCCCGTCCGTTCCAGGATCGCCTTGGCGTCACGAACGCACGAAGCCCTCCGAGTGGCGCCCGACTCCCCCGACTGGAGAGAGTCGCCTGTCCGCGGTCGGCTCTACTCTCTTGGGGTGACCGACGACCGAGGCAACTACGGCTTTCGCTCCGAATCGGTCGAGGATCCCCAGGAGCTACGGAAAATCGCCGACTTCCGGCGGCGCATCCGACAGATTCCCCTGCTGCTCGAGTCGTGGCAGAAGTTGAGTGACAGCGAGCGGCTAGCGGACTCTCAACTGGCACTGGATGACGAGTTCACGGCGTGGCGCCACTTGTCGTCGGGTGTGAACTACTCACTGAACTTCGCGTCCGACAACCTACGGATGCTCCACCAGATCCACCGTGAGGACGCCGCGGATCCGCTCCCGTTCGTCGCAAGCTACCCACTTGCGAGATCCGCGCTCGAGGCCGGCGCCCTCGCTCACTGGGTGCTTGCTCCGGACGATCCGCGAGAGCGCGTGGCACGTCATCTGCGGAACGCCGCGAGGGAGCTTTTCGAGGAGACCTCGCTGCGGAACTACGCGTTCGAATTGGCGGACGAAGCGCCGGACCTGATTGGAATCTCACGCTCCAAGCTCAGCGAGCAGCGTCGACAGCTGACCGCATGGAGAAAGAAGCACAGCGGACAAATTGCGGAGTGCGCCAGCCGAATCGGGATCACCTCTCCGGTCGGTGGGCGGCGAGTAGGGTTTGCAGATATCGTCGGCGACGCGACAGAGGCCGCAGGACTTGCCCGATGGCACGGGGTGCTCGTCTGGATGCAGATCAGCGGACTCACTCACCCATCTTTGATGCGCGCTGTGAGCACTCTCGCAATGACGGAGGAGCGAGACAACAGCGACGGCACGGTGAATGTGCTGATGACCAGCACGACCGACACCGTCTCCTCAGCTGTCATCGCCGCTGTCATCCAGTTCCGCCAGGCGCTCACCGTCCTCAGGACCCGGAAGCAAACAAGCGGAGATCGAGCCGACTACCGGCGCTAGTCGGAATCGATCGGCTGACGCGGAGGTGAGCGTCCGTCACGTACAGGCTATGAGTCGCGCCCGCGACGTGCCGTGAGCGTGCAATGCACGCATAGGGATCCGCATGCGGGAACGGATGGCTACCTTTCGCAGACCCAGCCGTCGTTGTCGCGATCCTGATACCAGTTGTATTCAGGGTCCACCCCGGCCTGGTAGTCGCCGTAGCCGTTGTCGTTGGCCTCGCCGCAGGTGCGGAACTGCGGGTCAGTAGCTGGTGCGGCCGGTTCGACGAACGGCACCGGTTCGGCGGGCGCGGGCTCGGCCGGCGCGGGGTCCGGCTCCGGCGCGGGCTGAGCGGGCATCTCGTGCACACCATCCAGGCCGATGTACTCCGACTGGAGAGGGTGGGTGCCGTAGCCGTCGCGGCCGTCATATCGGGCGATCGCCCGCCCTGTGCTGAGCATGTGGGAACCGGCGTCCTGACCGCCGACTCTGACGTACCGAAGCAGCCGGCCGTACTGGTCGGTGTCGTCGCGGCCATCGACGGACACGAGCGTGATTGGCCCGGTTGCGAGGAAGGCGGCGAGTTCCGCGGATGCTTCTGCGTATCCCCATGCTCCTTCCTCAGGCGAGTCGATTCCGATGAGGCGCACGGTGCCTCCGCTGGTGTCGATGGTGTCGCCGTCGACCACTGCGACGAGGGTCACCGCAACGTCCGTCGGTGTGGGCGTCGGGGTGGGCGTGGCTGAGGCGGAGGTCGTCGGGATGGAGACGAACTCTCTGGCCTCGGTCTCCGGGGACCGCGTGAGCACGACGTTCGCGAGGCTACCTGTCATCAGGAATCCCACGGCGGCGACCGCGGTCACCCAGGTCGCGACCTTGCGGCTTCGTAACCGCAGCCAGGTCGGCTTGTTGCGCACAAGGCCGACGATCCCCGTGATGAGCACGACAAGGAATAAGACAGCAAAGATCGGCGACAGGAGCACAGCGAAGCCGAAGACAACTGCTGCAATGACGATCCACGCCCACGTGGGTAGACGTCGCTTCGCCGGTCGAGGCCCGCCTGCGGGCGGAGGCGTGAGTCCGTCAAGTGGCGCGGTCGACTTCGGCATGCTCATCCCCCAAGATGCTGGGGACGGTGTTCCCCGATTGAGTAGACCCTACCTGTATCGGACTGCGCCGCCGAGTCGTCCTCAGGCAAGCCAATCAACGCGTCACAACAGCCACAGTGGGATACGTCGACCGCACCCGCATCATCGCCACCACCAAATACAACACGCCCGCAAGAAGGCGAGGGGCCGTTCCAGCCTGCTTCATCTCCGACTTGGAACGATCAGCGACTGCCAACCGCGTGCCCGGCGCCCAGCCGCGTGCAGTCTGAGAAACTCTCAGTTGGCCACGCCTATCGCGTCGTGATCCTGGCTCCGGCTGCGCGCCGAAGCTGGGGCAATAGCGAACGCATGCCTGCGGCGAGCTCCACTTCATGTTTTATCGCAACGACTTACTGGACTGATGTTTCGGCGCACCCGACCCACCGGGAACAGAGCGGCGACCGCACCGCCGTCTGAGCGGTTCCGGCCACAAAGCGGTGACGAATGGCGGTTGATCATGGCTCGGCGCCCAAGCACGCTGGGGATGACACACGCTGTGGCCCTTGGAGGAACACATGACAACGACTATCCCCGCTCCCCCGTTCGACGCCGAATTGGGCGCGGCCCTCTCAATCGCGAACTTCCCCGCAACCCAGACCGTCGAGATGATCCCGATATTGCGTCAGGGCTTCCCGGGGATGAAGCCCGTGGATGAGCTCTTGGACGAATACGGCGTTGACCGGCGCGACCTGACGATCTCTGGGCATGGCGGCGCTGATATCGATATAAGCATTCTCACGCCGCGCAATCACGAGCATGCCGGCCCGGGCATTTACTACATTCATGGCGGCGGAATGGTTTCGGGTGACCGGTTCGCGGGCATCCACTTTTGCCTGCCTTGGGCGGTCGAGCATGACGCAGTCGTCGTGACCGTCGAGTACCGTCTAGCGCCCGAGCATCCGGACCCGATCCCGGTTGAAGATTGCTTCGCCGGCCTGCAGTGGTTGGTCGAACATGCCGATGAGGTCGGCGTCGACCACGACAGGCTGCTGGTCTTCGGCGGCAGCGCTGGGGGCGGGCTCGCCGCCGGAACGACGCTGTTGGCCCGGGATCGAGGGATCGGCGGCACCCTGATCGGGCAGGTGCTCATGTGCCCGATGATCGACGACCGCGACACCACGACGTCGAGCAAACAGATTGACGGGATCGGCGTCTGGGATCGTGGATCGAACGTCATGGGTTGGACCGCGCTGCTCGGCGACCGCCGCGCCGGCGATGACGTTTCGATCTATGCCGCGCCCGCACGCGCTGCCGATCTCTCGGGCCTGCCGCCGACCTTCATCGACGCGGGCTCCGCCGAAGTGTTCCGTGACGAGGCCGTCGACTACGCATCGCGCATTTGGGCCGCCGGTGGTTCCGCGGAGTTGCATATCTGGTCAGGCGGATTCCACGGCTTCGAGGGCTTCGCACCGCACGCAGCCCTGTCGATCGCATCCGCGGCCGCCCGCGACAGCTGGGTTGCCCGCCTACTGGGCGTCTGACGAGACCGATCCGCCCGGCTCGCTGGAGGGCAGGCTTAGCGCGAAGCCGTCCGCACGACAAATACGGCACCGCCCGACAGAATTCGCTGTGGGGCGGTGCCGCGTCAGCCGGGACCGGTCATCCCGCCCCGGTGCCCCGCAGCCGGAGCACGAGGCGGGCAAGCTCGTAGCGCGTTCGCCCAATTGGCGAACGCGGGTCATACCCGAGCTGCGACTCGAACGCCTGCTGACGCGCTTGCATCGTCGAGTGGTGCATGTGCAGCGAGGCGGCTGCAGCGCGCACGCTCTCCGAACCGACCAGCGCGTGCAGGACGTCGCGTTGGCGATCGTCAAGCTGCGCCAGGGCCGTGACATCGGGAGGCGGCGGACTAGCTTCAAGCAGCTCCGCCGCGGCGGTGAGGAGGATGCCTAGGGACTCCGCATCCACAACAGGAGTGTCGTCATCCGTGAGCCGAAACGCGAGCTCAGCCGTGCGAAGCGAGGTAGGGAGTTGGTCCGCGCGAACGCGAACGCCGACGCCGCAGCGCGATACTTCCACCGTCTCCCTGTCTCGAGCGACGAAAACGCTCAGAACGCCGGCCGAGGTGAGGGTAGTGGTGGAGATCGGCAACTTGTCAGTGACGCCCGCCGGCGTCAGCAAGACCCTCACCATCGTCCCGGGTGCGAGGCCTACACGTCCCAGCGCCGACTCACGCTCCTGCGCGCTCCTCGTCGGGTCGATCGCGACGTCCACAGACGATCGTGTAGGCGAATCACGCCGCGAGGCGGTCACCGCGGCGACCGCGAATCGCTCCAAGAGCATTGCGTCGTTGGGCCGCGCCTCACCAACGCGCTCGATCCACACCTGGACCTCCATCGACTCGATAGCCTGGTTGCCCTGCACAGCCGGATCCGCGTGGAGCCGACGCCCGTCCGGAGTGAATCGCGCGAAGCGGCGCGGCGTGCGCGCTCCCGCCGGCACTCCTGCCATCGCCGCGGCTGCGCGCACGATCGCCTCGACCCCGAGTCCAGCAGCCATTAGCGCATCGAAGTACGTGACCACCCGAAGTGTCTCCGTCGCCTCCGGATCAAGTTCCGTCAGCCTTCCGATCAATTCCTGCATGTCCGCACCGTTGCGTCTTGTCGATGGTTCAGTCGGCGGACGACGCGGCGTCGACTCTGTCAAATTCGACGCGCGTCATCTGAGTGGGGCTCCGCTTGTCCATTCGCGGCCTGCAGATTAACGGGCTTCGCCAAGTAGTTTGCGACATCCCTACCAATAATGCGCCGCATCAACCTATCTGCGAACGACACCATCGAAAGCGCATCAAAAGCGGCCTGCTGTTCTTGCGCCATGGACACGAGCGCCAATGCAGTTTGTGCGCTGGAGGATCCCTCAGCGGGCAACGGTCGCGAGATTGTCAACAATCGTCTCGCACTAGGAGGAGTCGTCGACCGGATCGTTGAGGTCCGGGCTGAGGTAGGTGAGCGGGCAGCTTCATCAGGCGGAGCTTGTGGGAATCGCGGCGTTGCAGTCCTTTGAGCCACGGGTGATCCGGCTGTCAGTTTTCGCAGTCGCCCGCACGACTGTCCAAGGTCCCCTGCGCTCTTTCCGGGCTGCCCACGAGCAGGCCCCTTACTGAATGGTTCTCGGCTTGACGTGACTATCGTGAGCCAGACGGGCTTGGTTGTCTGGACGGAACGCTCAGGCGCGTTTTGAGCTTTGCGTGACGAGGAGGTTGAACATCGTTTCGAGTGTGCCTGTCATCTCGTCAGCACTTTGCGTTTCTGATCGAAGGAAGAGCTGAAGCGCGAGGCCGTCGCGTAGAGCGATGAGGCCGGATGCGAGCTGGTCGGTGTCGATGCTGGCGACCAGGGTTCCTCGTTGCTGCATGTCGGTCAAGGTCACGCGGAGGTCCTGATGGATCCGTGTGTAAACCTCGTGGAAGAAGTCATGAGCAGGATGCTCGGGACGGATCGCCTCTGCGGCGAGTTGCGTGAACATGGCCGTTATCCCGGGGGCGGCCGCATTTGCCCGCACTACGGCGACGATCGCCTGGAAGGGCGAGCCGGACTCCCTCAGCACACGCTGGAACAGTTCCTGATCGGTCTCATCTCGTTGGCGTAGCAGCGCCATGAGGAGGTCTTCCTTGCTCCGGAAATGGTGGAGAAGCCCCTGTCGGGAGATCCCGCAGGCGTCGGCTATCTCCTGCAGCGTGACGCCATCGAAGCCTGCGCGACCGAAAGCGCGGGTCGCCTCGACCAAGATCTGCTTATGCCGAGCGCGTCCCGGAGCGTACCCGCTTCCCGTTGACACGCTCTCACCTAACCACAAACGAATACTTACGACAAAGTAGGTATTCGTGTTATCGTCGCCGCGTTGACAACCGCTATGCAAAGGAGCTTCACCGTGTCCGACACCACCACTGCGGCATCTCTCGAGGAGATCACCGCCGAACTCGCCCGTCTGCGTGATGAGGTCGGCGCTGCGCGCGCCCTCGCGCAGCGCGCGGAGGACCGCGGCCAGGTCGAGAACCTGTTCAACCGCTACATGTGGCTGCACAACGCGTTCGAGGACGAGCAGATCATCCCGCTGTGGGTGAAGGAGGGCACGGAGGGAATCCGCGCTCGCTACACCAACGCTGGCCAGTACACGACGTGGCAGAGCGTGACCGACTACCACCGCGGTCGTCCGCACCCGGAGGGCAAGCTGATCCTGCACGCGACCACGACCCCCGTGATCGAGGTCGCCGCCGACGGCGAGACCGCGAAGGGCGTGTGGATGATGGCCGGCACCGAGTCCGGGCTGACCGACCCGAAGGTCGCCGAGGCGTTCCCTGACATGTACTCGCCCGAAGAGGTGCTCGGCAAGAAGGTCTGGGCGCACTGGGTCTGGTGCAAGTACGCCATTGACTTCCTCAAGCAGGACGGGGAGTGGAAGTTCTGGAAGTTCCGCTGCTACGAGCTGGCCCGTGCGCCGTTCGAGGAGAACTGGGTCAGCTTCGGTCTGAAGAACCAGGGCGCCTTCGACCTCGACCTGATGTACTTCGGCGACGACGGCAAGCCCGTCTTCATGCCGCCCGCCGACGAGCCCGCGCCCGACAAGAACCACCCCTACAGCCCCCAGACGGTGCAGAAGCTCGAGCCCGTCCCGCCGGTCGCCCACGACCGATTTACCGACACCTTCGCCTGAACCACTCCCCGCGAAGTTCCCTGAGCTCCACCCAGACTGACCACGACTAACCAGTGGGGTGAGCATCAGCGCGATCGCTCATGCTCACCCCATTTACTCATCGAAGGAATGACACTGATGCTGCTCGAACGTGACCTCATCCAATCTGTCGGTTTCCGTAACGTCCGGGAGGGCGGGGAGATCACGGGCTTCCAGTTCCGGGTGCGGATGCCGTCGTACCGCGGGATGGCCGCAAGCCTGATTGACGGCATCGGGGTAAGCATCCCCGGGATTGTCGACGTGGCGGCTGACGTGCCGCTATGGACCCTGCAGGGTCAGACGCACACGCTTGCGGAGTTGTGGGAGAGCGAGGATCTGCGGTGGCCGTTGGAGGATGCCGCGGTCATCACCGTCCCCCTCCCTGGCGGCCTCCCGGACGGGATACATGAGGTGTCGATCGATCTGCGGTTGCGGATGTCGTACATCCCGACCGAGCACCAGCCCAGCCGCTACCAGGTCACCAAGCACGTGACACTCTCGCCCGAGGCCGACGGTGCTCCGTTCAAATACGGCGTGAGTCTCTACAGCTTCATGGGCGACTACGGCACGGTGCTCGACCTCGAAACCGCGATGGCCGGCATTGCCGACATCGGTGCGACCGGCATCGAGATCCTCGGTGAGGGTCACATCCCGAACTACCCGAACCCGTCGCAGGAGTGGGTGAATGACTGGTTCCGCCTGCTCGAGAAGTACGGCCTCGAGCCCACGAACTACGGCTCCTGGATCGACACCCGGCTGCACTCCAGCGGCCCGAACGGCCGCGACATGACCGTCGAGGAGGGCGCGCAGCAGCTCCAGCGCGACCTGCGGCTCGCGAAGCGGCTCGGGTTCCGGTTCGTCCGCCCGAAGATCGGCGTCGTCTCCAGCGACCTGGTCCCGCACCCGATCTGGACCGAGGTCGTCGAGCAGTCCCTGCCGCTGGCCGAAGAGCTCGACGTGATCATCTGCCCCGAGATCCACTCGCCCACCCCGATCAAGCACGAGGTCGTCGACGAGTACATCGAATTCATCACGCGCACCGGGACCAAGCACTTCGGCATCCTGATCGACACCGGCATCTTCCAGGACCGCCCGATCCCGCTCAAGCCCGGCGAGCTGCCCGGCCGGCGCCCGGCGTTCCTGGACGGCATCGGGGTCGACCCGGCCGACTTCGCCCACGTCGCCGAGCACGTCGTGTTCATCCAGGCGAAGTTCCACGACATCGACGAGACCCTCGAAGACCAGCAGATCCCCTGGGAACCGGTGCTGCGCGCGATCCGCGACGCCGGCTACACCGGCTACCTCTCCAGCGAATACGAAGGCGAACGCGAGCCCTGGCGCTCGATCGAACAGGTCCGCCGCCAGCACTCCCTCATGCGCCAGGTCGCCGACAAACTCTGAGACCGTCCTTGTTCCCGCTTGAACATCTCATGTCAGAGCCGTCGTTCTGATCAGTAATGCCTTCCCGTCCTCGGGCTCTTCGTCCGGACGGTTCTCAGAAAGGAGTACGTCATGTCAGAGCCGCTGAAGGTCCTGATCGTCGGTGCCGGTATCGGCGGCCTGACCACCGCCACCGCCTTGGCCCAGATCGGTGCTCGGGTCGAGGTCATCGACGACAAGCCAGAGATCAGCGTCGCCGGCGTCGGCTTCGGCCTCCGCATCAACGGCCTCCGAGCGGTACGCGACATTGGCCTGCTGGACAAATGCCTCGCGATGGGCCACCCCGCGCCGGGGATCGACAACTATGACGCCGAGGGAAATCTGCTCAGCACCATGAGCTATGGGTCGCAGGACGAAGGCCTTCCGGGCTGCGTGACGATGTCGCGGGTCGCTTTCCTCGAGCTGGCCACACAACACGCCCTCGACAACGGCTGCACCTTCCGTATGAGCACGACCGTCACCGATCTGACGCAGGATGACGACAAGGCGGTGGTCACTTTCAGCAGTGGCGACCAGGACGAGTACGACCTCGTCCTCGGCTTCGATGGCCTCAACTCGCAGATTCGCCGCGACTACTTCGGCGAGAAGTACGCTCCCCGCCCGGTAGGCGGCGTGGCGTGGCGTGCGGGGCTTCCGAATCGACGCAAGATCATGCAGCCGATCATCTGCCAAGGCTACGGCGGCAAGATCATGCTCACGCCGCTGTCGGAGGACACGATGTACATGGTCCTCACGGTGGCCGAGGAGGGGCGCCCCCGGTACGACACGGACTACATGGCCCAAATTATGCACGATCGCGCGGTCGCCCTCACGGGAGGATCCGAGTTCCTAGCCGACGCACTGGAGGACCTCCTTCACGCCGAGAATGTCGCCTACACGCCCTACTCGACCGTGTGGGTACCGTACCCGTGGTTCCGCGGCCGCGTGATGATCATGGGCGACGCAGCACACACCATGACTCCGTACCTGGGGTCGGGAGCCGCCATGAGCATCGAAGACGGAGTCGTCCTCGCTCAGGAGCTCGCGAAGGATCAGTCTCTGCTCGATGCCCAGCTCAACTTCATGAAGCGTCGCCTGCCGCGCGTCCGCGCGGTCCACGACCGCTCGATCGAGTCGATGCTCGAGGAGTTCGACTCCGTGACGCCGGAGGCGTACCGCGATCGCATCGAGCACCTCCGCCGCGACGAGCCGATCGCGAACGAATACGCGAACCGCCTTCTGCGGATGCCGTACTGAGCGGCTGAAACCCGCCCCCTCACTCTCAAGGAGAAGCTCGTGTCGCGAACCGACGAATCGTCCCCTGCCGGCGCTCCTGCGCTGGCTTCCCCCACCCGAGTGCTCGTCGTCGACGCCGGTGAGGAGAGTACCTTCCGGCCGCTGAACGGCGTCGGAGGCATCCCCGGGCCGGTCGCCGGTTACCCGCAGTTCCCGGACATGACGCCACTGTGGCGCGACGCGGGGGTCACGGTCGTCCGGTCGTTTGACTGGGTCTCACGGCTCGACACCCGCAACAACCCGACAAGCCTGTTCCCCGACTGGGACGCCCCTGTCGACGATCCCGCGAGCTACAACTTCGCAGCGACGGACGAGTGGGTCGAGTCGGTGCACTCGGCCGGTGCCGAAGTCATGTTCACGCTGGCCAGCTCGATCCCCTCCAACAAGCTCCCCGCACAGGACATCGACGCCTACGGACGCGTCGTGGAGCACATCGTGCGCCACTACTCGCAAGGATGGGCGGGCGGGCCGTCGACGCCCATCCGCATCTACGAGTTCGGGGATCAGCCCGACTTCGGACCCCTGCACTTCGCGGGGCGGCCCGAGGAGTTCTACGCCATGTACCGGGCGTTCTGCGAGGCGGTGCGCCGCGTCGACCCGTCACTGACGGTCGGCGGTCCGGCTCTCGCCTTCCCCCTCGAGGCCGATGCACCGTACCGGGAGGGCTTCCTCGAATTCGTGCGCGAAAACGACCTGCCGCTGGACTTCTTCTCCTTCCTCTGGTTCACGGACGGGAGTCGCGATCCCCTCGACTACCGCTACGTGTCCGCCGAACTGCGTGCGCTGCTCGACCACCACGGATTCACCAACACCGACCTGACGCTCTGCTACTGGAACTATCTCGCCGTTCCCAGCAGCACCGCGCCAGCGGCGGAGAAGGGCGCCTTCCAGGCAGCGACGGCGATCTACCTGCAGGACACCGTCATCGACCACGCGTTCTTCTTCCGCGCCGACAGTGGCCGAGACCCGCACTACGGCATCCTCGACCCGGGCGGCGTCGGAACGGCGGACGACGATCCCGACGAACGGTCCCGCGCCCTCGCCCTCGCCGGACGAGCACTCACGGGTCACCGCCTCGCGGTCACGGGTGGGGATGAATCGGGTCTCGCCTGCGCGGCCAGTCGGGACGGAGATGTCGTCCGCGTGCTCCTGGCCAACTACGTCGCCCCCGACGTGGCGCTGATCGAAAGGACGGAAGATCGCTTCACATTCCGCATCCCCATCGGCGCTGAGCGCATCGAGCTGGGCCTCACCCTGCCGCCGCAACGGTCTGAACTCGCGTCCGCCGGAGTAGCATCCGCCCGCATCGACATCCGCAACCTTCCCTGGCCTGGGCGAACGGTAAGCGTCACGCGCACCTCGACGACCGGGGCAGTCGAGGGCCCACACGACGCACGGGTGTCCGACGCCGGCGACATACAGCTCGACCTCGACCTCGCACCTCAGTCGGTGTATCTCGTGGAGCTCCAGGCGCGCTGGTCGGACTGGCGGTAGCCGACAGTTCGATGCAGGCTGAACCTATTGGCCATGCGTGTTCGGTGAGGAATCCCTGAGCGGGTAGCGGCAACTAGCTTGACGACACCCGTCTCGTTGAGCGGCCGTCGAACGGCAATCGCCAACGGGACGATGTGTTCAGATTGTTGGCCAGAGCCTCGTTTGAATAGCTTGCGAGAGCGAATCGTGCCGTGAACCGTAGGCTTGGGCCGCGGTCGCGGTCCGACATCTGGGCGATGCGCAACCGGATCAACCCCTCCGCCGGCGTGGACGTCGGCGCTACCTGCGCTGTGGCACCGAGGTGAGGTCTGTCGGCTCGCCCGACACTGCTACATGCCGGACTCAATTCTGAGAGCGATGGCACGTTCGATCAGGCCACGATTTGTGGGAGAGGCCGAGTCCACGAACACGCGACGCCGAAACTCAAGCTCGCCCAGCTCGACAGCCAGTTTTCCTAGTACCTCATCGGCAAAGCTGGATGAGATGACACCCACTCCCGAGAAGTCCATGACGATCATGTCTGCACCAGCGACGAGGTAGTTGTTCAAACGCGTCCGCACTTCTGCGCCTTTTGCTCGTGAACCCAGGGCCTCCTCGATCTCAAGTACACCCACGCGGTGGTACCCCTCTGGAGCCTCGATTGCTTCGAGGAAGCTCCCGCCAGCGGTCCGACCACCGAGTGCGTCCTCGATCCTCACTGGAGCAGCACAGTGCAGCCGCCAGTCGACAAGCGTGGCGTGATTGTCTGAGGCATCGAGCAACGGGCGATTGAGGTCATTTGATCCGGGACTATCCGGATCATTGGACCAAGTTCCGCGGCCGGAGACGATCCGGAGACGCCCTCCATTAATCTCCGATGCTCTCGCGAGCCCGTAGAGGCCGTTGCCTTGATTCAGCTTCCCCTTGCTCGTCACCCCTTGCTGGACGGCGTACTCGATTGCACTGCGGGCGTCGCGGACTTTAGAGCGGTCGACTCCCTCGTGTGGAGAAAGGGCAAGTGAGCGCTGAATGCCCCCGCCGCTATCGCCAATCGCAATGACGCACTGCCGGGTGCTCTTATGAAGCTGCATCATTACGAAGCCAGCTTCGGCACCGCTGTGCTGGAACACATTGTCCATCACTTCGTACAAGCACCAGTTGAAGGTGTCGACCACGCCATTCTCGCAGCGCACCTGATCCACGAGAGCCTCGACGAACTTGTCCGCGATTTTCTGAGCCTCTTCCTCGCTTCGGTACATCCAAACGTTGTGCGTGAGGTGTGTCTCGTACCGGACGAAGCGGTCAATCGTCATGGGCTCAAAAACGTGGGTCCGCTGTAGGTCGGCCGATTGAGCACCGACTGACACGTTGACACCCTTGTCTCGGAAGTGCTGGTAGGCGGCAGCGAAAGATACCGCGCCGTCTGGGTAAATGCCCGCCACATTCGAGGCATCAAGTTCGAGCTTGTCGTCGGCCGGCACATTGCGAATCGCCCTAATGAAATCAAGAGTCGTAGTCTCACGAAGGTCGTAGATGCGCGACACCTGTGCGTGTAGAGCCATCGATCCCGTCCTCCGCAGTCATTGAGATCCGACTGTATCTCTCACCGCCGACGCCTGCGAGATCGGAAGAACCGCGAGTCGTAGTCGATCCCTCAACGAAAACTGGTCGCACGATCGTCACCAATCGTCTCGATGAGGGAGCCTTCAGTGATCGATGCCCGCTGCGACCCGGGCGCTGAACGCGTCCTTTGGGTCAAGCGCCATTCGCGATCAATTGCTCGACGGCCTTCTTGCCTGCGGCGGTGACTTTGTATGTCTTGCGGGCCTGACGAGACTTGCCTGACTTCTTGAGTTGGAGGATCAGCGAAGGCTTCTGGCTGATTAGTGCACCCATCACGTGTGCCGTGTCGGTCACGCCGTGCCCGAGGTCTTTGAGCATCTTGTTCAGCTCCAGCGAGCCGAATGCCGTCTTGCCTTCCATGTACTGAACCCAGTACGCGGCGACGAGCAGCCGGTTGGGGTTCGTGGAGGGACTAGCCGCGTCGTAGAGGTCGGCGAAGTGCTCCCAGTCCTCGTTGCCCCCACCGCCGTTCCCACTTAGATCGGACTCGTCCAGATCGCCCTCGTCGTACTCACCTTTCGAGGATCCGGGCCTTACTGCGATCGTATGGGATGACTTCCACGCCGTGGATGATTATCGAATTCTTGCGCGCGCCGTCTTCGTTGGTTCACAAAGCACCGACTATGCCGACCGATGGCTGGGGCGCTGAAAAGGACGGCGTGGCGTTCGACCGTGGCTCCAACGAACTTTGTGGGGGCCTACACCGCACCCAGGTGTCGTTGAGGCTCAGAACGCGTTCCACTCCGTGTTCAGGTAGTCCGTGGACACCGTGATTATGTTCCGCGATACGAAATAGTCGTCGAACTTGAAGCCAGTGGTCACCCGTGCACCGGACGCCAAGTGCCGACTCAAGGTGTTCGAATGCCGGTCCGTCACCGCGACAGATGTTGTCCTAGATGGGATCCCTCTACGTGCGGTCTCACCAAAGCGGACCTCGGTGCGCCTCGATGAGACTGGCGACCTCTGGGTCGACGTCGCCCTCACCCCACCAGACGCCGGCCAGCAGCTTGCGGAACTGCCACCGCGCGTCGGCCAAGTGGATGACCCTATCTATGATCACCGGTCCGTGGTTCTTCAGTAGGTCCTCGAGGGGGCCAGCCGCCAGGACGGCAAAGTACTTGTCGTCTGGGTCGTCATCGACGGCGTTGACGACCTCAACGATGGCATCAAGCACGATCGTCGGGTGCCGCATCAGCTCAAAGTCGTGATCAAGGTCGGGTATCGGATCGGTCTCGTCGAGACCTGTCCCATCAGCCCACTTGGCGATCCAAGCGTCCGCTATCTGCCGGGGGCTCCACCGGTGGATTTCGTCGACTTGTTCCACGACGCAATCGTGTCAGCGCACGGAGCCGTCCGGACGGACATGACGCCCGATTCCATCAGGATCCACTATCGGACGTCTGTCGCCGGAGCGACCGATGGCACTTGCGACTCCGAGGTACGACACTCAATGGATGACCCATTCGCGGAACAGAAGCACCGAGCATCGCATCGCCGTCGTCTTCGCAGCCGTCGGCATGGTCCTCGTCACCGCATACGCCGCGTTGGCCGCGTTCCAAATTCTTGTCCTCAACTAGCTTGCCGCGGCCCCGGGCAGAAGGCTCGATCAGATCCACGCAGACATGGCCGCGGTCGGCGAGTCACTGAACACGCCCATAACGGCAGGTATCCTGGGCCTTGGAATCGGCCTCGCGATCATCTTGTTCGTGCTCATCGTCGTCCGCCCCGACGCGACTCCCTTGGCCGCAGTGTTCGGCTACCTCGTGTTGCTGGCGTTCGGAGCGCCGGCATATTTCATCGCGTCATTCGGAGCCGGGATGGGCCTCGCTGACACCTACATGATCAGTGGCGCCGACTACTCCCCGTGGGCCCGCCCCCTGTATCTGACCAGTTTCCTCGCGCTCTTCGCCGTCCTCACGATCGGTGCCGTCGATCTCACGCGCCGTCACCGTCGGGCGACACCGCCGGTTGCAACCTGACCAACTCGCGACCGAATCCGCCGCTGCGACGGGCAACAACCCGCTCGATGAGCCAGAGAAGGATCCGCCTATGCGGCCGAACCTCTCGAGGATGAGGACCCGCTTCCGAACAGGCGTCAGCCGCTCACCAGTGCGACCTCGAGCTACGGGGCGATGCCCAGCACCGTCAGCAACGCGATAACGAGGCCGATGAGCACGAAGATTGCGCCCCCGATACGACAAAGCCAGAGGTAGTAACTCCGCGGCATCGCCAGCAGTCGCGAGTGCCGAGTAAGGCTCTCGTTCCGAGTCCACATCATGTCGCCGATCGACGACGCCTTCTTGACGAACACGATGCCCATCCCAATGGCGAAGAGCGACCAGAGCAACATGAATAAGCACCCGAGAGTCATCCGGCTGACCGGAGGCTGGAGGTGCGCGGTGCTGCCGGCATCGCGGTGCGGCGGCCAAACAGCATGATCATTGCCCGCGAGCGCTTCGTCGTCTGTGCGAGGTCTTTTGACATCGGCTTGACGATACACGCGGGGACACCGCACTGAGCCGGCACCCAATCACCACCACCGCAGTCCACGGATCGACCTCGCAAGAGGATCCATAACCGGGCGTTGCTCGCAAGCGGTCCGACGCGCACGGTGGTCAGCGCGTGCTATTGGGATCCCGATGCGAGCCATGCCCGTAGCGCTACCGCTCCGAACGCCTAACGCGATGCAGATGGGAATGGACCGGACTGTGGGTCCCACGACGGCCCAGGAGTGATGATCTTCCGGGACCCTGCAGCGTCATCGGTGATCGGAGCGCATACCGCTGATGCCCATGAACAGCGCTGGAAGTGAGATCCTGGCGCCGTAAGCTACGACGAAGACCCTCAAGGATGGAGTGCCCGACTGAAGGCGAAACTAGAGCCGGAAGCGATCCGTTCGACCCTCGCATTCGCCGGGCTGTACCAACTCGTCCACGAGATGATCAAGTCGTCAGTCCTCGAAGACCTGAAAGGCTTCTGCGGGCAGAGTCCACTCGTGACAGGTGAGTGGATGTGGGGCGATGACGCTCTACAGCTGTGCCGCACTGGTCCTGGCAACAACTCGGCGTGAGTTCGATCGATGGTGGGACCTCATGGACCGTCCGTCTTGTTTGCGACAGACTGACCAGCGTGAGCGAGCAATCGTCCAGCGTTGGCGTTTCGGGCCCACGCGAAACTAACGACAGTGAAGTCGACGCAGGGTTGATCGGCGCTGGTCTCACGCTAGAGGGTATTGCGGACACCCACGAGACGCAGTTCGACACTGCGGTCGTTTTGGTTCACGGGATCGGCCGACAACTACGGTCCGAGACGCTGCTCGAATGGTGTGAACCGCTCACCAGAAGACTTGACTATTTGATGCGGCATTCGGGTGGCGCTACGCAGATCACGGACTCACGTATAGCCGGGAGTACTCGCGATGAGGCCCGAGTCGTCGTGCGCCTAGACCAGCCGAGCGGAACTCGCGACATCATTTTTACTGAGGCGCGCTGGGCAGACTCATTCCTGCCACCATCCGCGAAGAGCTTGCCAGGGTGGGTCGTTCGAAACGGATTTAGGGCAGCGCTACGACTTGCCATGCTGCTACTGCGTAACTCTCTCGGCACGTGGCGATCCATGGGTCGTGAACTGGTCCGGCCGGTTGCTGTCCCTTTCGTGGCCTTCGGGCGCACGCGGGGAGTTGAGGATGCGGCGCCACGCATCATGGCAGTGCGTCCATATTCCATCTTCCGGCTATATGCGGAAATGATCTTCATCTACGCCGGTGCGCTATTTGCACTCGTCATGTCACTAGTGGGCGCAGTTGCTCTGGTGATCGTTGGTTGGATTCTGCCTGCGATAGCCGTGCTTCTAACCTTCCTCCTTGTAGTTCTCGTGCGTATCCCTGGCCTAAGCCGCTGGCTACGTGGCGCGGTCCTGCTGCTGACAGATTTCATCGGCGACGCGGCGGTGTGGACCGACCAGCCCGTGCGAGCGGAAGCGATGATGAATTGTGTTCGCGACGAGGTGCGGCATGCTAATCGCTGCGCAAAGCGAACGATCGTCATAGCGCATTCGCAGGGAGCAGCGATCAGCGCTCGGGCCCTCCTCGGCTCTATAGACATTAGAGTCGATCATCTTGTAACCGTCGGAGGTGCTGTCGACCTCTTAGCGGGTGTGGGTTGGCAGGGCTCGCAGGAAGTGACGCCGGACCCTGTGGTTGCGTGGCAACGGCGAAGCGCAACTCGCTGGACAAATATTTGGGCTGGTTTCGACCCCGTTCCTGCGGGGCCAATCTCGCCTCGCGGGCTGAAGGGCTTTCGGCGTAGCACGGCGCGCTGGAATGCTGTCGACGCATGTAGTCAGCGACTATCCATTGCGTGGCTGAAGGTAGCGAACCAAGAGTTCGGGATTGATCCTTCCAAGCTTCGATTCATGGAGACCTACGCCGCTCTTTCAATGTCATTTGCTCATGCCCAAGTGCGCAAGACGGCGAAGCGTTCAGTGGCGAAGCAGTTGAAGGCAGGGCAGAAGACTATTGACCGGCTCTTACCGGACGCGCGAATCGAGATGATCAAGAAGTACAAACTTCAACCCGGGCCCGAGGAGAGGCGGGTGCAAAATCTTGGATCAGTGATCAGCGACCACATCGCGTACGCCAAGAACATCGCTCAGGTCATTGATCCGATCGCCAGGAGTGTGATCCTGGAGGATGAGACGGGGCGAGTGACCGAAGCCAGGAGACTCTCCAACGATCACGCGCGCGCGGTACGACTGCTTGTTCTACTCAGGTTGCTAGCGTTCATTGCATCGGTAGCGAGCGCGCCGCTGATAATTGCGTGGATTCCTTGGCTTGCGACCCCTGATGACATGAAAGACATCACGAGCGGAAGCGCCGTGTGGTCATTCATTGTCGCGACTCTCGAAAGCTCCAGTCTGTGGCCCCTCGTCACGTTGAGCGCGGTCTCTCTTGTCCTCTATGCGATCCTTGCCGGTCTCGTCGGCGGCGTCTGGAACATTTGGGTCAACGATATTGCTTGGAAGCGTGACCGAAAGCATCCCCTCTTCGGGTTGCTGAAGGTACTTCCATTTGCGCTTGTCTTCCTCTTTGTGGCGCCGCCAGGCACATTCCTCGGCCTCCGCGCGGCAATCAACATCTACAACGACTGGTTTAGACAGATCCCTGTCTTCTCATGGGCTCCTCAAGTAGACGCTTCGACAATTGCGCTAATCGTGATTTCGGTGATTGTGCTGGTTGTCATGCTGATAGGTGCCCTGCTCGGGGGAGAGTATGCGACCCTCCCGGAAATTCGAGCCACGGTGGGTCAGACTGAAACGATCCGCGTTTCGCCACCCGCTGGCCCAACTGAAGACGCAGTCTCTCGGTCGGACTGAGTGCCTTCGATTTCGACGTCTGGCACTTTCGACCCGCTGTCTTTCGCCGCATTGTCTGAATGAATTTGGAACGTCTGTGCGCTGTGGTCTGCGGGACCGCCGTGGTTTGGCTCAGCGCCAGCCGCCTCCGTGCTTGCATAAAGCCATTTCGGGCTACCTGGCCCGGTTCTCATGCGGCGCCCAACCCGCCCGCAAGCCGGTCCGCCAGCGCGCCACCGGCCGTAGCGTCACCCGGCTAGGGCCGGCCGCTCCCCACAGTCCGATTCTGTCGCTCGATGGTCCTGTAGATCGTGGAGCGGGCAACGTTGAACAGCTCGGCGAGCTCGGCCGTTGAGTGAGTACCGGCGTTGTGCAGTTCCATCAAATGACGTTGCTGAGGCATGGATAGTTTCGGCTGCTTCCCGCGAAGCCGACCCTTGGCCTTTGCCACCTGCATCCCCTCGCGGGTTCGAGCTCGGATCAGATCGGACTCGAATTCGGCGACCATCGCAAGGACGTTGAAGAGAAGCCTGCCCACCGGATCGAGTGGATCGTGCACCGAACCACCGATGCTCAGCTTGACGTGCTTCGCCGTCAGCTCGTCGACGATGTCCTTCGCATCGCGAAGCGAACGAGCCAGCCGATCCAGCTTCGCCACCACGAGCGTGTCGCCGTTTCGGCAGGCAGCCAGTGCTTCACGAAGGCCGGGTCGTGCCCGGTTGGTGCCGGTCAGCCCATGGTCAGTGAAGATGTAGGCGGGGTCGACCCCAAGGTGCTCGAGGGCGATTCGTTGGGCGGTCAGGTCTTGTTCGTATGTGGACACGCGAGCGTATCCGATCAGTAGTTCATTCATGCCCGAAGACTTCTCTTGCGCAGCCGAGCCGACTAGAGGCTGTGACCTCAGCACCACCGTGGACAGGCGGCGAAACGAAGTGGGCGTCTATAGCTCGATGAGGCGCCCGCATTGGATGGCTAATCGCGGATCCTGCCGACACTGCGCGTCGTTCGAACGACCCGTGCGTGGACCACCGATCGTGGACTTCTTGAGCGGGCTCGATCAGTTCTTGTCTCGGGGTGCTCTGAGCCGAATGTCGCGGCGGCGGACTGCGTCAAGTCCGCGTCGGGCGATGTCACTGACCCGAGCGTTGTCACGCGAGGCGCGCTCTTCCTGCCGGAGCTTATAAGTTGCGGCCTATCGTCAGCCTTGAAAGCATCCTGGACCGCAGCCCGGTGGCACTGGTTGTCTCAGAAGAAGCGGTAATCCAGCACGTCCGACCCAAAGCCGGCATCTCCGGCGAGAAGAGACACCATGGCTCGACGCGTAGTGCTCGACTGCGACACCGGCACCGACGATGCCGTCGCGATCATGCTCGCGGGCCTTAGCGCCGAACTCGAGCTGGCCGCTGTGACGACAGTGAGAGGGAACGTCCCCGTTGACGTGGTTACAGAGAACACGCGCCGCGTGCTGCAGCTCATCGGCAGGTCCGACGTGCCGGTGTACGAGGGAGCCGCTCGTCCTCTCGAGCGTGACGACTTTCCCGTGCCCAAGGCACAACTCACCGGGTTCGAGATGCACGGGACGTATCTCGATCTGCCCCCGGCATCCGGTCCGCCGGAGGACGCCTCCGCGACAGACTTCCTGATCACCGAAGCTCGACGACATCTGGCCGACGGATCGCGATTCACGCTCGTCGCTACCGGCCCGCTCACGAATGTCGCTCGTGCCGTCCGGTCATTCCCGCCCATGACGCACGCGATCGACACGATTGTTGTCATGGGAGGGGGGCATGCCGTGTCGAACGTCACCGCCGCCGCCGAATTCAACCTCTGGGCCGATCCGGAGGCCGCGGCGGAGGTCCTTTCCGCAGGATTTTCGGATCTGCTGCTCGTGCCGCTCGACGCGACACACCGAGCGCTCCTTAGTCGCGATGACTGCTCACGGCTGCGGGCGGCTGGGACCCCTGCCGGCATCGCGTCGGCGCAGCTCGTGGAGCAGCGCATCGTCGGCCATGATGACTCGCAGCCGATGGCGGAGCGAGGGACGGCGCCCGTGCACGACGCAGTATGTGTCGCGGCCCTGCTAGATCGGCGGCTGCTCACGACCGTCGAAGCGCATGTTGACGTCGAAACCCAGGGCCGCCTCACCGTCGGGCGCAGCGTGATCGATTTGCACCACCGCACTGGAAGGAAACCGAACGCGCGTGTAGCGGTCGATGCGAGCCCCGTGCGACTGATGGCGCAGCTGCTCAATGCCTTCTCGTCTCGCGAGCCCGCGCCAGACGGCCCCGTGTCGCGATAACAAACGCGTTATCGCTACACGGTTCTTCGTCTTGGACGGGGGTCTTGAGCACATGTGAGGCTCGGTCGCGGGACATCACCCCAAAGAAAGGAACGCCCGTGGACCGCCTCGAAGAAGTTCGCATCGCCATCGCCGAGAACACTGTGCCGGGGGGTAGCGCGTTTGGACGCGCTGCGGCCGAGGTGATCATCCTGACCCTTCAGGCGCAGAAGCCGAGCGATGCGGCGACGCTACGCGCGGTGCTCAGCGAGACCACCAACTGGCTGATCGCGACCAAGCCCTCGATGACCAGCGTGCGCACCGTCTCCGACATCGCGTGGAGTCGCGTCGACGATGGCGCAGAGTCAGTCATCTCTGCGATGGCCGAGTTCATCGCGGAGTCCGAGCAGGCGATCAAGTTGATCGCCGCACATGCCGGTGACGTTATCGCTCCGGGGAACACCGTGCTGTTCCACTCCTTTAGCGGCTCACTTATCAACGTCCTCCGGCGGGCCGGCCAGAGCACGCCTGAGCTCACGTTTGCTTTCACCGAGTCTCGTCCGTATCGCGAGTCGAGGCGTGTCGTGACGGCCCTCTCGGATCTTCCCGTCGAGTTCGTCGGATACAGCGACGCAGCAGTGGGCGTCGCGGCCAGCCGCGCCGATCTCGCGATCGTGGGTGCCGACGCCTTGTTCGCTGACGGATCGTTTGCGAACAAGACCGGCACGCTGCCGCTCGCCCTCGCCTGCCGCCACTATGGTGTCCCCCTCTACGTCGTCAGTGAGGTCTCCAAGCTCTACGAGGGCGATCCCGCCGACGTCGCGATGGAGCAGCGGCCGTCCGAGGAGATGCATGAGGGCTGGGAGATGGCCGTCTCCGGGCGCGTGCACATCACGAACCAGTTCTTCGAGGTCACCCCCGCCGACCTTGTAACGGCCTACCTCACCGACAAGGGACGACTCGCGCCGTCAGAGCTCGCGCACGCGACTATCGGAGGGTAACCCACGGCGACAATGATGGGTCACCCGCGGTGATAGTCGTCGCGGCGACGGAGGAGGAACAACGATGAACGTGAGCGAGATCCTTTCGGGACTAGTCGGACCGCAGTCGTGGAGCGGTCTCGGACTTACGGTCACCCGATTGCGCGACCTCGTGATAGTCGACCTCGGATCTCGGTCGCTCGTGATCGCGTGCGACTCGAACGCCTCAATCGGCGACCTTCCCGCTGATCACCTCAAACAGGACCCTCGCATCACCGGCTATAGCGTTGCCAAGGTACCGCTCATGGAGGTTCTTGCTGTCGGCGCGACCCCGTTCCTCATCGTCGACAACTTGTGCTGCGACCTACTGGTCACGGGCGTCCGGATTCTCCAGGGAATCAAGGACATCGTCGACGAGGCTGGCCTGGAGGTGATGATTACGGGGTCTGACGAGTCGAACATGCCCACCAGGCAGACAGGCGTCGGGATTACCGTCATGGGCGTGCTCGACACAGCGGCGCTGCGTGTCGGCACCGCCCGTCCCGGAGACGAGCTGTGGGTGGTCGGGCGCCGCCGCTCGGGCATCGGCGTCGATGCGTACGCCGAGCGGGACGGAAGCACGGCATCCGCGGTCCACGTCGCCGCGGCGACACGGCTGCCGGGCGTTCACGAGGTGCTCCCCGTCGGGAGCCATGGCATCCGGTTCGAGGCGCTTGAACTCGCGCGCACGGCGAACGCGGGCGTGCAGCTCCGCGACGACGTCGACACCGACCTGGGGGCGTCTGCCGGGGCGAGCACGTGTTTCCTCGTCGCGTGCGACCCTGAGCGTGCCGACGGGCTCAGGTCGCTCGCCCTTCCCCTCGAACTCGTCGGGAGCGTTCGCTCCACCGAAGAATGACCTCGCGCCGCCGGCGCGTCAAGACAAGGAGTCATATGTCCACTGCACACGCATCCGCGATCGTGGTTTCCGATGAGATCGCGGAGGCGACGGCGGCCGGCAGGCCGGTCGTCGCGCTAGAGTCCACGATCTTCACCCATGGGCTTCCCCGACCAATAAACGAAGAAGTCGCTCTTGAAGCGGAAGACATTGTCCGCCAGGAGGGCGCGGTGCCCGCGACAATCGGCATCGTCGCCGGAACGGCCGTCGTTGGCCTCAGCAACGAGCAGATTCACCAGCTCTCGAACGAGACCGAGGTGGTCAAAGTGAGTCAGCGCGATCTCGCGGTCGTTGCCGCGAAACGCCTGAGTGGGGGAACGACCGTCGCGGCGACCGCGTTCCTCGCGCACCACGCCGGTATCCGCGTCTTCTCGACCGGCGGCCTCGGCGGCGTACACCAGGGCGCGAGCGAGACATTTGACGAGAGTGCCGACCTCACAACTCTCGCGGGTGTGCCAATCGTCATCGTGAGCGCGGGAGTCAAATCAATCCTCGACATCCCCGCAACTCTTGAGCGGCTCGAGACACTCAACATCACCGTTCTCGGCTTCGGCACGAACGCGTACCCGGGCTTTTACGTCACCGAGTCAGGCTCATGGATCGAGTACGCTGTCGACGCACCCGAAGAAGTGGCGGCCGTCCTCCGCGCACAAGTGGACTTCGGGCTCTCCTCCGCTGTGCTGGTTGCCAACCCGATCTCGCGCGAGAAGCAGCTCGACCCGGACGAGCACGCCCGCGTGATCGGGGAGGCCTGGGCAAGGGCGGCGGCCGGTGGCATCGCCGGCAACGCCACCACACCATTCCTGCTCGACTACATACAGCGCGCCACCAAGGGCGAAAGCCTGCGCGTAAATATCGACGTGTACCGCTCGAATGCCAGGCTTGGCGCGCAGATTGCGCGCGCAGCGGCGCTCTCATGACTGCCCACGTCAGCTGACGGCGACAGAAGGCTCACTACAATCTCGGACATGCGCCCACCCGAGGCACCCGGATGAACGTGAGCCTACGACTGCTGCGAGCATTCGTCGCAGTCAGCCAAGAAGGCCACGTTGGCCGTGCCGCAGCCCGGCTGTTCATTTCGCAGCCGTCGCTCTCACAAGACATTCGGCGCCTCGAGCGAGAGATTGGCGTAGTCCTCTTCGATCGAGGCCCGCGCGGACTTACGCCCACTCCAGCAGGCGAAGCGCTGCTGCGCAGCGTCGAGGGGGCACTCGCGATGTTCGACCAAGGCGTCGCCAACGCACGCGAGATCGCGGCGAGCGGGCGCGGTACGATTCGTGTCGCGTATAGCCCGAGCCTCGCCAACATTTTCATGCCGTCACTGCTGTCACTCCTCGAGAGGGTGCTGACGGCGGCCGATATTGAGGAGCACGAACTCGACACTGGCGCCGTTGGGCCCGCGATCAGCGTCGGCGCTTACGATGTCGGGTTCGCGCACTGTCCGACCAGCGACCCGCGTCTCGTGGTGGCGCACATCGCTGACGAGCCGCTGTGCGTTGCCGTGGCCACGGGGCACCCGCTTGCGGGGCGGCCGTCCGTGCGCCTCAGCGAGCTCAGCGGCTCGTCGCTGCTGATCTGGCCGCGTGCATCGGCGCCCGACTACTACGACATGATCCTTGATATCTGCAGCGAGGCGGACGTCGGCCTCCGAGGGGTTAAGGAGTCCCGCCGTATCACACCGCGCACTTACCTTCTCGATGATCAGCAGACTTTCAGCCTGTTACCGCGCTCGGCGGCATCGCTGCCGCGCCCCGAGGTGACCTTCCTCCCTATCGAAGAGAGCCGCTGGACTCTACCTCTCACACTGATCTGTCGTGCGGGCGACAACCGCCGTGAGCTCGACCAGATTCGGATCAGTGCGGAGCAGGTCGGGCGCGCCATCTCGGCGTGGTAATCGGGTTCGGCTGCCATAACCGATGTCTTATCGCAGGCATCGTGTTCGTCTTGGACCGGCATTACGGACGCGTGACAGCATGATCGCAGTCATCGGGATCAGCATTCGATGACCGCGTCGTCGCGACGCCTGCCGAATAGAGGAGCAAGACAGTGCAGTCACAGAGTTCCACTTCGCCCGGCCGGCCCTCCCGGAGGGTCCTGATCACCGGAGCCGGGGCGGTGAGTCTTGCCCTTTGCCTGGCGGCCTGCGCACCAGGCTCGGGCACGGCGGGCCCATCGGCGAGTGGAGAGGCAAGTGCCGGATTCGACACGACTAAGGACGTCACCCTGACGATTGCCGACGGCTGGGGTACGTCAGGCACGGGAGAAGTATTCGCAGATGTCATCGCTCAGTTCGAGGCGAAGTACCCGAACGTAACGATTGAGCGAGACACGACCGACTACAACTCACACACCAGCTCGATCGCGCTCAAGGCATCGTCCCCGACACCACCGGATGTAATGATGCTCACTACGACGGGCTACGGCCAAGGCTTTTACGACTTCGTCAGGGCAGACCTTCTGCTGCCGCTCGACGATTACTCGAAGCTTTACGACTGGCCGAGCCGAGTTGGTTCGGATGCAGCGCTTGACGTGTTCCGTTTCGACACGGGCAAGGGGAACCAATGGGGTTCCGGCGCCCTCTTCGGCGTTCCAGAACAGAGCAATGTGATCGGCGTCTTCTACAACAAGAGCTTGCTCGCCAAGGCCGGCTTCGACGCGCCACCAACGTCCCTTGCTGAGTTCGAGTCGACACTATCGGGAGCGAAGGCCGCCGGAATAACCGCGATCGCACAATCGAGCACCTACATCCACACCAACATGGCGCTGTGGGGCTCCTTTGCCGCCGACGCGAAGGAGGTCAACGACTGGGTATACGGCGCCTCCGGCTCATTCTCCGATCCGGCCAACGTCACCGCTGCCCAGAAGATTCAGGACTGGCAAGGCGCAGGCTATTTCCAGGACGGCGCCTCCGGCACGTCCGATTCCGACGCCGCGGGCCTCTTCCTCAACGGCGAGAGCATGTACTACATCTCCGGCAGCTGGATGGCCGGCGGCGTGGACAGCAACCTGGGCGACGACGGCGGAGTCTTCCTGCTGCCAGGTAGCTCCAGCTCGTCGCCGGTGGGTGGCGGACTTTCCACCCCTCTTGTGATCAGCTCGAAAACGCAGCACCCGGACGTCGCCGCGGCGTTCCTTGACTTCTTCCTGAGTGCAGAGACGAGCGACTTCCTGTACACGAATGGATGGGGCGTACCTGGCGGCCTCGTCTCATCGTCCGACCTGGCCAGCGGGCCCACGTCGGCCTCGGTGCTCGACCTCATCGACCATACGCAGGCCGGCCCCGGTACCTTCCCGTTCCTCGACTGGGCAGCCCCTCAGTTCACAACGCTGCTGCCCACCGAACTCCAAAAGATGGCGGCTGGCCAGTCGACGCCAGAGCAGTACACGAATCTTGTGCAGAGCGATTGGGAATCGTTCCAGCAGACTCGGAAATCGTCCTAGGGCGACCGCCACACCATGCACTCGTTTCGCACAGACGGGGAGGCTATCGTGTTGTCTCCCCGTCGTCGGCGGCATAGCGGGGTCACGACCCAGAAGGTCGGACTCGTTTACATCGCACCTCCGCTCGCGCTGTTCGTCTTCGGCATCCTCGTTCCGCTTGGCTACGGCGCGTATATCTCGCTCTGGCGCTGGGACGGTATCACGCAAGCGACATTCGTCGGATTCGATAACTACCTCGACGCGGTCACCGACCCTCTCGTCCTGCAGGCGTTTGCCCACTCCTTCTTTCTCGTCGCGTTCTATTCCGCGATCCCCATCTGCCTGGGCCTCGTGCTTACGGGAGTAATAGCCCGTTACCCACTCCGCTTCACCGGCACCTGGCGGGTACTGCTCTTTCTGCCGCAGGTGCTGTCGATCGTTGTGGTAGGCGTCGCATGGCAGTGGCTGCTTGCGGCGGATGGTCCCGTCAACCAGCTCCTGCGGCTGGTCGGGCTCGGCGGGCTCACCCGGGTATGGCTTGGTGACTTCGTGTGGGCGTTGCCCGCCCAAGGCGCGATTGGTGCGTGGCTCATGTCGGGGCTGTGCATGGTGCTCTTCCTTTCGGCGGCACAGAACATCGACCACGAGCTCTACGACGCTGCGGCGGTCGACGGTGCGGGCCCGGTACGGGAGTTCTTCGCCGTTACGGTTCCCAGCCTCCGGCGTGTGATCGTCGTGGCCGCAGTCCTCACATTCACAGTGTCTCTCAACAACTTCGGGCTCATCTGGGTGACAACCCGAGGTGGCCCCGGTGGCGCGACACAAGTGGTCGCAACCCTCGTATACGAGCGTGCCTTCGTAGTGACCCAGTTGGGCAGCGCTTCCGCGCTGGCGCTCCTCCTCGGCCTTATCGTGATGGCGATCTCGCTTGGTATCACGCGCATCTCACGGGAGGACTGAATGACCACACGCAATTTCTCCGCCCTCCGCTATGGATTCCTCGGGTTCCTCTCGCTCGTGACCGTCGCGCCGCTGGTCGTGGTCGCGATCACGTCCTTTAACGCGCCGAACACGCCGGTAGCCGGCTTCCAGTGGCCGGACCCCTTCACGCTCGAATCCTTCGGCAGCGCGTGGGTCAACGGCGGCTTCGGCTCGGCCTTCCTGGATAACACCCTCATCACGGCGGGCGTCGTATTCATCGTGACGGTCTGCTCAATCAGCGCGGGCTATGCATTTGGCACGATGCGCTTCCCAGGCTCGCGCTGGTTCTACTATCTATTCCTCATCGGCATCGTCACGCCATACGTCGTGCTGGTGGTACCCCTCTACCTGCAGTTTCAGGCGCTCGGCATCCTCGGCACGTACTGGGCGATCATCATTCCCGAAGCAGCGATGTACCTCGGCTTTGGGGTGTTCTGGATGCAGGCGTTCTTCGCCTCGATCCCGCGGTCGCTCATCGAAGCGGCAAGGCTCGACGGGGCGTCATCGTTCCGCATCCTCGTCACGATCCTGATACCGCTCGCGCGACCAGCGATCACGACGCTCATGATGCTGACGTTCCTGTCGTCGTGGAACGAGTACCTGGTGCCACTGGTGATGGCCGCCTATGGCGACATAACCACGGTGTCGCTGGGGCTCGCGAGCTTCCAGGGCCAGTACCTCACGGACATCCCTTCTCTTGCGGCCGCGTCCGTCGTCGTGGCGCTGCCCGCGGTCCTCATCTACGTCATCACCCAGCGGACCTTCTTCCGCGGATTACTGCAAGGAGCGGTTAAGGAATGACCATCACCCCTGGGCGGCGCAGGATCTGCGTGACGGCGACCGTATGCGGCACGGCCGCCGTCCTCTGAAGTCCAACAATGTCAACGACACTTATCACCGGCGGCAAGGTCGTTAATGCCACCGGCACTGCCCAGGCTGACGTTCTGATCGACGGCGAAAGAATCGCCGCCGTGCTGGCACCGGGCTCGACGCTACTCGGGCACGACCTGACGGCATCCGTCGACACCGTCGTCAACGCGACTGGTAAGTACGTGATCCCGGGTGGCATCGATGCGCACACGCACATGCAGATGCCGTTCGGCGGCACCGAAGCCTCCGACACGTTCGAGACCGGCACCCGCGCGGCAGCCTGGGGCGGCACGACCTCGATTGTTGACTTCGTGGTGCAATACCCCGACGAAAATCCTCTTGACCGCTACGCGGCGTGGCATGAAAAGGCTGCCGGCGAGTGCGCGATCGACTACGGCTTCCACCAGATCCTTTCCGACGTTCAGGACTCCAGCCTGGTCGCGATGGACGAGCTGGTCGCAGAGGGCGTTACGAGCTTCAAGCTCTTTATGGCCTATAAGGGTGTGTTTCTCTCGGACGACGGCCAAATCCTGCGGGCGTTTCAGAAGGGCGCCAAAAACGGCGCAATGATGATGATGCACGCTGAGAACGGCGCGGTGATAGACGTGCTTGTCAACCAGGCGCTTGACGCCGGTAACACCTTGCCGTTTTTTCACGGTACCTCTCGGCCATGGCAGGCTGAGGAGGAGGCCACTCATCGGGCTATCATGCTTGCAGACATCACCGGAGCGCCGCTGTACGTCGTGCACGTCTCGGCAAAGCAGGCCGTCCAGCAGATCGCCGCCGCCCGCGACCGGGGGATGAACGTCTTCGGCGAGACGTGCCCGCAGTACCTATACCTGTCACTAGAAGACCAGCTCGGCGCGTCTAGTGAGGAATGGGGAAACTTTGAGGGCGCAAAGTGGGTGTGTTCCACGCCGCTGCGCTCGAAGCACGAGGGCCACCAGCACTACATGTGGCAAAGCTTGCGCACCAACGACATCCAGATGGTCTCCACCGACCATTGCCCGTTCTGCATGAAGGGGCAGAAGGACATGGGGATCGGGGACTTCTCGAAGATCCCCAACGGCGTCGGCTCGGTCGAGCACCGGATGGACCTCATGTACCAAGGTGTCGTGGCTGAGCAGATCACCCTGGAGCGCTGGGTAGAAATCACATCGACAACCCCTGCGCGCATGTTCGGCATGTACGGCAAGAAGGGCGTGATCCAGCCCGGGGCGGACGGAGACATCGTGGTTTACGACCCCCACGGCCATACATCCATCGGCGTCAACGAGACCCACCATATGAACATGGACTACTCCGCGTGGGAGGGCTTCGAGATCGACGGACACGTCGACACCGTGCTTTCGCGCGGCAAGGTCATCGTCGACGGCGACCGGTATCTCGGCGCCAAGGGCGACGGCAAGTACTTCAAGCGCGGCCTGAGTCAATACCTCATTTGATGGTAATTACTGTGCCACCTTTCCTGACTGATCCTGGCATTGATGATGCATTCGCCATCGCCATCGCCATCGCGATTGCTGCTGCGCTCACCAGACGCTCGCAGTGTCGGCATCGGCACAATCGTCGGCAGCATGAGCGTCCTCCCAGCGGTCACATCTTTGTCCGTTGCCCCAAAGACGAAGCAACATCACGGGATGGCAAGAAATGACTGAGCTGCTCACCGTTGTCGGCTCCGCCAATATCGACACCGTCATCAAAGTCGCCTCCCCCCCCGCGCCCGGGCAGACGGTGCTGGGCCGCGGCATCGAGCGCCGACCGGGGGGGAAAGGCGCCAATCAGGCAGCGGCCGCCGCAGCATCCGGTGTGCCCACACGCCTAGTAGCGGCCTTCGGCGACGACCAAGCCGGCGAGACCTATCGCACCCGCCTCAACGATCGAGGCGTCAACACCCGTGACAGCGTCATCGTGCCGGGCCCGTCCGGCGAAGCAATTATCACAGTCGACGACCGGGGAGAGAACTCCATCATCGTCATCCCGGGCGCCAACAGCCTCCTGGACCCCGACTCGGCCCGATTCCACCTCGGCGACACCCCCTGGGTCCTGGTGCAACTCGAGACCCCTCGCGCCACGGTGCAAGCCGTGATCACGGAGGCTCACGCTCGAGGCGCCAAGGTCGCATTGAACGCATCTCCGATAATCCCAGAGGCGCACGAACTCGCACTTCAGTGCGACCTAGTGATCGTCAATGAGATCGAAGCCGCACAGCTGGAGGGGGTGCAGGATATGTGCATCACCCGGGGGGCTGGAGCAGTGACCTGGGGAGACGAGATCGCAATGCCGCGCCCCGTCACCGTTGTGGATACCACGGGCGCAGGCGACGCTTTCGCAGGCGCCCTCGTTGCTGCCACCGCCGCCGGACAGTCCAGGCACAGAGCCCTAGAGACCGCCCTAAATGCTAGCGCGGTAGCTGTGCAGCATGAGGGCGCCCAGCCCTGGCGGCTCTGACCGCCACATCGACACGTCGAGCGACCCGTCCACAAGGGGACCTTGCTCGCACTACCAGGAAGGAGACACCGGTGGACTTTGGTGTCGTCGTGCAAGTCAACCCACCCGCTCCGCGCATCGTCTCTCTAGCTAAGCGGGCGGAGGAGTATGGCTTCGACTACTTCTGGACCTACGACTCCCACATCCTCTGGCACGAGCCCTACGTCGTGTATTCCCAGATCCTCAGCAACACCACGCAGATCAAGGTCGGCACGATGGTGACCAACCCGGCCACTCGGGATTGGACCGTCACTGCTTCCACGTTCGCAACCCTGAACGCCTGCTTTGGCAACAGGACAATCTGCGGGATCGGCCGTGGCGACTCCGCCGTCAGGGTCACCAATGGCAAGCCGACCACGCTGAAAGAACTCCGCGAGTCCATCCACGTAATCCGGGAGCTCGCCAATTCTCGGGCTGTGGAGATCAACGGATCTCAGATTCGGTTCCCCTGGAGCCGCAACTCAAGTCTGGACGTGTGGGTTGCCGCCTACGGACCCCTCGCGCTGAAGGTCGCGGGCGAAGTGGGAGACGGCTTCATCCTGCAATGCGCCGACCTCGACATCGCCAAGTGGATGATCTCGACGGTACGAACTGCTGCTGAGAACGCCGGCCGCAACCCCGAAGACGTCAAGATCTGCGTTGCAGGCCCGATGTACGTCACGGACGGCACCCCAAATTCGCGAGCACACGCGATCGAACAATGCCGGTGGTTCGGAGGGATGGTCGGCAACCACGTCGCCGACATCGTCGCCAAGTACGGCACCGGCAGCGACGTCCCCGCAGCGCTGACCGACTATATCGCCGGTCGCCAGAGCTACGACTACAACGAGCACGGGAAGTCTGGGAACACCCACGTCGACTTCGTCCCCGATGAGGTCGTAGAGCGCTTCTGCATCATCGGAACCCCCGACGAGCACGAGGCCAAGCTGGCCGAACTGAAAGCGCTTGGTGTCACGCAGTTCGCTGGGTACCTCGACCACGACAACAAGGAAGAGACCCTTCGCGTCTACGGCGAAACCATCATCCCCGCTCTCCGCGATTACATCACCGCAAAGGCCTGACCCCATGACCCATCAGATCAGCAATCAAGCCGTCGCCGACCTCGACATCGCTCGCGTCTTCCACTCCTGGTCTGCGCAGGGGACGCTCAAGCCGATGGCTATCGCCGGCGGGTCTGGATCGACGGTCTGGGACTTCGAGGGGCACGAATACCTCGACTTTTCGAGCATGCTCGTCAACACCAATATCGGGCACCAGCATCCCGCTGTGATCGCCGCCATCAAAAAGCAGGCCGACGTGCTAACAACGGTGGGGCCGGCTTTCGCCAATCTGACCAGGGGAGAGGCGGCCGAGCGCATCCTGGCCCGGGCCGGCGACGGGTTCACGAAGGTCTTCTTCACCAACGGCGGAGCAGATGCGAACGAGAACGCGATCCGCATGGCCCGTCTATACACAGGACGCGACAAGGTGCTTTCCATGTACCGCTCCTACCACGGCAACACCGGCGCAGCGATCGTCGCGACCGGTGACTGGCGACGCATCCCCAACGAGTACTCGCGCGGTCACGCTCACTTCTTCGGTCCCTTCGCGTACCGCTCGGAGTTCTGGTCATCCAGCGCGGAGGAGGAGGGCCAGCGCGCCCTGCACCACCTCCGCCGGGTAATCCAAGCCGAGGGAGCCGGGTCGATCGCGGCGATCCTTATCGAGACCGTGCCCGGCACCGCCGGGGTGCTCGTGCCCCCGCCTGGCTACCTCGCCGGAGTGCGGGCGCTGGCCGACGCACACGGTATCGTCCTCATCTTCGACGAGGTCATGGCGGGCTTCGGCCGCACGGGCGGGTGGTTTGCGTTCCAAGCCCTCGCCGAAAACGGCGACCTCGTGACCCCCGACCTGATCACGTTCGCCAAGGGTGTCAACTCTGGCTACGTACCCACAGGCGGTGTGATCATCTCGCCGGCGATCGCCGAGCGATTCGACGACGAGGTGTTCCCAGGCGGACTCACCTACTCGGGCCACCCGCTGGCCATGGCGTCGATTGTGGGTGCTCTCGATGCGATGGAATCAGAAGGTGTCATCGAGCACGCCGCCCGCATCGGCTCCGACCTGCTCGCGCCGGGCCTCGCGGAGCTGACTGACAAGCACCCGACGATCGGTGAGGTCCGCGGGCTCGGCGTGTTCTGGGCCCTCGACCTGGTGGCCGACACCCAGACGCGGGAGCCGCTGCCAGCCTCCGCGATCGGTGTATTGAAGGCTGACCTTCTCGCCCGCGGACTGCTGCCTTTCATTGTCGACAACCGCATTCACGTCGTGCCGCCGTGTGTAGTCACCGACGACGAGGTCACCCGCGCCCTCGCGATCTTCGACGAGGCCCTCGCCGCCTTCGAAAGCGGCTGACATTCCGGTGCCGTCCGCCGCATCCCTAACTGAGCGCGCGACTTCTCTGACACTCACCAGCCCACAAACCCGTTCGGAAAACGCATGACCTCCCAGACACTGACCATCGGCCACTGGATCGACGGCGCCTCCGTGGCCTCTCAGAGCGGCCGCACTGCGCCCGTCTATGACCCTGCCCGGGGCGTCGAGACCACGCGTGTGGCTTTAGCCGACCATGCCGAGATCGACGCGGCCATCGTCTCTGCGGCCAAGGCCTTCCCCGACTGGCGGGACCTGTCCATTGCCCGCCGGCAGATGATCGTGTTCCGTTTTCGCGAGCTGCTGTATGAGCGGAAGAAGGAGCTGGCCGAGATCGTCACCGGCGAGCACGGGAAGGTGGTTTCCGATGCTCTCGGAGAGATCCAGCGGGGCCTCGAAGTCGTAGAGCTGGCCACCGGCTTCCCGCACCTCATCAAGGGTGGCTATTCGGAGAACGTTTCTACTGGCGTCGACGTGTATTCCCTCAAGCAGCCCCTTGGGGTGGTGGGAATCATCTCACCCTTCAACTTCCCTGTGATGGTGCCGATGTGGTTCTTCCCCATCGCAATTGCGGCCGGCAACACCGTCGTGCTCAAGCCCAGCGAGAAGGATCCCTCCGCCGCGATCTGGATCGCACAGCTCTGGAAAGAGGCCGGACTCCCCGACGGTGTGTTCAACGTCCTGCAGGGCGACAAAGAGGCGGTCGATGGGCTGCTGAAGCACCCCGAGGTGCAGTCCATCTCCTTCGTGGGCTCCACCCCCATCGCGCAGTACATCTACGAAACCGCATCGAAGAACGGCAAGCGAGTCCAAGCTCTCGGCGGGGCAAAAAACCACATGCTCGTCCTGCCCGATGCCGACCTCGACCTCGTCGCCGACTCCGCCGTCAACGCGGGCTTCGGCGCCGCTGGCGAACGCTGCATGGCGATCTCTGTTGTCCTAGCCGTCGAGCCCGTCGCCGGCGAGCTGATCGAAAAAATCACCAATCGCATCGCCAAGCTGCGCATCGGCAATGGCTCCTCCGAGAACGAGCCTGATATGGGGCCCCTCATCTCCGAAGCGCACCGCGACAGGGTCGCTTCGTACGTGGATATCGCCGAAGCTGACGGCGCCCGCGTCGTCGTCGACGGTCGCGGGTACACCGTCGACGGCCACGAGGAGGGGTTCTTCTTCGGCCCCACCCTGCTGGACGTGGTCCCGACGACTTCACGCGCATACACCGAGGAGATCTTTGGCCCAGTGCTCTCGATAGTGCGCGTGAAGACCTACGAAGAGGGCCTCGCGCTCATCAATAGCGGCGAGTTCGGCAATGGCACCGCCATCTTTACCAACGACGGCGGCGCCGCCCGCCGTTTCCAAAACGAGGTTCAGGTCGGGATGATCGGCATCAACGTGCCGATTCCAGTGCCGGTGGCCTACCACTCGTTCGGTGGATGGAAGAAGAGCCTGTTCGGCGACGCCAAAGCCTACGGTGTGCACGGCTTCGACTTCTTTACCCGCGAGAAAGCCGTCACCAGCCGCTGGCTCGACCCCGCCTCCCACGGCGGCATCAACCTCGGCTTCCCACAGAACTGAGGAGCAACACCGGACTATGACGCTTCGACTTGGATACAAGGCCAGTGCTGAGCAGTTCGCTCCCCGAGAGTTGGTGGAGATTGCCGTTGCTGCCGAGGCGCACGGAATGGAGTCCGTCGCCGTCTCCGACCACTTCCAGCCGTGGCGACACGAGGGCGGGCACGCTCCGTTCTCTTTGGCGTGGATGGCAGCGGTGGGTGAGCGGACCACGTCAATCCGCATCGGCACCAGCGTCATGACGCCGACGTTTCGCTACAACCCCGCGGTGCTCGCACAGGCGTTTGCCACGCTAGGTGAGCTCTTCCCCAACCGGATCTTCCTCGGCGTTGGTACTGGTGAGGCCCTGAACGAGATCGCGACCGGATTCCGGGGGGCCGGTGAGCAGACCTGGCCAGAATTCAAGGAACGGTTTGCGCGGCTGCGTGAAGCGATTTCATTGATGCGAGCGCTCTGGACCGAGGACCGCGTGAACTTCGATGGCGAGTACTACTCGACCCACGACGCGTCCATATACGACCGCCCCGCTACCCCCATCCCGGTCTACGTTGCGGCCGGCGGGCCAGTCGTGGCCCGGTATGCGGGTCGGGCAGGAGATGGTTTCATCTGCACCTCGGGCAAGGGCATGTCCCTGTACACGGACGATCTAATCCCGGCTGTTCGAGAAGGTGCCTCGAAGGTCCAGCGTTCGTTCGACGACATCGATCGAATGATCGAAATCAAGTTGTCCTACGACAGCGATTACGACATGGCGCTGCAGAACACACGGTTCTGGGCTCCGCTGGCGCTGTCGAAAGAGCAGAAGCACGACATCACCGATCCGGTCGAAATGGAAGAAGCGGCGGATGCGCTCCCCATCGAGCAGATCGCGTCACGCTGGATCGTGGGTGCCGACCCTGACGAGGTTGCCGCACAGATCGCGCAGTACGTGGACGCGGGCCTGAATCATCTTGTGTTCCACGCTCCTGGTCAGGATCAGCGGCGCTTCCTGGAGCTATTCCAGCGCGATCTCGCCCCCCGCTTGAGGGCTCTTGCATGACCGGCTCGCATGTCGCCGGCGCGCCGATGGGAGAAGCGGGCGCGCGTATTCATGACGTCGTCGAGCTAGGCGTCGCGGACATGCTTCGCCTCCTCGAGCGGGGCGAGGTGACAAGCGTGGAACTGGTAGTCGCATACCTCAATCGGATCGCCTACTACGACCGCACCGGGCTCTGCCTACACTCGATCGCCGTGTTAGACCCCACTTGCATCGAACAAGCCGCAGCCTCCGATGCCAGACGCCGCGCTGGCCGAGCGGGTCCGCTGGAAGGAATCCCCTTCACGATCAAGGACAGCTATAAGGCAAGGGGTCTCTCCGTCGCTTCAGGTAGCCCCGCTCTGGCCGAGTTGGTAGCCTCGGAGGACGCCGCGACAGTGCAACAACTGCGCGCGGCAGGAGCAGTCTTGCTTGGCAAGACGAACATGCCGCCGATGGCGGCGGGGGGCATGCAACCCGGCGTTTACGGGTATGCGCGGAGCCCCTACCATCCGGATTATCTGACGGCTGCTTATGGATCCGGGTCATCGAATGGCTCGGGCACCGCTACCGCGGCCAGCTTCTGCGCGTTCGGTATGGCGGAGGAGACGGTCTCGTCAGGTCGAGCGCCAGCCTCGAACAACGGCCTCGTCGCCTACACGCCCTCCCGTGGCGTGCTCTCCATCCGTGGCAATTGGCCGCTGCGACCCACCTGCGACGTCGTCGTGCCGCACACCCGCACCGTCGACGACCTCCTCTTACTCCTCGACGTGCTCGCCGTGACCGACCCCGACACGACGGGCGACATCTGGCGGCAGCAGACCGCCGTGACACTGCCCGCGCCAGAAGACGTCATCCCGCACCCGGTGGCACGCCCGCGGCCCGAGCGTCTCGATGGTCTGCGAATTGGCGTGCCACGGATGTACATCGGCGAAGACCGAGAATCTCTCGACCCGCCTGTCATACGCCCCTCGGTACGCGCGCTCTGGGACCGCGCTGCCGAGGATCTCCGCGCGCTCGGCGCCGAAGTGATCAAGGTCGATTTCCCCGCCGTTTCGAACTACGAAGAGGACCGTCCTGGTGCACGTGGCCTCGCGGAACGCGGACTCGTCCCGAAGAACTGGCGTGCCCTTGAGGGCGGCACTGTGACCGCCATGGCACTCGATTCGTTCCTGCGTGATAACGGCGACCCCAGCCTTGACAGTTGGGCCGACATCGACGGCGACACAGTCTTCCCAGCGGAGGACGCCCCCGTCCCGGTTTGGATCACCCGGGCCAGGGGAGGTTTCGATTGGCAGCGACTCGCAGAGCTTGTCAAGCAGGGAGTGCCAGCCGACTACGACGCCGTTGCAGGCCTCGACCATCTCCTGCGCGGATTAGAAGAGGCTCGCCGGATCGACTTCGAAGAATGGATGCAGGCAGAGGATTTGGATCTGATCGCATTTCCTGCCGCCGGCGACGTGGGTCGGGCCGACCTGTTCGACCGACCCGAGAGTCTGGAGGCAGCCTCTCGAAACGGCGTCGTCTACTCAAACGGCAACCGGGTCATCCGGCACCTCGGCATCCCCACCGTCACTGTCCCCATGGGATGCATGGGAGACATTCAAATGCCCGTCGGAGTTACCTTCGCGGGCCCGGCATACAGCGACGACCTCCTCCTCGACCACGCCTCCGCGTATGAGAAGGCGACACATAGACGTCAGCCTGCGTTTCTAACCCCGACGCTCCCGTCGAACCAGATCGATCCCGGCACTCCAGATGCCCTCGAGGACAGAGATGGGGATGATAAGGCAGCGGAGCCCGAATCGATCACTATCGAAGCGGTTGGCCGATCGTGGGAGGTTGAGGTGCGTCTTTTAGAGGGCGCGTCCTTCCCGACGCACGTCTGGGCCGACGGCCACATCCTCCGCCCGGACAGCGGCGAGGAGACGGTCTTCCGTGGCCGCGTCTCACTATCCCGCCCACGCTCAGCGAACGAGATGTTAATTGTCACGACCGCTGGCCGACATGCGGCAAAGCTTTCGTTCGTCGCGCTGCCAGATCGAAGGAAGCCGGGTGACACCGCGAGGAAACCCGATCGATGACCGAGCTCAGATGGATATTCCTGGCGGCGCTAGTACCTCTGCAATGTGGACATTTAAGGAGCCGACAGTCCGCTCTTATGGGGCTCGGGGTGGACAATTCGCGCTGGTCCCTAAAGCCGCCGAGAGCGCGGAGCTCGGTCAAGTTCATGGCCCGTGGTTGTCAATGACTGCGACGGTGACTTTGTCAGCTCTTCTGCTCGCTGCGGGCGGCTTTCTGCTTGGCACCGCGAAGGCGATATTCCGTGGCCTGCAACGCCAACCGAGCAGGCCGTTGACTACTCGGGCCGCTATCTCGCCTGGGGCGCTGTAGCTCTTGCCCTCGTCGGCTCTGTCGCGGTCGCCATCATTTCGAAGGTGCGGTCAATGTCCGAAGGATTTGGCTGGGGGTGGGGTGTGCTGACACTTGCGGCATCCGCTGTCGTGGGCGGCGTCGCATTCTTCTCAGCGTTCGCCGTAGCTCACGAGCATTACCTCTCCGCCAGCCAAGCTCGCAGTCGAAGCGTGCCGACCGCGAAAGGATCCCTCTGCGTTCGACGGTCAGTCGCGCGGTGGCCGGGACTCCGTATCGCCGTCGCCCAGCGTGGCTCGGAGTTGCTGTTTCACATTGGCGAGGCGGGATCTCGCTGTCGACGGGTTGATGTCGAGCACCGTTGCCGCTTCGTGGGACCGTAATCCGTCCCAGTAGACGAGTCGTACGAGTTCGGCGTCGTCGGCAGGCAGTGCCGCGATCGCCTCTCGCAGTTCCGTGGAGACGTCGTCTGTTGCAAACGTCGGCGCGATCGTGCGCATCTCGTCGGCGAGCCGTTGCACGGCCGCTGAACGTCTGGCGGCAGTACGCCGCGAGTTCAACATGACGTTCCGCGCGGTCGCGAACATCCACATCCGCGCTTCCGTGGGGTCGGCGGGAATTCTCCGTCGGAGCTTCCACGCGGTCAGCAGCAACTCTCCGAACGCTTCGGCGGCGTCTGCGCTGTTGAGCAGGCGGCGCTGGAAATAGCGGGAGAGGTCGTCTTCGTTCCGGCGTATCAGCTCGTCGAACGCGGACGTCCGCGTCGTCACCGAACCCATCAGCTGCAGTCGCTTGTCTGGCTGGAGAGGCTCACTTCCCGACCGGGTTCCATGTCGTACACGCGGTCGCCGAGCCCCGCCCACAGCTGCTCGGCGACGAGCTGGTGGATCGCCTTCTGCGTGATCTCCGCATCGCTCATCTCGATGCGCTTCACCTGCCCGTCCAGGTGTTCGACTGGCTCCGATGCCGCGAGCTCAGCCCGGATCTCCGCCTCCTCCGCGGTGGTGTCAAGACTGCTCAGATCGATGCCGCTCACGATCGCTTTCGCGTCCTGCACGAGCGGGTCGTCTTCGGCCAGGCCCGCCCAGGTGACGACGATGCCCTGGAAGCACGCCGACCCGTCCGTGCGGCCGATGGAGAACACGTTGTCGGCGACCCATCCCCACGGCGTCTCATTGCCGCCGCCGGCCATCGCGACCGAGCCGCCTCCCACCAACACCGCAGATGCCGCCACACCGGCAGCCCACATCCGAAGCCGCCGGCCACGCCGACCACGCGCCTCGGCGAGGATCTGCGCTCGATGCGACGCCAACCCTGTGGGCACCGTCACCTGCGGTGCGGCATCCCGGATATGTATTCCGAGCTCATCGTCATTCATGGCGGAAACCCTTCGCTGAGGACATCATTCGCTCAGTACATGTCCGCAGTCCGAAGAACTGTCCAACACCCACAGATCAAGATTGGGTCGTCGACCCGCAAGCCGGTCCCGTTGCGAGACCTTGGTGTCGTGCCCTCAGCGGTCAGGACCGCTTGCATGGCGGAAGATCGTCAAGCCCCGCCGAGCCGCACGAGAGCGCCATCCCCCACTCCTTGTCTCCAGAGCAGCTGAACATCCGCAACTCACTCCAGTCGTAACTGCCGAACTTCCCTGGCCAAGCCCAGAAGATCACCTCGGAGTCCTCGAACTTGACCTCGATGCCCTGTTCCGCAAAGAAGGTCCAGGTAGCGTCTCCGGAGTAGACCTCATCCGTCTCGTTCCAGCAGATTCCGCTGTCCGTCCGCGTCCACTGTCCCCCCGGTACGTTCACGAGGGTTGCCTTCCCGTCGGGAAGGAGCAGCAGCGACATGGCTCGATCCTCAGGCTCGGGGGGCTGCGAAATGTCCGACCCATCCCATTGGGCGGGCGGCTGCGGCCGCGACTCGGGTGCTCGCTCACCGCAGCCGGTCGCCGCCAAGGCCACAAACGCGAGGCCGCAGATTGCGGCGACTCTCCAGTAGCGGCGATTCGAATCCATGACGAGAAACGTACCTCCCGGATCACATACCCGACCTCTCCCCCGCGGAGGCTTCGAGAGCATTGCGTTGGCAAGACGTCGGTCCTGCGCGCGCGATGAACGGTCGCTGAGCGGTTCTCTGGCGCAGATGGATCGACCCGCACAGGCCCGCGGCCCGCCCGGAAGTAGGTGAGTCCCGCAAGACCCGCCCGCCAAGCGTTCGCCTTGAGGCGCCCCTTACGGATCAGCTGTTGGGTCCAAGCGGACTGAGGGATGAACAGTAAGCGGAGGGGGAAACCCGTATACACGCAACAGCTTTATTTGATCGCGGAGACGGTGCTCCCTGGGCGTGGCGCCCTTGCGTGAGGGTTCCCCGCGAGGCCGACGTCGCGGGCACGGCTCATGAGTCGTGTCGCGGTGCTTCTGCTGACTTTGAGAGTTTCGGCGACGAGCTTCAGTGGCGGGTAGCTCGCTGCGGTAGCGACGCGGTAAATCGCGGTCGCGGCAAGCATCGTGTCGACCTGCTCCGCCTGCATGCGCGCCAGGAATTCGTGTACGTGCATTCGTTCGTGGGTGGGGTCCTCGCCGACGTCGATGGTGACAACCTCTAGGGCGGATGCCGACATTATCGAATGCGCCCGAACTTCGCGGAGGATGCGGCTAGAAATCTCTAAACCCTCGGATTCGCGCTCGACACCGAGAGAGACGACCGCGGTGCGGCTGAGAGCCGGGTCCCATTCGACTCGCGCCGTTATCGTGCCGGGCACGCCGTGCTCACCGGCTACTCGTGCGCTCCAGGATCTCGGGAGTGTGATGTGGTCGCCGAGATCGACGCGTTCTTTGCTGACGTCGTAGACCTCGATATTCACAATCGCTCCCTCTCACCCAGGTTGCACCCGAGATCGACCGCGTAGGGGCGTGACTCGCCGCCCTGGGATCGATGGAGAACAGTGCTGTGGGGGCGGTTGGCCCCGAGCGAGGCCGCAGTTTCGGCTGGCGTTATACGGATGCCTGCGTCGCGGCGAGTTACCCTGCTCGCTTGAATAGTCGAGCGGCGGGGTTCAAGGTCGACGACGTACGATCTTCGCGTGGACTTTCTCGATGACGCGCAGCAACCGCGTTGCGTGGAGTGTGGGAGTGTTCTGTACAACGCGGGCGGGTCCGGTTTTGTGTGCCGGGCATGCCGGATAGTCGTTATCGGTTCCGTACCGTCGAGGCGGGCGGGAGACGAGCTGAGGTCGTCCGCCGCCGCATCAGGTGAGGTCGACGGTCTCTGAGTCGGCGTTTGCTTTGACGGATGCGATGCCGTGTTGAGCTGACGCTTTGGACTCGTACGCCTCGCTGGAAGCGATGATCTGGCCATTAGCGGCTTTCAGGCGGAATCGATACTTGCCACTGGCATCGGTGTAGAGCTCGTACTTCCCGGCCATGCTTCTGCCCCTTCTGTCGTCGCTGACGGGCTCATCATGGCCGACGGCGGCGGCGAACGCAACGGTCGAGGTCGCGGCACTCCAACTCCCAAGCGGCCAGAATCCTCGATGCCTAATCCGGCTCATGATGGGGCATCGCTTCGACAATCAGCCATCGAGTGGGCGGGGTCTGCGTAGTGCCCGGAGGGAGTGGTTGCTAAGCGCAGCTCGAAGCGAAGCGGAGAGCGGAGTCTGCAAATAGCGATCGCCGGGAACGGAGCAGGCGCCGGCCGCTATCCTCTTGCCGTCGGAGCACACCCCCTTGCGCGGACACCTGCGCGTGCGCATCTTGCGTGGCTCCCCGCGCATGTTGTGCGGCCAGCAAGAGACCTGTGTCGAAATTGTGGTCTCACCATTTCGGTTCACCTCGTTAGACTTCCAGCGGGGAGGCCGATGTGGCGCAGGTGAGCGCGTGGCGCGTGAGCGACGCGACCGCGTACGACCAGATGCGTGCCGACGCCGCGCGGCTGTGCGGGCTGCTCTTGCGCGTGCCTTCGGGCGACGGAAAGTCGGCCGACGCCCGAGCGGAGGAATTGGCGGGGATCCGCCGCGATGCGGTGAGCGTCGACGGGTTCGATAGGCGGGCGATCGATGCGCTCGCCTCTCGTTTCCGTGCGCGAATAGCGGAACTGAGCGGTTGAGATGGCGGACTCAACGAACGTTGTGGAATCGACGGCCGCTCCGTCATCAGCGGACGTGATGTCGCTGCTCTTTCCGATGCGTGCCGCCGTCGCTACTACGCCAGCGCTGGTCCTGGTGCGCCGACCGGCGGGGGTGACGACCGCGGCAGCCACGGGACGGCTGGTCGCGGAGCACGGGCGGGATATCGCCGTCATCAATGGCGACGAGCTCCGCGCGATGCACCCCGCGGCCGCCAACCCGGGCCCTGACGCGATGCAGGTCGTGCAAGCCGCTGCCGCGGAGTGGGTGCGTTCCAGTCTGGCTTTCGCGCGTGAGCATCGCCGCTCGATTCTGCTGGAGGGGTCCTTCACGTCGCAGGCGACGCTGGGGCTTGCTCGGCGGTTCCGCGATGACGGGTTCGAAGTCAGGGTGGTGTTGTGCGCGGCACGTCGGTCAGACAGCGTCCTTGCGGCCGTGTCCCGGCACCTTTCAGAATTGCGAGCCGGCATCGCGAGCGTGTTTGCCGGTCGCGACGCGGTGGACCGTGACCGAGATGGTTTATACGGGCTGGCGGCTGCTTTGGAGCAGCCCAGTGCGGTGGGTCGCGTCTCGGTCTTCGGGCACAGCGGTGCATCGGTTTTCGACGTGCCCGGTGAAGTTCCGGAGACAGGTTTTCCAGGCGTCAGGGACGCTGTGGGGGTTGCCGAATCTGGACGGCGGTCGAGCCTGGAGGCGGCGCAGTGGCTGAGTGAGCTTCGGCGGGTGACTGACTTCGCGAAGTCCCGACGTAATCTACCTCGGCCGGTGGTGGTGGCGCTGGTCGAGCTCCATGAAGTCGCCCTGCGGGAGGTGATTCCGGCCCTACCGGTGCCCGCGGGATCGATCGCTGCGGCGGGGATCGAACGGAACGTCGCCGCGGACCTCGTTCTTCTCCGGCGCGGGCTCGCGATCGAGCGTCCCGGAGACATCGCCGCGCCGTCCGTGGCTCCTGTCAGTCCGAACCGCGCAGGGCTGGACCGGTGAGCCGGATCGTTGGGTACACCCGCGAGATCGACGGCGCGGGTGCGGCCGGCGATGTTGCAGAGCTGGAGCGCGCGGGGGCGGTGCAGGTGTTCACCGATGTGGCGTCAGACAAGCCCAGAGACCGGCCGGGACTCGCCCAGTGTCTCGCATCACTGGCCCGGCGCGATGAGCTGCTTGTGGTCAGCTCTGACCGACTCTCCCCCAATCTGGCTCACCTCGTCAGCACGGTTGCGGACTTGACTGACCGCGGGGTGGTGTTCCGGTCACTGTCCGAGCCGGCACTGTGCACGACCGCGGAAATCCCGGCCGGTCCAGGTGAGGTGTTGCTCGCGTTACAGCACCTGCAGCGGCGCCTGCGAGGCGTGGAAACTCGTGCCGGGATGGTGTCGGCGTCCGCGCAGGGGCGGCATCCGGGACGACCGTCGGTGATGACCGAAGAGCGAATCGCGATCGCTCGTGAACTGCGTAACCATGACCGGTCGTTCAGTCACATTGCCCGTGTGCTCGGGGTCAGCACGAGCGCCGTCCAGCGCGCGCTCAGGGCCTCCTAGGACTCGATCGACGCGTAGCACGCCGACGGCTCGCAACCGCTCTCGTCTACAGCGTGGCGAGGTAGCTCGTTGGGTCCGCGGACAACGTTGCCGCCACGAAACCGACAACGGTGAGGACTGCGATCGCTGACAGCAGACGGAGGCTGGCGGCGAGCCGCCCGCGTACCACGCAGACCGCGAGCGTCGGCAGCAAGAGCACCGCGGCGACAGAACTCACGACGACAACGAGCATCGATAGCTCACTCATCGGGATCACCTCCGCCCCTTCGACAACCAGTGTGACGGTTGGCTGCGACATCCTTCAGGTGCTGGCGAGGGCCCCAAGGTCGTCGATGAAGGCGCGACGGTCGGCGAGAGGGTCGGTGATGACCGTTCGGATTCTCTCGCGAATCTGGGTGAGGAGCTCGGGCGGCAGGTTTCGAAGCGGTGCGGCGCACCAGTCGATGTCCTCGTCCACCCGGTATCCGGTCTCGGTGTCCTCTTTGCCGGGGTAGTAGGTGAACGCGGACACGGCCACCCGGTAGAGGGTTGCTTCGGTGTCGGTGCGATCGATCATGGTGGCTCCCATCATGGCGCCTGCAGGGTGGGCGGTGCGGGTCATCGGTTCAGTCCTGGTCCGTTCGGGTTGTGCAGCATCGGGTGCGGTGCCGCCGGGTCTTTGTGATGCGCGCGGCGGACGTTGCCCGCGTGCCGGAGTCGTTCGTTCACGGCACGGCCGATCTCGTCGAGGCGTGCGTCCTCCGCCTGTCGGCGCTCATGTTCTGCCTGCCGTTCACGCCTGATCAACCATCTCTGCTCTTCAGCGGTGGGTTGCCGCGTCTTGAGCTCCTCGGCGAGCCTGTACTGGAGGAGAGTGTCCTCGGCGAGTTGGTGGGCTGCCCGAGCCCGTGCGCTGTCCCGGTGGAAGGCGGCGATCAGGGCCGGCGGGGTGGGAGGTCCGTTTCGCATCCCCTGGATCTGCGCAGCGGTGTATTGGCGGAGGAAGAACTCATCCGCGACGGCATGGTTGGACTGGCGTTCCTGCTTGGTCGTGCGGTGCCGGGCGGGCACGGGCAGGCCGGCCGCTTCACGTTTGCGATTCTTTTCCAGCCACCGGTACTGGTACTCGCGGCGCTTCTCCGGGTGCTCCTTGAGGAACGCACGGCGCTCCGTGTTGAGTCGGTCCGCGTTGCGGTGGTAGTAATCCCTGCCGCGCTCACGGGTGTCTTCAGGGAATGCCTTGTCCCGCGCCTCCCGCGCAATCCTTGCCCGAACCTCCGGAGGACGGCTCGCCCACCATTCACGGCGCCGAGCCGTCTCCGCAGCGCGAAATCCCTCGGGGTCCTCCGCCATCCGCGCCGCGCGCCACTGCCGCGTGTTGGCTCGGCGCTTCTCCGCATTGGCCTCGTAGTACGCCCGCTGACGCTCCCTCGTCCGGCGCCTTTGCTGCTCGCGCTCTCGCGCACGCTTCTGTGTCTCCCGGTTCAATTCTCTGTGACGTTCGGGATGCTCGGCACGCCACTGCTTCCGGTACGCCCGGACACGGTCCGCGTTCTGTTCCCGCCACCGTCTCATCGCCTCTCGCCGCGCGACACCCGGCTCAACTCCCGATCCCTTCCCGGCGGCGTCGTCCGCGTCCTCGGCGTTCACCACGCACTCTTATCCGCGTGGTCGGAAGCTCGGTGGTGCGGGAGTTCGGGAGTCCCGGGCTCAGGCACATCCGACGTTGCGGAGCCCGGTAGTCCGGAAGTCCACGGCGGAACTGCGGCGATCGCGGACTTCCGGAGTTCGTGTTCGCTGGACCCATGCAGCCGGTCCGCGTGCGCGAGGAGCAGGTCGATCGCAACGCGGATCAGCGTGTTCTCCGTGATCCGTTCCGTCCTCACCCTGCGCCGGCGCATCAGCGTCTTCGCGAGGGCGGTCAGCGCGGCCGTCTGATCGGCCCGAATCCGGGTGTCCTTGCGCTCCAGGCGAGCAAACTTCGGCAGATCGCGCTGCACATCGGGTGTGTCAGCATTCGCGCGGGCGCGGGCGTCCTTAAGACTGCCGGCAAGATCGATCCTGCTCATCGGAACATCCTCGCCGCGGTTGCCGGGGCGAACTGAGCGGTCATCTCGTAGCCCACACGGGTAACGTCGCCGATCGTTCCGGCGGTGCGTTGGTTGTCGCGGAACGTCGTGACCAGCTGGCCCAGGATGGGGGCGTCGGCGTGGGCTTTGTACTGCCGCAAGTACGTGTCGAAGCGAGGGATGCCGAGGGTGGTGTCCAGGAGTTCCTGCCACCGGTGCAGCTGTGCGGGGTTCCGCGCATCGATCCGGTTCAGCAGCACGGCGTGGCGGAGGTGCCGGGGATCGATCAGCCGGCCGATCGTCCGCAGTGTCGGCTCCACCGCCAGCGGCTCCGGCGTCATCGGGATCACCGCGAAGTCGGCCGCGTCCAGCACGGTCTCTAGGACCGCGGTGTCCTCGAGGCTTCCCGGCGTGTCCACGAGAACGAAGTCATACTCGATCCGCAACTCGTGCAGACGGCTCAGCATCTGGGGGTTCTGACTACCGGCGAAATCGAACGGCAGCCGGTCCCGCATGTTCTCCGCCCACCACACCGTCGACTGCTGACGATCCACGTCCACCACCAGCACCCGGTGGCGTCGGGACAGCGCCGCACCAAGCTGCATCGTGACCGTCGTCTTCCCGACGCCACCTTTCTGGTTCGCCACCGCGATCATCTTCATGCCGAACTCCCGCTCTTCCGAATTGCAGATCTTGATTGGACCTTGACAGAAGTAAACGCCTAAGCAAGATTGAGAGTCAAGACATTCTGCAGAACACGGACTGAGTAACGCAAAATGGAGAGGTGAGGGTAGACGTGAAGACCATCGACGGCCAGCCCATGACCTCCTCCGCGATCTCCCAGCCTCTGGGCGCCTCTCTGCGGATCGCTCCCGGCTTCCTCGCCACCTCAAGCGGAGACGAGACCGGTGTCGAAACGACCCTCGAAGCCCGCTACAACTCCGAACGCGGGCGATACATCGTCGTCACGGTCCTGAACCGTGCCGTCCGCGACGACTTCGATGACTACCGACTTCTGCACACCGCGCCGCAAGCCATCGTGCGGGCAGCCGTCCCTCACTGCATCACCGTGCGCCTCGAAGACACGACCGACTCCCCCTGGATCAGCGTGGCCGACCTCACCACCAGCGAGGGGCGAATCATTCCGCCGTGGATGGCAGACGCCGTCACACGCCGCGGCGTGAAGGATGCGCGGTGGGACGTCATCGAGATCCTCTACGGCACATCTGCCCTCTCCGACACACCACCCGCGAAACTGATCGCCCTCGAACTCGGCATCCCCGAACGAACGGCGTCGTACTGGATCGGACAAGCCCGCAGCGCGGGTCGACTCGAAGGTATGCAGTCGAACGTAGGGAGGCCGGCCGATGACTAGCGTTCTGAGCACGCCAGTGTCCGCTCCGACTATCGTGGCCGTCGACCATGCGACCGCCGCGGCCGCTCTTGGTATCAGTCCGTCGCGACTACGGCACCACGTCCGTCTGGGCGAAATCACGCCTCATTTTTCTGGCACGAAGCCTCTTTACGCTGTGTCGGAACTCGAACGATTCGTCGAAGCCCTGCCCACTCACCCGGGACATTTGCCCGTTTCGTAACGCAGCTCGACGATCTCGACTGCGCAGATGAACGCCAAGCACGGACCACGCGTCGGCCCATGGCGTTGACATTCCGATCGCGAAGAGTCCAGGGCTCTTCCGCATGCGAGGCGCACTACGGAGGCCGCTAGAGGGCATGAATCGCGCGGACCGGCGGCTTGCGGCGATTGCACATCACGCCACAGCTATGTGTACACCAATGTGTATACCGCGCCACCAAACGCAGCACTCATCCCTGTAATGCCGCGGTTTTATCGCATGAATGCCTAGCGGGGATACAGCTTCCCAAGCTGATAGCGCGGGTTCGATTCCCGTCATCCCCTCCAATGCCCCGATGTGCCGACGAAGTCGGTGCAGCGGGGCATTCGTGGTGATGCCGTCCGAAACGATCCGCCCCGGGCGGGCCCCACCGCCCCCAGGGTCTCTCGGCCCGCGCCGCGCCTCCCGGCCCCCCGGGCACCACGTGCCGCGAGGACGACGGCGTGCCGCGAGCCAGGCACGCCCACGCCCCTCCCAGCGACCGGTGACACGATGGCGGGATGACGCGCCGTGCGAGCCTGGTGGGGACGGCGATCGTCGCCGTGCTGATCGCCGCTCTCGTCGCGCTCATCGGCGGCGCGTTCTCAGATGGGGCCCGGTCGACCGGTCCGGTGGCCGCGTTCGACGCCGAGCAGCTGTGCAACGCGTCCACGATCATCTCGGTGGGCGCGGGTCTGGGCATGTCGACCCGGGACCAGACGATCGCCGTCATGACCGCGATGGGCGAGTCGTCGCTCCGCAACCTCCCCTACGGCGACTGGGAGACCAGCGGCGTCCGCAATCCCGACGGCTCACCGACCACGTCGATCGGCCTCTTCCAGCAGCAGGACGACTGGGGAACGCGCGAGCAGCGCTTAGATCCGCCGACCGCCGCCACCCTGTTCTACAACGCGATGGCCGAGAGCGTCCCCCAGCCCGAGCGCGACGCTCTCGAGCCGACGCTCGTCGCCCACCGCACGCAGGTCAACGACGATCCTCAGCACTACGCGCGCTTCTGGCCGGCGGCCGTCGCAGTGGTCGACGAGATCACGACGACGGATGCGGGCCTCGCATCGCGTTGCACCTGAGCGGCAACCCGCCACCTGGCGGCACCGCGAACCGGATCTGCGCCCCCGTGGCGGTTCACCCCACCCCTCGCCGAGCCGATCATGGAGTCAGGTCACGACGCCGTGACCCCCGACCAACGGAGGTCCACATGACGCACACCCACCCCGCTCCGCCGTTCGACGTGGAGCTCGGCGCGGTCCTGGCCGCGCTCGGCGAGATGCTTCCCCCGACGCTCACGCCGGAGATGATCGCGCCGATGCGCCAGGGCGGTCTGCTCGCGACGCCGATCGACGAGCTCATCGGCGATCGACCGATCCGGCACGAGGAGCGCCGCGTGCCCGGTCCCGCTGGTGCACCCGACATCACGCTGTCGATCTTCACGCGCACCGACCACGTCGCGCCGGGCCCGGGCATCTTCCACACCCACGGCGGCGGGATGATCCTCGGCGACCGCTTCACCGGCGCCGAGGAGTACCTGAACTGGGTCGTGGAGCTCGATGCCGTCGTGGTGTCGGTCGAGTACCGGCTCGCGCCGGAGAACCCCGACCCCGCGCCCGTGGACGACTGCTACGCGGGTCTGGTGTGGACCGCGGCGCACGCCGACGAGCTCGGTATCGACCCGGACCGGATCGTGATCGGCGGCGCCAGCGCCGGCGGCGGGCTCGCCGCGGGCGTCACCCTCACGGCGCGCGACCTCGGCGGACCTGCGCTGGCCGGACAGCTGCTCATCTACCCGATGCTCGACGACCGCAACGAGACGGCGTCCAGCCACCAGGTCGACGGGTTCGGCGTGTGGGATCGCGGCAGCAACGACACCGGCTGGGACGCCCTGCTCGGCGACCGCCGCAAGACGGATGCCGTCTCGATCTACGCCGCCCCGGCACGCGCGACCGACCTCACGAACCTGCCGCCCGCCTTCATCGATGTCGCGAGCGCCGAGGTGTTCCGCGACGAGGACGTCGCCTACGCCGTGAGGATCTGGGAGCAGGGCGGCATCGCCGAACTGCACGTCTGGCCGGGCGGCTTCCACGGCTTCGACGCGATGGCCCCCCAGGCGGCCCTGTCGCTCCGCGCCCGCGCGGCGCGCCTGGACTGGCTCCGCCGTACCCTCGGCGTGTGAGCCCCCTTCTGCCCCACCCGCCTCGGGCTAGGGTGGGGCAGAAGTCCACTCGAGGCGGCGGCGAAGATGCAGGAACTCGTAGGGCGCCTCACAGCGGTTGACGCCGAGGCCACCGAAACACTCAAGGTCATCGCGTACTTCGACGCGCTCGTCAACGGCCATGCCACCACCGAAGTGCTGCTGCGGGGCGCCGCGATCCTGAGCGGCTGTGCCGCGGGACAGACGGTCGGCGGCAAGACCATGCGTGTCGACGCCACCGGCACCCGCGCGGTGGCTCCCCCCGGCGAATGGCCGTCGCGCTCGTTAGAGGACGGCGGCTTCGTCTGGATCGAGCGGACGGGCCCCGCGCACGCGAACGATGAGATGATCCTCGAGCGCCTCGCGATCGCCGCGGGGATCGCCTACGAGCGCACGTCCCCGGCAGCGGCGTCCCGCCGCGCCCTTCAGACGATCATCGACGACCAGGCTTCCGCGGAGGCCCGCTCGGATGCCGCGAAGCGGCTCCACGTGGACGTGCGGGCGCGCTACCGCATCGTCGCGACTCCGGATGCCGATCCCGCCGTCCCCACCGGCCGAGTGCCCGTCGTCGTGGTCGGAACCCCCTACGGTCCGGTGCGCGCCATGCTCGCCGCCGACAGCGACGGCACGGCCGACTGCGACGACGCGCGCGACGGGGACAAGAGACAGCGGCAGCCGCGCACGGGGATCGGCATCCCGACCGCGCCCGCTTCGCTGCCCGAATCGTGGGCGTCCGCGCTCGTCGCGCTGCGTCTGTCCTCGCCGCGCGAACCCGTCGTCGACGCCGCCGAGCTCGGTGCGCTGCTCCCGCTGGCACGGGTCGCGGACGAGGCACCGCACACGATGCCGGACGCCGCGGCGCTGTCCGATCTCGTCGCCGCGCACCCCGGTGCTGCCGCGCTGCTCGATGCGATCGCCACGACCGAGAGCCTCCGCGCGGCAAGCGTCGAGACGGGTCTCCACCACTCGACCGTCCAGGCCCGCGCAGGTCAGTACTCCGACGTCCTCGGCTTCGACATCCGCTCCCCGCGCGGGAAGGTGCGTCTCTCGCTCGCCCTGGCCCTCTACCGCCTCGCGACGAGCCGCTTCGACTGAGCCGGCTACGCGAGCGGCTCCTGCTGCCGCGCCGCCGCGCGCGACGAGGCCCGCACCGCGCCGATGCTCGCCGTGATCACGAGCGCGATCCCGCAGACCTCCAGCAACGTCAGGTCCTGACGCAGCAGCAGCCAGCCCGCCAGGGCCGCGGTCGCCGGTGACAGGCTCATCAGGATCGCGAACACCGCGGCCGGCAGTCGCCGCAGGGCGATGAGCTCGAGCGCGTACGGGATCGTGGAGGACAGCACCGCGACCGCCGCGCCGAGCGCGAGCAGGTCGGGGCGCAGGAGCGCGGATCCGGCGGTGAGGATGCCGAACGGCAGCGCGATGAGCGCTCCGGCGGTCATCGCGAGGGCGAGGCCGTCGAGTCCGCGGAACTCACGCCCGACCCGGGCGGAGGCGAGGATGTAGAACGCCCAGCTCGCCGCGGCACCCAGGGCGAAGAGGACGCCGAGCGGATCGAGCCGGTCCCAGCCACCGCCGGCGAGCGCGACGACTCCCGCAAAGGCCAGGAGCGCCCACAGCCACGCCGAGCGCCGCTTGCTCGCGACGATCGAGAGCACGAGCGGACCGAGCACTTCGATCGTGACGGTCACTCCGAGCGGAAGACGGGCGAGCGCGAGGTAGAACAGAGCGTTCATGAGCGCGAGGACCAGGCCGAAGCCGAGCACGGCGAGCCAGCCGTCGCGCGTGTGTCCACGCAGACCGGGCCGGGCGATGAGAAACAGGAGGACCGCGGAGAAGACGAGCCGCAGCATCACCATGCCGAGCGGGCCGACCTCGGGGAAGAGCAGGACCGCGAGCGCTGCCCCGACCTCTTGGCAGGCCAGGCCCACCACGACGAGCGCGATCGCGGGCGTCGTCCCCGAGCGGATGGTCACCGCCGCGAGGTCACGCCGCGGGCGCGGCGCAGATCGCGGCGGCGGCGATCTGGTCGTGGTACTGCTGAGCGGTCCACGGGAGCCCCGCGTCGGGCGCGGTCGCGCCGCCGGAGGCGGGCGCCTTCGAGGCGATCGCCGCGAGCTCCCACGCGAGGTATTCGGCGAAGCCGCCGCCACCACCGGAATTGTTCAGCACGACCGCGACGGTCAGGCCCGACGACGGGTCGGAGAACGCGGCGGTGGCATAGCCGGGCACCGAGCCGAACTGCCCGATGAGTGTGCCGGCCTGCAGCGTTCCGCCGTCCGCCGTGTACCAGGACGGCGCCCCGCCGTAGACCGGCAGCGGGTTCTCGATGCGGTCGACGCCCTCCGGCAGCAGCGCGCCGGTCGCGAGCGCCTGCGCGTACCGGCCGAGGTCGCGGATGTCGGTGACCACGCCGGCATCGGTGTAGCCGATGCTCGCGGACAGCGTCGTGATGTCCGTCGGCTCGGTGCAGTTCATCGCCCCGTCCGCGCCGGGCGAGGAGTGGTGACCCTTCAGCACGGGCCCCGACGGCGAGGGGGCGGCGGCCTTCCCGCCGGGCAGCCGCGTCGCGGTCAGATCCAACGGCTCGGCCACGTAGTCCTGCAGAAGCTGCGCGGCGCTCTTGCCGGTCGCGCGCTCGAGCGCGAGGCCGAGAAGCACGTAGCCGGCATCGGAGTCACGGTAGGCGGCACCCGGCTCGCCTTGACGAGGCTGGCCGACGCCATAGCTCGCGAGCTCGCGCGGGTTCCACACCCGCGCCGGGTTGGCCAGGAACAGGCCGGAGAGCTGGCTGCTGTACGACCCGATGCCGGACGTTCCGTCGCACAGCTCGCCGAGGGTCACATCCGAGAGGTCGGGGAAGCCCGAAACCCACTTCGACACCGGGTCCTTCAGCCGCACGAGACCTTCATCGGCGACGGAGTACAGCACGTCGCACGTCATGGCCCGCGTGACCTGCGCCGCCCGGAACTGCATGTCGTCGGTGACCGGCTTCGAACTCGTCGCCGATTCGACGCCGACGCCGGTGACGAGCGACCCGCTCCACGGCGCCCAGACCCCCACGATCGCGCCCGAGGAGCCCGATGCCGTCATCGCCTGAGCGATCGCGTCCTGCAGCTGCTGCGCCGTCTCCTCGGGGAAGGCGGCATCGACCTGGGGCGGCAGATCGAGCGTCACCTTCTCATCGGCGGTGCAGCCCGCGATCGACAGGGTGAGCGCGGCGATCGCCGCGACGGCGAGCGCGACACGTCCTCGTGTGGGTCGAACCCGCATCCTTCACCCCCAGATAGCTGCATTGAATTCAAACACACGGATGCCGCGCTTCCCTCACTGCCCGCCGTGGTGTATGCGAGCTTTCAGCCTGCGGCGGGCCGTCACGACGCCGAGGCGTGGACGCCGGCCATGAAGCGCTGCACGTCGGGGTCGACGCGGATGTCGCTCGGGCGCAGCGGCCTGCTGAGGTAGAGGCCGTCGAGCGAGGTGAGTCGGGAGAGCGCGACATAGGTCTGTCCGGGGGCGAACGCGCCCGACCCGAGGTCGACGACGGCGCGGTCGTACGTCTTGCCCTGGCTCTTGTGGATCGTCACGGCCCACGCGAGGCGGAGGGGGAACTGGGTGAATTCGGCCACGATCTCGCGGGTGAGCTGCTTGGAGCCGGGGTCGTAGGCGTAGCGGAATCTCTCCCACACCGCCGGTTCGACGTCGAACTGCTGCCCGTCGACCTCGACCCGCACCGTTCCGCCGGCGATCCGCACGACCGTTCCGATCGTCCCGTTGACCCAGCGCGGCGGCTCGCCGAAGGATCCGGTGTCGTTGCGCAGGAACATGACCTGGGCGCCGACCTTGAGCTTGAGGTCGACATCGGCCGGGTAGGACGCGTCCCCGCGCCCGAAGTCACCGCTGATCTCGGCCGACGCGGTCTGCTCGCGCCCGACCAGTTCGCCCAGGTGCCTCCGGTTGATGCTGTTGACGATGTCGTTGCGGGTCGCGAGCGTGATCACGGGGTGTTCCCCGTCGGCGGGGTCGGGCGGTGTGCGGGCCCCGGTGTCGTTCAGGATCTGCGCGATGTCGGCCGTCACGCGTCCGTAGCGCACGGCGTTGAGCATCGCCTTGAACGCCGGGTCCGCCTGCCGGTGGATGTCCACGAGTTCGCGGATGTTGAGGTCGGCCCCGTACGCGCCGATGTCCATCAGCCCGTCGCCGCCGACGCTGCCGACCCACACTTTCGCGTCGAAGAACCAGAACGACCGGTAGTGGTCGCTGATGTAGCGCGCCTCGTCCCCCCGCGGCGGCACCGGCGCGAGCTGATACGGATCGCCGAACATGACGATCTGCACGCCGCCGAAAGGCTCGGCACGACGCCCGCGCGCCTGCCGCAGCGACCGGTCGATACCGTCCATCAAGTCGGCGTTGACCATCGAGATCTCGTCGATCACGAGCGTGTCGATCGCGTTGAGGATCTTGCGCGTCGCGTCGGTCTGATCGATCTGCCCGTTCGCGATCAGTCCGATCGGCAGGCGGAACAGCGAGTGGATCGTCTGCCCCTCCACGTTGAGGGCGGCCACGCCGGTCGGCGCGCAGACCGCGATCTGCTTCGACGTGTTCCAGGCGAGGTGCTGCAGGAGCGTGGACTTGCCGGTGCCGGCGCGGCCCGTGACGAACACGTGCTCGCGGGTGTCCTCGATCAGGCGGAAAAGAGCCTCCTGCTCGGCGGAGAGCGGCGGCGTGTTCACTGATTCATGCTAACGACCCGCCGCCGCACGGGGGCACGCCGTGCACAGTCCCCGCGCGACGGCGGATGACGGCATCCGTGATCGTCGCAGCCGGCCTTCTTAGACTGGGGGCGTGCAGACGACGAACGGACGCCGCCGCCTCGGCGTCGATCTGACCCTGCTCGCGATCATCGGTGTGCTGCTGATCGCCGCGATCTCGGCCGGTGCCGCCGCGATCTACCGCGAGTTCTACAGCCCCACCGCCTTCGTCCAGCGCTACCTCGATCTCCTCTCCGCCGGCCACGCCGCCGACGCGTTGACCGTTCCGGGCGTCGCCGTGGACTCGGCCGAGCTCGAAGCCGCCGGGCTGCCGGCATCGGCATCCGACGCCCTGCTGCGCTCCGCGGCTCTCGCGACGCTGACCGACGTGCAGATCGGTCCGGAAACGGTCCGCGAGGACGGCACGGTCCTGATCACCACCACCTACCGCGCGGGCGCCTACGCCGGGTCGACGACGTTCGAAGTCGCCCGCGACGGATGGATCGGCGTCGCCCCGACCTGGACGTTCGCGCGCAGCCCCCTTGCGCTCATGGACGTCGCAGTGAAGGGCTCGATGACGTTCGAGGTGAACGGCTTCGCGCTGGACAAGCGCCAGGTCTCCCCGGAGGGGACGGATGCCGACCCCTCTGCTCCCGTGTCGCTCCTCGTCTTCTCGCCGGGCATCTACTCCGTCTCGGTCGACAGTCCGATCTCCGCCACCCCGGGCGTCGCCGTCCTCTCCGACAGCCCGCTCGCGAAGGTCCCGGTCGATCTGCAGGCCCAGCCCACGCCGGAGTTCGTCGCGATCGTGCAGCAGCGGGTCGAGGAGTACCTCACCGCGTGCGCGACCCAGCAGGTGCTGCAGCCCACGGCGTGCCCGTTCGGCTACGTCGTGCAGGACCGCATCACCGAGCCGCCGGTGTGGTCGATCCTCACCCAGCCGATTGTGACGGTCGTGCCCGAGGGTGCCGACTGGCGGATCCCGCCTGCCGAGGCGGTCGCGCACATCGATGTCGGCATCCGCTCGCTCTTCGACGGCTCGGTGGAGGATGTCTCCGAAGACGTGCCGTTCCTCGTGACCGGGACGATCGCCGTCCTCCCCGACGGCACGGCGTCGATCACGATCGGCGGACCCAGCTGAGGTCGGGGGCTACCGACGTTGCGCGTCCTGCGCGTCTCGCTCCGCGAGCGCCGCGAGCTGGGCGTTGTAGGCCTCCAGCTCGGCATCGCCGGTGCGGTCGGCGTGGCGGTCCGCCCGCTTCTGCGCGCGGTCGTCGCTGCGGCTCCACTGGATCGCGACGGTCACCGCGAGGATGAGGGTGGGGAGTTCGCCGATCGACCAGGCGACGCCGCCGCCGATGTACTGGTCCTCGAGCGGGGTCGGCCCCCACATCCTGCCCATCGCGCCGAACCACTCGGCGACCATGAGACCGGACTGGCTCATGATCGCGATGCCGAAGAACGCGTGGATCGCCATGACCGCGATCAGGAGCACGAGGCGTCCGGCGTACGGCAGCCGGTACGGCACCGGGTCGATGCCGATCAGGGTCAGCACGAACAGGTATCCCGTGATGAGGAAGTGCGCGGTCATCCATTCGTGCCCGAGGTGGTCGTAGAGCGACCACCGGAACAGGTCGGTGAAGTAGAAGACCCACAGCGACCCGACGAACAGGCCCGCCGCGACGAACGGGTTGGTAAGGACACGGGCGACCGGGGAGTGCACGGCCCACAGGATCCACTCGCGGCCGCCGCGCGTGCCGTCGGTGCGCTTGTGGATCGCGCGCGCTGCCAGCGTGACGGGCGCCCCGGCCACCAGGAGCAGCGGGATCGCCATCGTCAGCAGCATGTGTCCGACCATGTGCACGCTGAACAGGTAGTCCTGGTACGCGTTCACGGGGCCGCATGTCACCCAGAACAGCAGGGCGAGACCGGCGACCCACAGGATCGTGCGGAAGAGAGGCCACGCGTCGCCGCGGCGGCGCAGCCTCCATACGCCCGCGAGATAGAGGAAGATCCCGAATCCGGCGGCGAACGCCCACAGCAGGTCGACGTTCCACGACGTGAACCAGCGTTCGAGCGTGAGCTCGGGAGGCAGCGCCGCACCGGTCAGGTACTCGGCGGGGGTTCGCACTTCCGGAAGCGCGGAGGTCGTCGGGGGCGCGGTGCGACCGAGCGCCGCGGCGGCGCCGCTCGCGATCCCCATGAACGCCAGCTCGAGCACGACGAGTCCCCAGAAGAGCCGCGAGGCGGCATCCGCCGCCGCGAGCCGGCCGATCATGCGCTTGCGGTACCAGGCGCCGAGGATGCCGAGGGCGATGAGCGCGCCCACCTTGACCAGCAGGATCGCGCCGTACGGCGAGGCCAGGTTCTCCCAGGCGCCGACGCCGATGCTCGCCCGCACGGTTCCCGACACCGCGACGACGACGAACGCGGCGAGAGCGATGCTGGAGTACCGCGAGAGCGCTGCGGCGATGCCGTCGCGGCCGTGCTCGCGCTCGAGGATCGGGCGGATCACGACGAGCAGCACGAGCCCGCCGAGCCAGACGGCGGCGGCGATGATGTGCAGGATGATCGCCATGACGGCGGCGTTGTGGTTCGCCTCCTCACCCGAGTGGCCTTGCGTGCCCATCGGCACCATGGCCGCGATCGCGAGGATCGCCACGAACAGGGTCGGCGTCCACGAGCGCACGGCGAACGCGAGCACCGTGATCGCGGCGCCGGCGATCGCGGTGAGCAGCCAGGTGCGACCGCCCTCGGTCTCGACGAGGAACCGTCCGAGCTGGGCGCCGAACTCGGGGCCGAGGCCGACCGCCGGATTGAACGCGTTGATGAACGTGAAGAAGCCCGTGGTCGCCGCGGCGAGCGTGAAGATCGCCGCGGAGACGGATGCCGTGTCCAGCGCCGCGTCGAATGACCGGTCGCCGGCCCTGAGGCTGAACAGAGCGACCACGAGCGCGCCCACCATGCCGGCGGCGGAGAGGTTGACCGCGAGCGTCGCGGTCGGCAGACCCCAGCGCACGAGCGGACCCGGATCGCCGATCACGAGCGGCGCGGCGCCACCGCCGACGATGAGGCCCCAGATCAGGGCCGCGACGGCCGCGACCGCGAGGATCGCCGGTCCGGCGATGCGCAGTGCCGTGGCCCGGTCCGCCGGCAGTCCGCGGCGCGCGCCGGCCTCGCGGAGAGTCGGGGTGGAGGTCACCCGTCCAGCCTAGGCTCCCGGCCTGAGCGCGGACCCGAGAGCCGAGTGGGCGGCGGGCATGCAGAAGGGGGATGCCGCGGGTGCGGCATCCCCCTTCTGGAAGAACGTCGGATTACTTGACGGCGGCCTTGAGCTTCGAACCCGCGGTGACCTTGACGCGCTTGCCGGCCGGGATCTTGATCTCGGCGCCGGTCTGGGGGTTGCGGCCCGTGCGAGCGGAGGTCTCGACCTGCTCGAACGAGATCCAACCCGGGATCGAGACCTTGCTGCCCTTGGCGACGGCCTCGGAGACCGTGGAGAAGAGGGAGTCGAGCACACCCGACACAGCGGCCTGGCTCTGGCCCGTCGCGCTGGCGATGCTCGCGACGAGTTCGGTCTTGGTGATGGACTTGTCAGCCATGTGGTTGTCCTCCGAGGCGGCGAGGATGCCGCCTGTCATTGCTCGGACCGGAGACGGATGCCTCCGGCTGGTCGTGTAGACCGGTCCCGAATATACCCACGTTCCGCGGAATTCCGCGGATTTGCGCCCCGCTTGACGTAGCCGACCGGCGTGTCGCTGTGACTGATGTGACTCCTGTGACTGGTGTGACAGCATCCCGCTCTTCCGGGGATGCCGAAGGCCCGGCGTTCCGAGGAACGCCGGGCCTTCGGGCGGAAAGCGGGTGCTTACCAGCTGGACTTGGTCACGCCGGGCAGCTCGCCACGGTGCGCCATGTCGCGGAAGCGGACACGCGAGATGCCGAACTTCGTGAGCACACCGCGCGGGCGGCCGTCGATGACGTCGCGCGAACGCAGACGCACGGGCGACGCGTTGCGGGGCAGCTTCTGCAGGCCGATACGAGCGGCCTCGCGCTGCTCGTCGGTGCTCGTCGGGTCGACGAGGGCCTTCTTCAGTTCGGCGCGCTTCGTCGCGTAGCGGTCGACGACCACCTTGCGCTGCTCGTTGCGCGCGATCTTGCTCTTCTTGGCCATGTGATCAGCGCTCCTCTCGGAAGTCGACGTGCTTGCGGATGACCGGGTCGTACTTCTTCAGCACGATGCGGTCGGGGTTGTTGCGGCGGTTCTTGCGCGTCACGTAGGTGTACCCCGTGCCCGCGGTCGAACGCAGCTTGATGATCGGACGGACGTCCTGAGCCTTCTTGGCCATTAGAGCTTCACACCCTTCGCCTGCAGGTCACGGACGACGGACTCGATGCCGCGTGCGTCGATCACCTTGATGCCCTTGGCCGAGACGTTGAGCTTGATGTTGCGGCCCAGCGACGGCACGTAATACGTCTTCTTCTGCACGTTGGGGTCGAAGCGGCGCTTCGTCCGGCGGTGCGAGTGCGAAATGCTGTGACCGAAGCCGGGAACCGCTCCGGTCACCTGGCACACTGCTGCCATGGTTCTCTCCTCCTGAATACCGTGGGACCGGACGGTCCCACCCAAGATCCCTTGTCTGCACCCCCACGCCGAACGCGGCCGATGAGGGCCGCAGAAGGAGGAAGGGTACGAACTGCGTGCTGGAGTGCGCGCAGACAAAGAGTCAGTCTAGCACGGGGGCGATCCCGGCCTGACCCGCCGCTCCCCTCCCCCACCGGAACGCCGAGACGGTCGGATCCCCCGCGATCCAGAAGCGCCACGGAAAGGCGCTCGTGCCGGCGTGGCCGGCGACACCCACCCTCGGACCGGTGGAGATCTCCGAGACAGGAACGACGGGGACCGACAGGCACGCCGTCGCGCCGGCCTGCTCGCGACCGGTCACGGCGTCGATGCCGTCGTGGACCGGATGCCGCAATCCCACCGCGGCGCCCAGGCGACCGGGGCCGCGCGCGAGGTCGCGGTCGCGGGTCGCCGCCGGGCGGCGCCGACGTGCGGCATCCGTCCCCGAGATGACCTCGCCGGCGCGCAGCAGGATCCCCCCGGCGACGTCCACCGGTCCGCACACCACGTTCACGCACGAGTGGATGCCGTGACTCAAGTACACGTAGAGGTGACCGGGTTCGCCCCACATCGTCGCGTTGCGCGGGGTGGGGCCCATGCGGGCGTGAGAGCCGGGGTCGGGCACCGGACCCGTCCCGAGTCCGTGGTACGCCTCGACCTCGGTGATCCGCACGGCGACCCGGACCCCGTCGACCCGCGTCTCCAGGACTCCGCCGAGAAGCCTCGGGGCGACCTCGAGCGGCAGCGCGGCGACATCCGCACGGGTGACGGGACGCAGTGCCTCGGTCATCCGGGCGGCACCTGGCACCAGGACATGTCGAACCCGGCGAGGGTGACGACGCTCTTGCCGGTGCCGATCTCGACGATCCGCGACTCGAGTTCGCCCGGCAGGGGGAGGCGGTACCGGTCGTAGGGATTCTGCACGATGTCGGGTGCGACCAGGACGGCGGCATACCGACCGCTCGGCGACACGCACGTCTGCAGGACGACATCACCCGCGGGGAGGTCCATGAGCTCGGTCGTGGCCCCGTCGGCGTCCACCGCGGCGACCGTCGTGCTCACCGGAAGACCGGCGTCGTCCGTCGGGGCCCCGACGCGGACGGTGCCGCCCCCGGGGATCGGCGTGATCGCTCCGCGGAGCCCGAGATCGGCGTCGGGGGCGACGAGGTCGGTCTCGGATGCGTCGGCGAGGTCGATGACCTTCATGCCCTCGAACCGCGCGACGATCGCCTCGGACGAACCGCGCGCGATCCCCTCGATCGCGAGCGCGTCGCCGAGCGCGGTGGCACCTTCGCCCGACGAACCGGTCAGCAGCAGCGATCCGTCGAAGGACAGCAGCAGGATGCTGTCGGTGTCGGGCACGAAGCGCCACTCCGCGACCCGCTCATCGGCGCCGGTGACGGCCACGGGCGTGGGATCGGCATCCGCTTCGCTCTCCTTGAGCGAGGCCGTGAACAGGGCGCTCTCCAGGCCGCCTCCCGCGCCCAGATCGGCGTCCGAGAACGTGTAGCCGATGAGCTCGCCGCGGTCGGCGCTCTGCAGATTCGAGACGAAGCCGTCACCGGGCAGCGGCAGCTCGCGCTCGGAGCCGCCGTCGAGATCCGTGACGATCAGGGCGGACTCGTCGCCGTCGAGCACCGAGACGACCAGGTGGCTCGAGGTCGCGCGGAAGTCCTCGATGTGGTCGTTGCGGAAGACCGGCACGGCTTCCTCGCCGGTGAGGTCGGTGCGGAAGATCGTGTCGCCGCTCGAGGTCCGCTGCAGCAGGTAGACGTGGGTCGACGGCGTCTGGAACGTCTGCGTGAACGTCGCCGCCGGCCCGCCGCCGCGGCCCTCGATGTCCCGGAAGGTCACGGTGTACTCGGTGTCGTCGAAGAGCGGCAGCGTGAACCGCACGCCGACGCTCCGGCCCGATGTGTCCACGGTGAACGGCGTCGCGGGACTGACGGTCACCTGCGCGGGGTCGACCTCGGCGAGGGACTGCGACGTGGTGACGATCAGACGTGATCCGGATGCCGCCACCGCGGCGGCCGGATCCACCTGCACGCCCGAGACCCGCGGCCCCTGCGCGACGCCGGCGGCCGCGCCGACGAGCCCGATCGCGGCGAGGGCCGCCGCGACGATCGCGAACGTGCCGAGGAACACCCGCCCGCGCCGCTTGCGCGCACGGCCGGCGCGCGTGTCAGTACTCATACGGGTCGGACGGCTCGTCGATCGGGTCGACGGCGGTGGCGTCGACCTCCAGGCCCCCGGCCGTCGTCGAGCGGATCGTCCCGGTGATCGTGACCCACTGTCCGGTGTCGAAGTCCGCGGTGCTCGCGGTCACGGGGACGCTCGCCGGCTGCGCGTCGATCACGCAGTGCGTGATCACCAGACGGGTGAGGTCGAATCCGCTCCCCCCCTCGGCGGGAGTGACGAAGCCGGTCAGGGTCACGGTGTCGCCGTCGAACGCGTCGGGGTTCGTCGCGGTGGCGAACACGGTGGCCCACTCCCCCACCCCGAACGACGCCGTGTCGCCGGTCGAAGCCAGGGTGACGGCATCCGCCCCCGCGAACAGCGGCGGAGCCCCGACGTCGCGAGACATCGCGAGCTCGGCCGACAGCGACGCCGGCGGCAGGAGCAGCGTGAGCACCACGACGCCGGACGCCGCGACGCCGCCGGCCACCGTGGCCGCGAAGGCGACGGGGTGTGCCGGGTGCGCGTGTTCGTGCGTGTGCGTGTCGGACTCGGGATGATCGCCGTGGTCGTGCCCGTGGTCGGCTTCGGCCCCGAGCGGCAGCGCGAAGCTCAGCGCCGCACCGACGAGCACGAGGACCGCCATGCCGACCGCGAACCAGGCCGAGTCCGGGTTGATGTACAGCGCGAGGCGTCCGGTCAGGGCGAGGCCGATCGTGAACACCGCCAGGAGCGCGGCCAGCCCCACGCCCAGCCACCTCGTGCCCACGAAGCCCGCCTTACGCAAGGAGGTTCACCACCGACCCGATCGCGAACGCCGAGAGCACCACGATCACCACGAGCCCCGCGAGGGTGCGGGTCGTGAAGGTCGTGCGCATGAGCGCGAGCATCTTGATGTCCACGAGGGGTCCGACGAGCAGGAACGCGACGATCGAGCCCGGAGTGAAGGTCGACGCGAACGACAGCGCGAAGAACGCGTCGACGTTCGAGCAGATCGACACGACCATCGCGAGCGCCATCATCGCCACGATCGACAGTGCCGGGTTCGATCCGATCGCCAGGAGCGCCTCGCGCGGAATGAGCACCTGCACCGCGCCGGCGAGCGCCGATCCGATCACGAGGGCCGGCATCACGGCGCGCAGCTCGATCACGAACTGGGCGAGGCTGCGGCGGCCGCGTCCGCCGGGCTCGTCGAGCACGAGCTCGCACGTGTCGCGGAACCGGTCCGTCAGCAGGGCGTCCGGGTCGGGGTGGCGGCTGTAGAGCCAGCCGATCAGGTTCGCGATCGCGTACCCGCCGAGCAGACGGGCGATCAGGATGCCGTCGCTGAAGCCGAACGCCTGGTTCGTCGTGATGATCACGATGGGATTCACGATCGGCGCGGCGATCAGGAACGTGAGGGTCTCCGGGACGGTGAACCCGCGCATGAGGAGCCCGCGGGCGAACGGGACGTTGCCGCACTCGCACACCGGGATGAGCATGCCGAGGAGCGAGAGCACCATGCGGCGCGCCCACGCCCGGCGCGGCATCCACCGTTCGATCGCTCCGGGTGGCACCCACACCTGCACGACGATCGAGAGCACGACGCCGAGCGCGACGAACGGGAGCGACTCGATCAGGACGCTGACCGCGAGCGTCAGCCCGTCCTGCGCGCGGGTGGGCAGGGAGGCGGGGAAGAGCGTCGGGGCGACCGCGTCGATCACGAACAGCGCGGCGATGACCGCGACCCCGATCGCGACGGCGACCAGGGTGCGTCCCGTCCGCCGCGGCGCGGCGACCGGGCGGCTCTCAGTCCGCGTCACGCTCGCTCGCGGCGGCCGTGCACGCCGCGCAGAGGCCGAAGATGTCGACGATGTGCTCGGCCTGGGTGAAGCCGTTGCGCTCTGCCGTCGCCCGCGCCCACTGCTCGACGTCGGTCGCCTCGATCTCGACCGTGAGACCGCACGAGCGGCAGATCAGGTGGTGGTGGTGTCCCGAGGTGGAGCAGGCGCGGTAGAGGGCCTCACCCTCGGGACTCTGCAGGGAATCGGCCTCGCCTTGAGCCGCGAGACCGGCGAGCGCGCGGTAGACGGTGGCCAGCCCGATGCCGGTGTTCTCGTCGCGCAGGGTCGCGTGCAGCGACTGGGCACTCACGAACCCCGGAGCGTCGGCGAGCGCCTCGCGCACGCGATCGCGCTGCCAGGTGTTGCGCTGAGCCATGCCGGCGAGTCTACCGAGCGGCTCTGAGCGGGAGCCGGGAGGGGGTGGCTGCCGCGCTCGGTGAAACGCCGGGGGGATTTCGCGGGCCCGGGTAGCTCACGCGGCCGCAAGTGTCGATTTCGCCCCGGGCTTCGACCGCGTCACCCGGCCCCGGCGTGCGCCGATCACCCGGCAGACGACGTAGATGAGGAACGAGATCGTCGTGATGTACGGGCTCACCGGCAGGGTCCCGGCGATCGCGAGCAGGATCCCGCCCACCGCCGAGACGAAGCCGAACGCCGCCGAGAGCAGCGGCACCGACAGCGGCCCGGTCGCGACCCGCATGGCCGCGGCCGCGGGGGTGACCAGGAGCGCCATCACCAGGAGCGCCCCGATGATGTGCACCGCGACGGCGACGATCAGGCCGAGCAGCAGCATGAAGCCGAGCGAGATCGCGGTGGTCGGCACGCCGCGCGCCGCGGCGGACTGCGGATCGAGCGAGTCGAACCGCAGCGGACGCCAGATGAACAGGATGCCGAGCAGCACGACCAGGCTGATGCCGATGAGCCAGCCCAGCTGCCCGGTCTGCACGGAGACGATCTGACCCGTCAGGAGACTGAAGCGGTTCGCGCTGCGCCCGTTGTAGAGCGAGAGGAACAGGATTCCGAGGCCCAGACCGAACGGCATGAGGACGCCGATGATCGAGTTGCGGTCGCGCGCCCGGGCGCCCAGCCAGCCGATGAGGGCGGCGGCGATGAGCGAGCCGACGATCGAGCCGGTGACGACGTCCACGCCGATCAGGAGCGCGGCCGCGGCGCCCGCGAAGGAGAGTTCACTGATCCCGTGCACGGCGAAGGCCATGTCCCGCTGGATCACGAAGACGCCGACGAGCCCCCCGACCAGACCCAGGATCGCTCCCGCCCACACCGAGTTCGACACGAGCGCGAGGATCTCGCCGTAGACGGGCAGCCCTCCGAACATCGCGGTGCCGATGTCGTCCCAGTTCATGCGTGCGCCCCGCCCTCGTGGTGCGAGTCGTGGTGGTGGTGCGAGGCCTCCGCGTCCGGCGCGCCGACCACCACGAGCCGGTCGCCGGCGCGCAGGACGAAGACGTGGGCACCGTAGAGGTCGGTGAGGACATCCGAGCGCAGGACCTCGCCCGGCGTCCCGAGCGTGAAGCGCCCGTTCGCGATGTACAGGATGCGGTCGACCTTGCCGAGCAGCGGGTTGATGTCGTGCGTCACGAGCAGCACGCCCGCGTCGCGCTCCCGGCGGTGCCGGTCGATCAGCCCGATCACGGCCTGCTGGTTCGCGAGGTCCAGACTCGTGAGCGGCTCGTCGCACAGCAGGAGCGCGGGGTCGTCCGCGAGCGCCTGCCCGACGCGCAGACGCTGCTGCTCACCGCCGGAGAGGATGCCGATCGGGCGGTCGGCGAACGCGGCGGCGCCGACTTCGTCGACGAGCGTCGCCACGCGTGCGGCATCCGCTCGCCGCGGGATCGGCAGACCGAACCGGTGGCCGTTCACGCCGAGCGCGATGAGGTCGCGGCCGCGCAGGGCGGTGTCACGCGGCAGCGGGCGGGACTGCGGGATATAGCCGATCGTACGGTTTCCGGGCCCGTGCACCGGGCGTCCGTCGACCGTGATCGTGCCCGCACTGAGGGGTTCGAGGCCGAGGATGGAACGCAGCAGCGTGGTCTTGCCCGAACCGCTGGGCCCGAGGACCGCGACGAGCTCGCCGGGCTGCACGTCGAGGTCCAGCCCCGCCCACAGCTCGCGGCCCTCGCGCCGCAGCGCCGCCCCGCGGATCTGCAGGACAGCGCCGCTGAAGTCGGCGGTGCCGCTCACGCGGCCAGCGCGCCCGCCAGCGCGGCGATGTTCTCCTGCATCCACGAGAGGTAAGTCTGGCCCTCGGGGAGCGTTTCCGAAAACGCGATGACCGGGATGCCGAGTCCCTCGGCCTCGTCGGAGATCTGCGTCGTCTCCGCACCACCGGTCTGGCTGTTGACGATCACGACGCGGACGCTGCCGTCCCTGACGAGGTCGAGCGCCTCGAGCAGCGTCGCGGGCGGGACGTCCTGCCCCTCCTCGACGGCTTCGCTGAACGCCTCGGGAGTGAGGTTCTCCAGTCCCGCGGCGGCGGTCAGGTAGACCGGCACCGGCTCGGTGACGAAGACGCCGTCGCCCGCGTGCGCGGCGTCGATGTCGGACAGGCCGGCTTCGAGGTCCGCGATGCCGGCGACGAAGGTCGCGGCGTTGTCCTGGAAGGTGGCGGCGTCCGCCGGCTGCAGGGCGGAGAGCTCCTCGGAGATCGCTTCGGCGACGTGCTCGATCGTGTGCAGGTCGTACCAGACGTGCTCGTTGAAGCCCTCGACGTGGGCGTGGTCGTGGTCGCCGTGGGCGTCCTCCTCGGGCGCCGCGCTGCCCTCCGGGGCCGACGACTCCTCGTGCCCGGCGTTCTCGGGCCAGTCGTGGGAGAACTCCACCGCGGTGATCACCGGCGCCTCCGTGCCGGTCGCCTCGATGAGCGAGTCGATGAAGCCGTCGTAGCCGCCGCCGTTCTCGATGATGAGATCGGCCTTCGAGACGGTCAGCTGATCCTGGGCCGTGGCCTCGAACGAGTGCGGGTCCTGTGCGGCCGAGTTCACGATCGCGGCCACGTCGATCAGGTCTCCGCCGATCTCCTCGGCGATCTGGCCGTAGACGTTCGTGGAGGCCACGACCTGCAGCGTGCCGTCGTCCGTGGACGCGGCATCCGTCCCGGTCGCGCACCCCGCGAGGACCAGAGCGGACAGGGCGAGCACGGGAAGCATTCGGCGCGGGGTCGTCATGACCCCAGACTATCGTTATTGATAATCGTTCTCAAACCCGCCCGCCGGCTCCTCCGCGAGAGGGCACGAATGTAGGGCGACACGCCGCTGAGACCCTCCATTTCTGCCCTCTCGCGAGCGGCAGTCAGGGGCGGCGGGAGCGCTCGGGCCGGATCACCAGGTCTCCGAGGTTCTCGGCGACCCAGGTGCACCACACCGACACCGAGCGCCACGTGTCGCTGATGATGTCGAACGCGTCCGGCGTCCACATCCAGTCGGCGAGCTCCTCCTCGACCCCGACCGCGAGGTGCTTCAGGCGCAGCAGATCGATGCGCGGATGATCGACCGGGTAGCCGCGGGGCGCCGTGCGCAGCGCGTCGTCCGTCATCGGCGCGAGGTGCGCGGCATCCATCTGTGCGAGCACGGCATCGAGCTCCGCCGACAGCCGGTCATGATCGACGATCTCGCGGAACCGAGCGAGCGCCGCGGGCGGGACGTCGTACACGCCGCCCCCGATCAAGAGACCGTGCTCGCTCAGCTGGAGATAGTGCGCGATCGGCGCGCGGGAGACCATCCCGATGTGCGTCTTGTACGGCGTCTTGTCGGCGCTGAAGCGCACATCGCGATACGGGCGGAAGATCTTCACATCGCCGAACTCGGGTTCGAGCTGCATCGCGAGCTCCTCGAACGGACCGCGGACGTGCGCGAGGTAGCGCTCGTTGTTCGCCGTCCACCACGCTTTCGTGTTGTTCACCGCGAGATCGCGGAAGAACACGGGAGCGTCGGGATGCAGTCCTCCGAAAGCCATGCGGCGATCGTAGTCTCCGGAAATCAGCGGCGGATCAGCGTCCGAAGAGGTCGCCCAGACCCGGGATGCCGAAGTCGGACAGCCCCTCGCCGAATCCGGTGACGTGCTCACCGAGGCCCGAGACCTGTTCGCCGACCGCGCCGAGCCCGTCGCCCACGAGCGCCTCGGGGTCGATGCCCGCCGCCATCGACTCGAAGTCCACGCCGAACGACGCGGCCTGCGCGAGGAGCGGAAGCGCGACCGCACTCGCGATCGCGCCGCCCGCGACGAGTCCGAGCACACCGCCCGCGGCAGCACCCGCACCCACGAGTCCGGCTTTACCGCCGGCGCGACCGAGGAGGCCGCGCATGCTTCCCGGCTGCATGGCCTCGGTCCGGGCGGCGGCGCGAGCGAGATCGGCCGGGTCCGCCGAGCGCGGCTGCTCGTAGGACGGCAGCTCGGCGTTCATCCGCGCCTGCACCTCGGCACGCTGGGCGGGCGTGAGCCGCGCGAACGCATCGCGGTGGATGCGCTCGATCTGCTGCGGGTCGGCGGTCTGCATCAGGTAGTCGTACCGGGCGATCGCCGCGCGGTCGGCATCCGTCATCGCGGCATTCGAACCCGTCGTCGCGGCGGGCGACCCAGGAGCCGGCGGCGGCGTGGTCGAGACGGGACGCTTCTCACCCGTGAGCGAGTCGGCGGCCTTCTGGACCATCGAACGCCAGTCGGTGGATGCGGCTCCCCTGGAACCGGCGGATGTGCGGGTCTTGTCGCCCAGGGCCTTGCCGGCGAGGTCGAACAGACGGTTGAAGGTGCTCATGAGGGGCCTTTCGAGACGTTGGCGATCGGGTGATGCCAAGGTCTCCTCCACCCGGAATCCGGGCCGGCGAGCCGGGATGCTGGTCGCATCCGTGATGACGGCTTCACCGCGTCGGGAGTACTCCCCTTGATGAGACGATCGTATGCCGTCGTCGCTATGAATCGGCTGAATCCGTCATCAGTCCAGCAGCAGCGCGGGCTCCTCGAGGACCGAGGCGACGTCGGCGACGAAGCGCGAGATGCCGTCGCCGTCGACGACGCGGTGATCGAATGAACCGGAGACCGTCGTGACCCACCGCGGACGGATCTCCCCGTCGACGACCCACGGCTTCTGCCGGATCGCGCCGAGCGCGATGATGCCGACCTCGCCCGGGTTGATGATCGGGGTGCCCGCATCGACGCCGAAGACACCGATGTTCGTGATCGTGATCGTGCCACCCTGCTGGTCGGCGGGGCTCGTCTTGCCGTCCCGCGCCGTGAGGGTCAGCTTCTCCAGCGCCCGGGCGAGCTCGCGCGTGTTGAGATCCTGCGCGTCCTTGATGTTGGGGACGAGCAGGCCCCGCGGAGTCGCCGCCGCGATGCCGAGGTTCACGTAGTGGCGCACGCGGATCGACGCTCCGTCCTCGCCGTCGACCCACGCCGCGTTCACCATGGGGGTGCGGCGCACCGCCCAGATGACCGCGCGGGCCATGATGAGCAGCGGCGAGACCTTGACGTCGGCGAAGTCCGGTGAGGTCTTCAGCCGCTTCACGAGCTCCATCGTGCGCGAGGCGTCGACATCGACCCACACCGACACGTGCGGTGCGGAGTACGCACTGCTGGTCATCGCGCTCGCCGTCGCCTTGCGGACACCGCGCACCGGGATCGACTCCTCGCGGTCATCGGCCGCCGGTGCCTGCGGCTCGGGCGTCGCGGGGACGGATGCCGCGGCATCCGTCGCCGGAACCGGGATCGTCTCCTCCCGCACGGCACCCCACTCGGGCGTCTGGATGTTGCGGAAGACGCTCGCCTGCGACGCGTGCTTCATGACGTCGTCGCGCGTGACCTCGCCGGCCGCGCCGCTCGGGGTGACGTCGGCGAGGTCGACGCCGAGGTCGCGGGCGAGCTTGCGGATCGGGGGCTTGGCGACCACGCCGACCGACGCGCGAACCGGACGCTCGGCGGGCTTGCGGCGCCGGGACTGCACGTGGCCGGCACTTCCGTAGCCGACCAGGACCGAGCCGCCGCCGTCCGGCTCGTGCGGCTCACCGTGCTCACTCTGACCCGCGGTCGCGGGAGGTGCGGCGGCATCGGCGCCCGCGATCGTGATGATCGCGGCGCCGACGTTCACGGTGGCGCCCTCGTCGGCCAGGAGATCGCCGACGACGCCGGCGAACGGCGAGGGCAGCTCGACGAGCGACTTCGCGGTCTCGATCTCGACCAGCACGTCGTTCACGGCGACGGTGTCACCGGGCGCGACCCGCCACGACACGATCTCGGCCTCGGTCAGGCCTTCGCCGACGTCGGGGAGAAGGAAGGTCTGGGTGCTCATGTTCGATCCTCTCGCACCTTCTTCGTACCGTGAGACTGCATCCGAGGGCCGAGACCTCGGGGATTCCCCTTGGTCTCGGCGTGATGTTGCAGTTTCGCGGGGTAGGGCATCGGTCAGTACGCCAGGGTGCGGTCGACGGCCTCCAGAATGCGGTCCGCATCCGGGAGGTAGGCGCCCTCGAGCTTGGCCGGGGGAAACGGGGCGTCGAAGCCCGAGACCCGCAGCACGGGCGCCTCGAGTGCGTAGAACGCCTTCTCCATCACGGTCGCGGCGACCTCGGAGCCGACGGAGGCGAACCCGGGCGCCTCCTGCGCGTAGACCATGCGCCCCGTACGACGGACCGAGTCCAGGATCGGGCCGTAGTCGACCGGCGACAGCGAGCGCAGATCGATCACCTCGCACGACGTGCCCTCGGATTCGGCGAGTGCCGCGGCCTGCAGGAGCGTCGCCACCATCGCGCCGTGGCCGACGAGCGTGACGTCGGTGCCGCGGCGGACGAGCCGGCTCGCGTGCAGCGGCAGCGCGCGGGCGGTGGTGTCGACCTCGCCCTTCTGCCAGTACCGGCTCTTGGGCTCGAGGAACACGACGGGGTCCTTCGACGCGATCGCATCCTGGATCATCCAGTACGCGTCGTTCGGGGTCGACGGGCTCACGACCCGGAGGCCGGGCGTGTGCGCGAAGTAGACCTCGGGACTCTCCTGGTGGTGCTCCACCGCGCCGATGTGCCCGCCGTACGGGATGCGGATCACGACGGGCATGCTCACAGCGCCCTCGTGGCGGTTCGTGATCTTCGCCAGCTGCGAGGTGATCTGATCGAACGCGGGGAAGACGAACCCGTCGAACTGGATCTCCACGACGGGGCGGAAGCCGCCCATCGCGAGACCGATCGCGGTGCCGACGATCCCGGATTCCGCGAGGGGGGTGTCCAGCACCCGCTGCTCGCCGAACTCGGCTTGCAGCCCTTCCGTGACACGGAACACCCCGCCGAGCTTGCCGATGTCCTCGCCCATGAGCAGGACCCGGTCGTCCTCGCTCATCGCGCGGCGGAGCCCGGCGTTGAGCGCGCGGCTGAAGGGCAGGGTCTCGAGCTGCCCGGTCACGCGGCACCGCCTTCGAACGAGGACTCGTAGTCGGCGAGCCACGCCTTCTGCTGATCGATGAGCGGATGCTCCTCGCTGTACACGTGGTCGAACATGAGGTCGGTGGGGATCCCGCCGAGTTCGACCGTCCGGACGCGCGCGTCCTCCGCGACCGCGGCGCCCTCCGCCTCGACCTCGGCGAAGAACGCGTCCGACGCGCCCCGTCCCCGCAGGTAGGCGCGCATCCGCGAGATCGGGTCACGGCGGGCCCACGAGTCCTCCTCGTCCGAGGTGCGGTACTTCGTGGGGTCGTCGCTCGTGGTGTGCGCGCCCATGCGGTACGTCATCGCCTCGATCGCCCGCGGGCCGCCACCGGCACGAGCCTCGTCGAGGGCGACGCGGGTCACGGCGTAGCTTGCGAGCACGTCGTTGCCGTCGAGCTGCACGCTCGGGATGCTGTACCCCTCACCCCGGCGGTACAGCGGTGACCGCGACTGGGTCGCGACCGGCACCGAGATCGCCCACTGGTTGTTCTGCAGGAAGAACACCTCGGGGGTGCGGTAGCTCGCGGCGAACACCATCGCCTCGTGCACGTCGCCCTGGCTGGACGCGCCGTCGCCGTAGTAGACGATGACGGCTTCGTCGCGCTCGGGGTCGCCCGATCCCGACTTGCCGTCGAAGACGAGGCCCATCGCCAGGCCCGTCGCGTGCAGCGTCTGCGAGCCGAGCACGAGCGTGTAGATGTGCGTGTTGCCGTTCTTCGGGTCGTACGGGTTCCACCCGCCGTGCGTGAGCCCGCGCATCACGCGGATGATGTCGACCGGATCCACGCCCCGGATCGTGCAGACGACGTGCTCGCGGTACGAGGGGAACAAGTGGTCCTGCGCGCGAGCCGCCCGGGCGGATCCGACCTGCGCCGCCTCCTGCCCGAAGCTCGGGGGCCAGAGCGCGAGCTGGCCCTGGCGCTGCAGGTTGGTCGCCTGCTGGTCGAAGGCCCGGATCACGGACATGTCGCGGTAGAAGCCCTCGAGGTCGGCATCCGTCAGCGCGTCGATGATCTCGAGGTAGCGCTCGGCGGCCGGGGTCGGCGCGAGGGATCCGTCCGCGGCGAGGACGCGCACGAGATCGGGCGCTGCGGAATCCGGCACGGCGTTCTCGGGCACAGTCACCCTGCCTACGCTAGCCCGCGCCCCGAGTGGTCCTCTGGGAGGTCCTTCACAACGGATGCCGCGATCCATAGGACCTTCTCGACAGAGTCCTCTTCGCCCACACTGATCCGCAGACCGTCGCCGGCGAACGGGCGCACGATGAGACCCGCCGCGCTGAACGCCTCGGCGATCTCGAGCGTCTCGCGTCCGGCGGGGAGCCACACGAAGTTCCCCTGGGCGTCGGGGATCTTCCAGCCGATCGCGCGCAGGGCGGCGGCGAGCCGGTCGCGGCGCTCCGCGAGCACGCGCACGCGCTGCAGGAGCTCCTCCTCGCGGTCGAGGCTCGCCAGCGCCGCCTCCTCCGCGTGCGCCGTGACCGAGAGCGGGATGCTCGTGCTGCGCGCGGCGTCGAGGATCCGCGGGTGGCCGATCGCATAGCCGACGCGGAGCCCCGCGAGCCCGAATGCCTTCGAGAAGGTTCGGAGCACCACGACGTTCGCCCGGCCTTCGCCGCCGAGCACCTTCAGCCCGTCCACGGAGTCCGGCCGCGTCACGAACTCCGCGTACGCCTCGTCGAGGATGATCAGGACATCGTCGGGAACGGCATCGGCGAACGCATCGAACTCGGCCTGTGTGACGATCGGGCCGGTCGGGTTGTTGGGGGTGCACACGATGATCGCGCGGGTGCGCCCGGTGATGGCCGCGGCCATCGCGGGCAGGTCATGCCGGGCATCCTCCGTGAGCGGCACCTGCACCGGCGTCGCACCGGCGACGATCGCGAGACCGGGGTAGGCCTCGAACGAGCGCCATGCGAAGACGATCTCGTCCCCTGGACCGGAGGTTGCGAGGATGAGCTGGGCGAGGATCGACACGCTGCCGGCGGCGATGTGCACCGCATCGTCGCCCACGCCGAAGCGCTCGGCGAGTCGGGCGCGCAGCCGGGAAGCGGTGGCGTCGGGATACCGGTTCAGCTCCGAGGCGGCATGCACGGCCTCGAGGACGCCGGGCAGCGGGTCGAAGGGGTTCTCGTTGCTGGAGAGCTTGAACGCGTCGGCCGCGGCCTGCTTTCCCTGCCTGTAGGCCGGGAGCGCGGCGATCTCGGGGCGGATCCGGACGGGGATCTCGGGGGCGTCGGTCACCCTGCCGATTGTAGGCCTGGCATCTCGTGGCCATCGTGGCAGACTGACCGCCATGGGTTTCCTCATCCGTGTCGTCGTCAACGCGTTCGCGATCTGGGTCGTCACCCTCATCCCGGCGCTTCAGGTCTCGGTGATCGCATTCCCGCCGGGCGAGACGCTGCAGTTCGTGATCACCCTGCTCGTAGTCGCCGCGATCTTCGCCCTGGTGAACACCGTGATCGGCACGGTGATAAAGATCCTGGCGTTCCCGATCTACATCCTCACGCTCGGTCTGATCGGCCTGATCATCAACGCGTTCCTGTTGTGGCTGACCGCGTGGATCACGGGCTTCTGGAGCTGGGGCCTGCGCGTCGAGGACTTCTGGTGGGGCGTCGTCGCGGCGATCATCATCTCGCTCATCAACTGGATCTTCGGCATCATCCTGCGCCCGAAGCGCCGGGACTGATCGCCGCCGGTCCCGGCTCCGGTGCCGGGACGGCCGGGACGCGCACGGCCGCATACTCGATCACCTCGGCGGATGCCGCTCCCGCGAGCCCTGCGAAGACCTCGCGCACGGCATCCATCCGCGGATCCGCGGAGTCGTCGAGCAGCCGCGCCGTGTGCGCGTAGGTGTCGATCCCGTGCCCCGGGATCCCGAAGTCGTGCACGCCACCTGCGGGATCAGCGGTGCGTTCGGCGACGAAGCTCCCGGGTGCGCCGACGGGCGCGTTTCCGCCGCCGGCGAGCGCGGTCACGGGGTCGTCGCGGTGGCGGAGCGTCACGCTGAGCGTCCCGGCGTCGACATCCGCCTCGACCGGCGAGCCGAACGAGACGAGGGTCGCGGTGTCGTAGCCGCTCTCCACGGCCAGGTATGCGGTCACCATGGCGCCCTGCGAGTGTCCGAACGCGTGCACGATGTCACCGGGGTGCGCACCGGCGTCGCGCAACGCCGCGAGCGTGGCGTCGTACGAAGCCGAGCGCTCTCCGCTGTAGAGCTCGACGTTCGACGCCATGTCGAACGGCTCCGTCGTGCCCGGGGCGATCGTGCGGGTTCCGGTCACGTAGACGGCGAACTGACGGGAGCCGTCCGCCATCTCGTAGCGCTCGACCCGGATGCGGCTCTGCCCCGACGGCATCCGTGCCGCCGCATCCGCGAGCGAGACCGGCGCATGCACGGGAGCGGGACGCGCGAGGGCCGACACGACGACGGGCTCCGCAGCACCACGGAGGCGCGCGGTGGACGCAACGGCGCCCGCCCGGGTCGCCCCTATGCCCTGGAGCACGGTCCAGGTGACCCCGGCGGCGACGGAGCCGAAACCGGGAGCCAACCACCACAGTGCACCCGGCGCCTGGCGGGCGAGCTCGGCCGGCCAGAAGGCACCGTGCGCGAGGACCTCCCGGCGAGCGGATCCATCCACGTCCGGGTCAGCTCGGAGCAGCCCGCCGATGCGCGCGTCGAGCTGAGCGACGCGGGCCGCATCGTCCGCGGCCGCCGCCACGGCGCGCTCCGCCCGCAGCTCGATGAGCTCGTACACGTCGGCGGCGAAGCGGAGCTCACGGACGATGCCGTTCCCCTGATCGACGGCGGCCGCGATGAGGCGGCGGGCGCCCTCGACGGTCTCCGCCGGACCCCAGATCGCCGTCGAAACGTCCCACAGCGCCCGCCCCGCCGCCGCGACCGATGTCGCGATCTCGTCGAGGTCGGCGGCGAGGACGGCGAACGCGGCGCTCGCATCCCGGAGCGACACCGTGTCCACAGCGACCGGGCCTCCGCCGCGGATGTCGAGGTCGTCGCTCACTCCAGTCCCGTCCAGACGCGGGACTCGATGCGCAGGCGCGCGCGGACCGTTTCATCGCGCGCGGCGGCCACCTCGCTCGGCAGGACGGCCACGGCGCGGCGCCACGCGTCGGCGGCGGCGAAGAACCGGGTGGCGGCATCCGTCTGCCATCTCGTGCGCTCGGCCGCCTGCACGGCGCCGACCGCGATGGTGTCGAGCCGACGGACTGCGTCATCGAGGCGTCTCTCGGCGCTCGACAACGCCTCGAGAGCTCGGGCCCACGCGCCGGCGTCGGCCGCCGTCAGAGCTGCGTCGAAGGGGCTCGCCATGGAAGGAGTCTGACCGGCCTCGCGAGCCGCACACGACGCGCTCGGCGCGATTGGGGACAACGGGTGTCATGACCGCGTTGTGCAGGAACCGCCTCCCGGTCGCAGAATGGGTGGATGACCGTTCGCGCCGTGGAGCCCTTCCACGTCGTCTTCGTCTGCACCGGCAACATCTGCCGCTCGCCGATGGCGGAGGTCGTCTTCCGGTCGCTCGCCGACGCGGCCGGACTCAGCGACCGGGTGGCATCGACGAGCGCCGGCACCGGGGACTGGCACGTCGGCGAACGAGCCGATCAGCGCACGATCGACGCGCTCGACCGGCACGGCTACGACGGCACCAGGCACCGCGCGAAGCAGTTCACGCACGCGGATTTCGCGCGCAACGACCTCGTGGTCGCGCTCGACCGCAGCCATGAGCGCATTCTCCGCGGGTGGGCGAGGACGGATGCCGACGCCGACAAGATCGCGCTGCTCATGTCCTTCGAGCAGGGCGGACTCACCCTCGACGTGCCCGACCCTTACTACGCGGGCCCCGCCATGTTCGACGACGTGCTGGAGATGATCGAGCGCGGCAGCACCGCACTCTTCCGGCAGCTGGAGCCGGCGATCCGCCCCGTGAAGGGCTGACCGCCGGCACCCGCGGCTACTTCTCGACGCGGACCGTGACCGTCTCGGTCGTGGCGTTGCCGGCGGCGTCGGTCGCGCGGTAGGTGAAGGTGTACACCGAGCGGTGTGCGGCGATGACCGTGAACCGCGTGTCGCTCAGCTGCGTCACGGCCGCCTTGCGGTTTCCGGCCGCGACCGCCGAGACGAGCTCCACGCTCACATCGCCGGAGTCATCCGCCGCATCGACCGAGATCGTCACCTGGCGCGGCTTGCTGTTCGGCGGCCACACCGAATCCGGAGACGCGGTGAGTTCGAGCGTCGGGGGTGTCGTGTCGGGCAGCGTGAGGTCAAGGCCCACGACGACCGGGTCGTGGTCGCTCGAGCGGTACGCATCGGGCGCGTACAGCTCGGCGACCTGATCGGCCGATTTGAACTCGGTGTTGTAGTCGAGCACCGTCGGCTCGTCCGCGTTGATCAGCCAGTGCTCGGCACCGGTGACGTCCTCGGCGAGCGACGTGCCGGCCAGCGCGTAATCGAGATACCCGAGCTGACCGTCGAAGACATACGAGTACGCGTTCTCACCCTGGAACTGCGCGACCATGTCGGTGAAGCCCGCATCGCGGAGTGCGTCGATCGGGTCTTCCTTGTCGTACGAGTTCAGGTCGCCGATGATGAGCTCGCGGCCGGCGCCCTGACCGGTCGGGTCGCCCGCGAGCCAGTCCGCGAGCGCGGTCGCGGCCAGCGTGCGGGTGATGTTGCAGTTGCCCGCGCCGTCACCGAGGTCGGGGTCGCCCAGCGCGTTGCAGTCCGATCCCTTCGACTTGAAGTGGTTCACGACGACGGTGACCGGCTCGCTTCCCCCGACCTGCGCGAAGGTCTGCGCGAGCGCCGGCCGGTTGTTGTCTCGGAACCGCGGGTCGATCGCCGAGGTGAGCACCGCGACGTCGCCCTGCGGCTGCACGGCAGCAGGCTGGTAGATGAGCGCCGTGGTGATCGCGTCCGTGCCGACCACTCCGGTCGGGATGAACGCGTACGTGCCCGCGCCGGCGACGGCGTTGAGCGCGTCCACGAGGGCGGCGACCGCCGTCCCGTTGTTCTCGATCTCGATGAGCCCGGTGATGTCCGCGTCGATCTGGGTGATCGCGCTGACGATCTTCGCCTGCTGGCGCTCGAACTCCGCCGCGGTGTTCGCACCGCGGTCGCCGAGGGTCGTGAAGTAGTTCAGCACGTTGAAGCTCGCGACCGTCACCTCGCCGCCGACCTCCGGCACGCCGCCGCGCGGGTTGGCGGCCGTGTACTCGGCGGCGCCGGTCGGCTGGATCGCCCATCCGCCGAAGCGGTAGTCCAGCACTCCGGTGATGCCGGTGAGCAGGTCGCCGCCGCGGAACGAGTTCGCCAGGGTGAACTCGGCGCCGTCGGGGTGGCGGAGCGGATCGGGGTTCTGCGTGCCCAGGCCGTCGTCGAGCGTGATGCGCTCGAGGGCGTTCTGCGCGGCGAGCGCGGTCGCCTCGGCCGAGCCGGGCTCGAACACCGCGGTCGGCTGCATCTGCCGCGTGAGGCCGACCTCGACGCTGCCGAACCGGCTGTACTCGAAGTACTCGAGGATCGACAGCGACTGCGGGAGCGTGACCGCCATGCCCTCGAGGGCCTCACGGGCGCCCGCGTCGGCCGGGAGGGTGAGCGCCGTGGGCGCCGGCAGCGCGGCGCCGGTCGCGCAGACCTCCACCCCGCCCACGGTGATCTCCGTGAGCGACCCGCCGGCGGAGGCGAATTCGCTCACCGTGCCGGCGACGTTCACCACGTCTCCCGTGGACACATCGGTGGCGGCACCGGGTGCATAGATGAAGACACCGTCGGACGTGGCGGGATCGCCGTCACCGGCATCCTGGATGAAGTACCCGGTGAGCCCGCCCGCGGACTGGAAGTCGCCGACGACGACGCCCTCCACACGGACGACCTGCCCGACCACGGGCGAGGTGTCGCCGCTGCCCTGCACGGAGCCGATCGTGACGGTCTCGGCGTCGCAGTCCGCGTCACCGGGCTGCGGGCCGGGGTCGACGAAGGTCGCGTTCGCGCCGCCGGGGGTGTTCAGTGCCTCACCCGCGACGAGCGTGCCGGCGGAGCCCGGGATGCCGGCGAGGTCGAAGTCGTTGCGCACCCAGTCCGACGTGTCATCGGTGTCGGTGCCGTCCGGGATGCGCGACGCGCCGCCGGGAGTGAAGGACAGCCCGTCGTAGCCCTGGGTGAGAGTGGTGCCGCCGTACGTGCGGTCGCCGGCGCCGCCGTCGTTCACGGCGATCGCGTCCACGACCGTGAGACCGAACGCCGCGTCGATCGTGCCGTCGTCGTCGGCGTCGAGATCGACGTTCAGCGCGGGGATCGCGCCGGTCACCAGCAGCAGGCTGAGCGTGCCGTTCTCCAGCGCGTTCGCGGGCAGCGAGGTGAGGGATCTGCCGGACGCGTCCGGAGCGGGGAAGGAGATGACCTCGTCGACGACGCCGAAGACGGGGGAATCGCCTTCGATCTCCAGCACGCGGTAGCCGGACAGGTCGGTGCCCGGCGGGGCGAGGAGTTCGACGTACTCGACGTCGGTGCCGGCGGTGCTGGCGGAGAACTCGTTGATCACGACTCCCCCGGTCGCCGCGGTGGCGGGCGCGGCGGCGAGGGATCCCGCGAGGGCGAGGACGAGGGCGGTGGATGCCGAGACAACGGTGGGACGGCGCACGAAGGCACTCCGATCGATGGGGGGATATCGGATACGCGCCCAGGCTACGTGCGAGCGCCGACATGCGAAACCCCCTCTTCGCGGACCGTCGGGTGACCACCGGGTGAACACCGCCCGGGGCGCGCGGGGGCCCGCCCGGTAGGATCGCCTTTCGTGACCTCCCTCCCTCCGCAGCCGCTCAGCCCGCTCGACGGCCGGTACGCCGGTGCCGTGGGCGCCCTCTCCGAGTACCTCTCCGAGGCGGGCCTGAACCAGGCCCGCGTCGAGGTCGAGGTCGAGTGGCTCATCGCGCTCACGGACCGCTCGCTGTTCGGCACGTCCCCGCTGACGGATGCCGAGAAGGAGAGCCTGCGTGGGCTCTACCGCGACTTCGGGCAGGCCGAGATCGACTGGCTCGCCGAGAAGGAAGCTGTCACGCGCCACGACGTGAAGGCCGTCGAATACCTCGTCCGCGACCGGCTGTCCGCCCTCGGACTCGACGGGATCGCCGAGCTCACGCACTTCGCGTGCACGAGCGAGGACATCAACTCCGCCTCCTACGCCCTGACGGTCCAGCGTGCCGTGACCCGGGTGTGGCTGCCGAAGCTGCAGGGTGTGATCGACACGCTCCGTCGCCTGGCCGAGCAGCACCGCGACGCCGCGATGCTCTCCCGCACGCACGGCCAGCCCGCGACTCCGACCACGATGGGCAAGGAGCTCGCGGTCTTCGTCTGGCGCCTCGAGCGCGTCGCGGCGCAGGTGGCGGCATCCGAGTATCTGGCGAAGTTCTCCGGGGCCACCGGAACATGGTCGGCGCACCTGTCCGCCGAGCCCGACGTCGACTGGCCCGAGCTGTCGCGCCTCTTCATCGAGGGCCTCGGCATCGGATTCAACGTCCTGACCACCCAGATCGAATCGCACGATTGGCAGGTGGAGCTCTACGACCGCGTGCGCCATGCGGGCGGCATCCTGCACAACCTCGCGACGGATGTGTGGACCTACATCTCCCTCGGCTACTTCTCGCAGATCCCGGTCGCCGGCGCCACCGGATCCTCGACGATGCCGCACAAGATCAACCCGATCCGCTTCGAGAACGCCGAGGCCAACCTCGAGATCTCGGGCGGGCTGCTCGCGACGCTCGCCGCGACGCTCGTGACCTCGCGCCTGCAGCGCGACCTCACCGACTCCACGACGCAGCGCAACATCGGCGTGGGCCTGGGCCACTCGCTCCTCGCCCTGGACAACCTCCAGCGCGGCCTCGGCGAGATCGCCCTCGCGCAGCCGGTGCTGGATGCCGACCTCGACGGCAACTGGGAGGTGCTCGCCGAAGCGATCCAGACCGTCGTCCGCGCCGAGATCGCCGCCGGCCGCTCGCAGATCACCGACCCGTACGCGCTGCTGAAGGACCTCACGCGCGGCCGCCGTGTCGGCGGGCCGGAGCTCGCGGAATTCGTCCGGGGCCTCGACATCGGGGATGCCGCGAAGGAGCGCCTGCTCGCGCTGACCCCCGCGACCTATACGGGCCTGGCCTCGGCGCTGGTCGACGAAGTCGCAGCGCGCTGAGGCCGGGCCGGGCTCGCGAGGAGGACGGGCGACTCAGCGCTTCGTCGAACCTGCGGCGTCCGGGCCCGTGCCGTCGGCCGGCTTGTCCTTCGGCAGCAGCACCGGAGTGTCGATCTGCTTCTTCACCTGCGCCGGGTCCACCGCCAGGAGCATGAGGGCGACCATCACGAGCACGACGATGAACGTGATGCCGGCGACGATCAGGGCGAGCTGAAGCGCGGCGGGCGCCTGCTCGGGGCCACGCTGCTGGAAGAAGCCCATCGAGACCAGCGTGACGATCCCGGCGAACAGCGCCGAGCCGAACGCCAGGCCGAGCAGCTGGACGGGCTTCATGAGGTCGCGGCGGGTGGGCTTGTCGTCGGTCATGCCGAGCCCCTCTCGTGTTCGGGGGCGGGAAGCGGCTCGGCGTCGACGGCATCGACCGCGCGGCGCGGGGAGAGTCCCGCGATCGCGAGGTACACGGCGAGGATCGCCGCGTAGCCGCCGAACAGGCCGACCCCGATGATGATCGCGGTGAGCGTGAACGTCTGATCGGCTTCGGTGATCGTGTACTGCAGTGCCGGGAATCCGGGCACGAACATGAGCGCGACGCCGAGGACGAGGGTCAGGATGCCGACCGTCATGCCGTCGCGGGATGCCGTGCGGGCGGCAGCCGTCTTCGGCAGAGCCTTCGCCTCCCGCAGGCCGCGCGCACCGACGATCGCCTCGATCAACCCGGTCAGCAGCGCCCAGGAGATGAGGATCACGAAGAACATCGCGTCGGTGCGCAACTGCGCGACGCCGGCCGCGAGGCCCGCGATGACCGAGAGCGAACCGGCCGCCACCGACGGCCAGCGCGTGTCGACCGTGTAGACGAGCCAGCCGGCCGCGATGAGGACGAGGCCTGTCGCGAGCGCGAAGCCGCTGAAGATCGACAGGCCGATCACGGCGGAGTGGTCGGAGGAGAAGGTCACCATGATCGCCGCGATCGCCGCGAACGCCGCACGTGCGAGCTGCACGTGGCGCAGTTCGAAACTGCGGGTGGCGGACGGTTTCGTCACGGGATCTCCTGCTGCGGAGCGGGTGTGGGAACGCCGTCCAGTCTACGGCGTGCGGTGCACCCGGCAGCCGGTGCCGGCGGCGTCAGGTCCGGCGGGTGCCGTCGGCGGCACGGGCGCCCGCGGTGCCGTCCACGACGACGTCCGCGCGCGCGGCTGTGCCGTCGGCGGCGAAGAACGCGGCCTCCTCCGGCATCCACCGCTCCCACAGGTGACGGTGGCTCTCTCCGTCGCGGGCGATGCCGCGCCGCATCCGCTCATCGGCGGGCGCGTCGACCCACACCCGCACCGCGAGCCGGTCCGCGACCGCGCGACGCGTGCACGTCACGCCCTCGAAGATCACGAACGGCGCCGGCTCGACGCTCTTCCATCCGGCGAGGCCGTCGCCGAACTCGTCGCCCTGCCAGTCGCGCACCCGATATCGCGCCGTGCGGCCGGCCAGAAGCGGTTCGACGACCTCGGCGTCGAATCTCGGCCACCAGCCCGCGAAGTTCCCCCACGAGACGAAGTCGTCGATCTCGACGATCGGGGCGTCCAGTTCGTGCGCGACCGCGCGCGCGATGGTGGACTTGCCCGCGCCGGACGGCCCGTCGATCCCGATGAGCCGCACACCCTCGAGGTCCGACGTGCGCGCCGCGTCGGTGATCGCGGCGACGATGTCGTGGTCGGGCATCGGACCATCCTGCCAGGCCGGGCCGCATGTGCCGGTGCGGGCATATGGTGAGCATCATGCACGCACACGAGGTGATCGTCGTCGGTGCCGGGCTCGCGGGGCTTCGCTGCGCGGTCCGGCTCGCCGCCGCGGGCGTCGACGTCGTGGTGCTCGAGCGGTCCGACGACGTGGGCGGTCGGCAGCGCACCGACCGCGTCGACGGCTTCCTGCTCGACCGCGGCTTCCAGGTGCTGAACCCCGCCTATCCGGCGGTCCGGCGCTGGGTCGACGTCGATGCGCTGGAGATGCGGTCCTTCCCGGTCGGGGTGCGCGTGCGCCGCGCGCACGGGGTGACTGAGCTGCACCACCCTCTGCGCCATCCCGGGCGCGTGGTGCCGACCCTGCGCAGTGGCCTGGTGAGCGTGCCGGATGCCGCCGCCCTGGCCCGCTGGATCGCCCCGGTGCTGCTGCGCCCGCGTTCGGCGCTCCGCGGGACAGATCGGTCGCTGCGCGAGGGGTGGGACCGCGCGGGGCTCCGCGGAGCGCTGCGCGCAGAAGTGCTCGAGCCGTTCCTCGCGGGTGTCCTCGCGGACGACTCCGGCGCGACGTCGGACGCGTTCGCGCAGCTCCTGGTGCGGATGTTCGTCCTCGGCCGGCCCGGAGTACCGGCTCGGGGGATCCGCGCTCTGCCGGATCAGCTCGCCGAGGCCGTGCGGGCGGCGGGGGGCGGCATCCGCCTCGATCGCCGGGTGGACGGCGTCCGAGCCCAGCCGGGCGGTGTCGAGGTGTCGGTGGACGGCGGGGACCCTCGCACGGCCCGGGCAGTCGTCGTCGCGGTGGGGCCGGATGCCGTGTCCGACCTGCTCGACGTGCCGCGGCCGCGGACCCGCGGCCTGCAGACGTGGTGGTTCGCAGCGGAGGCGCCGCCCTCGGCATCCGCTCTCCTCAGCGTCGACGGGGTACGGTCCGGGCCCGTCGTGAACACGGTGGTGATGACCCGCACTGCGCCGTCGTATGCGCCGACCGGCATGCACCTGATCGAGGCGACCTGCCTGATGCCCGGCGCGACCGAGCCGGAAGTGCGCCGGCACCTCGCGTTCATCTGGGGGCGGAGCGTCGCCGACTGGCGGCTGCTGCGCCGGGACGACATCCCCGACGCCCTGCCCGCGCAGGATCCGCCGCTGCGGGTGACCTCGCCGGCCCGCCTCGCCCCGGGTGTCTTCGTGGCCGGCGACCACCGGGACACCGCGTCGATCCAGGGCGCCCTCGTCTCGGGCGACCGGGTCGCGCACCGAGTGCTCGCCGCGCTCCGCGCCTGACTGCTCCCCGCGAGAGGGCACCTTTGTAGGGCAACACGCCGTGCGAGAGGTGCATTCGTGCCCTCTCGCGCGCGGCAGGGGGCTACATCTGGTCGGCGACGATCGCGCCGACGGCCATCACTGCGGCGACCGGCCCGCACGAGGGCACGACGGGGAGCACGGACGCGTCGGCGATGCGCAGACCCGGCACACCCCGGACCCGCCCGGCGCCGTCCACGACCGCAAGCGGGTCGTCCGCGGCGCCCATCGGCGCGGTGCCGCACGTGTGCGCGGCGCTGCCCAGGTGCCGGACGATCCACGCGTCCAGCAGAGCATCGTCGTCCAGAGTGGCCGGATCGAGGTCGGCGAGCTCCTCCACGAGCTCGGCGAACGCCGGCGCGGCGAGGATCCCAACCGCGCGGCGCACTCCGAACCGCAACGCGGCCCGATCAGCCTCGTCCTCGAGGTAGTGGTACGCGATCGCGGGTGCGGCGAGCGGGTGAGCGGATGCCGGACGCACCGTCCCGCGCGAGCGGGGGCGCTGCAGCCCGACGATGAGCCCGAGCGTGCGGGCATCCGGCTCGGGGGCGGGCGGCTGCGTGCAGGCGAGGATCTCGAGCGCGTCCCCCGCGCCCCCGTCCGCGCCGATCCGCAGCGCGACCGGGAACGCTCCGTGCTCGTCCTCGGGACGCGGGCCTGGAACGGGGGCGCCGGGGCGCGGCATCCACTCGACCCACACCGTGGGGTGATCGCTGAACCCGGTGCCCACACCCGGCAGGTCGGCCACCGAGTCGACCTGCAGCATTCCGGCGGGACCGAGGCCGGACGCGAGCAGCAGGCGCGCCGTGCCGAAGGCGCCCGCGCACAGCACGACCTCATCGGCGTCGATCACCGACAGCTCGCCGTCGGCGTCCGCGACCTCGACGCCGACCGCGCGGCCGTCCGCGAACACGACCCGCAGAACCCGGCAGTCGCTGCGCACGTGCACGCGGTCATCGAGGAAGGCCTCGGCCGCCGTCCGGGGGGCACCGCCGACGATCGTGGTCGGCACAGCCACTGCGCTTCCGCCCGCCGCATCGGCGAACGCACGCGCGACCGGGTGCGTCGCCGGCGACGGGTGGGCCTGCATCCGGTCGCCGAGGTCGCGCATCACCGCCCGCACCCGATCGGGATCCCATGCGTCGCCGCCCGCGTCATGCCACGCCTCCAGGTCGACAGCATCGGGAAGCAGCCAGTACCCGCCGTTGACCACGGACGACCCGCCGACCGCGCGCCCGGGCCGCGCCCGGCCCGCGATGTCGTCGGTGAGTCGCGCGGGCAGCGCCCAGGTCTCGGGGTGCGCGACCGCGGCGTCGAGCGCCCGGTCGGCGCGTCCCGCCGTCACGGGTCGGCCCGCCTCGATCAGCGTGACGTCGTAGCGATCGGCGATTCGCGCCGCCAGCACACACCCTGCACTGCCGGCACCGACCACGACCACGCGCGGCAGTTCAGCATCCACCGTGCCATGATGCCCGATCGGGGCGACTCCGACCGACCGCGACGCCCGCGCGAGCCGTGCGAGGATGACCGGATGCGAGCCGTCCGCTTCTCGACCTTCACCGAGACCCCCGTCGTCGTCGAGGTCGCCGACCCCACGCCTCCCGCGCACGGGGCGGTGATCCGCGTGACGGCGACGGGCGTGTGCCGCAGCGACTGGCACGCCTGGCAGGGGCACGACTCGACGGTCGCCCTCCCCCATATTCCGGGACACGAATACGTCGGCGTCGTCGAGTCCGTCGGCGCGGACGTCCGGGACTGGGCTCCGGGCGCGCGCGTCACCGCGCCGTTCGTGAACGCGTGCGGCACGTGCCCGACCTGCCTCGAGGGCCGTCAGAGCATCTGTCCGCAGCAGACCCAGGCGGGTTTCGACCGCGACGGATCCTTCGCCGAGCGCGTCGTCGTGCACCACGCCGACGTCAACCTCGTCGCGGTGCCGGATGAGATCGACGACGCGACCGCCGCAGGACTCGGCTGTCGCTTCGCCACCGCCTATCGCGCGGTGTCGAACCGCGCGCGGGTGGCGCCCGGCGAGGAGGTCGTGGTCTTCGGATGCGGCGGCGTCGGTCTCGCGGCGATCCTCGTCGCCCGCGCCCGCGGCGCACGTGTCGTCGCGGTCGACGTGTCTCCGGCGGCGCTCGAGCTCGCCGGGCGCCTCGGAGCGGCGGAGCTCCTGCAGGCCGCAGCACCCGGCCTCGACGAGCGCCTCCGCTCGGCGACCTCGGGCGGCGCCCACGTCGTGATCGAGGCGATCGGCCGCGCCGAGCTCGTGCGGCACGGGCTCGGCTGCCTGCGCCCCGGCGGTCGGCACGTCCAGGTCGGGCTCCTCGCCGGCCGGGACGCCGACCCCGCGGTCGACCTCGGCCGCATCCTGGCGCTCGAACTCGAACTGCTCGGCAGCCACGGCATGTCCGCGCACGAGTACCCGGCGATGCTCGATGAGATCGCGCGCGGCATCCTCGATCCTGCCGCCCTTCTTGGGCGCACGATCACCCTCGATGAGGCCCCCGCCGCGCTCGTCGCGATGTCCGCGCCGTCGACCGCAGCGGGTACGACGGTGATCGTGCTCTAGGCCTCCAGCAGCGCCTTCATCCGCTCCAGCCCGGTCGCGAGGTTGTTGCGCACGCCCTCGCCGATCACCGGTTCGAACAGCCGCATCATCCCCGACGGGGTCGCCTCGATCGTCGCCGTCAGCAGCGTCGTCTGCTCGGACGCCGCCAGCTGGAGCACCAGCGACGTCTCCAGCGGCCCCTCGGTGCTCACGAAGGACATGAGCCGCGGCGGCTCGTACGCCGTGACGCGCCAGTGGAACTCCACCTCCCGTCCCATCGCCCGCAGCTGCGAGCGCAGCGTGCTGCCGGCGCGCAGCGGAGGATCCGAGGTCAGTTCCTCCGACACGACGGTCTCGTCCCATCGCGGCCGGTTGGTGGGCTCGGCGATGAAGGCGAACACCCCTTCGGCGGGGTGGGCGATCTGCACGGTCTCGACGACGGTGATCATCGGTGTCCTTTCGAGGTCGGGACGATGACGGGCGCGGCGAAGCTCGTGAGGAAACCCGGGTGCCGGGCCGGCATCGCCAGCACCGAATCGGGTGCCCTGCCGGCGAGTTCGCCGAACCCGGCGTCGAAGACGAGGTCGTCGGAGAGGGCGAGGAGGTCGGCATCCACGAGAGGCCACGCCGGGTGCTCGTTCGCCGCCCACCGCGTGCGACCGAGGTGCGTCTCGTGGAAGCCCCAGCGGGCGGTCAGAAAGCGCGAGAGCGGGGTGTCGACAGGGGTGTCACCCACCCGGACGGCGATGCGGGTGCCGGGGCCGGTCGCGCGCCCGTCGACGCGGCGACGGCGCGACCGGTATTCGATCACGTCATCGCTCGCACGCACGCCGATGCGCGCCCAGCGGTACGGCAGGCCGAACAGGACACGCGCCGCCAGCACGGGGAGCAGGTGCTCGGCCTCGAGCGTGCGGAAGACGACACTCCGTCGCCCGGCATCATCGATGCCGTACGTGCGGACGTTGATCTCGGCGAACGTGCCGAGGAGCGGCACAGGAGGGAGCGGCAGGAAACGGAAGTCCGACAGCACGAACGGCACGAGCCCGACCCACGCGGACCCGTCGAACGTGTCCGGGCGCACCCCGTGCGGCAGCATCCTCTCCACCGTCTCCGGCGGCACGCGCCAGTGCACGAACACCGCGCCGCTCCACCGCTGCGCGATCACCGCACGCCCGGCCAGGGCCGGGGCGTCCGAGCTGAGCGTCATCGCCGTCACCCGACCAGCACCGCGACGGTCAGGACGAGCGGCGCGAGCGGAATCGTGAGGGCCAGCATCCGGTCGACGCGCCCGCCGACCTCGGGCGAGCGCTCGCCCCGTCCGAGGGCCCACACCCCCACCCACACCGCCGCGATCGCGAGCAGGGCCGCGATCGTGATGATCCGGGTCGGGATGCCGACCCCCACGCCGACGATCGTCCCGCCGATCTGCGCGAACGCGATCACGCCCCACGGCACCACGGCGACGGCGGACCCGAAGCCGAAGGCCCAGAGGCCCGCGCGTGCGGTCGCGGTCCGCCGGTCGTGCAGCGACAGCAAGAGCCCACCGGTCGCGCCGAGTGCGTAGAGCGGCACGAGCGAGGTCACCTCGGTGATGCCGTTGAGCTGGGCGACCAGGAACGTGGCGACGCCGCCCACCTGCGAGTACTCGATCCAGCGGGACGCGTGGTGGTCGGCATCCCTCGCCCGCCCGCGTCGGATGCGGACCGTCGGGACGAGCGAGAGCAGCCGCATCGCCGCGAGGAAGAGCAGGAGGACGGCGACGGCGACGGGCAGCTGGACGTCGGCGACCGGGACCGATGCCCCGGCGAGCGCGAGCTCCGCAGACGAGCGCACCGGCGCTTCGGGCGGGCGCGCGAAGGTCGCGGTCACCGGAAGCGCGAGCCAGGGCTTCCCCTGTCCGACGACGAGCACGGCGACGGCGGTGACCGCGAGCACGACGGCGGTCACGGCGTCCGTCCGGAGCGTGCGGGTCATCCGGCCTCCTCGTGCGCGGCGTGGGTTTCGAGCGTACCCAGACTGCCGGTCGCCCGGGTCAGCGCGCGCGGCCGTGCACAACTCCTCGGAGCGCGACGCAGAAGAGGCTGGACAGCCGGAATCCACCTGCATCGGCCGAGATCTGAGGAGTTGCGCACACGCGGGCTGGGTCAGCCGGCGGCGTCCTCGGCGACCGGAGCCCGGTGCGCCACCCGCACGGCGGCGATGCGGCGCCGATCCAGCTCGGTCACCTGGATCGTCCCGCCCTCGACCTCGATCGTGTCGCCGACGACGGCGAGCCGTCCGAGCTGCTCCACGACGAAGCCCGCGATCGTGTCGGACGCGCCGCGCGGCAGCTGGAGGCCGGTGAGCTCTTCGAAGTCCTGCAGGTTCAACCGTCCGTCCACCTCGCCGCCGGAGGTCGCCGGGTCGGCGGCGGTGTCGTACTCGTCGAAGATCTCGCCGACCACCTCCTCCACGAGGTCCTCGAGCGTCACGATGCCGTCGGTGCCGCCGTATTCGTCGACGACGACGGCGATCTGATGTCCGCCGGCACGCAGGCGGGTCAGTGTGGGCAGCACGCGCGCGGTCGCCGGCACGTACGCGATCGGCCGCGCGATCCGCTGGATCGGCTCGCCCGGGTCGTCCGCTTCGAAGAGATCGCGCACGTGGACGAAACCGGTGATGTCGTCGATCGAGCGATCCGACACCGGGAACCGCGAGAACGGCAGATCGCGCACCTGCACCAGGGCGTCGGCGATCGTGGCGGTCTCGTCGAGCGCGACGACCTCCGGGCGCGGTCGCATGACCTCGCTGATCTGACGGCCGCGGAGGGACAGGACGTCATCGAGGATGCGGCGCTCGTCCTCCGGAAGACCCTGGTGGCTCGCGACGATGTCGCGGATCTCCTCGTCGCTCATCTCGTCGGCGGTCTTGTGCGGATCGCCGCCGAGCAGGCGCACGAGCGCGTTCGTGGACACCGACAGCAGCCAGATGACCGGCTTCATGACGGTGGCGAAGCCGTCGAGCACCGGCGCGATCGCGTACGCGAACTGCGCGTTGCGCTGGATCGCGAGGCGCTTGGGGACGAGCTCGCCGAGCACGAGCGAGAGGTAGGCGATCACCAGGGTGAGCACGAGGGTCGCGAGGGTCAGCGCCAGCGGCTCCGCGGCGCCGAGCCAGACGAACAGCGGCGCGACGGACGGCGCGATCGAGGTCGCGCCGTACGCCGCCGAGGCGAACCCGGCGACGGTCACGCCGATCTGCACCGCCGAGAGGAACGTGTTGGGGTTGCGGGCCAGATCCGCGACCTTCCGGCCCCGGCGACCGCGGGCCGAGATCGCGTTGATCTGGCTCTCGCGCAGCGTCACGAGGGCCATCTCGGTCGCGGCGAAGACGCCGCCGATCAGGACGAACAGGATCACCAGGCCGATGTTCCACAGCAGGTCGGCGGTCATCGGTCATGCTCCGATCCGGTGGTGCCGGGGGTCATCCCGGCACCGGGTCTATCGGGATCTGCGGACGCGTCGGTTCGGCGCGCGGTGTTCACGGGGTCTCCTTGGGCGGTGAACGGGGTGGGTGGGGAAGGGATGCAGAACTCCACGGATCCGGTAGCGTCGGCGCCGATCTGCGGCGCGATCCGGCTCGGACGGCTCGAATCCGTGGAGTTCTGCAGACGGCTAGCGCGGGTCGCGCGCTTCGGCGATCTGCTCGGTGACCTCTTCGGGCTCGCGGATGCGGTCCTTGCGGGTCTTGATCAGGCTCGCGACGGTTGCGACCGCGATCGTGCCGGCGATGAACAGGAGCGAAACCCAGATCGGGATCTCGGGGATGACCTTCCAGGGCTCCCCGCCGTTGATGAACGGCAGCTCGTTCTTGTGCAGCGCGTGGATGAGCAGCTTCACGCCGATGAAGGCGAGGATGACCGCGAGTCCCTGTGCGAGGTACACGAGGCGCTCGAGCAGCCCGCCGATGAGGAAGAACAGCTGGCGCAGCCCCATGAGAGCGAAGGCGTTCGCGGTGAACACGATGTACGCCTCGTTCGTGAGTCCGTAGATCGCGGGGATCGAGTCGACGGCGAAGATCAGGTCGACGAAGCCGATCGCGACGATCACGAGGAGCATCGGCGTGACGAAGCGGCGGCCGTCCTTCACGACGGTGAGCTTGTCACCGTTGTACTCGTCGCTGACCGGCAGGTGGCGCCGCACGAACCGCATGAACTTGCCGTTCGCGGGGTCGGACTCGCCGTGCGCGAACGCCTGGCGGTAGGCGAGGAACAGCAGCAGACCGCCGAAGATCCAGAACACCCAGGAGAAGTTCTCGATGAGTGCGGCACCGACGGCGATGAACGCACCGCGCATGATGAGCGCGATCACGATGCCGATCATCAGCACCTTCTGCTGATAGATCTTCGGCACGGCGAAGCCGGCCATGACGATCAGGAAGACGAAGAGGTTGTCGATCGACAGGGCCTTCTCGGTCAGGTAGCCGGCGAAGTACTCGCCGCCGTAGGTCCAGCCGGAGACCATGCCGATGCCCACGCCGAACAGCAGCGCGAGGCCGATGTAGAAGGCTGACCAGCGCGCCGATTCGCCGATGGACGGCTCGTGGGGCTTGCGGACGTGCGCGTAGAACTCGTAGACGAAGAAGGCGATCGTGACCGCGATCGTGATGATCCAGACGAGCGGAGTGACGTTCACAGCAGGGGTTCCCATCCTTGGCGTTGACGATTCAGCGCCAAGGTCTTCTCCATCCTCGAGATCGAGGACCGGGGGCCCGGGATGCGATCGCATCCGTAATGACGAGCCGGCCGTGTCGGAGTACTCCCCTTGGTGCGACGATTCTATGCGCCCGAATGGGCCTCTTCCTGAGAACCGTCTGAGTGCCGAACGTGCGAGGGTGGTCGGATGCCGTTCCCGCTCGTCCCGAGATCCTTGGCGACCGAAGAGTTCGCCCTGCGCCCGATCACCGCCGCGGACGCCGCGCGCGACCACGCGGCGGTGATGGAGACGCGCACCGATCTGCGCGTGTGGGAGCAGTCGAGCTGGCCCGCGGAGGACTTCACCGTCGAGGCGAACCGTGAGGACCTCGTCGACCTCGAGCGCCGGCACGCCGAGGGCCGCGCCTTCACGTTCACGGTCGTCGATCCGTCGGACTCCGAGTGCCTGGGATGCGTCTACGTCTTCGCCCCGACGGCGTCTTTCCTCGCGCAGGCGACGGTCACCCCGCTGACCGGAGAGATGTGGCTCGTGCAGGATGCCGTCGTCTACTTCTGGGTCCGGGCGACCCGCGCCGCGACCGGGACGGACGCACGGCTGCTCGCAGCGCTGCGGCCGTGGTTCCGCGACGAGTGGAAGGCGGCGCGGACGGTGTTCGTGACCAACGAGCTCTTCACCCACCAGGTCGGACTCCTCGAACGGGCGGGCCTGACGCCGGCCTTCCGGTTCATCGAACCCGACAAGCCCGGCCCGTACGTCGCGTTCGCCTGACGGTCAGGACAGCAGCACGAGCTGCTGGGTCGCGCGCGTCATCGACACGTACCGGTCGACCGCGCCGGTCAGACCCGGGCCGAACGACTCCGGATCCACGAGCACGACGAGATCGAACTCGAGGCCCTTGACCAGCTCGGGCGTGAGCACGCGCACCCGTTCGCGCGGTGAGGCGTCGGCATCCCCGATCACGACCGCCGTGCCGTCCGGCGACCGCTCCTCCCACGCGTCGAGGATGGCCGACAGCTCGTCGCGGCGAGCGCGCCGCACCGGCACCCCCGTCCGGCGGATCGAGACCGGCACGTTCGCGTCCGGCAGCGCGGCGCGGATGACCGGCCCCGCGACCTCCATCACCTCTTCGGGGGTGCGGTAGTTCACCCCGAGCGTGGACACCGTGACCCGGTCGACGCCGATGCGCGACAGACGCTCGGTCCACGACTCGGCGAAGCCCGCGCGCGCCTGTGCCCGGTCGCCCACGATCGTGAGGCTCCGCGACGGACACCGCCGCAGCACCATTCGCCACTGCGCCTCGGTGAGCTCCTGCGCCTCATCGACCACGATGTGCCCGAACGGCCCGGCGAGCACGTCATCGGGCGCCGCGTCACGACGGGCGAGCGTCCGGCGCAGATCCTGCCCGCGCAGCATCGACATGATCCTCAGGTCGCCGTCGTCGGCGGCGATCAGATCGCCGATGACGTCCGCCCGCACGCGCTCCTCCGCAGCCGCCTCGCGCCGCGCCCGCTCCGCCCGCACGTGCGCCCGCGGGTCTCCGACGGCGAAGCGGGCGGCATCCCGCAGCGGTCCGTCGACGTCGGTCCACGCCGCCGGTGCGTCGACGAGCGCGCGGATGCCGGCCTCCCCGAATCCGGACGCGCATCGTCGCAGCATGTCGGCCGACGACAGGAGTCCCCGCAGCAGCGCGTCCGGGTCCAGCAGCGGCCACATCCGGTCGAACGCCGCACGTATCGCCTCGTCGCTCTCGAGCGCCTCGCGCACGGACTCCTCCTGCCCGGCATCCCGTCCGTACGCGTCGAAGTCGCGCTCCCGAGGCCTCGACGCGTCGCCCCATCCGTCGCTCCACCGGTCGTCGGCAGGCGTTGCGAGGTCGTCGACGCGCTCCGTGAGCAGGTCGATCAGCCGCTCCCACGCCTGCGCGCGGACGGTGTTGTGCGCGGCGCCGTCATCGGCCTCGAAGATCTCCGCCCACTCCGCGGGACCGATGACGACATCGCCCCAGGCGGTGTCGATCGCGAGTGTACGACCGGGCGGCCGCTGCCACAGCCGCACCGCCGCCTCGATCCCGTCGACCAGCACGGCACTCTCCTTCGCCCTCCGTACGGCCGGATCCTCCTCGCGTCCGACCGGACCCGCGTCCGGCACGAGATCGCGGATCGCGCATACGAGGGCACCGTCCTCCCCGAGGCCCGGCAGCACGTCGTCGACGTAGTCGACATACGGCCGGTGCGGCCCGACGAACAGCAGACCGCCCGCGCCGGCGAGCGTCGGATCCGCGTACAGCAGGTACGCCGCCCGGTGCAGGGCGACGACGGTCTTGCCCGTCCCGGGACCGCCGTCGACGACGCGCGCACCGCGGGCGCCCGCCCGGATGATCGCGTCCTGATCGGTCTGGATCGTCGCGAGCACATCGCGCATCTTCGCCGACCGACTCGCTCCGAGGCTCGCGATGAAGGCCGACTCGTCGTCCAGCGCCGCCGAGTGATCGACGCCGTCCGCTGCGAACACCTCGTCCCAGTAGTCGACGATGCGCCCGCCGCTCCATCGGTAGCGGCGGCGCAGCGCAAGCCCCATGGGGTGCAGCGCGCTCGCGGCGAAGAACGGCTCGGATGCCGGCGCCCGCCAATCCGTCAGCAGCCGGTCCTCGTCGTCATCGGCCAGGCCGAACCGGCCGATGTACGAGGCGCGACCCTCGACATCGACCATCTTGCCGATGCACACGTCGACGCCGAAGCGGCCGAGCACCCGCGCGCGTGCGCTGAGTCGCTGCACGTCGAGGTCGCGCTCGAGTGCCCGCTGTCCGGAGCCGGCAGGCGCCCGACGCGCCGCGGCGAGCCGGACCTCCGCGTCCGCGCGGGTCTGGGCAAGGGCGGCTGCGACGTGGGCGAAGTGCCTCCGATCGTCTCCGATCAGCGCATCGGTCGCCTTGGCATGCAGCCGGGGCGGCAGGGCGAAGATCTCGTCGGTCTCGGTGGAATGCGGCATCCGGCCCCCTTGTCTGGCGCGCGGATTACCCGCGCGACCTGCGATTCTCGCGCGAGGAGGGGGTCTTGCCGCAAGCCCCCCTCCTCGCGGGATAATGGAGAGGGAGGACAGGTCACCCGCGCAGGGCGTCTGCTTTCGCGGTGAGCACCTGCCGCTGGGCCTCGTTCGCGGTGAGCGCCGCAGCCGTCAGCAGCTCCGACCGGGCCTCGTCCGCGCGACCGAGTCGCGAGAGCAGTTCGCCGCGCACGCTCGGCACGAGGTGCGAGCCCGGCAGCGCGCCGGACTGCTCGAGAGCGTCGACGATCGCCAGGGCTTCTGCCGGGCCCGACGCCATCGACACCGCGACCGCACGGTTGAGCTCCACGATCGGGTTCGGCGCGATGCGGCCGAGGACGTCGTACAGCAGCACGATCCGCGCCCAGTCGGTCTCCTGCACGCTCGGCGCGATCGCGTGGCACTGCGCGATCGCCGCCTGCAGCGCGTAGGCGCCGCGACCGACATGACGCGCAGCCGCGGCGGCGTCGGCGCGGGCGAGCAGCAGGTTCGCGCGCGCGATCTGGCCGTGGTCCCAGCGGCGGCGGTCCTGGTCTGCCAGGAGCACCGGTGTGCCGTCGCGCTCCTCACGCGCGGCGAACCGCGAGCGCTGGAATTCCATGAGCGCGACCAGCGCGAGCGGTTCGGGTTCGTGGGGCAGCAGCACGGATACCGTTCGGCCGAGGCGGATCGCCTCGTCGGCGAGATCCGGCCGCACCCACCGGTCGCCCCCGGTCGCGGCATAGCCCTCGGTAAAGACGAGATAGATCACGCCCAGCACCGCCGTCAGCCGCGCCTTCCACTCCGACGGATCCGGCGTCTCGAACGGCACATTCGCCGCCGCGAGCGACTTCTTCGCCCGGGTGATGCGCGCCTGCACGGTCGGGACGCTCGTGAGCATCATGCGCGCGATCTCGTCGGTCGACAGCCCCGCCACGACCCGGAGCGTCAGCGCGACCTGCGATTCGCGCGAGAGGACGGGGTGACACGCGGTGAAGACGAGGCGGAGCACGTCGTCGTCGATCGGCATCCATTCGTCGTCGGATGCCGCGTCCAGCGAGTGCGCGATCTGCCGGTACCGGTCATCCAGCGCGCCGCGCCGGCGCCACGAGTCGATCGCGCGGCGCTTGGCGACCGCGGTCAGCCAGGCGCCCGGATTGCTCGGGACACCTGTGGCGGGCCACGCGCGCAGCGCCTCGAGTACGGCATCGTGCGCGACGTCCTCGGCGAGGCCGAGATCGCCGGTCATCTTGGCGACGGATGCGACGATCCGGATGCCTTCGATGCGCCAGACGGCCTCGACCTCGCGGCGGGTCTCGTCGGTCATGCCGAGGTCACGCCTTGGCGGCCTCCTCGGCGCGCCACTCCTTCTCCTTCTGGATGTACTCGTTGTCCGCGTAGTCCGCGAAGTCGGACTCGTCGGTCACGCGACGCACTTCGAGCTTGTTGCCGGGTCCGAGCGGGCAGCGCTTGGCCCACTCGAGCGCCTCCTCGGCGGTCGAGGTCTGCAGGATCCAGAAGCCGTTGAACAGCTCGTGCACCTCGCCGTAGGGGCCGTCACTGACGACGGGCTCCTCCGCGGTGAACTCCACGACGTAGCCCGGCTCAGGCGCGAGGCCGTCACCGCCGACCATGACGCCGGCTTTCATCAGGGCCTCGTTGTACGCGCCCATCGCGTTGATGACGGCCTCGAAGTCCATGTTCTCGTAGTTGTCCACGGCTTCCTGCGTCGCCCGCATGATCAGCATGTGCTTCATTTCGACTCCTTCTCAGCGCCTCTGCGCTTCGCTCCGAGGGCTCTTGTTCGCCCTCTCACTATTGCGTCGATCGGCGTGGGGCGGAATCGACATCGGCCCTGAAGATTTCTTGCGGCGCTGTCAGGAGAACCTGCGCGCGGGGTTCGGAGCCGAGCTTTCCTCCTGCCAGCGCGCCGCCTCCCGCCCATAGGATCGCAGAGCAAGCCCGCGCCGCAGAGGAGTTCACCGACATGACGACGCCCCCGGCCGCCCCCGTGCAGAAGCGCCGCCTCGACGTCCTCGGCCTGATCGCGATCGTCGTCGCGAGCCTGGCGCTCGTACCGTCGCTCCTGGTTTTCCTCATCGGGCTGATCCCCGAGATGAATGCGATCTGGTGGCTCGGCATCATCCTGATCCCCGTGCTCGGCGTCGCCGGTGTCATCGCCCTCGTCCTCGCGATCATCGGTGTGATCGTCGCGGTGCGCCGCGGCACGCGGTTCGTGCTGTCGATCGTCGGCGGCGTGCTCGGCATCCTGCTCCTGCTGCCGATCGCGGCGATCTTCATCGGCCCGTCCACATGACCGTCTCGCGGGGAGACGAGCACGGAGGGTGAAGACCGGGGCGTTCGCGCGGTACTGGGCGGCAGCGGCGACCAGCTCGTTCGGCACCGCGGTCACTGCGGTGGCCATGCCGGTGCTCGTCGTTCAGGTGCTGGGTGCTTCGCCGCTGCAGGTGGGCCTCGTGAGCGCCGCGCAGTTCCTGCCCTACGGTCTCCTCGGCCCGTTCGCCGGCGTCTACGTCGACCGGTGGAGGCGCACGCAGACGCTCATCTGGGCGAGCGTCGGCCGCGCGCTCTCACTCGGCGCGATCGTGGTGCTGTGGCTCACCGGTGTGCTGCAGATCTGGATGCTCGTGCTCGCTCTGCTCGCCTTCGGGTCGTTCTCGGTGTTCGGCTTCGCGGCCACGCAGTCGCTGCTCCCCCGGCTCGTCCGCCGAGAGGACCTGGTCACGGCGAACGCGCGTCTGGACCAGACGGATGCCGCCGCCCAGACTCTCGGCCCGACCCTGGGCGGCGGCCTGGTGGGTCTGCTCGGCGCCCCGATCGCGATCGCCGTGGATGCCGTGAGCTACCTGATCGAAGCGGTGCTCGTCGCCGGGGTGAAGGTGACCGAGCCGCGCGCGAGCGCGCCGCGGCGCAAGCTCTGGACCGAGATCGGCGAAGGCTTGCGCTTCGCCTACCGCCACCCCACGCTGACGCCGCTCGCCGTGTCCACCCACATGTGGTTCCTCGCGAACGGTGCGGCCCTGACCGTGCTGTCGTTGTTGGCGCTGCGCACCCTCGGACTCTCCCCGTTCGCTTTCGGTCTGCTGTTCACGGTTTTCGGTCTCGCGAGTCTGGTCGGCGCGTCCCTGGCCCCCGCGGTCGGGCGCCGGCTCGGTTCCGGTCGCGCCGTGATCTTCTCTCGTTGGGCGTATCCGCTCGCCTGGCTGCTCGTTCTGGTGGCGCCGACGACCCCGATCGCGCTGCCTCTCCTCTTCACGGGACTCGCCGTTCAGGGCCTCGCTGCCGGCGTGGAGAACGCCCACGAGATGGGCTTCTGGCAGAGGGAGACTCCTGACGAGCTGCTCGGGCGCACCAACGCGTTCCGACGATCGGCGAACCGCACTCTGGCGGCTGTCGGCGCGCTGCTCGCCGGCGTCCTCGCCGGCGCGGTCGGCGAGGCACCCGTCCTGGCGGGCGTCACGGTCGTGTTCGCCCTCGCGGCGGTCGCGCTCAGCCTCTCTCCTCTGCGCCATCGGTCCGGAGCGTCGGCCGAATGAACGCATCCGAGCCTTCCGACGTGGCTGTCCACGAGCGTCGACGACTCCTCTCCCTCGCCTACCGGATGACGGGGACGCTGGCGGACGCCGAGGACATCGTCCAGGAGACCTATATCCGCTGGTACCGACTCGATGATCGAGAGCGCAACGCCATCCGGGTTCCCGCCGCCTGGCTCACCCATGTCGCCTCCCGCATCGCTCTGGACCTGATCGGGTCGGCGCACGCGCGCCGGGAGCAGTCGTCGGGGCAGTGGTTGCCCGAGCCGGTACCGGCCGGGTTGTTCGCCGAAGGGACGCCGGCGGACCCTCTGGAGCACGCGGTGCGCGACGATGAGGTGAACACGGCGCTGCTCCTGGTGCTCGAGTCGATGACTCCCTTGGAGCGCGTCGCCTTCGTGCTGCACGATGTCTTCGCCGTGCCCTTCGCGGAGGTCGCCGAGATCATCGGACGCTCCGCGCCGGCAGCCCGGCAGCTCGCCACCGCGGCGCGTCGTCGCGTCCGGGCCGGACGCACGCGAGTCGTCGAGCCCGGCGAGCACGAGGACGTGGTGCGCGCGTTCCAGGTCGCGGCGCGGGAGGGTGATATCACCGCACTGCTGCGGACCCTCGCCCCCGAGGTCGAGGCCCGCGCGGACGGTGGCGACGTGGTGCGCGTGGCACCCAATGTCGTGCGGGGGTCGGACCGGGTCGCGCGGTACCTACTGGGCGTGCTGCAGAAGCAGCCCGACATCCGATTCGAGGAGCTTCGCACTGCCGACGGTCTCGCGTACGGGATGCTGGCCGGGGACACCTTGGTCGGCATCACGGCGTTCCACGTCGAGGATGCGCGGATCACCGACGTGTGGATCGTCATGGATCCGCGAAAGCTCACCGCATGGATGCCACTCGAAGCCGACTGACCTCACATTTCGCAGCGCTGCGTCGTCAGATCAGTGAGGTGGTTCGGGAGGGTCCCGTCGCCTCAGGAGGAGCAGCATGAGAATCGCCGTCGCCGGAGGAACCGGCACCGTCGGCCGCCATGTCGTCGAGACGGCTCGCGGACGCGGACACGAGGTGGTGGTGCTGTCACGCAGCGTCGGGGTCGACGTGCTGACGGGACAGGGTCTGGACGCGGGCCTCCGGGGAGCGGATGCCGTGATCGATACGGTGAACGCGACCACACTGTCGACCCGGAAGGCGGTCGCCTTCTTCGAGCGGAGCACCACGCAGCTCCTCGACGCCGGAGCGCGTGCCGGCACCGGTCATCACATCACCCTCTCGATCGTGGGCATCGACGGGATCGACACGTCCTACTACGCGGGCAAGCTCGCGCAGGAGCGCCTGGTGGCGGCATCCGCCGTGCCGCACACGATCGCGCGCACGAGCCAGTTCCACGAGTTCGCGCAGCAGATCGCGCGCCAGACCACGCTCGGCCCGCTGACCATCGTGCCGAAGACGCTCACGCGACCCGTCGCCGCGCGCGAGGTCGCCGAGCACCTGGTCATGCTCGCCGAGGGTGCGCCGCGGGGGCGGGCGACCGACCTCGTCGGACCGCGTGACGAGGTGCTCGCCGACATGGTGCGCCGGATGTATGCCGAGCGCGGCATCCGTCGTCGCGTCCTCGAGATGCGCTTCCCCGGTGCGTACGGGCGCGGCCTCGCGTCGGGCGCGTTGCGCGGCGACGGCTCGGCCGAGACGGCGACGATCGGCTTCGACGATTGGCTCCGCGCGAGGCCCCTCGCGGAGTCTTGATCGTCGGCGGCGCGCGGGAGTACCTTCGAGCCGATGCCGCTCGCCCAGCCCGAACTCGACCTGCTGTGGGACTTCTCCGACGCCCCCGCCTCAGAGAAGCGTCTGCGCGAGGCCGCCGAGAGCGCGGTGGACCCCGGTGTCCGGGCAGAGCTTCAGACGCAGGTGGCGCGCGCCCTCGGTCTGCAGGACCGGTTCGCCGAGGCGGACGCGCTTCTGGACACCATCACGTCCGACGCGCCCGCCGTGCGGACGCGGGTCGTGCTCGAACGCGGTCGGGTCCGCAACTCCCGCGGTGAGCCCGACGCGGCGGTGCCGTTCTTCCGCTCGGCCGCCGAGGTCGCCGCAGCCGCCGACCTGGTGTTCCTGCAGGTCGACGCGCTGCACATGCTCGCGATCGCCGAGCCGGCCCACGCCGGTCGGTGGACGGCGCGGGCGCAGGAGGTGCTCGCCGACGTGACCGACGAGCGCACCCTGCGGTGGAACGTCGCCCTGCACAACAACGCCGGCTGGACGTCCTTCGACGCCGGGCGCATCGATGAGGCGATCGCCGCGTTCGAGCGCGCGCGGCAGGCCGCCGTCCGGTGGGGCACCCCGCAGCAGGTCCAGTGGGCGGGCGAAGCGCTCGAGGAAGCTCGGGCCGCGCGCGGCTGAGCCCGCCGCGTCTCAGTGCAGGCTCTCGCCCCGCTTGAGCATCTCGACGTACTCGGCGACCCGTGCGGCTCGCGACTCCGGTCGCTTCAGGTTGGCGACGCGGAACGACATCGCGAACCTGTTCTGCGCCGTCTGGCGGGCGAAGGCTTCGGCGAGCAGCGGGTCGGCATCCAGCGCCGCCTGCAACTCGGGCGGGAGCTCGCCGTCGCTCTGCCGGTAGGCGCGATCCCATCGCCCGTCCTCTTTCGCGCGGTCGATCTCGCGCTGCCCTTCGGGCCGCATCCGCCCCTCTTCGATGAGCCGCGTGACGTGGCCGATGTTGACTTTCGACCATGGGCTGCGGGCCCGTCTCGGTGTGAACGCCTGCAGGAAGTAGTCCGCGTCGAGGGACTTCGACTGCCCGTCGATCCAGCCGAAGCAGAGGGCGATGTCGAGCGCCTCGCCGTAGAGGATGCCGGGCCGCGTGCTCGCCTTCTTCCTCAGGCGCAGTCGGACACCGTCCGTGTGGGGATCGGCATCCAGCCAGGCCTCCCACTGCGCGACCGTGTCGACGTGCAGCACAGGCTTGTCGTCGAAGCTGGCCATGACGGGAGGCTAGTGCGGTCCGCCGACACCCGACAGGTTCAGGCGCAGACGCGGACGCGCCGACCCTCGAACCCGATGACGTCGCCGAGCTGCAGCTGGCGTCCGCGGCGGCGGTCGACCTCGCCGTTCACGGTCACGAACCCGTCGATGATCGCCTCTTTCACGTCGCCGCCCGAATCGAGCAGCCCGGCGAACTTGAGGAACTGTCCCAGGCGGATGCCGTCACCGCCGATCGAGACGTCGGTGATGGGGGCGGGCGTGGCCATCCAGACAGGCTAGCCGGTAGGGGCCGGATCGGGATCGAGGTGCCCCCGAGCCGCATCGGCCGCGGCCTGGCACGCGACTGTCGTCACCGCTCCATCCGCAGTGAGGGTCGCGGTCTGACCCGCGCGGTACTGCGCCTCCCGGGGATGCGCGGGATAGCCGTCGAGCGAGTCGTAGCGGGCGACCGCGAGACCGGCGGTCAGGACGGACATGCCGACGTCGACGCCGTCCGCGGTGTCGACGTAGCGCAGGAGCCGCCCATACCGATCGGTGTCGTTCTCGCCGTCGGGCAGGGTCAGCGTGATCGCCGCCCCCGGGCTGAGCAGGGCCGAGACCTGCGCCGCGGCCTCGGCGTATCCGCATTCGTCCCTCTCGGGGGCGTCGATGCCGATGATGCGCACCGTGCCGGCGCTCGACTCGATCGTGTCGCCGTCGATCACCGACACCAGGGTGGCCTGGGCTGCCGCCGGCGGCGGGGTCACCTCGGGAAGCTCCGCCGGCGCGCACCCCGCGAGGAGGACCGCGAACACCACGGCGAGCGCGGCTCCCCCGACCTTCCCCATCTGCCTGAGCCTAGGGGACCGGTCCCCCGCACTCACTGCGGGGCGGCATCCCTCAGCGGCTCGAGAGCGTCCAGCAGGAGGTCGAGCCCGAAGAGGAACTCCTCGGACGGGTCGTAGCCCGACGCGGCGAGCGCGAGCGCGGCCTCGTGGAGATAGGGGAACTGCTCGGGGGGCAGCTGCGGGAGGAAGACGTCCTGCGTGACGTCGGGCAACTCCTCCGCCGTGTCGATGGGCAGGCTCGCCTCCTGCAGGGCGAAGCCGTACACGTGGCTGTCGAGGAGCCAGTTCGCGTGCGTCGCCATCACGACGGAGAAGCCGGCTCGCCGAAGGCACGCGGTGACCGCCTCGCGGTGGCGCAGATTCGCGGGACCGGGTGAGGTTCGCGACTCCATCAGGCCGATGGCCCACGGATGCCGGGCGAGCACGTCCCGCGCAGAGACCGCGCGCCCGCGCATGGCCGTCCGCCAGTCGGCCTCGGCGGACGGAAGCTCGATCTCCGCGAAGACGACGTCGATCATCGCGTCGAGCAGCTCATCCTTGTTCGCGACGTAGTGATAGAGCGACATCGCTCCCGCGCCCAGCACGGTCGCCAACCGACGCATGCTCAGCCCGTCCACGCCCTCGCGATCGGCGAGGCGGATGGCCTCCTCGACCACGCGCGGGGTGCTGAGCCCCGACTCCGTCGCCAGCCGGCGTCGCTCGCTCACTGTCCTGGGTCTCCTCGCTCGTCGGATCGACTTGACAAGCGTACGGTGTACGACTCATAGTACAGCGTACGACGTACAGTGTACGAACAACTGGCGCGAATGCACCCGAGAAAGGACCGCCTCCATGAGCGATCGAACCCGACCCCTCGACGACCCACGCATGCCCGTCCGCGCGAAGCTCGCCGCGGCGTGGACGAGCTTCATGTTCTTGTACATCTACGTGGACTACTACCACCTGTATCGTCCCGGCATCCTCGACGACATCGCCGCGGGAATCGTCTTCGAGTTCGACATCAGCCCCGCACTGATGACGGGCTTCCTCGCCCTCGTCTCGGTCCCGGCGCTGATGGTCGTGCTGTCGATGGCGTTGCCCGCGCGGGTCAGCCGGGTCGTGAACCTCGTCGCGGCATCGCTGTACATCCCGGTCACGGTCTTCAACGCGGTCGGCGAGTCGTGGGAGTGGGCCGCGTTCTACGCGCTCTCGATCGGACTCGAGCTGCTGTTGCTGGCGTTCATCCTGCGGTCCGCCTGGACGTGGCCGCGGGTCCCCGTCGAAGCCGGCCCGCGGATGCCGCTCGCGTCGACCCGCTGACGTAATCTCGGCCAGAGCCTCGGCACCGCCCGAGAAGATGCGAAAATCGATGTATGACGAGCACAACCGCCCCTTCCGCCCGCCCCGCCATGCCGTCAGAACTGGCGCGAGAGGAGCGGGCCTCGAAGAACGGCCGCGGAATCGCGATCGCCGGCCTCGCCTTCGGGATCTACTTCCTGCTGATCTCCATGCTGATGCTGTGGCCCGACCCGGCTGCCAACGTCGTGGGCACCCTGCTGATCGCCGTCATCGGCCTCTTCTTCACCATCGTCGGCGCGGTCGGCCTCGCCCGGTCCTCGCAGCGGATCCGCGAGTTCAAGGCCCGCCGCGGGACCCCCGCCACGAGCTGAGACCCTGACGGCGGCCGGTCGCGGGCTGCAGGCGTCTCCGAGCTGGCCCGCCGGGGAGCTAGGTCTGGGTGAGCCACGCGCGGATGACCGCGATGATCGCGTCGCGCCGATGGGGGAGGTCACGGGCACTCGGCACGACCAGGCTGGCGCGAAGATCGGAGTGCCACGTCAGGAGACCGTCGGGGTCGCCGTCGAAGATCGGTCGAGCACTCTTGTCTTCGGCGCGACCGGTGCCGAAGTGCAGGATGAGGCGAACCGGACCCTTGCCGGCGGCGTTGATCGTGAGCCGGTCGACTCCGCGCAGCGTGTAGCTCGGCGAGTTCCACTTCACGATCTCGATCAGCTCGGGCTCCGCCGCCCGGACGAGGGAACGCAGCGCCTCGATGTCGGTGCGTCGTTCGGGCGTCTGCGACGCGAGGTAGTCATCGACGGTGGCGAACGCGGCGGGCACGTGCCGAGGCTATCTCCCGGTGAGCCGGATCGAGGTCACCCCGTGGCGACATCGATGCCGTCGCGCACGAGGCGGACCACGTCGAGGATGGCGCCGGCCACGAGGGCGGGCTGCTCGATGTGGACGTTGTGCCCGCTGTTCGTCTCGGTGACGTGGATCGACCCCGGAACGGACGCGGCCAGGTCCGCCTGACTCTTCACCTGCGCCGCATCGGTGACGTAGCCGAAGTCGTCCGGGACCTCCTGACCGAGCACGCCCGCGGCCTTCAGCGCCGGGATGGTCGGGCCGATGGGCTGGTCTGCCGAGATCACGATGAGCGGCATCCGCTTCAGTCCTCCGGCGGCGCGCATCTGGTCGAAGCTCGCGTCGGGCTCGATCCACTCCAGGGCCGGGTACTCGGCGATCGACGCATCGATGTCGCCGCGGAGCATCGGCTTCTGGATCGCCCACTGCTCAGCGGTCATGTGGTCGCGAAGACCCTCGCCCAGTGCGTCGACGAGCACCATCCCGGACACGTCGTCGGGATAGGTCGCCGCGTACAGGCGCGCCGCCAACCCACCCGCGGAGTGTCCGACGATGACGAACGGCTCCTCGATGCCGGCCGCGCCGACGAGGGCACGCAGGTCGGAGACCATGTCCGCGGCGGTCGTGGGCTGATCCACGGGATCGCTTCGACTCGGCGCCTCGCCGACCGGAGTTCCGGGGCGGTCGTACGCGCACACCCGGGTGTCGGCACCGACGAGCGCGTACACCGACGGCGAGTCGACGTCCTCCGCGACGATCGCCCAGTCCTCCGCCGACGCCCGCTGCCCTCCGACCAGGATCACGGTCGGCGACCCGGATCCGGTGCACTCCAGGAACATCCGGCGACCGTCGCCGATGTCGAACGTGCCGCTCACGTCGACCGCCTCGTGCGTCGGACCGCTGGGTGAGCCGCTGCCGGACGGCGCGCAGGCTGCGAGCAGCCCGCACGCCATCAGCACCGAGATCGCGATTCCCGCCCGGCATCCGTTCATCAGCCGCCCCCGCCGCTCACGGTACTCCGCGGTCCGTCCGTGCGGGCTCCCTCTTTAGGCTGGAGACGTGAAGCCGCCGGGGGTGGAGCCGTGGGTCTGTCCGACCTGCGGCGATCAGCTGAAGTTCGAGATCCTCGACGACGAGAAGTTCCTCGTCGCCTGGTCGTGCGTGAACTGCGGACTCATCCGCACCACCGAGCCGGCCTGAACGGCACGACCGCGGACCGCGAGGCTACCTCGGCGTGGGGATGCCGACGATCGGCTGCTGGAGCTGGGTGAGCCACTGCGACTGCGGGAGCGGCTCCGACTCCAGGTACACCTCGCGTCCCGCGCCGGTCATCGTGACCCCCGCCTCGGCGAGACCGGTCATGAACTCGTGCCAGGCGTCGCCGATGCCGGGCATGTCGCCGCGGTAGTCGAAGACAGCGGCAGCGGGTACCGCGGGGAGAGAGACGACCTCCCATGCCGGGTTCTCGACCGGATCACCGCCGGCGATCCACGACACCCACACGCGCATGTCGTCGCTCCCGTCGACCGGCTCGTACCAGAAGATGCCCGGCTCCCGGAAGTCGACACCCGACTCCTGGAGCGCGTGCAGAAGCGGGGGCAGGATGCGGTCGACGACGGGCGAGACGTTCTCGGGTCCACTTCCGGGCGCGATCTCGCTGGCCGCGTAGACGGTGACGGCGGGCAGGGAGGTGTAGGTGATTCCGCTCACGATGGGAGCTCCTTCCAGACGGGAGAGTCGCGCATCGATCCGGGCCACGCGGGCGGCATCTGCGGCGATCGAATCCTCGAGATCTGTGCGTCGGCGGGTCAGGATCGCGCGGGTGGCGGCATCCCGATCACTCGACGACAGCACCTCGGCGGCGTCGTCCAGCGAGCATCCGAACCCGCGCAGCTCGACGATCCGCAGGAGGTCCGCGAGCTGCGACGAGTCGTAGCTGCGGTATCCGGTGGACGGGTCGACCCGCGCGGGCTTGAGCAGCCCGATGGCGTCGTAGTGCCTCAGCATGCGCGCGCTCACGCGTCCGTACGCTGCGAACTCTCCGATGGTGTACATGATGGAGACCACGATCGACCCTGACACAGTGACAAGGTCAAGCGGAAGGAAGTCGGCGCCTGCGCGATGCGTCCGGCTCCTGTGCCCGTGTCGATCGGGCGACGAGTCGATCGTCATCCTGGTGTCGGTTCGACACGAAACGGAAGGATACGATCATGCGTTACTCGCTTCTGCTCCACTACCCCGAGATGACCGCCGAGCAGCTCGGACCCGAGGCTCTCGCCGAGGGCATGCGGGCGTTCGACGTCTATGTGAAGGCTCTCGACGCGGCCGGCGTGCTCGTCGGGGCCGAGGTGCTGCGACCGGTCTCCGCCACGACGACGCTGACCCTCGCGGGCGGCGAGCTCGTGGTCCAGGACGGCCCGTTCGCGGATACGCACGAGAAGCTCGGCGGTGTCGTCGACATCGATGTGGCCGACCTCGATGCCGCGATCGACTGGGCTCAGCAGGCGCCGCCCGCGGCGTACGGCCACGTCGAGATCCGCCCTGTCGCCACGTGGGTCGTCGACGGGGACTGGACGTCGTACGACCATCACTGATGCCCGACGCGGACCGTGCGATCGAGCGGGTCGTGCGCAGGTCGTACGGCCGGCTCGTCGCGCTCCTGGCGGCGGGCACCCGTGACATCGCCCTGGCTGAGGACGCCCTCGCCGACGCGCTCGAACGAGGACTGACGCGGTGGCCCGTGGAGGGAATTCCCGACAACCCGGAGGCGTGGCTCCTCGCCGTGGCGCGCAACCGCTTGCGCGACCTGCTGGGCGCCGCCGCTCGCAAGACCTCGGTCGCATTGGAGGAGGGGGTGGATGCCGTGGACGAACGCGACCTCGACGCGTGGGTCACCCGCGCCGAAAGCATCCCGGATCGGCGACTCGAGCTGCTGTTCGCCTGTGCGCATCCCGCGATCGATGCCGGCATCCGCACACCGCTCATGCTGCAGGCCGTCTTCGGCTTCGACGCCGCCCATATCGGAGCCGCCTTCGACGTCGGGGCGGATGCGATGGCGCAGCGCCTCGTGCGCGCGAAGCGGCGTATTCGTGACGCGGGCATCGCATTCCGCATCCCGACCCGCAGCGAGATGCCGGGCCGCCTCCCAGCCGTGCTCGAGGCGATCTACGGTGCCTACGCGATCGATTGGCTCGATCAGTCCGACGGGTACCGCGACTCGCTGTCCGACGAGTCACGATGGCTCGCGGTGCTCTTGGCGACGTTGCTCGAGAGCGAAGGACGCTCGGATGCCGAGGCCTGGGGGCTGGCCGCCCTCCTCACACTCGCGCAATCTCGCGCGCCCGCCCGCGTCGGCGACCCCTGGCCGGGGATCGACGCACAGGACACCACGCTGTGGGACGCCGCGCTGATCGCCGAAGGCGAGGCGCTCCTCCGCCGGGCCTCATCGCTGGGGGCTCCCCTCGGTCGCTTCCAGCTCGAGGCGGCGATCCAATCCGTGCACTGCGAGCGGGCGCGCACCGGCGTGGTCGACCGCGACGCGCTCATCGCCCTGCATCAGGGGCTGGTCGCCGTCGCGCCGACGCGCGGCGCCCTCGACGCGCTCGACGCCGTGCGGCGCGAAGGGTGACGCCGTCGGACACTCACATCCGAGGCAGAGCCACCGACGTTCGAGCGACCCGTCTAGTCGATGAGCTGGTCCAGCAGGTCGAATGTGTCGTAGGGCTGGTTCCAGTCCCCGAAGTGGCCTTCGTCCCGCACGATCTGTGTGCCGCCGAGATGAGTGAACATCAGCCGCCCCTGGTCGGCATCGCAGTCGTACGGGTCGGTGATCGAGTTGATGAAGTACAGGTCGCCGGCGTTCGCACGGATCCGATCCCAGTCGTAGACCTCCTGCAGCACCGGCTCCTCCGCCCCGGTGGGCCTCACGGCGTAGCCCGCGACCAGGATCGACTGCGCCACGGGACCGGGCAGGTGGTCCAACAGCGCAAGCAGTAGAGCAGCTCCGCCCGAGTGGCCGACCAGTACTGTCTCGGCGTCGAAGGTGTGGCCGGCGAGGACCTTCGGCAGGAACTCGGCGATGGGCTCGACGTTCACGCCCGGGTAGTGGGGACGCTCCACGCGGTACCCGCGGGCGGTGAGCTGACGGTCGAGCCAGGGGTACCACACCGCATTCGGGTGGCCGCCGGTGCCGTGGAAGATGATCGCGTTCCTGCTCATCGGTCGATGCTAACGGCCCGCCTGCGGACGCCGGTCGCGGGGATATCTGGCCCCGTTCGCACGCCAGGTACGGGCGGGTCGCAGACGCTCTCACTGCACAGCCGTACGCTTGCCCCGTGGCGACACCGGAATCGATCGATGCGTACATCGCGAGCTTCGATGACAAGTCAGTGGCCGAGAGGCTGCAGCGCATTCGCGAAGAGATCGCGGCTCAGGTGCCCGATCCCGAGGAGAAGATCCGGTACGGGATGCCGGCGATCATGCTCGGCGGGCGGTACGCGCTCCACTTCGCCGGCTGGAAGAAGCACATCGGCCTGTACCCCGTGCCGCCACTCGATGACGAACTCGAAGCGGAGGTCGCTCCGTTTCGGGCGGAGAAGGACTCCGTGGTGTTCTCGCATCGCGCCCCCATTCCGTATGAGCTCGTCGGACGCATCGCCGCGGCGGTCGTCGCGCGACGCCGCGACGCCGAAAGCTGAGGGTCTGAGCACCTCGCACCTGGCAGGAACCGGAGATTCCCGGTGCGGATTGCGCCCGGATGAGGTTGCTCGCGGGCGCTCGTGAGCGTCTGAGTTCGTCGTTTCACCGTCCGGGACGCTTGCGTGTTCGTGTGGCAGCTGTCAAGCCCGGCCGCGAATTGGTCATCGGGGCGGAAACTGTTCGGGTCGGTTGGGGCCGACGTGTCCGGGCAGCATGTTGATGGCGTGCGCGTGTGGAGCGGAGGGCCCCATGGTGACGAGACTCGATTTCGGCGTGGTCGACGTCGGCGGCCGTGGCATTCCCCGGTTTTCACGGCCGGTGGCCGATCGGGGTTCCCGGCCGGTGACGCACTCCGACACAGGCTGCCCGGACGGATGCGATGGTGTGATCGACTCCCTTCTCCCGAGGGAACGCGTTCGCCGCATCGGAATCCCGCGAGAGCACGGCCCGTTGCGTGCTCTCGCGGGACCTCCATCCGCGCATCGCCGGACGGGTGAGGTCGCGCAATGAAGGGCGTGGATACTGTCAGCGATCTCGGGCACGACCAGGGCAAGAGTGCGCCGCGTGCCCTGCACTCGCTGATCTTCCGGCCCCCGGCTGCAGAGGTTGCGCCGGAGAGCGTCCGGGGCGTCGTTCTCGATCAGCTCCTTCGGCCGAGTTGGTCGGAGATCGCCGACGCGCAACGACGTCATGAGGCGGCCGCGAAACGCTTGCGGCGTTGGCAGTGGTGGTTCATCGGAATGTTCACCGTCTACACCACACTGTCCGGCATCCTCCTCTTCGACCTCCTGCTGCACGCCTGACGCATCGACGAACACACGGAGCGTTTGCGCCGGGCGACGTAATGGATGACGCATCATCGCGTCCTTCACATGCATGGGCGCGCCAGCCGTGGGTGTCGTGGTTAGGCGCTCACGAGGACGCGTGTCGATGTGGCGCTCCCCCAAGAGCGCCGGGCCGGCGGCAGAGGACTCATCCCCAGATGCTGCCGGCCCACTCCCTCACTCACGAGCCGCTGACGACGCCTCCGTGAATCGGGCACCGGCGTGCGCGAGTCATCCCGGCTGCGACGATCCGCGCGTCGTGGAGGCGTTTCGGAGCGGGTGGGGTGACCAGGCGTAGATGTGTGCGCTGGCGAGGGCGAGCCAGACGAACTGCGCGAGGACGGCGATCCAGATGAGCAGGATGCCGGTCGGGCTCGGCGACAGGGCGACACCGCCGCCGAATGCCAGCAGCACGACGGCGCCGAGGATCGCGCTGACCAGGGCGCGACGCGGCGCACCGATGCTTCGGCTCCATGCCGCGTGAGCGAAGGCTGCGGCTGCGACGGCGATGAAGCCGATCGCGCCGAACAGCAGATGGAGGATGCCGCTCACCGAGAACTCGCCTCCCTCGGAGCCTGGAGGGAAGCCGGCGACGGGGTCCGGCGGGAAGACGGCGGCGAGGATAAGCCCGACCCCGTAGACGATGACCAGGACGCCCATCGCAAGTCCCCGGCCGTTGCGAATGGCGCGGAGGATTCCGACCGCGGCGGCGATCGCCATCAGGCCGGTGAGGATCAGGTTGGTGCGCTGCAGCCATCCCAGATCCCCGAGCGTCAGCAGCGAGAGCGCGTGCTGAGTGAGATCGAAGCCGGCGCGGGTGATCGCGAGCACGAGTCCGACCACGAGGTAGAACGGACCGGCGACGACACCCCATCCGAGAAGGCTGCGCGTGATCGCCGCGTCGCGGTCGAGGTCCGGGTTTCCTGCCATGAGATCTCCTGCACTTCGGAGTGCAGAAGTGCACTCGGGAGTAATCTAGCGGCACACCGCGGACCCCGTGCAAGGAGCAATCGTGACCACTGTGGAGGATCCGCGCGTCGGCCGCTCGAGGGCACTCATCCTCGATGCGGCGCGGAAGGTGTTCCTGGCCGAGGGATTCCACGACGCGACGTTGGAGCGGGTGGCGGCGGAGGCCGGGTTGGCGAAGCGGACGATCTACAACCTGTACATCGACAAGACGACGCTCTTCCGGGAGACCGTCCTCAGCGCGATCGCCATCGCCGCCTCCTTCACGCAGACCCTGACATCGGAGTTCCGCGCGGAGAAGAACGCTCCCCTGAATCTGTCAGACGTTGCGGTCCGATTGGCGGAGGCGACCTTGCTGGGCCCCGCAATCGCGCTGAGACGGCTGGTCATCATGGAGTCGGTCCGATTCCCTGACCTGGTCGACCGGTATCGCGCCGGGGCGCCCGAAGCGGTGATGACGGCACTCAGCGACGCTTTCGCGCGGATGACGGAAGACGGGCACCTGCGGCCGTGTGACCCCCAGGTCGCGGCAGAGCACTTCGCGTTCCTCATCATGGGCGCCGATCTGGACAGAGGGACCTTCACGGGCGAGAGAGCACTAGCCGCGCGTGTGCGAGAACGCGCACTGCTCGGCGCGAACGCCTTCCTCCGCGCGTACGCCCCTGACGTCCGTGACGGTGCGTGATCGGATGCCGGCGACCCTCGGGGCACCCTACGGGCGGGGACCTTCCGATACTGCTCGGTCGCGATAGTCATCGCGTCGAGCACGGCGCGCATCGCATCCATCTGCTCGCGCAATGGGTGGGCATTGGCTCCTGTACGTTTTCGTTGGCTGGAAGCTCCGGGTTCGCGTCAGCTCTTGTCGTGGAGGGTGATCTGATAACCGTCGGGGTCAGCAAAGGTGAAAGTGCGACCGAACGGACCGTCAAAAGGCGCGGTAGTGATGGTGTGGCCATCGGCCAGGAGTGCGTCGTGGATGTCCTGGACCTCGCTTGCTTGCAGCCAGAGAGCGATACCGATCCCTGGCTGAGCGGCGGCAGCCAGGTCGGTTCCGGGGATGATGTCGCGGAGCGCGAACGTGGTCGGCTTGGTGTCGAAGACGACTGCATGCGGCGGGCCGGCCGGCGAGCGGACCAGACCCAGGTACGTCTCGTAGAAAACTTCCGAGGCAGCCAGGTCGCGCACTTGAAGGGAGATGAAATCGGGGCCGATGGCGGGCATGGTTTCTCCTTAGGATGATGTCAGTTTGCTGACATTGAGCGTATGTCAGAATACAGACATGAGTCAAGACCGGATCGATCTGCAGACGTCGCTGGGCTACCTCCTCAAAGAGGCGGCCACCGCGCTACGGACCGCGATGGAGGAGGTGCTGCGGCCGCTCGGCATGACGGTGACGCACTACTCCTGTCTTGAGTTGTTGGCCCAGCGCCCGGGGCTGTCAAACTCCGAGCTCGCGCGAGGCGCATTCGTGACGAGGCAGTCGATGAATGTGCTGCTCCAGACCTTGGAGCAGAACGGCGACGTGACCCGACCCGCGCAAGCCCCGACCGGTCGAGCACTTCCCACCCGACTCACAGCACAGGGCCGGCAGAACCTTGAGCGGGCGTCCGCAGCGGTCCGCGCCGTCGAAGTTCGCATGCTGTCCGGGATGACAGCAGATGATCAATCGGCGGCATTCACGTCGCTGCGGAGCATGATCGATTCTCTGCGCAACGACTGACCGAAGTTCGGATGGGCTCCATTAGGCGATCTTTCGGAGCGGGATCCTTTGTGAGGCGCGGACCGTCGCACGGAGACTAACTGGGGCGTACTGGAGGCCGATCGGAGGGGTGCGATGCCTGACTGGCTGACCGTCTTGCTGGGTACGACCGGCGGCATCGTGGTGCTGTGGGCCGGGTTGATCGTGGTGCTGTGGGTTCAGCAGCGTCGGACGAGTTCAACGGTGGACTGGCGGGCGATGATGCGGCTCGTCCCCGATGTGATCCGGTTGGTGAAGCGCCTCGCGACCGACCCTTCCGTGCCACGCGGCACCCGGTGGTGGCTTCTGGCGCTGATGGGCTACCTGCTGCTGCCGTTCGATCTCGTGCCGGACTTCATCCCGGTGCTCGGCTACGCCGACGACGCCATCGTCGTTGCGATCGTGTTGCGGTTCGCGATCCGTCGCGCCGGCATGGCTGCCATCCGCCGCCACTGGCCCGGTACGCGAGAGGGCCTCGCGAGCTTGCTCACCCTCACGGGACTGGCCACCGAATCCGCTCCGGAGGCGTAGCAGCTCGATCGGCGCGTCTGCCGTGGTGCAAGATGCGGCGGCCGTCATCACTCTCGTCGATCCCCGAACGGGCATTGCGCGGATCGGGGGCCGCTTCGTTCGGTTCGTCCCTGGCGCCGAGGCGCAGCCGACCCGGATTGTGAGTGTTCGCGATCTGGAACGGCACTGCCGAGTCGGGCGACCGTCGTCATCGGGTCGGCTTCGCGGACGCGTTAAGACCCAATCTCGAGCGCGGCCGTCACAGGACGTTTCGGCGGGAGGAAACCGTATCGGCCGACACCGCGCTTCTTTGTAAAGACGACATCCACCGCCTCAGGACCAAGCGGCTCAGTCGGATCGAGGTTCTCCATCACGATTATCTGGCCGTCGAAGTTTCGCTGGATGTCGCGATAGAAGTCGCCGACGATCCCTGTCGGCAGCGATTCATCGAGCAACGCCGGCGAGTCCACGTCGGGCGGTCGGTAGGTGACGAGCGGCGAGTCGAGCACGACGAAACCGGGGTGAGCGATGTCGCGGTCGAAGCAGTACTGCGCGAGACCGACTGTGAACGCGGCGTGGAGAATCGCGCGAACGCCCTTGCCATGCGCGGAACGATATTGGTCGTCCGCGAGGACGTCCTGCACTGCGCGGTCGTAGTGGACGGAGGCCGCATCTGGGTATCCCCAGGCCTCGAGTCTCTTGGCGATCTCGCTGGAGAATTCGCGGAGAGCCGTGAGGTTCAGCCCGTCAGATATGACACTGGCATCGGCCTGGGTTGTGTCGATGATCGCGCTTCTTAGTCGGATCAGTTCTGAAGACTGCGCGTATAGCGCCAGCGACTTCTCGACGTCGCTCTTGACCGCGATCAGTTCACGCAGCGCGCCGTTACCGGGACTCAGGTCCTCATCGAGAGCCCGCAAGCTGTCTGCCAGCGCTTCCGACTCGACGGAAGCGTCATGTCGAGTGGATCGGGCCTCGTCACCGCGTCGTGCCAGCTCATCGAGTGTGATTGTGAGATCTGCCCGGAGCGCCATGGTCTTGGCGATCTCAGTATCGACAGACTCCTCGAATGCGGTCCCATCGGCGCCGTGTGCATCGTTGTAGTGCTGGTCGGAAAGCTCCGCGCCGCAGAATTGACACGTCCCCGGCGTGAAGAAGCCAAGAAGTACGCCGGCCTCTCGAATCGTCGCGAGTCTCTCCAGGTCAGAGTCATACTGCGCGCTGAGTAAGGCGAACCGACTCTGAAGTGCCCCAACCTCGGCGAGCTCCGTCCGCGCACCCCGCGCCTTCTCCTGCAATGCGCGGAGCCGATCTGCGAGGGTGGAGCGCTCCGCGAGGAGCACTTCGACGGAAGAGGTCTGGTCCTGGATCGAGCCATTCAAGCGTGCCAGCTGATCGCGCAGCTGACTTTCCTCTGGGATCTCGGCGAGCTTCGCCTCAAGGTCACTGAGAAGCTGGTCGATCACCTCAACCTTCGCCCCGTTGGTACGAGCGCTCGCGGATGCGCCCTTTGAGGCCACGATGGAGGAATCATCCTCGGCCTCTAGGAGGAGTTTGAGTGTGGAGATCTCCTTCGTCTTGGTGGTGTACTGACCGGTGATCGCGGGCGGCACATCGGATTGCATCGTCGTTTCGTCGATGATGCAGAAGTGAGCGAGGTCTCGGAAGCTCAGCGAGACCGTGACGCCCTGAGCGTTCTTGCGAATCAGTGCCTGCTCAAGGTCGAGTTGCTTGAGAAGGAACATCGAGAGGTTGGTCTCGTTCTTCGGGTTGTGCTTCGCCGCCAGGTCTTCGTCGGCGACCGGGAGCGGGCCACTTCTGATGTCCGAGTGAAAGAGCGAAAATGCGCCCCCGGCAGTGCCCCGCGACAGCGTCACGACCTCCCCTGATGGGAGCGCGAGACCGAGCAGAACTGTTGAGTAGCCGGTTCGCTCGGGGATCTCCTTTAGCGACTTCGCACCGAGCATGTAGTCGATCGCCTCGACCATGAAGGACTTGCCGGTGTCTGACGGACCGCGCACGAGTGTAAGCCCCACGCCGAACTCCACCGTCGAGAGCGGTACGTTTGGGCCCCAGAGCGTGATGTGGACTAGCCTCAGCCGACTCATGTGTGTTGTTCCTCACCTGCGAAGTTCTCGAACTCCTCCGCCCACCGGCCGGACACTTCTCGGATCGCCGAACGAAGCTCCTCGTCCGACAGCCCCCTGAATCGACCAACCACCCATCGCGCCCGTTCGGCGAGTGCACGAGCGTATGACGTTTCCAGCAGGCTGAGGAACGGGTGTGCACCCTCCGCCGCAATAAAGTGAATCCCGCCGGCGACTGCGCCCATCTCCACCAGGTCAACACGTGTGAGCACTTCGAGGCCGTGCGTGAGCTGCTGCCGCTTCACTCCGAGCTCACTGGACCGAATCGGGACTGGCGGGTGGAGGCTCGGCGGCCCCCCGAGATCCTCGCTATGCAGTAGCCCGTGATCCAGCAGGACCAGCTGGTTCAGACCCAGGCTGTCCGGGTATGCCTCGGCGAGAAGGGTCAGGACTCGAACGGCTGTCTCCAGAGGTCCATTGAGGGGGCTGAGCATCACTCGACTCGCATCCAGGTCAGCCGATCCTCGTTCGCGAGTTGATGGCAGATTCCTTTGCGGTCATCAGTCTGAGAGATCGTGGTGAGAGCGTGCGAGCTCAAATCGACCTGCGTGGAGGCCTGGAGGACCTGCGTGAGTCGTTCCATCGAGGTGGCGTGGTCTGCCTCGGCAACTTCGATGACCCCGGAATGTACGTCGTCCTGCAGGGCCTCGAAGGTTCCGGGTGGGACAGCGTCACGCGCGTGCAGTCGGAGAGACTCGGCCGAGTAGAACGACTCACGCTGACGTTGGAAATGTACGGCCAGCCTGGGCTGCGTGCGGATCGTCTCGAGCGTTAGGTCATCGGATGGTCGGGACTCGCGGTACACCTCCATGAGTTGTGCAACGTATCGCGTCTCCGATTCGTGAATGGCTTCGGGAGCGCGCTTGGTTGCCGGGCGCGGCGGAAGCGGCCCGCCAAACCTGGCGACGTAGTATGCGGTCGCCCGATGCGTCTCGATGGCGTCGACCAGCTCAATTGACACAAACATCGCGAAGTCAGTTGCGGCGGCGAGCGTTCGTACTCGCTCCCGCAACTCCTGCTCGAGGCCCGCCGCGGCGCTCTTCGCGTTGTCCAGCTCCTTCAGAAACTTCTCACGCAGCTCGGTAGGCCTGCTGAGAAGACGGTTGAAAGCGGTGCCGCACCCTTTCGGCGCGAGGAACGCGTAGCGGTCGGGGCGCTGGTAGTGACCTTCTTCAATCCCGACAAAGACCTTGAGCATCTCCGGGAACGCATCGGACCACGCCAGGGGTTTCGCATAGTGCTTCCCCTGGAAGCAATCCCAGCCTCCCTCAAAGCCATCTCTCGTCTTGAAGGCGGCGACGTCCGCGCCCTTGTCGTTCGAACCACCGAGCCGCTTGATCTGGACGTAACTTGGGTGCAGTGCTGTCGCCCACTCCCGGATGAAGTGCTCCCACTCTTCTGGAGAGTAGAACGCGATTCGTTGCGCAGGCGTGACGGGAGGACCCGCTACGGAAGCGGGCGCGCTTGGCGGTTCAGGGGCGTCAAGGTCACTGAGCGAGGGCGGACCGGCATACAAGGAGGCAGCAAGGGGTTGCTCGTCTACCAAGTCGGCAGCCTCCTGTCTGTCTTCCGCAGGTCGGTAACCCGAAGCTCCACTCGGCCCCACGCCGAGTTCGGTTCAGCCTACTTGGCGGTGCGCGCTGGCTCAGGTGTTGGGCGGCGCGTTCGGCAGTCCCTTTCAGGCAGTACTGGCGCGCGTGTACTTCGAGCTTCGAGTCGGAGCCGCTTCGATGGCTGCGCGGATCCGGCGTCGCCATCGAGCGGTCGGGCCCGTGTCCGCTCCTCGAGAGTGGAAGCGCTAATTGGCGGAGCTACGGTGGACGTTGACACCTTCCCAGTGCATGGGGCAACGGATGGATGAGCGCATTCGACGTGTACGCGAGTTCGTTGGAGACGCCCTGCAGGAGGGTGCGCGGCCGGCGAAAGCCGAAATCCGCGACAGCGCCCACCGAGAAGGGTTCACCAGTGCCGCGGGTATAACTCTGCGCCGCGTGGAGCATGAGCTCGACGCTTTGAGAAAGCGCATGAAGGGCGAGGGCCCAAAGTTGACTCAGGCGGATCTGGCGGTCGACGCGGAGCTGGAAGAGCTGAGGGCCGATACAGAGGCGGAATTCGACCGGTACTGGCGCGGAAGCGGCATCGACTGGCGACCGCGGAAGCCCGTCGTCCAAGGAGTCGTCAGGCGCGTCCACGAACCCGAGGGTCTCGACGGTCTCAATTGAGCCGCTGTCACTGAGCCAGAGTCAGGCAGCGTCGCGGCTTAGAAGGCCCGGCGTTGCGGGCGTGCGCCCTGCTCGGCGCCGGTCCGCTTGAGTGCAGCGCACGACTGGGACGGTCGGCGTCCAGTCCGGCTCGAGCCGGACGATACATCTAGGTGTTTCGGACCTCCGCTCCAGAGTGTTCGACTCCGCTCTGGCTCAAGGCGCTACTGCGCGACCGGCGACGAACTGGGTAGTCTCCCCAGAGTTGTGTGTAGGGGCTGTCGATCCGTCGTCGAAACCTCAAGACCTCGTTAGGTTCAGCGAAGACAGCGCCTGGAGCCACATACTGCGGAAGATCCAGTTCCGGTAGTCCGAGCCAGTCGTAACCTGACGGTCGGGTGACGACGTGTCGCGCGCCGCGCGGCGCGGCGAAGTAGTACTCGCTTCTTCCCCAGCGGTCATGAATCGCGTCTTCAAGCCGAAACTCCACCAGAGACAGGCCAGCCGCCTCAAGGGTCCGCAGGCTAATCTCTATCTCGCGAAGAGCGCTTTCAATTTGCTCAACGCCGCTCGCCGTCTTCCGATAGTGGTGATGCTCGTTGCGGATGTCATTGACTTTGCCGCGCTGGAGCGACCGGGAAATCTCGCGCATTTGCTCTGAGAGTCTCTCCCGCGCCCTGGCCGTCAGATTCAGATACGGAACCGAGTACTTGAAGGGGAATCTCTTTAGCTCGCTGCCCCTTGCGTAGGCAGGGAAGTCTGTTTCTGAACGAAGGTAATCATCCGATCGCGCTTCGATCGCAACAAGCGACTTGGCGAGGAACTCAAAGCCGCGAATTAGCGTGTAGAGATCGAGCTTGTCCGAAAGGTAGTCGAAAGTCATGACGGAATCAGCCTGATCCGCCGCCTCCTGAACGAACGACATCCCGCGCGCGTGATCGGCCTCCAAGCCATACTCGAATGGGTTTGGGTCTGTGGCGTGATCGTGACGAAGTGCCCAGGCGGAGAACGCAAGCGATTCGGCCAGATACCTTTCGAGCTCGCGAAAGAACTTGCTCGCAGTCCCGAGGAACTCCTCAGTTTCGCGCGAACCCGGAGTGTGCGACGCCTTGGCGAGCCCCGATAGCCGCTGGTGCAGGCGCCAGAACTCAGCTCGCGGATCCTCTTCATCGTGTAGCGGGTACCCGAGCTTCCACAGAAACCGCGCGACGAGCTCCTCGTCACTTCCCGAGAGCCCTTGCGTGACGCCAAGCCGCCTGGCGAGCTCCGTGACATGCACTCTCCGTGGCATTACAAGGCGCTCGATGCACTCCGCCGGATCGGTGACCCGAAAGAAGGTGTCAAGTCGTTCGGCGAGCGTCTCACCCTCTATGTCTCGGATCTGCCACGCCAGTTCCTCAGCCTCTTCCAAGTCCTCGAGATTTGTCAGGCTGCCTAGTTCGTGGCGGAGGCGAAGCATCGCGAACCCCTCGTCAGGAGAGGCGAATCGAAGGCCGTGGACGCCGAGCTCCGGCATCAACCCAAACGCGCCCGACCTGCGATCTCGGTTTACAACCGGTCGGCGCACCTCGCCAGAAGGGACCGTGATCTCGCCTGACTCCACTAGTGCATCGAGTGCCTCGCGCAGGGGGACCTCACGCGCGAGTAGCGCAAACTGCATCAGTTGGGCGTGGTCAAGAGCGCCTACCGTCTCCACGGCTGCGTCCACGCGCAGGAAGTCCTCCACGTCCGAGCGCAGCTCGCCGGACGTGGTATCGAGCAGATGGGCCACGAGCGCTCGGAGTTCATCTGTGCTGAGGCCGTCCCCGACGAGCGTCGCCGCGACCCCGACGTGGGCGTCGCTGAACATGATCGCGGGTACGTCGCGGATCTCGTCGGCCGCGCTAAACCAGTCATTGGGCTTCTTGTCGTCATCGCCAAGGAAGCTGTTGAAGCGATCGCGATGCGCATTGATTCCCGCTGCGTCGCTTGTGCTCAGATGAACACGATGGACGAGGTCGCACATCGTGTCCGAGCAATGAAATGCTTGGATCCGGCGCCCTGAGTGAACCTGGCGCGTGGACCTCGAACGAAGCAGCCCGAATGGACCGGTAACGAACCTGCCGTACTGCTGGACTCCCGCCGGTGTTGCGTCGAGGAACCTCTGAGTCTCGCTGTAGGTGAGAACCGCCTGCCCCTCCTCGAACATCTCGGCGTAGACGTCGTAGGACTTGCGGCCGAACTCGTAAGGGAATCTGATCTCGTCCTTCCTGATCTGCTCGCTTATGGCGGCGGCAAGCGCAGTGAGGTCAGTCTTTTCAAGATCGATGAAGAGGTCTTGTTGACCAATCGCCAGCGCACAGAGCAGTCGAGCCTCCTTCGGTGGAATCTTGTCCGCTCGGGCGGTCACCGCCTTCGTGAATACCTGGTCGCCCGCGGGTGCCAGGTGAATGGCGGAGTTGAGCTCGTCGGAAATCGTGTAATCATTGGCGATCACGCAGTCGGCGAGGACTCGCATCAGGTCAACGAACTCGACGAATCTCTCCTTCTGAGGCTGGCTCGGCAGCGCACGGGCAATGTCAGTTGGAAGTTCGCTTGTCAACTCAAGTTCCTCGATCAGCAGGTTGGGTCCTGGCGAGAACTTATCGTCATGGGCCGACATCACGCGACACCGGGCCCGCGGTCGATCGCTCGCCGTGGTGGTCTGTCTCCCTTGAAGTGCGCTCCTTAGCCTCTGCGACTAAACAACAGTCTGGTGAGCCAGTTCGATCGCGTCTTCTGACTATCGCTTGCGAGCGCGATCAATTGCGGCCCCGATAGTTGAGACAATTCGCGGTAGCAGCTCGTCGATGAGTCCGCGCTCGAGCTGCTGCAAAGCCCACGGCAATTGATCAACAGGCTTTCGTGTCCAGAGGTCCTCAAGAAGCTGCCGTCCAACGCGATGAGGATGACGACGGGGATAACACGCCCGCGCCGCTCGAACGATGAGGGGTGGCCCGATGGACCATACGATCACCGCGATCATGACGGTCCCGACGGACTCCGGCGGAATGTGCATCAAGTCGCTCATGACACGCCTACCGGTAGCACGAGGGCATCAGCTAGGTATGCGTCGAGCTGCGACTTCGTGAATCGGATATTCCGTCCATTAACCCGATAGTGCGCCAGCGCCTTCCTGGCGACGGCACGCTCGAGCTGACGCACCGAGAGGTGAATGTACTGGGCGGCTTCGGTGTAAGTGAGGAGCTCGGGGCTCGGCTCGTTAGTGGGCATTTCGTGGCCTTTCAAGTGGTCTGATCGACCAGGCCCGAACGCCGACTTCTAAGCAGCAGACCCGGTCGCGGAGAGAATCGCGATCGGGCCAGGGGTGGGGGGAAGGGGCGCCGTAAGAATCAACACAGCGCTCGAGTGCGAAAAGACCGCACGCACTCGCGAACCGAGCGACCGGATGGCATTCGAGTGCGCACGCAGCGAGGACTGGGCCCGAACGATAAGCAGGCTGAGGGTCCTTCGAGTCTGGCGTCCTTCGGATCGCTCGCCGAGGCTTGCCCAGTGATCCCGCAGGGTACGCAGAACTTTCTTGAACAGACGTCGACTCTCGTCGTCAGTCCGCCCAGAGCGGGAGGAGAGAATCGCTACGGCATCTAGAATCGCCTCGCGCGTCGGGACGCTGAACGAAGCGTCCCGATTCTCGTCGGAAGACGAGTGGCCGAATGTATCGACGTCGCCCAACTCGAGGAACGCCATCATTAGGTCGTCCGGGGTGATCTCGACGCGCTCAAAGGTTGGCGCAAGGATCGGGTCGTGCCGCTGACCGCCGCTCCCAAGAAGCGCAGGATCGATGACTTCCTGCCAGCGTGCAGCGACGAAGAGTTCTCGAGCGTTCGGCCGGGAACCGCGGAGAACGTTGACTGCGCGAGCGTCAACCGCCGGGAACCGGATGGCCGGTCCCGCGAATTGGTTCTGCTCGCACTGTCGCATGATTCGATTATAGATTCGTTGGTTCTTCAGTTATGGCTCACTGCTCCACCAGTTCCCGCCATTTGCCGCCATCTCGAGAGCGCTCGGACCGCGCGGAGCATCGCAACTGAGGAGTCGGCATCGCGGGTGATGTGTACTCGCCTCGGTGTGCTTCAAGTGTGTTGAATCCGCTCGGCGCGATCACGACCGGAGTCGGTCCGCCTTGCCCAGTTGTTCAGATCGCGGAATCCACCCACTCTGAGTTCTCGAAAGCGACCCTCATCCGAGCTGCGATTCTGCGCTTATCGATCGACGTTTCAGCAGCCACGCGGTCGCGGATACCCAGCACCCGACGCACCTGCCCGAAGCACGGTCCCTCATCGCCCACTAAAGCACCCGCCGCCGCTCGCCCGCGATAGCAACGACAGTGATGCGCGTAAGACCCGCCCGCCACCGCGCCCGATCAGGGCGCGCTCAACGCAGGGACTGCACGAGCCAACGAGAAGATGGCGGCGCGACTACCCGAAGTCGCCGACGGCCATATCGGTGAACCGCGAAAAGTGACCCTGGAACGCCACGGTGATCGTGTCGGTGGGGCCGTTGCGGTGCTTGGCGACGATGAGGTCGGCCTCGCCCGCGCGCGGGCTGTCCTTCTCGTACGCCGACTCGCGGTGCAGGAGCACCACCATGTCGGCATCCTGCTCGATCGAGCCCGACTCACGAAGGTCGGAGAGAGCCGGCTTCTTGTCGGCGCGCTGCTCGGGGCCACGGTTCAGCTGCGACAACGCGATCACCGGCACCTGGAGCTCCTTCGCGAGGAGTTTCAGCGCACGCGAGAATTCCGAGACCTCCTGCTGGCGCGACTCGACACGCTTGCCGCTGGTCATCAGCTGCAGGTAGTCGATCACGACCATCTTCAGACCCTGTCGCTGCTTCAGACGCCGGCACTTCGCGCGGATCTCGACGAGCGTCATGTTCGGGCTGTCGTCTATATAGAGGGGTGCGTCGTTGATGCGGCCGCGGGTCGACGCGATCGTCGTCCAGTCGCGCGAATCGAGCGTTCCCTTGCGCATGTTCTGCAGCGGCACCGCACCCTCGGCGCTCATCAGGCGCATGGCGATCTCGCTGCGCCCCATCTCGAGCGAGAAGAAGATCGTCGGGTAGTTGTTGCCGATCGCGGCTGCGCGGGCGAAGTCGAGCGCCAGCGTCGACTTACCCATGGCGGGTCGTGCCGCGATGATGATCATCTGCCCGGGGTGCAGACCGTTCGTCAGCTGGTCCAGACCGGAGAATCCCGTGGGGATGCCGGTCATCTGGCCATCGCGACCACGGGCGGCCTCGATCTCGTCGACGGCCGCACTCACCGCGACCTCGAGCGGCACGTAGTCTTCGGCGGCATCCGCGCCGGTGACGCCGTAGATCTCGGCCTGCGCGTTGTTCACGAGGTCGAGCGCCTCGCCCTGCCCCGAGTAGCCCATCTGGACGATGCGGGTTCCGGCGTCCACGAGACGGCGCAGCAGCGCGCGCTCGGACACGATCGATGCGTAGTAGCCGGCGTTCGCCGCGGTCGGGACGATCGAGGTGAGGGTGTGCAGGTAGTCGGCGCCGCCGGCGCGCTGCAGCTCGCCGGTCTTGATCAGCTCGTCGGTGACGGCCACGACGTCGGTCGGCTCGCCGTGCGAGTAGAGGGTGAGGATCGCCTCGAAGATCAGCTCGTGCTTGGGCACGTAGAAGTCGACGCCGTGCAGCGCCTCGATCACGTCGGCGACGGCATCCTTCGACAGCAGCATTCCGCCCAGGGCGCTCTGCTCGGCCAGAAGGTCATGGGGCGGCGTCCGCTCGTGCTCCCGACGTTGGCCTCCGAGGCGTTCGTCCGAGATGTCGGCGATCGACATATGCACTTCCTTCACGTCTTACGGGCACCACGAATATCGTCGGGATCGATGCACGATGGGCAGCCTGCACACTCACGAGCCCGGATGCCGCAGCACCACTTCCCGTTCCGTCGTAAGCAGAACACACGCCCCCGACATGCGTCTGCCTCGACTGTCGCGCGCAACCCCCCGAGGGCCGCACCCCACGCTAGGCATCGGGTTCCGCACCTGCAACAAGGGGTGTGGATAACTTTGTGGAGAGATTGCGCGAAACGCCGATCAGGCTGTGTACAACACCTGTGGAGAACGGGGGAAAACCCGGCTCGTGAACCCTATTATGTGGTTTCTGATCTGGGCTTTTTGTTTCCTATGCACCATCCCACAGATGTGCTTGAACCGGGGGTTGAAGGTTGTGCATGATAGACCGGTTCCTGTGTACAGATTCGGGTACACCCCGCCTCTTTCGAAAAGAAAAATGCTGGACATCGGCGCCCTGCTGGGCTAGCGTCGGGGGTCCAGGCACACCTCGCACTCTGTAAAGCGGTACATCCACGGCGGATGACACGTCGATGTTCGACGTCGCATAGGAGGTGAACATGGACACCACGCACTCGCAGCGCTTGTCGAGAATCTCCACGCTGCTGCTCGCCGCCGTCGGCGTCGCGTTCGCCTGGGTCGTCCTCACCCTCCTTCTCGGCTGGTCCTCCACGACCGCCCACGCCGACGATGACTCCTCCCTCCTCGGGGCCGTCGGCTCCACACTCGAAAGCTCCACGACCGCCGTCACCGACACGGCCGGCGACCTCCTCGGCGGTGTCGCCGACACCGCGACGGAGGTCGTCGCTCCGATCGCCGCCCCCGTCGCGGCGGTCGTCGAACCGGTCGCACCCGTCGTCGAGGTCGTGCAGGAAGTCGCCGCCCCCGTCGTCACAGCAGTGGCCGACACGGCCGGCTCCGGCATCGTCAGCGCCGTCACCGACACCGCCGTCGACCTCGTCGCGGCCGTGCCGGTCGTCGGCGACGTCGCCACCTCGCTCGGCGCGGACGACGCGCTCACGTCCGTCGGCACGGCCGCGGACGGCGTCCTGCAGGCCACGACCGGCGCCGTGGCCACCACCGTCACTTCTCCTCCCTCGCTCATCCCGAGCAGCCCCACACCTGACGTGCCGATCGTGGACGACGTCGAGGGCGCCGTGTCCGGCATCCTTCCGACGACGCCCACGGATGCCGCGCCCGGCGCTGCGCCGACGCTGTCGCTCGCGGCCGCCCTCGCGGGCACCACCACCGGAATGTCGTCGGTCGTGTTCGCGCCGGTGCCCGCCGCAACCGCCACCTCGGCGGTCAATGGGGTCTCGCTGCTCGGAGCCGTCACCGGCGGCCTCCTGTCTCTTCTCGGAGTTGTCCTTCAGGCGGACTCCGTCCTCTCGGGACCCGGTGGTGCGGGTCCCGGCGCCTGGGTGCTCGTCGCCCTCGGCTTCGTCGTCGCATACCGTGCCTGGGTGCGACGGACCGGAATCGAGAACGACACCGCACCCCTCGCGCCCGCATTCGCCACCGACGTCTCTCCCGACTGACCGGATCCTCGCCGTCCCCGCGACGGCTGAGCATCGGCGCGCATCCGCGCGTCTTCCGAATCAGATCGACATCTCAAGGAGAGATCATGAACACCTTCATCAAGCGCGCCTTGATCGGCACGCTTCTGGCCGGCGGCATCACGCTGTGCGGCGCGACGGTCGCGAACGCGGCCGAGACCACGGGCGAGGACGGACTCCTGTCCGGCAACCAGGCCCTCATCGACGTGTCGGCTCCGGTCAGCATCGTCGGCAACGCCGTCTCGCTGATCGGCGACAGCACGGTCATCGGATCCGGGTCGGCTTCCGAGCCCGCCTCGGCTCCGGAGTCGGCCCCCGTCGAAGCCACCACCTCGGGCGAGGACGGGATCGGCTCGGGCAACCAGGCCATCGTCGACGTCTCCGTCCCGGTCACGGTCGAGGACAACGCCGTCTCCGTCATCGGGGACAGCACCGTGGTCAACTCCGCTCCCGCGGAGCCGGCGGCGCCGGTCGCGTCGTCGGAGCCGGTCACCGAGCCCGTGTCCGCACCGGTCACGAGCGGCGAGGACGGGATCCTCAGCGGCAACCAGCTGCTGGGCGACATCGACGTGCCGGTGAACATCTCCGGCAACGCGGTCTCCGTCATCGGGGACAGCACCGTCGTCGGCGGCGCCTCGCACGGCACGAGCGGCGGGGGAGACACCGCGGCCGCTGCGGTCACGAGCGGCGAGGACGGGATCCTCAGCGGCAACCAGCTGATCCCCGTGCTCAACGCCCCGGTCACCGTCACCGGCAACGCCGTCTCCGTCATCGGGGACAGCACCGTCATCGGCGGTGCCGGCTCGGGCCACCACGGCACGACCGGCGGGGACACCTGGGTCGCCCCGGTCACGTCCGGTGAGAACGGGATCCTCAGCGGCAACCAGCTGATCCCCGTGCTCAACGCCCCGGTCACCGTCACCGGCAACGCCGTCTCCGTCATCGGGGACAGCACCGTCATCGGCGGTGCCGGCTCGGGCCACCACGGCACCACCGGCGGTGGCACGATCCTCTCGCCGGTCACCTCCGGCGAGGACGGGATCCTCAGCGGCAACCAGCTGATCCCGGTGATCAACCTGCCGATCACGATCGGCGGCAACGCCGTCTCCGTCATCGGTGACAGCACGGTGATCAACCCCGGAACGCCGGGCACCCCCGGAACCCCGGGTACTCCGGGCACGCCTGGAACCCCGGGCACGCCCGGCACCCCGGGCACGCCCGGAACCCCCGGAACCCCGGGCACGCCCGGAACCCCTGGCACCCCGGGCACGCCCGGAACGCCCGGAACCCCCGGAACCCCGGGCACGCCCGGCACCCCCGGAACCCCCGGAACCCCGGGTCACCACCACGCCATGGAGACGGTCGGCGCCACCGCGGCCACCGGCTACGCACGCCTGGCCGCGACGGGTGGGGCAGACGGATTCGCCGCGCTGCTGATGGGCCTCGCGCTCATCGCGGTCGGCGGAGCCGCCGTCGCGCGCCGACGGGTCGCGTGAGGCGAGGGCGGACCGGGCGGCGCCTGGCCCGGTCCGCCCCTCCGCACCCGGAAAAGGCGGATGCCGCAGACCGGAACCCCTCAGGGGCCGGGCTGCGGCATCCGTCGTGCCGTTCGCGCCTTACTTGGCGGCGACGACCACGAGGGTGATCACGGCAGTGAGGTCGTCACGCAGGCGAACGGTCGCCTCGTGCTCGCCCACCGACTTGATCGCCGACGTGATGTGGATCTTGCGCTTGTCCAGGTCGCCCAGGCCTGCGGCCTTCACGGCGTCCGCGACGTCACCGGTCTTGACCGAGCCGAACAGGCGGCCTTCGGCGCCGGCCTTGACGGTCAGCTTGACCTTAGTGGACTCGAGGGCGTCCTTGAGGGCCACGGCCTCTTCGTGGTCGTGGATCGCGCGCGCCTCGCGGCCGGCGCGGATCGCGGCGACCTGCTTCTCGCCACCGCGGCTCCAGGCCACGGCGAATCCCTGGGGGATGAGGTAGTTGCGGGCGTACCCGTTCTTGACCTCGACCACGTCACCGGCGCTACCGAGCCCGGCGACCTCGTTCGTGAGAATCAGCTTCGACATATCAGCCCCTACCTGCCGGCGCCGGCGTAGGGCAGCAGTGCCATCTCACGCGCGTTCTTGATCGCGCGGGCGATGAGGCGCTGCTCCTGCACGGAGACACCGGTGATGCGACGGGCGCGGATCTTTCCACGCTCCGAGATGAACTTGCGCAGCGTGGCGACGTCCTTGTAGTCGATCACGCCGACGCGGGTCGGCTTCGCGGGGGCTGCGTTCTTCGCGCCCTTCCGCGGCTTGCGGCGGTCGCCGCTTGACTTTCCAGCCATGTTTCTTCCTTACGGTTCGAGATCGGATGCCGTACTCGGCGCTGAGCGCGAGGCGCGGCATCCGGAATCAGTGTTTAGAACGGGGTGTCGTCGCCGTAGGCGCCGGGGGCTGCCCACGAGTCGCCACCGGACGAGGCCGCCGGAGCGGACTGCGTGCCGGGCGTCGACCAGGGCTCGTCCGAGACCTGGCCGCGCGACTGACCGCCGCCGCCGGCCGCGCGCGTCACCTGAGCGGTGGCGTAACGCAGCGACGGGCCGATCTCGTCGACCTCGAGCTCGATCGCGGTGCGCTTCTCGCCCTCGCGCGTCTCGTAGGAGCGCTGCTTCAGGCGACCGGTCGCGATGACGCGGGAGCCCTTCGTCAGCGAACCGGCCACGTGCTCGGCGAATTCACGCCACACGCTCGCGCGGAGGAACAGCGCTTCGCCGTCCTTCCACTCGTTGGCCTGACGGTCGAAGTTGCGCGGCGTCGACGCGATCGTGAAGTTCGCGACGGGGAGACCGTTCTGCGTGTAGCGCAGCTCGGGATCGGCCGTGAGGTTTCCCACGACGGTGATGATCGTCTCGCCGGCCATCGTCGTTACGCGTCCTGCTTGATCTTCGCCGGGCGGGCGGCCTTGCGGGCGGCCTTCTCCTCGGCACGGACGCGCTCGGACTCGATCAGGGCGATCGCCTCTTCGGCACGCAGCACCTTGGTGCGCATGATCTGCTCGCTCAGCTTGAGCTGACGGTCCAGCTCCTGCGTCGCGGTGCTGGTGGCGGTGAAGGCGACGACGGCGTAGATGCCCTCGTTCTTCTTCTGGATCTCGTACGCAAGACGGCGCTTGCCCCAGACGTCGACGTTGTCGATCGTGCCGCCGTCGGTCGTGATGACCTTCAGGAACTTGTCGAGGATCGTCGGAACCTGGCGCTCATCGATCTCGGGGTTGAGGATCACCATGAGTTCGTACTGGTGTGTGTGCGTCACTAACCCACCTCCTTCGGACTAGAACGGCTGCCGGGCATTTCCCGGTAGCAGGAGGGTGTGTGCACGCTGTCCGCGAGAGGCGCGCAGGTGCGCGCATGCGGACAACCCTCCTATGCTACCGGATCCGGCGCGGGTGTCCGAACCCGAAGTTCACCGGGCTCCTTCCCGCGCCGACATCTGCTGGAGCACCCGGCTCAGTCCGTCCACCCCGGACGACGCGCGGAGCTCGGCCGAGAGGGCCTCCGCGCGTGCCCGGAACGACGGCTCGGAGAGCACCCGCGAGACCGCCGCCCCGACCGCCGCAGCCGCCGGGCGGTTCGTCTTCAGGTTGATGCCCACTCCCGACCAGCCGACCCGCGCGCACACCTCGACCTTGTCCTCTGTCTGACCGGCCACGACGAGGGGGACCGCGTGAGCGAGGGCCTGCTGCACCCCGCCGTAGCCGCCGTTGGTGACCATGACGTCCACGAGCGGGAGGAAGCGGTCGTACGGCAGGTACTCGGCGACGCGGACGTTCGCCGGAAGTTCCGCCGGCAGGCTGTCGCGGGCACGACCACCCGTGGAGACCACGACGAGGCACTCGGATGCCGCCATCGCGGCGACCGTCGGCAGCACCAGCTGGCCGAAGTCCGAGTTCGCGATCGTGCCCTGGGTCACGTGGACCACCGGCCGCGTCCCGTCCAGGTCGTCCCACCACTCCGGCACGGCGGTATCGGGTGCAGGCGCCGTGAGCGGACCGGCGAAATGCACCGTGTCAGGCAGATCGCTGCGCGGGTACTCGAAGCCGGGCACCGTGAACTGCACGAGGGCATCGGCGGCACTGGCCCAGTCCAGGATGAAGCCTGCAAGACCGGAGCCCGTCTCGCGCCGGCAGACGGCATCGGCCTCGCGCTGCACGCCGCCGAAGATCACGTTCTCGGCCAGGACGGAGAGCGCCGCGTTGCGCACACGCCCGATCGCTCCACCCAGCGGCGGGATCCCCAGTCCGAACGGCGCGGTGTCGCGGCTCTTCACCCCGAGCGGGAAGATACCGAGTGCGACCACCGCGGGCCGCTCCTCCCGGGGAAGCCGCGCGAGCAGCGCCGCACCGAAGAACAAGGGTTCGGCCAGCACCGCATCGACCTCGGAGCCGGCGAGCTCGGCACGGAGCGCGGCGAACTGACTCGCCGCCGGACGGATGAAGAGGTTCGACATGTCGAACCGGATCGCGGCCGGTCCGCGAAGACCGACGCGCTCGGGGAACTCGGCGTCCGCATCGTCGAGGTTGACGTCTGCGTCCGCGGGGAGCGGTACGAAGCGCGCCCCCGCCGCCCGCACGCGCTCGGCGTAGCGCGCGCTCGTGAGAACCGACACCTCGTGACCCCGTGCGAGGAGGTCGCGGGCGATGCGCACCAGCGGGACGACGTGGCCATGTGCGGGCGTGCTGGCGATCAGGTAGGTGGACATGCTCGGATCCTTCGCGTAGTTTGAATGTACTCACGAAGTATTCATCCCACCGAAAGGCAAGTCAATAGTGGATTCCGCATCGGCTGCCGCGCCGCCACGCGTCTACCGTTCCGCACTGCGCGCCCAGCAGGCCGCCGAGACCCGCCGCCGGATCGTCGAAGCGGCAGCGCAGCTGTTCTCTTCCGAGGGGTATCAGGCCGCGACTCTGGCGGCGATCGGGCGGGCGGCGGGCGTGTCGACCGAGACCGTGAAGACCGCCGCCTCGAAGGCGGAGCTGCTGATCGCCGCGTTCGAGGTGACGTTCGCCGGCGTGGAGGCTGCGGTGACACTCACGGAGACCGAGGTGGCCGCGGAGGTCTTCTCGGTGCCTGACGCCGCGTTCCTCGATGTGGTGATCAGACAGATCGGCGATGCCAATGCGCGCGGCCACGCCCTGTGGACCGTGCTCGTCGGAGCCGCGGCATCCGATCCGGTGGTGGATGCCGCCCTCCGCGGGATCCTCGAACGACGGGCCGCGGACTACCGCCGCCTCGTCGATGAGCTTCTCGCGCGCGGCTACACCGCACGTGTCACCGATCCCGAGGCCACCGCCGCCACCCTGTCGTTCCTGCTCTCGCCGGAGGGATATCAGCAGCTGGTCACGCAGTCGGGATGGAGCACCGAGCGCTACGCCGCCTGGGTGCGCGCGGCGATCCTGGCCGAGCTCACTCGCTGAGCAGCGCCTCCACCCACGCCCGGTCGGCGTCGGGGGCGGGCGGTGCGAGGGGGTACGCCGCGGGCGTGGACGAGAGCGTGATCGGATGCCGCACCCCCGGCATCCGCTCGACCCCGGCTTCGGCGACCGGGTCGAGCCCGAGATCGGCCGCCCAGGCGAACGCCTCGGCGATGTCGAGGATCGGCGCACAGGGGACGCCGGCTGCGGACAGCCGGGCGTACCACTCGTGCGCGGACGCGCCGGCGAGCGCACGGTGCAGCACGGGGCGCAGCTCGTCGCGTCGGGCTGTGCGCTCGCGCGCCGTCGCGAACCGGTCGTCGGGCTCGAGGCCGAGTGCTGTGGCGAGGCGTGCGTACTGGACGTCGTTGCCGACCGCGATCACGATGTGCCCGTCTCCAGTGGGGAAGGGGCCGTACGGGTAGATGCTCGGGTGGTCGTTGCCCAGCCGTCGCGGCACAACGCCGGCGAGCGCGAACGCGCCGGACTGGTTCGCGAGTGCGGACAATGCGGAGGACAGCAGATTCACCTCGACGTGCTGGCCCTCTCCGGTCGCCTCGCGATGACGCAGGGCGGCGAGGATGCCGACCGCCGCGTGCAGGCCCGTCACGACGTCCACGATCGCGACGCCCGCCTTCGCGGGCTCGCCCTCCGGTGTCCCGGTGACACTCATCAGGCCCGAGAGCGCCTGTGCGAGGACGTCGTAACCGGGCAGCTCGGAATCCGCGCCGAAGCCCGTGATCGAGGCGTAGACGACCCCGGGGTTGTCCCGGCGCACCGCGGCGTGGTCCAGGCCGAACCGCGCGAGCCCGCCGGGCTTGAAGTTCTCGACCACGACATCGGCCCGGCGAGCGAGACGGCGCGCGGTCGCAAGGTCGTCGGCATCCTCGAGGTCGAGGGTGATGGTCCGCTTGTTGCGGTTCACCGACAGGTAATAGGTCGCTTCGCCGTCGCGCGCGGGCGGCAGCCACTGCCGGGTCTCATCGCCCGACGGGCCCTCGACCTTGACGACGGTCGCGCCGAGGTCGCCGAGCAGCATCGTGCAGTACGGCCCCGCGAGCACCCGGGTGAAGTCCGCGACGACGAGCCCGGTGAGCGGGCCGTGCGTCACCGGAACGCCCCGAGCCCGGTCAGGTGCTCCCCGAGGATCAGCGTGTGCACCTCATCAGTGCCCTCGTACGTCCGCACCGACTCGAGGTTCGCGGCGTGCCGGATCGGGGAGTGCTCCAGCAGCACGCCGTTGCCGCCGAGGATCGTGCGCGCCTCGCGGGCGATCTTCAGAGACTCGCGCACGTTGTTGAGCTTGCCGACCGAGATCTGCACGGGCTGCAGGGTGCCGGCATCCTTCAACCGGCCCAGGTGGAGCGCGAGCAGCGCGCCCTTCTGCAGCTCGAGCACCATATCGACGAGCTTCTCCTGCGTCAGCTGGAAGCCCGCGATCGGACGGTCGAACTGCTCGCGGCGCAGGGCGTAGTGCAGCGCCGCCTCGTAGCTGTCGCGCCCCGCACCGAGCGCGCCCCACACGATGCCGTAGCGGGCTTCGTTCAGCGCGGAGAACGGACCGCGGAGTCCTTTCGCGCCGGGGAGGAGCGCGGATGCGGGCAGCCGGATCTCATCGAAGTGCAGCTCGCACTGCACCGAGGCCCGCATCGAGCCCTTCGGCTCGAGCACGTGAGCGTGATATCCGGGGGCGTCGGTGGGGACGAGGAAGCCGCGGACCCCGTCGTCGGTCTGCGCCCACACCACCGTCAGCTGCGCCACGGTCGCAAGGCCGATCCAGCGCTTGGAGCCGGTGAGGATCCAGTCCTCGCCGTCGCGCCGGGCGAAGGTCTTCATGCTCGAGGGGTCGGATCCGGCACTGGGCTCGGTGAGGCCGAAACTGCCGATCACGTCGCCGGTCGCCATGCGCGGCAGCCACTCCTGCTTCTGCTCCTCGCTGCCCCAGCGATGGATCGAGCCCATCGCGAGCGAGCCCTGCACCGACACGAAGGTGCGCAGCCCCGAGTCGCCGGCCTCGAGCTCGAGCGCCGCGAGTCCGTACTCCACGGCGCTGCGGCCCGGGCATCCGTAGCCCGGCAGGCTCATGCCCAGCACGCCCAGCTCGCCGAACGCGCGGGCGAGCTCGACGGGGAAGTGCGCCCGGTCGTACCAGTCGGCGATGTGCGGGCGGATCTCGGCGTCCACAAATGTGCGCACGCGGTCGCGGACGGCGAGTTCGTCGGCGCTCAGCAGCGCGTCGAGGCCGAGCACGTCGGAGGCCGCGCGCAGCGCCTCGAGGTCTTCCGGGTCTCTCGCGCCCATGCCGGCTCCTTCGATCGTGCTCGGGTACTTCGATCTTGCCGCCTCCGGCCGCGCATAACTCCTGCAAAACGCGACGCGAGAGGCTCCGTCGGCTCGTTTGCGGCGTCCGAGCCCACGGATCGCAGGAGTTGTGCACACGCGGAGGCCCGGGAGCAGACCGGATAGCGTGGCCGCATGGCGACTCCGAGCCCGACTCCGTTCGATCCCCGGTCTCTCACCGAGCCGGTCGACCGCAACGCCGTGCGCGAGTACACGCGACAGCATCGCACCGCGGGGACCGGATTCGGCTCGGCCGCCGCCGTGATCCCGATCATCATCGGCATCTTCGTCGTCGTCACGTTCGGCAGCGTCTTCGTATCGGTCGCCGCCTCCATCATCGGCGCTTTCGCGTCGTTCGGCAGCGGCGACGGCGGAGCGTCGGTCATCTTCAGCGTGATCGCCTCGTTCCTGCCGATACTCGTGATGGGCGGGGTGATCGCCGCGATCGCGATCGTGTTCACGCGCGGTGCGCTCGGGCGCAGCGAACGGCGCTACCGGCTGGACCGGTTCGCGGCAGCGAACGGCATGTCCTACGTCCCGGCGCTGCAGAATCCCGCCCTGCCCGGCATGATCTTCGGCACCGGCAGCTCCCGCTCCTCGACCGACCTGGTGCGCGGCACCGAGCCCCGCTTCGTCGAGTTCGCGAACTACCAGTACACGACCGGCTCCGGCAAGAACCGCACCACGCACCGGTGGGGCTACGTCGCGATCAAGCTCGACGTGCCGCTTCCGAACATCGTCCTGGACGCGACGAGCAACAACGGCCTGTTCGGCTCCAACCTGCCGACGACGTTCGACAAAGACCAGCGCCTGAGCCTGGAGGGCGACTTCGACCGGTACTTCGCGCTGTACTGCCCCGAGGGCTACGAGCAGGACGCGCTGTACCTGTTCACCCCCGACATCATGGCCCGCTTCATCGACCACGCCGCGGCCCTGGACGTCGAGATCGTGGACGACTGGCTCTTCCTCTACGGCAAGCGCGAGTTCTCCAGCCTCGACCCGGCGACGTGGGCGTGGCTGTTCTCCGTCGTCGGGGCGCTCCTGGACAAGTTCGCGCAGTGGGCGCGGTGGCGCGACGAACGCCTCCACGCGGATGCCGCTCCCGCACTGGCGGCGAGCGCTCCGGCATCCGCCCCGGACGCACCCACGGCCGTCGCCTTCGCACCGCCGGCCGCTGCCCTGCGTCCGCCGCCCGGCGTCGCCCTCTCGGGCCGGCGCCTGAAGCGCGGCATCTCCTGGCCCGCGATCGTCGTCTTCGCCCTCGTCGTGCTGTTCTGGTTCGGCACGCAGTTCGGTGTGTTCGACCTGTTCTTCGGCAGCATCTTCCGCAGCTGAGCACAGGGGCGGCAGCGCCCGCGGGCTCAGTGGGCACCGGGCGCGGCATCCCGCCACGCAAGCCCGCGGATCTCGTCCACCGAGGCGCGGCGCGGCCGGTTCGGTGGACGAATCCCGTCACCTCATCAGCCGCGAGTCAGCGGATGCCGTCCACCGAGCGGCCGGGCCGTGACCGGCGCACAGGCTCAGCTCCCGCGCGTGAGCCGCCACGCCTCCCGGCGCTCGGCCTGCGCGACCGGATCGGGCACGGGGAGCGAGACCAGGAGCCGCTTCGTGTAGTCGTCGGTCGGGTTCAGCAGCACCTGCACGGTCGTGCCCTGCTCGCGGATCTCGCCGTGCCGCAGCACGATCACCCGGTCGGCGACCTCGTCGATCACCGCGAGATCGTGGCTGATGAACAGCGACGCGAAGCCGAACTCGCGCTGCAACTCGGCGAACAGCTCGAGCACGCGCGCCTGCACGGACACGTCCAAGGCGCTCGTCGGCTCGTCCGCGATCAGCAGCTTCGGGTTCAGGGCGAGGGCGCGCGCGAGCGACGCGCGCTGGCGCTGACCGCCCGACAGCTCGTGCGGGAACCGGTCCCCGAACGCGGTCGGCAGACGGACGGCATCCAGCAGCTCGTCCACCCGCGCGCGGGTGTCGCGCGCCGACATGGACGAGCGGTGCACGACGAGGGGCTCGGCGATGCACTCCGCGATCGTCAGGAGCGGGTTGAAGCTCGTCGCCGGATCCTGGAACACGAACCCGACGTCCGGCCGCAGCTTCACGAGGTGCCGGGTCTTCGCTCCGCGCAGCTCCTGACCGAGGACCTTCAGCGACCCGCCGAGCATGTCGGTGAGGCCCACCATCGCCCGCCCGATCGTGGTCTTGCCCGATCCGGACTCGCCGACGAGGCCCACGACCTCGCCGGGGGCGATCCAGAAGTCCACGCCCTTGACCGCGACCACGCCCGGCGACCCGAGGCGTCCGGGGTAGCCGATCTGCACCCCGCGGGCGACGACCAGCGCGTCGGCGGGCGGCTCGGTCGGCGCGGCGACGGCCGGGTCCTGCCGCGAGCTCTTTCCGCGCCCGACGTGAGGGACGGCGGCGAGGAGCTCGCGCGTGTACTCCTGCTGCGGGTTCGCGAACAGCTCGCGCACCGGCGCCTGCTCGACGATCTCGCCGCGGTACATCACGATCACCCGGTCCGCGAGATCGGCGACGACCCCCATGTTGTGGGTGATGAGCACGATCGTCGCGCCGAACTCGTCGCGACACGCGCGGAGCAGTTCGAGGATCTCGGCTTGCACGGTGACATCGAGCGCGGTCGTCGGCTCGTCCGCGATGATGAGCCGCGCGTCGAGCACGAGGGCCATCGCGATCACGACGCGCTGCTTCTGCCCACCAGAGAACTGGTGCGGGTAGTCGTCGACGCGCTTCTCCGGCTCGGGGATGCCGACCTTGCGGAGGATCTCGATCGCCCTGTTCTTGGCCTCGGCGTTCGAGAGCTTCTCGTGCGCCTTCAGGCCCTCGGCGATCTGGAAGCCGACGGTGAACACCGGATTCAGGGCGGTGGAGGGCTCCTGGAACACCATCGCGGCATCCCGGCCCCGCATCTGCTGCAGCTGCGCATGCGAGGCGTGCACGATGTCGGTCTCTTCGCCGTCGCGCCCGCGCACGATCACGGCGCCCGAGAGCGTCGCGGTCTCGGGGAGGAGCCCGAGGAGCGTGTTCGCGGTCACGGTCTTTCCCGAGCCCGACTCGCCGACGATCGCGAGCACTTCGCCCGCGCGCGCCTCGAGGGAGATGCCGGTGATCGCGGCGACGGGCTCGCCGTCGGTCGCGAACGTGACCTTCAGGTCGCTGATCGAGGCGACGTCCTGGATCGCGGTATCCCTCATGCGGCACCTCCGGCGCGGCGACGGCGGCGCAGCCGCGGGTCGCTCAGATCGTTCAGGCTCTCGCCGACCAGCGTGATGCCGAGCACCACGAGCACGATCGCGACGCCCGGGGGGATCGCGGTCCACCAGATGCCGCTGGAAACATCGGCGACCGAGCGGTTGAGGTCGTAGCCCCACTCGGCCGCGGCGGTCGCCTCGATGCCGAACCCGAGGAAGCCGAGGCCCGCGAGCGTCAGGAGTGCCTCCGAGGCGTTCAGCGTCACGATCACCGGGATCGAGCGGGTCGCGTTGCGCAGCACGTGGCGCGTGAGGATGCGGTGCGTCGGCACTCCGATCACGCGGGCGGACTCGACGAAGGGCTCCGCCTTGATGCGGACGACCTCCGCGCGGACCACGCGGAAGTACTGCGGCACGAAGACCACGGTGATCGCGATTGCTGCGGACAGGATGCCGCCCCACAGAGTGGACTGCCCGCCGCTGACGACGATCGCGATCACGATCGCGAGCAGGAGCGAGGGGAACGAGTAGATCGCGTCGGCGAAGACGACGAGGATCCGGTCGAGCCAGCCGCCGAAGTAGCCGCTGACGAGGCCCAGGGCGATGCCGAGGAAGATCGAGAACAGGATCGCGCAGATGATCGCGAGGAGCGCGGTCTGCGCGCCCCAGATCACGCGGGAGAAGACGTCGAACCCGCTGACGGTCGTGCCGAGGATGTTCATCGGGTTCGGCGGCTGCTGCGTGCCGAACGAGACGCCGTCGACGCTGCGCTGAGCCCAGCCGTACGGAGCGATCCACGGCGCGAAGGCCGCGACGATCACGAAGACGCCGACGATCAGGAGTCCGAGGACGAGCATGAAGCGCTGCAGCCCCACGCTCTGGCGCAGCTGCGAGATGACGGGGATGCGGTCCAGCAGCGGACGCTTGCGCGTGGTCACGGCCGCGGGAGCGGCATCCGGGGTCTTCTCGAGATCGGGAGCGGACATCAGTACCTCACCCTCGGGTCGATGATCACCGCGACGATGTCGACGATGAAGTTCGTGACCGCGACCACGACGGCGATCATGATCACGATGCCCTGCACGGCGACGAAGTCGCGCGCCTTGATGTACTCGGAGAGCATGAAGCCGATGCCCTTCCACTCGAACGAGGTCTCGGTCAGGACCGCGCCCGAGAGCAGCACCGCGATCTGCAGGCCGATCACCGTCACGATCGGGATGAGCGCCGGGCGGTAGGCGTGCTTGGTGAGGAGGCGGTACTCGCCGACGCCGCGCGAGCGGGCGGAGGTGACGTACTGCGCGCCGAGGGTTCCGATCACGTTCGTGCGCACGAGCCGCAGGAAGATGCCGGCGGTCAGCAGCCCGAGGGCCAGGCCCGGCAGCACCGCGTGCCACAGGACGTCGCCGACCGCGGCGGGGCTCCCGAGCCGGATCGCGTCGATCAGGTAGATGCCGGTCGGGCCGTCCAGGCCCTGCAGCCGCAGTTCGGTGCGGGTCGAGGCGCGGCCGGCGACCGGCAGCCAGTCGAGCCACACCGCGAAGACGAGCTTCAGCAGGATCGCGACGAAGAAGATCGGGGTGGCGTACGCGAGGATCGCGCCGATCCGCAGGAACGCGTCGGGCAGACGGTCGCGGCGGGCGGCGGCGATGAGCCCGAACGGGATGCCGATCAGGAACGCCACGATGAGGGCGTAGAACGCGAGCTCGATCGTCGCCGATCCGTAGGTCAGCAGGATCTGCGTGACCGGGCGGTTGTCGGTGAGGGTCGTGCCGAAGTCGCCGCGGAAGACGCCTGCGATGTACTCGAAGTACTGGATCAGGAGCGGACGGTCATAGCCCGCCTGCGCGATGCGCTCGGCGAGGGCGTCCGGGGGGAGGCGGCCGCCGAGGGCCGCGGTGATGGGGTCGCCGGTGATCCGCATCAGGAAGAACACGACGGTGACCAGGATGATGACCGTCGGGAAGATCAGCAGGAACCTGATCAGGATGTAGCGCCAGAGACCGCCGCTGCGGGGGGAGACCAGCGGCGTCCCGACGTTGCCGGCTTCGACCGGTGTGACCATGAGTGAGCCTTCGAGAGCTGTGCGGGGAGAACGCGTCACGGGCCGGGGCCGCCCGGCGGCAGGTGCGATGACCTGCCGCCGGGACGACCTCCGGCCCGCGGGCGGTTACTTCGTCAGCGGTGCGTAGCGGAACTTGAACGAGCCGTCGAGCACGGCACCGTCCACGTCCGCGCCGACGATCGCGACCTGCGTGCCCTGGAGGAGCGGCAGGGTCGAGAGGTCGGCGGCCACGAGCGCCTGGATCTGCTCGATGTCGGCCTGACGAGTGGCGGCATCCGTCTCCGACGCCTGGTCGGTGATCAGCTGCTGCACCTCCGCGTTGCTGTAGTGGTTCACGAGGAAGTTGTCCTCGGAGAAGAACGGAGTCAAGTAGTTGTCGGCGTCGGAGTAGTCCGGGAACCAGCCGAGCTGGTACGCCGGGTAGACGTCGGCCGTGCGGTCCTTGGAGTACTGCACCCACTCGGTCTGCGCGAGGTTGACGGTGAACAGGCCGCCTTCCTCGAGCTGCGACTTGACCGCGGCGTACTCGTCACCCGACGAGGGGCCGTAGTGGTCGCCGTTGTACTGCAGGTTCAGCGCGACCGGGATCTGGACCCCGGCCTCCTCGAGGCGGGCCTTGGCCGCGTCGACGTCCGGGCCGCCGTTGCCGTCGCCGTAGAGCTCCTTGAGGGGCTCGGTCGCGCCGGTCAGACCCTGCGGGACGTAGGAGTACAGCGGGGTGTAGGTGCCCTTGTACACGTCCTCGGCGATCGCGTCGCGGTCGATCAGGTCGGCTGCGGCCTGGCGGACGGCGAGCGCCTTGGCGGGATCCGCCTCGGTCGTGGTCGCGCCGAAGGGCTGCGTGTCGAAGTTGAAGACGATGTAGCGGATCTCGCCGCCGGGGCCCTCGACGATCTTCACGGCGTCGTTGGTCGACAGGTCGTCGATGTCGGTGGCCGACAGGCTGCGGTATGCCACGTCGATGTCGCCGCCCTCGATGTCGAGCTTGAGGTTCGACGGGTCGGCGTAGTACTTGACCGTGACACCGGCGTTCTCGGCCGCGGGGAGCGCGCCCTTGTAGTCGGCGAACGGGACGTAGGAGATGAGCTCGTTCACCTTGTACGAGTCGATCGTGTACTGGCCGGCGAAGGCTTCGCCCGCCACGATGTCGTCGTCCGAGGTGACGCTGTCGGCCGAGAAGACATCCTCGTCGACGATCGGAGCCGCGGGGCTGGAGAGGATCTGCTCCCACGTCTGGTCGTTGGGGTTCTTCAGGGTGAACACGACCGTCAGGTCATCGGGCGCCTCGACGCTGTCGAGGTTGCCGAGCAGGTAGGACGGGCCGTTCTCGTCGGCGATCGTCAGCTGACGGTCGAACGTGAACTTCACGTCGGAGGAGGTCAGCTCGTTGCCGTTCGCGAAGGTCAGACCCTCCTTGAGCTTCACCGTGTACTCGGTCGGCGAGGTGAACTCGCCCGACTCGGCGATGTCGGGGGTGACATCGGCGGTGCCGTAGGCGCTGTTGAACAGGAAGGGGTAGATCTGGTTCATCACGGCGAACGAGCCGTTGTCGTACGAGCCCGCCGGGTCGATCGAGGTGATCTTGTCGGTGGTGCCGACCAGGATCGGCTCGCCGGATGCATCGCCGCCATCGCTGGACGAGTCGCCCCCGCCACCGGCGCAGCCGGCGAGGAGGATTGCCGTCGCGCCGAAGGCGCCCAGGGCCAGGCCGAGACGGCCGCGCCCGCTGGAGTGCAGTGTCATTAGTGCTACCTCTGCTGTGAAGGAGTCGACCGCGCCGGGAGGGCGCGGTCCTCCGCATATCTAACGCCTGCCGGTGGCGTTCGGCAATCCGGTGAACGTTTCGTAACGGAACTGAGATCCGCGTGAAATGACACCGGATGCCGCGTCACGGGATGCCGGACGGGCGGGTCCGGCATCCCGCCGACGGAGAGGGGTGCGGATCAGCGCGATCGCGCGCCGCGTCGGAGGCGCAGAGCCCCGATGATCCCGCCCGCCGCCAGCAGGACGAGCCCGACGACCGCGAGCGGGCCGGCGTCGCCGGTCGCGCCGGAGGCGGCGAGCTGTCGCGGCAGCGCGGAGGTGGCGGGTGTCGCCGGGACGACCACCGGGGGTGTGGGCGGCAGTTCGGGCTCGGGCTCCGACACCGACGGGTCGAGCAGGTTCACCGTGCCGCGTGCGGGAGCGGGCGCGGGGCTGAACGCGGACGCCGCGTTCTGGAGCTGCCCGGACGTCAGATCGATGCCGGCGACGCCGATCTCCCACCCGCGGACGGTGATCGTCAGAAGGACGCCGTCGCCGTTGAGCACGGTGCCGTTGCTGTACCCGTCGACGTAGAGACGTCGCAGATCGGGATCCCACTGCACATTGCCCGTCCTGCCCGCGGGAAAGGTCACCGCGGTGTCGGGATCGAGGATCTGCAGGCCCGGATCGAGAATGAACTCCAGTCCGAATCCCGCGACGCCGTTCGCACCGATCGCCCGCACCGGAATGGGGAACGTCGATCCGGCATACGCCTGCGCGGGCGTGTCGAAGACGATCTGGCTGATCGTCGCGGGGGCGGGTCCGGGGTTGGGTGAGAGGACCGTCACGGTCGTGCCGACCGGCGTGAACTCCTCGATCGTCTGTCCGTCGATCGAGGACCCGTAGAACCCGTAGGTGTAGGTGATGGCGCCCGCACCGGGAGAGATCGCCCGGAACTCGACGGCGGCGAGGTTGGCGACCCCGTTGATCGAGGCGCCGTCCTCCGCGAGATCGATCTGCACGACATCGCCGTCGATCACCGCGTCGCCGTCACCGCCTTCGTAGAGCTCGATGCCCTGACCCACCGTGGTGTTGTCGATCGCGAATCGTGCCGTGTCGAAGCGGAGCTTGATGCTGAAGTCGCCGATCGTCCGCGCCGCCTCGGCCCGGACCACCACCTCGAACGTCTCGCCGACCTGCGCACTCAGCGGGGCATCCACCACGATGCCGCCCGTCGCCGGGGGAAGGTCGTCCGCGTGCGCGGGGGAGACGACGGCGACGGTGGCGAGCAGTCCGAGAACGGCGGCGATCGCCCAGCGCACGGCCCGGGCGGAGCGAGACGGAGTCATGCCCTCAGCATCGAGCACGGCGCGGGTCGGGCGTATCCCCCACGATGGGTCAGTTTTCGCCGATTTTCTCGGTGGTGCCCGTCAGCCCGAAGTGCGCCAGTTCGCGCTCGTCCAGCATCCGGGATCTGATGAGGAAGCGCATGCCCGTGGGTCCCTCGACGCTGAAGCCGGCGCCGCGGCCGGGGACGACGTCGATCGTGAGGTGCGTGTACTTCCAATACTCGAACTGCGACTCGGACATGTAGACCTCGACGGGGTCGTCCAGGCCGACCTCGATCGAGCCGAGCAGCACGTCGCTCGGCCCCGTCAGGAACATGCCCACCGGGTAGCACATCGGTGCGCTGCCGTCGCAGCATCCGCCGGACTGGTGGAACATCAGCCTGCCGTGCTGCTTCGTCAGGTCGCGGATGAGGGATGCCGCGGCATCCGTCACCGCGACGCGTTCGGGTGTCTGCACCATCGCTGTCTGCGTCCTTCGCTCGTGTTTCCCGTGAAACGCCATCTGCACGTCGAGACCATGGGTATCGCCCACAGTCTCGACGTGCAGTTGGCGTCTCACGGGTCAGGTCGGGGGAGTGGAGGGCGCCCCGGGGGGGAAGGCGCCCTCCGCTCGGCGGCTCAGAAGAAGCCCATCGCGCCTTCGGCGTACGAGACCAGGAGGTTCTTGGTCTGCTGGTAGTGATCAAGCATCTTCAGGTGGTTCTCGCGACCGATCCCGGACTGCTTGTATCCGCCGAACGCCGCGTGCGCGGGGTACTGGTGGTACGTGTTGGTCCAGACGCGGCCGGCCTCGATCGCGCGGCCGGCTCGATAGGCGGTGTCGCCGGAGCGGCTCCAGACGCCGGCGCCCAGACCGTAGAGCGTGTCGTTGGCGATGTCGATCGCGCCGCCGAAGTCATCGAACGACGTGACCGAGACGACGGGGCCGAAGATCTCCTCCTGGAAGATGCGCATGTCGTTCGTGCCTTCGAACACGGTCGGCTGCACGTAGAAGCCTTCGCTCAGGTCGCCGCCGAGGTCGACCCGCTCTCCGCCGGCGAGCAGCTTCGCGCCGCCCTGCTTGCCGATGTCGATGTAGGACAGGATCTTCTCGAGCTGGTCGTTCGAGGCCTGCGCGCCGATCATGGTCGCGGGATCCAGCGGGTTCCCCTGCACGATCTTGCCGACGCGCTCGAGTCCGTCCCCGAGGAACTGGTCGTAGATCGAGCGCTGGATGAGCGCGCGCGACGGACACGTGCAGACCTCGCCGCCGTTCAGGGCGAAGAACGTGAAGCCCTCGAGCGCCTTGTCGTAGTAGTCGTCCTTCGCGCGGGCGACGTCCTCGAAGAAGATGTTCGCGCTCTTGCCTCCGAGCTCGAGCGTAACGGGGATCAGGTTCTGCGAGGCGTACTGCATGATGAGACGGCCGGTCGTGGTCTCGCCGGTGAACGCGACCTTGCGGATGCGCTTGTGCTGCGCCAGGGGCGCACCCGCCTCGATGCCGAAGCCGTTGACGATGTTCACGACGCCGGCGGGAAGCAGGTCGCCGATGATCTCGAACAGGAACAGGATGCTGGCCGGGGTCTGTTCGGCGGGCTTGAGCACGACGCAGTTTCCGGCGGCGAGCGCGGGGGCGAGCTTCCAGGTCGCCATGAGGATCGGGAAGTTCCAGGGGATGATCTGCCCGACCACACCCAGCGGCTCGTGGAAGTGGTACGCGACGGTGTCCTCGTCGATCTGGCTGAGCGAGCCCTCCTGGGCCCGCAGCACGCCCGCGAAGTAGCGGAAGTGGTCGACGACGAGCGGGATGTCGGCCGCGAGCGTCTCGCGCACCGGCTTGCCGTTGTCCCATGTCTCGGCGACCGCGATCTTCTCGAGGTTCGCCTCGATGCGGTCGGCGATCCTGTTCAGGATGTTGGCGCGCTCGGCGGGGGTCGTGCGCTTCCAGGACTCGAACGCCTGCCAGGCGACGTCGACGGCCCGGTCGATGTCCTCGACCGTGCCGCGACCGACCTCCGTGAAAGGCTTGCCGTTCACGGGCGAGATGTTCTCGAAGTACTGCCCCTTGATCGGCTCGACGAATTCGCCGCCGATGTAGTGGCCGTAGCGCGGGCGGTAATCGGCGACCGCGCCGCGGGTGCCGGGGTTGGCGTAGACGCTCGAGACGCCCTCTTCGACGATTGTCATTGTGTCTCCTTCGACGTGTCCGCGACGTCCGGTGTCGCGATGCGTCGACGGTAGGTCGGGCAAGGTTGCATCCCGTTGCATGGGTCGGTCCTCGTCCTCTCCGCCCGTCCCCTCGAGATGGTGGTTCTCCCCTCGAGACGGTGGCTCTCCCCTCGAGACGGTGGGTCCTTCGCCGAGACGGTGGGTTTCCCCTCGAGATGGTGGGTCCTTCGCCGAGATGGTGGCTCTTCCCTCGAGATGGTGGGCACCATCTCGGCGGAAAAGGGACCATCTCGGCGGAAAAGGGACCATCTCGGCGACAAAGGCACCATCTCGGACGAAAAGGGACCATCTCGGCGGGGAAGAGGGACGGAGCAGGAACCCGGGCGACGGATCAGTCGGCGGACTGCAGCCGCTCGATCCGCGCGACGAGCGCGGCGCGCTTGGGCGAGCGCGCCGGCAGCATCCGCAGGCAGAGCGTGAGCAGCTCCTCGTCCTCCGCGCCGGCATCCGTCTCGGCGAACGCGAGCAGCACGTCCACGCTCGCCTCGGCGATGAGCGCTTCGCGCAGGGCCGTGCGCACGGTGTCGCGCAGTTCCTCCACGCCCGGCGAGGTCGAATCGGGCAGCACGTCGCCGCGGTACGCCGCGAGCGCGACCCGGTGCGCGCCGCGATCCAGCAGCGACAGCACCTGCTGTGCATCGGTCTCCAGCTCGACGCCGAGCCGGTACGGCCGGGACTCCGGCACGAGCGCCGGCGCCTGCTTCTCGAGCACTCTGCGCAGGCGCACCATCTCGGCGCGCAGCGTGACGGTGACGGATGCCGAGGCCCCGGCATCCGCATCGCCGTAGACGAGCGCCCCCAACTGGTCGGCCGAGACCCCCTGCCGGTGGGTGGCGAGCATGAGGAGCAGTTCGGCATGGCGCTGACCGAGTTCGGACACGGACTCCGCGCCCTCGCGCGCCACCTCCAGCAGCGCCCGATCGCGTCCGAGCACCCGGAGCGTGATGCGCTCCACCGGAGCCGCGGCCCGCCGCGGCGCCGCCGGCTGCTCCGCCCGCGCCCGCAGCCGGGCGACCAGCAGTTCACCCTCGATCGCCCGAGCCGTCGCGTCGACGAGGAGCTGCGCCTGCGGGGTGATGGTCTCATCCCGTCCGGTGACGTCGATCACCCCGAGGATGCGCCGCGACTCCGGGTCGTGCACCGGCACCGCCGTGCACGACCACGGCTGCACGAGCCGGTTGAAGTGCTCGGCCCCGCGGATCTGCACCGAGCGGTCCAGCGCCAGCGCGGTGCCCGGCGCGGAGGTGCCGACCGCCTGCTCGGACCAGTTCGCTCCGGCGACGAAGCCCATATCGCCGGTGAGCGCCCGGATGTGATGGTCTCCCTCGACCCACAGCAGTCGCCCCGCCGCGTCGCCGACCGCGACCACGACTCCGGATTCGCTCGCCTCTCCCGGCAGCAGCAGCGCCCGGATCATGTCCATCACGCTCGCGAGCGGGTGCGTGCGCCGGTACTCCTCGAGCTCGGCGCTCGCGAGGTCGAGCGGCGGAAGCGCCTCGGCGCCGACGAGACTCGCCAGCGCGCGGCGCCAGGAATCCTGCACGAGCGGCCGCACGTCGTGCAGGCGCGGGTCGGCGCCGTTCCCGGCGACGAGCTCTTCGTGGGCGCGCTCGATCAGCAGGCGCGAGTTCTGCGGTGAGACCTCGCGGCGCGGCGACCACGGCGATGGCATGGCAGCTCCGTTCGACGTCGGGGAGCACGATCAGTCTAGGCACGCGAGGGGTATCACAGGCCGAGCGTGGGACCAAGGCCCCTGACGTCCACCCGCGCACAGGCGCAGAGTGGAATCACACCCACCACAGGAGGAGGACGCCATGAAGGCCGTGCAGTATCGCGAGATCGGCAAGGGACCCGAGGTCGTCGAGATCGACACCCCCGAACCCGAACCGGGTCAGATCCGGCTGCGGGTGACCGCGGCGGGCCTCTGCCACTCGGACTGGTTCGTGATGGACCTTCCCGCCGACCAGTACATCTACGGCCTGCCCCTCACGCTCGGTCACGAGGGGGCCGGCGTCGTGGACAAGCTCGGCGATGGTGTCGAGGGCATCGAGGTCGGCGGCGCGTACGCCGTCTACGGCCCGTGGGGCTGCGGCCAGTGCCGGGCGTGCGCGGAGGGCCGGGAGAACTACTGCACGCGGGCCGCGGAGCTCGGCATCGCCCCTCCGGGCCTGGGCGCACCCGGCGCGATGGCCGAGTACCTGATCGTCGACGACGCGCGCCACCTCGTTCCGCTCGGCGATCTCGATCCCGTCCAGACGGTGTCGCTGACGGATGCCGGCCTCACGCCCTACCACGCGATCAAGGCCGCGCAGCAGAAGCTGTTCCCGGGTTCCGTGGCCGTCGTGATCGGCGCGGGCGGGCTCGGGCACGTCGGCATCCAGATCCTCCGTGCCACGACGGCGGCGACCGTGATCGCGGTCGACCTGAACGAGGAGAAGCTCGCCCTCGCCGCCGAGGTCGGTGCGCACCACACCGTGCTCGCCGGTCCTGAGGCGGCCGAGAAGATCCGCGAACTCACCGGCGGCGCCGGTGCGGAGGCCGTGTTCGACTTCGTCGGTGCGCAGCCCACGATCGACACCGCGCGGGCGGTCGTCGCCGTCGACGGGTACGTCAGCATCGTCGGCATCGGCGGCGGCCTGATGCCCACGGGCTTCTTCTCCACGCCGTTCGGCGTGTCCGTGCGCGCGCCCTACTGGGGCAGCCGCAGCGAGCTGATCGAGGTGCTCGACCTCGCCCGCAGCGGCGCGATCACCGTGCACACCGAGCGGTTCGGCATCGACGACGCGGTCTCGGCGTACGAGAAGCTCCACGCGGGCACGGTGCGCGGCCGCGCGGTCGTCACTCCGTAGCCGCCGCAGCGCCCTGCGCGGCCCACCACGCGCGCAGGCGCGCCTCGGCGTCGGCCTCGTCGAGCATGCCTTCGTCGAGTCGCAGATCCAGGAGGTATCGGTAGGCCTTCCCGACCTCCGGGCCGGGCCGGATGCCGAGCACCTCCTGGATGCGGTTCCCGTCCAGGGCGGGACGCATCGCGCCGAGTTCTTCCGCCGCCGCGAGCTCGTCGATGCGGCGCTCGATGTCGTCGTACGCGGCCGCGAGCCGCGCAGCCTTGCGCTTGTTGCGCGTGGTCACGTCGGCGCGCGTGAGGATGTGCAGGCGGGACAGCTCGGCGCCGGCATCCCGCACGTAGCGCCGGACGGCGGAATCGGTCCACGCCCCCTCCGCATAGCCGAAGAAGCGCAGGTGCAGCTCGATGAGCGTCGTGACCGAGGCGATCGTGTCGGAGTCGAACCGGAGCGCCTGCAGGCGTTTGCGGGCGAGGCGGGCGCCCTTGACGTCGTGGTGGTGGAAGGTCACCCCGCCCCCTGGCTCCAGCTTGCGGGTCGCGGGCTTGCCGATGTCATGCAGGAGAGCGGCGAGGCGCAGCGGCACGTCGGGCGCTGTACCGGGGAAGCGCAGCTGCTCGAGATCGATCGCCTGCCGCAGCACCGTCAGCGAATGCTCGTAGACGTCCTTGTGGTGGTGGTGCTCGTCCACCTCGAGGCGCAGCGCCGGCACTTCGGGCAGGAACCGGTCCAGCACTCCGGTCTCGACCAGCAGACGGATGCCGCGCACCGGGTCGTCGGTCTGGAGGAGCTTCACGAGCTCACCCTGGATGCGCTCCGGGCTCACGATCGACAGCGTGTCGCGGAGTTCGGTCATCGCCGCGACGGTCGCGGGATCGACGTCGAACCCGAGCTGTGCGCTGAAGCGCGCTGCGCGCAGCATACGGAGGGGGTCGTCACCGAAGCTCACCGCCGGGTCGGCGGGAGTCCGCAGGCGACGCGCGACGAGGTCCTCGACGCCGCCGCTCGGGTCGACGAGCGTGCGCGCGGGCACCCGGAGCGCCATGGCGTTCACCGTGAAATCGCGGCGGGCGAGGTCGCCCTCGAGCGAATCGCCGAACTCGACGGTGGGCTTGCGGGTCAGTCCGTCGTAGCTGTCGGCGCGGAACGTCGTGATCTCCACCTGCTGCGCCGCGCCGGTGTGCGGATCGCGGATGCGCGCGCCGATCGTGCCGAAGTCGCGGCCGACGTCCCACTGCGCCGTGCTGATCGGACGGACGATCCTCAGGATGTCGTCCGGCCGCGCGTCGGTCGTGAAGTCCAGGTCGTTCGCCGGGCGCGCCAGAAGCGCGTCACGCACCGGTCCGCCGACGATCGCGAGCTCGAACCCCGCCGCGGCGAACGCGTCGGCCACGGTCGACACGATCGGCGACGCGGCGAGCGCGCCCAGGCGCGCCACACCCTCGGCCATGTTGAGCATGGTTTCCAGCCTACCGACGCGCGTCTCGGCCACTTCGGGGCCCGTCGGCGAAAGCGCGGGGTGGTTCCGGCCGATTCGCGCGTCCGAGGGGCGTCAGAGGTCGGTTTCTCCCCGCGCTTTCACACGCGACGCTCGCGCACGGCTCACGCGAACGCGAGGAACCCCGTGAACACCAGCTCCCGCACCTCGGGAAGCAGCGCCCGGCGCAGCTCGCGGCCGTCGACCTCCAGCAGCGTCGCGATCGCGTCGATGAGGACGCCGACGGCGAGGTCGCCGTCGCACGCGCCCACGAGGGCTGCCAGCCCCGGGTCCGCGGCCACCACGCGCGCGAAGCCGCCGCCCTGGTGCAGCTCGATCACGCTGGGGTCCTCGACCCCGGGCAGGTGATGGCGGGCTTCCGTGATGTCGGGGGCGACGATGAGCACCGCCGCGGCGAGCGCGTCGTCATCCAGCGCCGCCACCCGGTCGTGCGCCGCGAGGGCGCGCGCCAGATGCGCACCGAGGGCGTCCTGACCCCCGAGCGACTGCCCGATCCGTTCGTACCGCGCGAGGCTCGGTCCCCCGGAGACGGGTCTGCGCAGCAGCACGTACCCGAAGCCGATCCCGGTCACTCCGCGCTCGTCGAAGTCGGTGAGCCAGGCGTCGATCAGCGCGGCGTGCTGCGGTGTCCCGGGCACGGTGCCGCCGTCGCGCACCCACAGTTCGGCGTACGCGAGGGGGTCGAGACTCTCGCGTTCGATGACCCATGAGTCCAGCGGCACGTCGGAGCACTCGACCCACTCGCGCACGCGATCCAGGCCCACCGCCCCGCCGCGGCTCTCCCAGTTGCCGAGCATCTGCGCGACGCCGCCGGGCTCGAGGTGCGTGCCGACCCCGCGGATGACCGAGGCGACCAGGTCGTCGCCCTGCATCCCGCCGTCGCGGTACTCGTACGCCGGAACCCCCGCGACCCGCGGCGTGATCACGAACGGCGGATTGGAGACCACCCGGTCGAACCGCTCGCCGCGCACGGGCTCGAAGAGCGACCCCCGCAGCGTCCGGATGCCGGTCATGCCGTTCAGCAGCGCATTCAGTCGGGTGAACCGGAGCGCTCGATCCGAGATGTCGGTCGCGACGACCTCGGCGACATCGCGTCGGGCACGCAGGGATTGGATGCCGCACCCCGCGCCGAGATCGAGTGCTCGGCCCGCGGGGGTGGGCAACTGCAGTCCCGCGAGTGTGAGCGACGCGCCGCCGACGCCGAGCACGTGGTCTTCGGGGAGGGGTCCGCCGAGCGCCGCCTCGTCCAGGTCGCTCGCGATCCACCACTGCCCCGAGCCGCGATCGTCCGTGAAGGACTGCGGACGGATGATCGCCTGCGGCACGACATCGCCGTCGATACGGCAGAGTCCGAGACGCTCCAGGCCCACCGCACCGAGTGTCGGCAGCGCCTGGTCGACCGCGGCGATCGGCTGCGGCATCCCGAGCACGAGCAGCCGACCGAGGACGGCGAGCGCATCGGCACGGTCGCCGAGTGCGCGCATCGCCGGCGAGCGCAGTCCGCGCGCGATCGCGTTGTCAGCCGTCTCTCCCCACGCCGAGCGCAGCGCCTCTGAGAAGAATCCGGCGTCGTGCAGGTCATCGGCGAGCGCCCGGCACAGCGCGGGATCGGGTTCGGGGAGCACGTCTCCATTCAACCGCGAGTCCGCACCGGATCGAGCGCGCGTCGACACCGGCTGTACCGATGCTCGCGCCCGCGGAGCGGCTCTCGGGCGCGGCTCGGGATGCTCGGAGGGTCGGACCGTAGAATCGACCGGATCGTGCGGTCATGAATCGCACAGGAGCGAAATCCCACATGACCGTCAGTCACCCGCCCGCGGGAACCACCGCGCCACGCCCGCAGACGCCGTCGCGCGCTCGCCGCACGGCGCCGGCGGCGCTCCTCGCGACGGTCCTGCTGCTGATCACGGGTCTGCTCGCGGTCCCCTCCGCCTCGGCATCCACGGCGACGCCTACCCCGACACCCACGTCCGCCGTCGCACCCGGCGAGGCCGTCTTCACGCTGTCGCCCATCGCGAACGGCATCGTCCGCCCCGGCGACGGACTCGCGGTCTCGGTGACACTGCAGAACGGGACGGATGCCGCCACCCCGGCGACCGCCGTCACCCTGTCGCTCGGCTCGGAGGCGCTCACCGGCCGCGCCGCGCTCAGCGCATGGCTGAACGGGGACGGGTCGTCCTCCGGACTCGCGGCGGTCGGCCAGGCGGCCCTCCCCGTCGTGGCCCCCGCCGGCACCGAAACCGCGGGCATCGTCGTCGCCCCGACCGATCCGTCTCTCGCCGCCCGCGCGCCCGGCGTTTACCCGCTGTCCGCCTCGTACGACCTCGGCGACGGACCGGTCATCTCCCGCAGCGTCATGATCGTCCCTCCGGATGCCGCAGCCGAAGTCGGTATCGGCGTGATCGTCCCGATCACCGCCGCAGCGACCGCCGAGGGCCTGCTCACCGCGACCGAGCTCGCCGCACTGACCGCGCCCGAGGGCTCGCTCACCGACCAGCTCGACGCCGTGGACGGCACGGCGGCGATCCTGGCGGTCGATCCGGCCATCCCGGCCGCCATCCAGGTGCTGGGCAGTGCCGCCCCCGCCACGGCGACGGCCTGGCTGGCCCGCCTGGACGCGCTCCCCAACTCCCGGTTCGCACTGCAGTTCGGTGACGCGGACGTCGCCGCGCAGATGCAGGCGGGGCTCTCCAGGCCCTTGCGCCCCCTGTCGCTGCAGTCGTACATGGTGCCGGCGGACTTCACGGCGTCCACCGGGGCGACGCCGTCGCCGAGCCCCACGGCGGAGCCCGGCGAGCCGGTGTACCCGACACTCCCCGAGCTGCTCGACATCGGCGGCGCGCGGGAGAGCGTGTTCTGGCCGGGCACCGGCACGACCACTCCCGCAGTCGTCCAGTCTCTCGGCGCGGTCACGATCGACGGCCGCGACTCGCTCACCCTCGTGCCGTCGACCGCGACGGTGGCGGGCGCCTCCGGCGGGACGGTTCCGGGCCGGGCGATCTCCGGCGACGCCGACCTGCTCGTCTACGACGCCGACGTGTCGCGCGAGCTGCGGGCCGCATCCGACGAGGAGGAGACGAGCCTGCGCGGCGCTCCGCTGACCGCGGCGGCCGCCTACCTCGCGTTCGCGACCGCGCAGAGCGGCGGCGAGCCCATCGTCGTGACGCTCGACCGCGGCGAAGACCGCTCCCGCGTGGCACTGCGGACCGCGATCACCTCTGCGTCGCAGGCGCCCGGGGTGACCCCGCTGACGCTGGGCGGTGTCGCGGCCCGTATCCCGGCATCCGTCGAGATCGCCGACGGGCCGGTCGACCAGGTGCGTGTCGACGCGGCCGCAGCGCTCGTGGCCGACGAGGCCCAGGTGAACCGGTTCTCCACGATCCTCGACGATCCCACGGTGCTCACCGGGCCGGAGCGGGCGGAGATCCTGCAGCTTCTCGGGCTCGCGTGGGTGCCCGAGCCGGAGAAGTGGACGACCGCGCTCGCCGGGCACCGCGCCGCGACGGCGACGACGCTGGACAGTGTCGGCATCCTTCCGCCGAGCGACATCAACCTCTTCAGCGCCGGCGCCCCGATCCCGATCTGGGTGCGCAACGACCTGGACTATCCGGTGAACGTGGTGCTGTTCGCAACCCCCGACGACCTGCGCCTGGACGTCACGCGTGCGAACGAGGTCACCGCCGGCGCGAACAGCAACACGCGTGTCCAGGTGCCGGTCCGGGCGCGCGTGGGCAACGGTGAGGTCTCCGTGCAGCTCCAGCTGCGCAGCCGCACGCTCGAGCCCATCGGCGATGCCCAGGTGGTCGACGTGAACGTCCGCGCCGACTGGGAGGGCATCGGCCTGGTCATCCTGTCGGTCCTCGTCGGAGGGTTCCTCCTCCTCGGCGTGGTGCGCACCGTCCTGCGGTTCCGGCGACGGTCCCGCCGGGCGGCGGAGACACCGGATGCCGCGTCCGCCGAGACCGACCACGACAAGGGCACCGGATGAGCGGCATCGGACGGGCCAGCGTCCTGATCGGAGCGGGGACGATCGTCTCGCGGCTCACAGGCCTCCTGCGCACGGTCGTGCTCGTCGCTGCGGTCGGCTCTGTCGGCAGTCGTGCCGGCGACGCGTTCGCCCTGGCCAACCAGCTGCCGAACAACATCTACGCGATCATCTCGGCCGGCATCCTCACCGCCGTGATCGTGCCGCAGATCGTCAAGGCCACCGCGCACGACGACGGCGGGCGGGCGTTCGTGTCGAAGCTGTTCACGCTCGGCACGGTCGTCCTGGTCGTGACGACCGCGATCGCGCTCCTCGTCGCGCCGTGGCTCGTGCAGCTGTACGCCCCGAGCGCCCCGGCGGATCAACTGGCGCTCGCCACGGCCTTCGCCTACTGGTGTCTGCCGCAGATCCTGTTCTACGGGCTGTACGCCCTCGTCGGCGAAGCGCTGAACGCCCGGCGGATCTACGGACCGTTCACGTGGGCGCCGATCGTGAACAACGTCGTCTCGATCGCCGGCTTCCTCGTGGTCATCGCGCTGTTCGGCTCGGATCTGACCGCCATCTCGGACTGGACGCCCGATTCGATCGCGCTCCTGGGCGGAACGGCCACGCTCGGGATCGTGGTGCAGACCGCCGTGCTGCTCGCCTTCTGGCGGCGCACAGGTCTGCGGGTGCGGCCGGACTTCCGCTGGCGGGGCGTGGGGCTCGGCCACATCGGCAAGCTCGCAGGCTGGACCTTCCTCATGGTGATCGCCGGTCAGCTCGCGGGCCTGGTGCAGACGCGCATCGTGATCGAGGCGTCCGGCACCGGAGCATCGATATTCGCGATGCAGAACGCCTGGCTCATCTTCATGCTCCCGTACTCGGTGATCGTGCTCTCGATCGGCACCCCCTACTTCACGCAGCTGAGCGAGCACGCCGCCGCCGGCCGCGACGACGAGGTCCGCGGTGACATCGGACGCAGCATCCGCACCCTCGGTCTGTTCATCGTGATCGCGACCGCCGCCCTGGCCGTGGCGGCCGTGCCGGCCTCCCGCATCTTCACGAACTCCCGCGACGCCGCCGTCGAGGCCTCCGTCGTCCTGCTGTGCTTCCTGGTGAGCCTCGTGCCGCTCGCCGTCCTGTTCGTGATCCAGCGCACGTTCTACGCGTACAACGACACCCGCACCCCGTTCTTCTTCACGCTCCTCCAGTGCGTCCTGGTCGTGGTGACCGCGGTCGTGGCGTCCGCGACGCTCCCGCTGCAATTCCTCGCCGCGGGTGTGGCGCTCGGTCAGTCGTTCGCGAGCATCGTCCAGGTGATCATCGCCACCTGGCTGCTGAATCGACGCCTCGGCGGACTCCGGGTGGGTGCATGGATGCTGTCGCTCGGACGCTTCGTCCTCGCCGCGGTCCCCGCCGCCGGAGCGGGCTGGCTGACCTTCCAGTTGCTCGGCGGCGTCGACGGGTGGACCGTCTCCGACAAGCTCCTCGGCGCGGTGGGCGCCGCGATCATCGGGATCGCGTCCCTCGTCGTCTACGGGGCCTTCCTCGCGCTGCTGCGCGCTCCTGAACTGAAGCCGGCGCTCGAGATCGCGCGCCGCGTGCTGCCCGGCCGCCGCTGAGGCCGGGGCGGCGGAATGCCGCGCGACTACCATGTGTTGAAGCATCCGGAGCAACGAAAGAGAGGCGCTCGTGCGTCAGGTCATCATCATCGGATCGGGTCCGGCAGGCTTCACGGCCGCCATCTACGCGGCACGGGCGAACCTCGCCCCGCTCGTGGTGGCGAGCTCGGTGGAGGTCGGCGGCGAGCTCATGAACACGACGGATGTGGAGAACTTCCCGGGCTTCCCGGAGGGCATCCAGGGTCCTGAGCTCATGGCGAAGATGCAGGCGCAGGCCGAGCGCTTCGGTGCCGAGATCCTGTACGACGACGTGGTCTCGCTCGACCTCGAGGGCCCCGTCAAGACGGTCACCCTCGGCAGTGGCGCTGTGCACCAGGCGTCGTCGGTCATCTACGCGACCGGTTCGGCGTACCGCAAGCTGGGTCTGCCCGGAGAGGAGCGTCTCTCCGGTCGCGGCGTGTCGTGGTGCGCCACGTGCGACGGCTTCTTCTTCCGCGAGCAGACGATCGCCGTCGTCGGCGGCGGCGACTCGGCGATGGAGGAGGCGACCTTCCTGACCCGCTTCGCCTCGAAGGTCTACGTCATCCACCGCAAGGACTCGCTGCGCGCCTCGAAGATCATGCAGGAGCGCGCGTTCGCGAACGAGAAGATCGAGTTCCTGTGGAACACCGAGGTCGCCGACATCCTGGGCGACGAGGCCGTGAACGGCGTCCTGCTGCGCTCGACGGTCGACGGATCGACCCGCGAACTCGCCCTGAACGGGCTCTTCGTCGCGATCGGCAACGACCCGCGTACGCATCTTGTCCACGGCAAGCTCGAACTGACCCCCGAGGGCACGATCTGGGTCGATGGCCGGTCCTCCCGGACGTCCGTCGCCGGCGTCTTCGCCGCGGGTGACGTGATCGACCCCACCTACCGCCAGGCTGTCACGGCCGCCGGCAGCGGGACCGTGGCATCGCTGGATGCCGAGCACTTCCTCGCCGCACTCGAGCAGGCCGGCGGTGACCCGCAGGTGGCCGAGGACATCGAGGTCGCGACCGACATCCCCGACCCGGCGACCGACGAGCCCGAAACCGGCTCTGCGGCTGCCTGAGAGTCACCCGGGCACCGGAACAATCCGGCATGCCCCCGCGTTTTCCCCAATACCTACCTCAATCAAGGAGAAATGACATGACCGCCAAGGCGACGACATCCGCGACCTGGGAGCAGGACGTGCTGCAGGCTGAGGGCCCCGTCCTCGTGGACTTCTGGGCGGCCTGGTGCGGCCCCTGTCGCATGGTCGCCCCCGTGCTGGACGAGATCCAGGCCGAGAACGCGGGCAAGATCACCGTTCTCAAGCTCAACGTCGACGAGAACCCGGATCTGGCGATGAAGTACCAGATCACGTCGATCCCGGCGATGAAGGTCTTCAACAAGGGCGAGGTCGAGACCACGATCATCGGTGCGAAGCCGAAGTTCGCGATCGAGCAGGACCTCGCCGCCTACCTCGGCTGATCCTCGAATATCGAAGCCCCGATGAGATCACGGTCTCATCGGGGCTTTTTCGTGCGATCGGATGCCGCTACGACGCGTCCGTGCGGGCGGCGTCCCAGCGCCGATGGGTGGTCTCGTCGCCGATCAGGCGCCAGACCGCCTTCGTCAGCGGTGGGTAGTCCAACGCGATCTGCCGCAGCACCCGGTAGTGCCGGGACGAGTTCGGTCGCGCGCCGCCGTTCGCGGCGATGTTCTCCGCGCGGAGGATGAAGACGACCAACTCGTCGACGGTCGGCAGATCCTCCATGAAGTCCCATGGATCCTCACCCGCGCGCAGCCGCTCGTCGACGAGGACCGACAGCTCGTCCGCGGCTTCCGCGCGAAGGAGCTCGAGGCTCGCGCGTCTGCGCGGGTTCTCGTCGTGCGTCGCCATCAATCCAGCGTACGTCGGATTTCCGGTGCGCTGCCCGGGACGTGGACAGCCGGGCCTCAGAGTTGCGAGTAGCCGGACTCGCCGATCTCCTCGAGGATGCGGTTGAGGTCCTGGATGCTCGCGAAATCCACGATGATCTGGCCTTTTCTTGCGGTGAGCGAAATCTTCACGCGAGTGCTCAAGCGGTCACCAAGCCGTTCCGCGACCTCGTCGAGGTGCGCTCGGCGGGCACCGGCCTGAGGTCTCGGTCGTGTCGGACCCGACTCCGGCGCCTTGGCCGCGGCCTCGGCCGCGCGCACCGAGAGGTCCTCGTTCACGATCTTGTCCGAGAGCCGCTGCATGCTGTCGGCGTCCTCGAGCGACAGGATCGCCCGCGCATGGCCGGCGCTCAACACGCCCGCCGCGACGCGTTGCTGCACCGGGATCGGCAGCTTGAGCAGCCGGATCGTGTTGCTGATCTGCGGTCGCGACCGCCCGATGCGGGTCGCGAGCTCTTCCTGGGTGATCCCGAAGTCCGACAGCAGCTGCTGGTAGGCCGACGCCTCCTCGAGCGGGTTCAGTTCGGAGCGGTGCAGGTTCTCGAGGAGCGCATCGCGCAGGAGATGCTCGTCGGCGGTGTCGCGGATGACCGCGGGGATCGACTCCAGTCCGGCCTCACGCGCGGCGCGTGTACGACGCTCACCCATGATCAGCTCATACGTGCCGTCGCCGACCTCGCGGACGACGACCGGCTGCAGAACGCCGAATTCCCGCACGCTGTGCACGAGCTCGGCGAGGTCATCCGGGTCGAAGTTCGTCCGCGGCTGGCGTGGGTTGGGCACGATCGCATGCGGATCGATCTGCTGCAGGCGCGCGCCGGGCACGGTGACGAGTTCCTCCGCGGCCGCCTCGACCTCAATGGCCTCATCCTCGGGAGCACCCGGGAAGAAGACGTCGACGGGACGCGACTCCGAAGACGTCTCGCTCGTGGGGATCAGCGCGCCGATCCCCCTTCCCAGTCCGGTGCGTTTGGCCATCAGTTCTCTCCTTCGGCGGCTGCGCCGACGTTCTCGGGATGCCGCGCTGCGGCATCCGCGTGGGTTTCCTCGTTCGCGCCGTCCACTGCGCGGCCGTCCGTCGTATCGCGACGGATGATCTCCACCGCCGCCTCACGGTAGGCGACGGCACCGGCTGACGCCCCGTCGTACGCGATCACGGTCTGGCCGAAGCTCGGGGCCTCCGAGACGCGCACCGACCGCGGGATCACGGTCCCGAGGACTTCCTGCGGGAAGTGCGACCGCACCTCTTCCGCGACCTGCTGCGCGAGACGGGTGCGCCCGTCGTACATCGTCAGCACGATCGTGGAGAGACGGAGGCGGGGGTTCAGGTGCTTCTGGATCATCCGCACGGTCCCGAGCAGCTGGCTGAGGCCCTCCAGCGCGTAGTACTCGCACTGGATCGGGATCAGCAGCTCGTCGGCGGCCGCGAAAGCGTTGATCGTGAGCAGACCGAGCGACGGCGGGCAGTCGATGAGGACGAAGTCCAGACGCTCGTCGAGATTCGCCAGATACTCGTCGAGCGCGGTCCGCAAGCGGTGCTCGCGCGCGACCTGCGAGACGAGTTCGATCTCGGCGCCGGCCAGATGGATCGTGCTCGGCGCGCACAGCAGATTCGTCGACTCCGGGCTCGTCTGGACGATGTCGGCGATCGGGAAATCGTCGATCAGGACGTCGTAGATGCTGGGGATGTCTGCGGTGTGGGGCACACCGAGCGCCGTGGAGGCGTTCCCCTGCGGATCCAGATCGATCACCAGAACGCGCGCACCGACCGATGCGAGCGCCGCGGCGATGTTCACGGTCGTGGTGGTCTTCCCGACCCCGCCCTTCTGGTTCGACACCGTGATCACACGCGTCCGGCCACTGAGCCGGACGGTCACGGAATCGAGGACGCGACGACGGGCGGTCAGATCAGCGAGTTCCCGGGCGATGGGGCTGTCGTCGAGCGAGAAGGATGCCGTCGAATCGGCGTTTTCAGGATGTTTCACGTGAAACAACCTCTCTTTCGCGCTTCTCCGGACATGGTCTTCCACTCTAGCCGCCGGTCCTGACGTGGCTCGAACGAGACGGTGCCGACGGGATGTTTCACGTGAAACGGGTGTCGGTCAGCGCACCGTCGCGCGAACGACCCGGGTGGGTTCGGCAAGGAGGTCTTGACCCACCACCTCGACGCGCACGTTCGCGATGCGGTACTTGCGAAGCGCCTTCTCGGCTCCGGCGATCTCGAGTGCGGCGTTCGCCCCCTTGAGGAGGATCAATTCGCCACCGTCGCGTACGAGGGGAGCGGTGAGGGGGACCAGTGTCTTGAGTGCGCTCACGGCACGGGCCGTCACGGCATCCAGCACAGGACCACGCCTCCATTCCTCTGCTCGAGCCCGCACCACGTCGACGTTGTCCAGACCCAGCGCGTCCTTCTGCTCGGTGAGCCAGGCGACGCGTCGCTCCATCGGCTCGATGAGAACCCACTCCACGTCGGGACGGGCGATGGCGAGCACGAGTCCCGGCAGACCCGCTCCGGACCCGACATCACCGACACGGCCGGAGAACAGCGGCGCAGTGACCGCGCTGTTCAGCACGTGCCGGGTCCAGAGTCGCGGCGGCTCCAGGGGACCGATGAGGCCGCGCTCCTCGCCGTGCGCAGCCAGCGCGGCGGTGAAGGCGCGTGCGAGGTCGATGCGATCGCCGAAGATCCGCTCAGCGACCGCCGGCTCTTCCTCGACGCCCGCGGTCACTTCGGGATCCGGTGTTTCACGTGAAACATCAGCCACGGCTGATGACCGTGTGCCGGTCGGCGCCCTCACCGTAGGACTCGGACGTGAAGCCGCGGTCCGCGACGATGTCGTGCACGAGCTTGCGCTCGTAGCTGGACATCGCGGGAAGCGACGCCTGCGTCGAGCCACCCTCTTCGAGCCGGGCGATCGCGCGGTCGACGAGCGTCTCCAGTTCACGCTGGCGCTGATCACGCGATCCTCCGACATCGAGGATCAGGCGTGAGAAGCGCCCCGTCCGGTTCTGCACGGCGATACGTGTCAGCTCCTGCAGAGCCTGGACGGTATCCGGGTTGGAAAGGAGTGCGAGCGACCCCGGCTGGTCGGACTCGAGCGAGACGTACGCGCGACCCGACTTCACATCCAGGGCGAGGTCACCGTCGATGTCGGCGATGTCCAGCAGTTCTTCGAGGAAGTCGGCGGCGACGTCGCCCTCCTGCTCGAGCTGTTCGACCGTGGCGGCGGCGCGCTCGGGAGTGGACGCGGGAGACGTGATGTCAGAAGTCATGGCTGTTCCTGAGTGACGGGAGTGACGGTGGGTCAGGTGGCGGTGCCGGTGGCGGGGTCTGTCGACCCACCGGGTTTCGTACCCGCATCACCCGACTTCTGCGCCTGCTTCTTGGCACGCTGCTTACCGACCGGCTGCTGACGCTTGGGGGCGGCGGCGCGCGCGCGTTCTGCCTCCTCGAACAGTCGCTGCTGCTCGGCCTGGTACTTCTCGAGCGGGATGATCTTGCCGGACGAGTCGATCGCCTTGCCCCTGCGCGCGAGGCGCTCCTCGCGCATCTTGGCCGCCTCAGAACCGGGCGTGGGCATGTTCCGGATCACGATGAACTGCTGGACCATCGTCCACACGTTGCTGGTGAACCAGTAGATGACGACACCGAGCGGGAAGAAGACGCCGGAGAAGACGAAGGCGAACGGCAGGACGTAGAGCATGATCTTCTGCATCTGGTACGCCTGGCCGGTCTTGGCCTCGGGGGAGAGGTTCTTCGAGATGATCTGCAGCTGCGTGAAGAACTGCGAGACGATCATCAAGACGACGAGCACGAGCAGGATGCCGACGGTGACCTGCCAGCCCTCGGCCTGGGTCTCCCACGCGCCCACGAGAGTGTCGTGGAGGGACGCGACGCCGAAGAGCTTCGCGTTGTAGAACTCGGTCATGAGCTCATTGGTGAGCAGGCCCACGCCGGTGTGGTTCGGATCGGTCTTGATCGTCTGCACGCCGTTGAGCACGCTGAACAGCGCGAAGAACACGGGCATCTGCACGAGGAGCGGCAAGCACGACGAGGCCGGGTTCGTGCCGTGCTTCTTGTACAGCGCCATCGTCTCGCGGCTCATGGCCTCGCGGGAGAGCTGGTCTTTCTTGCCCTTGTACTTTTCCTGAACTTTTCGCAGTTCAGGGGCGATTTCCATCATCTTCCGCTGGCTCTTGATCTGCTTGACGAAGAGCGGAATGAGGGCGGAGCGGACGACGAGGACCAGGCCCACGATCGCGAGGACCCACGTGATGCCCGCAGCCGCCGGCAGGCCCATCGCGGTGAACAGCCAGTGCCAGGAGACGAGCACGAGCTCGACCGCCCATTTGAGCGGCCAGAGGATGATTCCGATCAGATCCGGCACGGATCAGTCCTTTCTCAGGGGTACGACGAATCCTCGCGGAGTCAGGTCGTACCGGAAGTTCTTGTGGAGGGGCACGTCGTCGACGCCTCCCTCCGCCCAGGGATGACAGCGGGCGATCCGGGTCGCCGCCATGATCGAACCGACGAGAGCACCGTGCTGCTGCACGGCGCCGACCGCGTAGGCCGAGCACGACGGGTAGTACTTGCAGACATCCCCATATGTATGGGAGATCGTCGCACGATAACCATGGAGCAAGCTCAACACGGAATTGCGCGGCAGGAGCGGAATCGCACGGATCCACGCGGACTGATCGAGGCGCGCCTCGCCGACGGAGGCCATCGGCAGCGTCTGCGTGCTCACGCGCCGCTCCGAGCGAGGCAACGCGTCACGTCGGCGCGCAACGCGGCGAAGTCGGCATCACGCCCTGGCGGAAGGACGCGGATCACGACATCCGACCCCGGCCTGACATCCGTCAGCGCCTCGGCGCACACCGCCTTGAGCCGGCGACGAAGGGTGTTGCGCACGACGGCGGATCCCACCTGCCGACTCACGATGAAGCCGAAGCGCGGCGGACGGGATTCACCGGTTGCGCTGGTGTACACGACCGTGTTCGCGCTCGCGCAACGACGGCCCCGACGGACGACGGCCTTGTAATCCGCTCCGCGGGTGAGTCGGTTCGGCCTCGCGAGCACCGCTGCAGGTCAGGCGGAGAGCTCGGTGCGCCCCTTGGCGCGACGAGCGGAGAGGATGCTGCGGCCGGCGCGGGTGCGCATGCGGGCGCGGAAACCGTGCTTCTTGGCGCGGCGGCGGTTGTTCGGCTGGTACGTGCGCTTGCTCATGAGATCACTTCCGGATCAGGTGTCTCCGGAACGCTCTGACCGGGGACGTGGGTATTCGGGACTGCCCTGAAGGCATAAGTCAACCGACTAAGGTTACGTTCCCGCGCGCGAGAACTCAAACCCGCCGGACCGGACAGGCCATTATGGCGAGGAATACCCGCAGTCCTGGCAATGACACGCGGTGCGGTCCTACAGTGGAGTTTGCTCCCGCGGCGGCCGCTGACTAGCGTGGCTCGGGCAGTTATCCACAGGTTCGGCGTGACGATCTCCGTCGGAAATCCTGGCCTGCGTCAATTCTCCCGGGGGGACCATGTCATCGCACGAGATTCCAGATGTTCCCGTCTGGTCCGCCGTGCTCGATGAACTCGCGGGCGATGACCGCGTCACCCCTCAGCTGCAGGGATTCCTGAGCCTCGCCGTCCCGCAGGGCGTCATGGGCGGAACGCTGTACCTGGACGTGCCGAACGACCTGACCGCGGCGCAGATCAACAAGCGGATGCGCGCCCCCATCATGGAAGCGCTCACCCGGGTCGACCAGGATCAGCAGCACGACCCCTCCGCCACGGCATTCCGCGTCGTGGTCAACCCGGAGTTGGCCTACTCGCGCTCCGCGCAGCCGGCGCCCGAGGCGGCCGAACCGCCCTCCGCGCCCACGCGCCCTCCTCTCGAGGAGCCTTTCGAACCGGCATCCGCCTCGCCCCGCAGCGACACACGGCTCAACCCGAAGTACACGTTCGACAACTTCGTCATCGGCCAGTCCAACCGCTTCGCCCACGCAGCCGCGGTCGCCGTCGCCGAAGCGCCGGCGAAGGCGTACAACCCGCTCTTCATCTACGGAGACTCCGGGCTCGGCAAGACGCACCTGCTGCACGCGATCGGCGATTACGCGCAGAGCCTGTATGCCGGCATCCGGGTCCGCTACGTCTCGAGCGAAGAGTTCACGAACGACTTCATCAACTCGATCGCGAACAACCGGGGATCGGCTTTCCAGGCGCGGTATCGCGACGTCGACATCCTCCTGATCGACGACATCCAGTTCCTGCAGGGTCGCGCCGAGACCCAGGAGGCCTTCTTCCACACGTTCAACACGCTGCACGACCACGACAAGCAGGTCGTGATCACGAGCGACGTGCCGCCCAAGCACCTCACGGGCTTCGAGGACCGCATGCGCAGCCGCTTCGAGTGGGGCCTCATCACCGACGTTCAGGCCCCCGACCTCGAGACGCGCATCGCCATCCTGCGCAAGAAGGCCCAGTCCGAACGTCTGCACATCCCGGACGAAGTGCTCGAGTACATCGCGACCGTCGTGTCCAAGAACATCCGCGAGCTCGAGGGAGCGCTCATCCGGGTGTCGGCGTTCGCCAGTCTGAACAGATCGACTCTCGACATCTCGCTCGCTCAGACCGTGCTGCGGGACATCGTCGACCAGGACGACGCGAACGTGATCTCGCCGACGGACATCATCACGGCGACGGCGGCGTACTTCAAGCTCACCGTCGACGACCTGTACGGCTCGAGCCGATCGCAAGCCGTCGCGACCGCCCGGCAGATCGCGATGTACCTCTGCCGTGAGCGCACGAGCCTGTCCCTGCCCAAGATCGGCCAGCTGTTCGGCAATCGAGATCACACGACCGTGATGTACGCGTACAAGAAGATCAGCGACCTCATGAAGGAGCGTCGCTCCATCTACAACCAGGTCTCGGAGATCACCGCACAGCTCGGCCGCAACTCGCGCTGACCCCCTCACGACGCCGATCCGACGGCGTTCGTTCCCTCACCGCTCTCCCATGCCCGCTCAGGGATGTCGGTCGACCCTCCCGACGGGTTCTACACAGTGTGGAAAACCTGTGGATAACTCCGCAGAGCTGCGGAAACGTTGTGAGCGGACGACGCCGAGGCTGTGGATGGCGGATGCCGACCTGGTCGTCGCCTCCGCCCCGTGCACGAATCCATCCTCAGCGGTTCCACAACTCACACGCGTGTAGTTCCCGTGTCTCGCCAGGTGTCCACCGACTTATCCACAGTTCCCACAGGCGTTAAGAAGATGACAGAGAAATTGTTAAGGGGAAAGGGTTCGATCACCTTGACGATGTCGGCGGACGGTCTGCGACCGCCTTGAAGGCGCCGGCGCGCAGGGCACTAGCATGGGAGAGCCCAAGCCGATGTCAAGGGAGCGCCAGTGAGGTTCCACGTCAATCGCGATGTGTTCAGCGAAGCCGTGTCGTTCGTCGTCAAGCTCCTGCCGCAGCGCAACCCGCAGCCGATCCTGGCGGGCGTGCTGATCGAAGCATCCGATGCGGGACTGTCTCTCGCCGCGTTCGACTACGAGGCATCCGCCCGCACCACGATCGAGGCGACGGTCGACGAGCCCGGCACGATCCTGGTCCACGGCCGGCTCCTCTCCGAGATCGCGAGCCGCCTGCCGAACGCGCCGATCCAGATCGAGGTCGACGACGACGGCGGGATCCTGCTGACCTGCGGCTCGGCCCGGTTCACGCTGGCTTCGATGCCCGTGCAGGAATACCCCGCGATCCCCGAGGTCTCCGGCGACACGGGTCTCGTTCCTTCCGAGGACTTCGCGACCGCGATCGCACAGGTCGCCTTCGCGGCGTCCCGCGATGATGTGACTCCGGTCCTCACCGGCGTTCAGCTCGAAGTGTCGGGAACCCAGCTGAGCCTGGTCGCGACCGACCGCTACCGCGTGGCTCTGCGCGAGATCCCCTGGGACGGCGGCACCAGCGCATCGGACGAACCGACGACCGCGCTCGTCCCGGCCCGCACCCTCACCGAAGTCGGCAAGACCTTCGCGCACGGCGGCGACATCTCGATCGCGTTCTCCGGATCGGGTGATCGCGAGATCATCGCCTTCACCGCGGGCAACAAGACCGTCACTTCGCTGCTGATCAAGGGCAACTTCCCGCCGGTTCGGCGCCTGTTCCCCGAGCAGACCGAGCACCACGCGGTCCTGAACACCGCCGAGCTCGCCGAGGCGGTCCGTCGCGTCGCCCTCGTGCTCGACCGGTCGGCGCCGCTCCGCTTCACGTTCACCACCGACAGCGTCTCGATGGACGCGTCCGGCACCGAGCAGGCTCGGGCGACCGAATCGGTCGACGCGCACCTCACGGGCGAGGACGTCACGTTGGGGCTCAACCCCCAGTACCTCCTCGAGTCGCTCAGCGCCGTGCGCAGCGAGTTCGTCCGCATCACGTTCACCTCGAGCGAGAACGCGAACAAGCTCAGCCCCGTGTTGATCACCCCGCAGACCTCGGTCGACAAGGCCGGCGGCGAGTCGTTCAAGTACCTCCTGCAGCCGAACCTGCTGCTGCGCTGACCGCAGCCTCCGCGATCGGCCGCGGGGGTGGGCGCGATTAGGGTCGTACCGTGATCGTCGAGCATCTGAACCTCGTGGACTTCCGCAATTACGCGGAAGCCGACGTTGCTCTGGATGCCGGTCCCAATGTGTTCGTCGGCCGCAACGGCCAGGGCAAGACGAATCTGGCCGAGGCGATCGGCTTCCTCGCGACGCTCGGCTCGCACCGGGTCTCGAACGATGCGCCGATGGTGCGGGATTCCGCGGATTACGCGATCATCCGCGCGCGTCTCGCGCACGGCGAACGCCGTGTCCTGCTCGAGGCGCAGGTCAACCGGCAGGGTGCGAACAAGGCCCGCGTGAACGGCGCGGCGGTGAAGCCCGCCGAGCTCCCGAGGTACGCGCAGGTCGTGCTGTTCGCCCCGGAGGACCTGCAGATCGTGCGCGGCGATCCGTCCGCGCGTCGACGGTTCATGGACCAGCTGCTCGTGCAACGATCACCCCGCTTCGCAGGGGTGATCGGCGATTACGACCGCGTCCTCAAGCAGCGTTCCGCACTCCTGAAATCCGCGCGCGCCCGGGGGATCCGCGGGGATCAGCTCTCGACGCTCGACGTCTGGGACGACAAACTCGTCGCGCTCGGCAGTGAACTCATCCAGGCCCGGCTGGCTCTCGCCGCCGATCTCTCCGCGCCGATGACGGCGGCGTACACCGCGATCGCCGGTGCCGATCACGCGCCGCAGCTCGAGTGGGCCCTGTCGGTGCGCGGTGAGGACCCCGAAGAGCAGGACGCACAGCCCGCGCACGCCGCGCCGGCCGGTGTGATCGCAGAGCAGTTCCGCGAGGCCCTTGCCCTCCGGCGTGCGGCAGAGCTCGAACGCGGACTGACCCTGGTCGGACCCCACCGCGACGACCTGGTGCTGCGGGTGCGCGGACTCCCGGTGAAGGGCTACGCCTCGCACGGGGAGTCGTGGTCCGTCGCGCTCGGGCTGCGGCTGGCTTCGGCCGAACTGCTGCGTGCCGAGTCCCGTCTCGGCGATCCCGTCCTGATCCTCGATGACGTGTTCGCCGAACTGGATGCCGACCGTCGAGCGCGACTCGCCGCGCTCGCGTCGGGATTCGAACAGGTGATCGTCACCGCCGCCGTGGGCGAGGACGTCCCGGCGGGTCTTCGGGCGCGCGTCGTCCGGGTGGAGTCCGGGCGCATCCTGGAGGATCCTCATGCCTGATCCCACCGGCGAGGGCGCCGTGCCCGAGACGATCGCGACCTATCTGCGGCTGCGTGGTCTCGAGCCGTCGGCCCGGACGTACCGCAAGAAGCGACGCCGCACGGACGATGACGAGAACGTCCCGTTCACCGCGGGGCGCGACCCGCGCGGGGTGTCCGATGTCCTCGCCGCGCTCACGCGAGAGGCGGGGTGGGACTCGCAGCTCGCGCGAGAGGATGTCGTGCGCACGTGGGACGAGGTGGCCGGCGAGGAGACCGCCCGGCACACGAATCCCGTGGCTTTCGTGGACGGCACCCTCACGGTCCAGGCCGATTCCACCGCATGGGCGAAGCAGCTTCAGATCATGCGCTCGCAGATCCTCTCCGAGATCGTGCGTCGCTTCCCCGAAGCCGGTGTCGACGGCATCCGCTTCATCGGGCCCGACGTCCCCTCCTGGAAATGGGGTCCCAGAACGACTCCAGGGCGTGGTCCGCGCGATACCTACGGGTAGGACACGTCCCGTCCCCTCGACGCGGAAAAGAACGCGCCACAGAGGCGGAGAGGCTGGTCTGAGAGCGGTTCCTTGATAGACTGGAACCGCCCCGGAACACGATGTGGAGCGCACCGAGAAGATGACGTCCGATACTGCTGACAGCTTGCCCGAGCGACCCGAAGAGGATTCCACGGAACCACTGCCAGCCGAACGGACCCACGTCGAGTACGGCGCCGACGAGATCCAGGTCCTCGAGGGGCTCGAGGCCGTGCGCAAGCGCCCCGGCATGTACATCGGCTCCACGGGGCCGCGCGGTCTGCACCATCTGGTCTACGAGATCGTCGACAACTCCGTCGATGAGGCCCTCGCCGGCTACTGCGACACGATCCTGGTGACGATCCTTCCCGACGGCGCCGTCCGCGTCGTCGACAACGGACGCGGCATCCCCGTCGACATGCACAAGACCGAGGGCAAGTCCACGGTCGAAGTCGTGCTGACCGTCCTGCACGCCGGCGGCAAGTTCGGTGGCGGCGGATACGCCGTCTCCGGCGGCCTGCACGGTGTCGGTTCCTCCGTCGTGAACGCCCTGTCGAATCGGCTCGAAGTCGAGGTCCGTCGACAGGGCTACGTGTGGCGTCAGTCCTATCGGGGCGGCGGTGTGCCGCAGGCCCCGCTCGAGCGCGCCGAGCCCAGTGACGAGACGGGCACGACGATCACGTTCTGGCCGGATGCCGAGATCTTCGAGACCGTCGAATTCGAGTACGAGGTGCTGCGCACCCGCTTCCAGCAGATGGCCTTCCTCAACAAGGGACTGCGGATCGACCTGCGCGACGAGCGCGCGGACTCGGCGTACGAAGAGGAGATCGAGCCGGGACAGGTCGTGCTGCAGCAGCGGAATGACAGCTTCCTGTACGAGCGCGGACTCGTGGATTACGTCGAGTACCTCAACAAGGTCCGCAAGGCCGAGCACGTGAACGACGAGGTCATCGACTTCGAGTCCGAAGACACCGAGCGCAAGATCGCCCTCGAAGTCGCGATGCAGTGGACGACGAGCTACACCGAGAACGTCTTCACGTACGCGAACACGATCAACACGCATGAGGGCGGCACGCACGAAGAGGGCTTCCGTGCCGCGCTCACCACTCTCGTGAACAAGTACGCGCGCGCGAACAACCTCCTCAAGGAGAAGGACGAGAACCTCTCCGGCGACGACGTGCGCGAGGGACTCACCGCGGTGATCTCGGTCAAGCTCTCCGAGCCGCAGTTCGAGGGACAGACCAAGACGAAGCTCGGCAACACGGAGGCGAAGGCGTTCGTGCAGAAGGTCGTCGGTGATCGGCTCGGCGACTGGTTCGACCGCAACCCGGTCCAGGCGAAGAACATCATCCGCAAGGCGATCGACGCCGCCACCGCGCGGCTCGCCGCCCGTAAGGCCCGCGAGACCGCGCGTCGCAAGAGCGTGTTCGAGTCCGCGGCCATGCCCGACAAGCTCAAGGACTGCACCTCGAAGGATCCCTCCATCAGCGAGATCTTCCTCGTGGAGGGCGACTCGGCCGGTGGTTCCGCGGTGCAGGGACGCGACCCGCACACGCAGGCGATCCTGGCGCTGCGCGGAAAGATCCTCAACGTCGAGCGCGCGCGGCTGGACCGCGCCCTCGGCAACCGCGAAGTGCAGGCGATGATCCAGGCCTTCGGCACGGGCATCGGCGAGGACTTCGACATCACGAAGGCGCGGTATCACAAGATCGTGCTGATGGCGGATGCCGATGTCGACGGCCAGCACATCACGACGCTCCTGCTCACGCTGCTGTTCCGCTACATGCGCGGTCTGATCGAGGCGGGCTTCGTCTACCTCGCGCAGCCGCCGCTGTACCGGATCAAGTGGTCCAACGCGCCGCACGAATACGTGTACAGCGATCGCGAGCGCGATGCGCTGCTGACCGAGGGCATCGCCTCGGGCAAGCGCATCCCGAAGGACAACAGCATCCAGCGCTACAAGGGTCTCGGCGAGATGAACGCGAAGGAGCTGTGGGAGACCACGATGGATCCCGAGACGCGCACGCTCCGCCAGGTCACGATCGACGACGCGGCCGCGGCCGATGAGATCTTCACGATCCTGATGGGCGAAGACGTGGAGTCCCGCCGCGGGTTCATCCAGCGCAACGCGAAGGACGTCCGGTTCCTCGACATCTAGCGCCGATCGCGGCTCGCCCCGCACTCGGCCCGACCGGACACGACGAAGACGAGAGACATGACTGACGAAGAACGTCCCGCGCACAACCACGGTCACATCGACCAGGTCGACCTCCAGTCGGAGATGCAGCGCAGCTATCTCGACTATGCGATGAGCGTGATCATCGGGCGCGCGCTGCCCGATGTCCGCGACGGCATGAAGCCGGTGCACCGCCGAGTGATCTACGCGATGTACGACGGCGGGTTCCGACCCGACAAGTCGTTCTCCAAGTGCGCCCGCGTCGTCGGTGAGGTCATGGGGCACTACCACCCGCACGGCGACACGGCGATCTACGACGCCCTCGTCCGACTCGTGCAGCCGTGGTCGCTGCGCTACCCGCTCGCGCTCGGACAGGGCAACTTCGGCTCTCCCGGCAACCAGGGCGCGGCCGCCCCTCGTTACACCGAGACGAAGATGGCTCCCCTCGCGCTCGAAATGGTGCGCGACATCGAAGAGGAGACCGTCGACTTCCAGGACAACTACGACGGTCAGACCCAGGAGCCGGTCGTCCTGCCGGCGCGCTTCCCGAACCTGCTCGTGAACGGCTCGGTCGGCATCGCGGTCGGCATGGCCACGAACATCCCGCCGCACAACCTGCGCGAGGTGTCCGCCGGAGCCCTCTGGGCGCTCGAGAACCCCGACGCCACCCGTGACGAGCTGCTCGAGGCGCTCATGGAGCGCATCCCCGGGCCCGACTTCCCGACCCACGCGCAGATCCTCGGAACGCGCGGCATCCGCGACGCGTACCGCACCGGCCGCGGTTCGATCACGATGCGCGCCGTGGTGAACGTCGAAGAGATCCAGGGCCGTACGTGCCTGGTGATCACCGAGCTGCCGTACCAGGTCAATCCCGACAACGTCGCGGTCAAGATCAGCGACCTCGCCCGCGAGGGCAAGATCACCGGAATCGCCGACATCCGCGATGAGACCTCGGATCGCACGGGCCAGCGCCTCGTGATCGTCCTGAAGCGGGATGCCGTCGCCAAGGTCGTGCTGAACAACCTCTACAAGCACACCCAGCTCCAGGAGAACTTCGGCGCGAACATGCTCGCGATCGTCGACGGCGTGCCGCGCACGCTGCCGCTCGACGGCTTCATCACGCACTGGATCGACCACCAGATCGACGTGATCGTCCGCCGCACGCAGTTCCGGCTCCGCAAGGCCGAAGAGCGCATGCACATCCTGCGCGGCTACCTCAAGGCGCTCGACGCGTTGGACGAGGTCATCGCCCTCATCCGCCGGTCGGCGACGGTCGACGATGCGCGCGAGGGCCTGAAGACGCTCCTGGACATCGACGACATCCAGGCCGATGCGATCCTCACGATGCAGCTGCGGCGCCTCGCCGCGCTCGAGCGTCAGAAGATCATGGACGAGGCGGCCGAACTCGAGCTGCAGATCGCCGATTTCAAGGCGATCCTCGCCGACCCGATCCGCCAGCGCGGCATCATCCGCGAAGAGCTCACCACGATCGTGGACCGCTTCGGCGATGACCGTCGCACGCAGATCCTGCACGGATTCGACGGCGACATGTCGGTCGAGGACCTCATCCCCGAAGAGGAGATGGTCGTCACCGTCACGCGCGAGGGATACATCAAGCGCACCCGCAGCGACAATTACCGCCAGCAGCACCGCGGTGGGCGCGGAGTCAAGGGCGCGCAGCTGCGCGCCGACGACGTCGTCGAGCACTTCTTCGTCACGACGACCCATCATTGGCTGCTGTTCTTCACCACGAAGGGCCGCGTCTACCGGGCGAAGGCATACGAAGTGCCCGAAGCCGGTCGCGACGCGAAGGGGCAGCACGTCGCGAACCTGCTCGCGCTGCAGCCGGGCGAGGAGATCGCGCAGATCCTCGACATCCGCGACTACTCCGTCGCGACCTACCTCGTGCTCGCCACCCGCAGCGGGCTCGTGAAGAAGACGCGCCTGACCGAGTACGACACGAACCGTCAGGGCGGTGTCATCGCGATCAAGCTCCGCGGGCAGGACGAAGAGGACGGCGACGAACTCGTCAGCGCCCTGCTGGTCGACGAGGGCGACGACATCCTGCTCATCAGCCGCCTGGGCATGTCGCTCCGCTTCACCGCGAGCGATGACTCCCTGCGTCCGATGGGACGCTCGACGGAGGGCGTGAAGGGCATGTCCTTCCGCGCCGGCGACAGCCTGCTGTCGGCATCCGTCGCCAGAGAGGGTGCGTACGTGTTCGTCGTGACCGACGGCGGCTACGCCAAGCGCACCGACATCGCGCAGTACCGCGGCCAGAGCCGCGGCGGACTGGGCATCAAGGTCGCGCGTCTGAGCGATGACCGGGGCGTCCTCGCGGGTGGTCTCATGGTCGCGGAGGACGACGAGGTCTTGGTGGTTCTTGCCAGCGGCAAGGTGGTACGCTCTGCCGTGGCCGAGGTCCCTGCGAAGGGACGCGACACGATGGGTGTGGTCTTCGCCCGCACCGACGAGGCGGACCGCATCATCGCGATCGCCCGCAACAGCGAACGCGGCCTGACCGAAACTTCAGACGCAGCAGAATCAGACGCAGCGACAGCAGAGGCGCCCGACACCGAGCAGCAGGACGCCGGATCGGCCACAGCAGCGGCCTCGCCCGAGATCCCCGAAGAGAGTACTGACGCATGAGCACGGTAGCCGACAAGCTCGCAAAGAAGTCCAGTTCCAAGACCAGCGCCAAGCAGGTGCGCCTGCGCCTGGTCTACGTGGACTTCTGGTCCGCGGTCAAGCTGTCCTTCCTCGCCGCGGTCGCGCTCGCGATCGTCACCGTGGTCAGCTTCTTCCTGGTCTACCTGATCGTCCAGACCACCGGACTCATCGGCAAGGTCGACGAGTTCTTCCAGAGCTTCTCGGACGGCGGCGTGTCGATCGAGACGTTCATCGGTCTGCCGCAGGTCATGGGCTTCGCCGCGATCGTGGCGATCCTGAACCTCGTCGTCGTGACCGTCCTCGGCGCCGTGATCGCGGGGATCTACAACCTCGCCGTGAAGGTGACCGGCGGCCTGCTGGTCGGGTTCACCTCGAACTGACGGTCACACCATCCCGGTGGTCCCCAGCAGACTGCCGATCAGCCAGGTCACGGCCAGGGCCAGCCCGCCGCCGACGACCAGACGCAGCGTCGCCCGCGCTTTACCGCTTCCACCCAGCTGCGCCGAGACCGTTCCGGTGATCGCCAGGGCGACGAGCACGGCGATGAAGGTCAACGGGATCTTCAGCGCCGGTGGCAGCAGCAGGATCGTCAGCAGAGGCAGCAGCGCGCCGAGCGTGAACGCCACCGCGGAAGAGAGCGCCGCCTGCCACGGGCTCACGAGATCGTCCTGATCGATGTGGAGCTCGACCTCGAGGTGCGCCGCGAGGGCGTCGTGCGCGGTGAGTTCGACCGCGACCTGGTGTGCCGTCGCCTCACTCAATCCGCGCGCGCGGTAGAGCTCGGCGAGTTCGGCCAGCTCCTCGTCGGGCATCTCCCGCAGCTCCCGCGTCTCCTTCGCGATGAGTGCCCGCTCACTGTCGCGCTGGCTGCTCACCGAGACGTACTCGCCGAGCGCCATCGAGATCGCGCCGCCGACGAGTCCGGCGATGCCCGCGATGAGGAGCGCGGGGGTGTCGGTCGTCGCGCCGGCGACGCCGACCACGAGAGAGGCGACCGAGACGATGCCGTCGTTCGCACCGAGCACCCCGGCGCGCAGCCAGTTCAGGCGCTGGCCGATTCCACCGGAGTGCGCTTCGCCGACGTGCGGTGCGGGTTCGGAACTCATGACCTCAGTCAACTCCCTCCGCCTTGTTCGCGCACCTCGGCCGGCCGTGAGTATGGATTCGTGAATTGCCGATCGTTCGGGTAAAGTCTTGGAGGTTGACGGCGCTCGCGCCGCACGTAATCGGGGGTATAGCTCAGGCGGTTAGAGCGCTTCACTGATAATGAAGAGGTCCCAGGTTCAAGTCCTGGTACCCCCACAACAACAGCCCCGGGGCCTTAGCTCAGTTGGTAGAGCGCCTGCTTTGCAAGCAGGATGTCAGGAGTTCGAATCTCCTAGGCTCCACGAAAGTGCAGACGAAGCGCCGGCCCCCGGGCCGGCGCTTCTCGCTTTCCGTTCAGCCGACGTTCTCGGGGTCGCCGCCCAGCGGTCCGATCGGGACGATCGGACCGCCGTCATCGGCCCCCGTGCGTCGGGCCCGCGCGATCGCGTTGCCCACGTGATAGATCACGAGCGCCGCGACCGTGCCCAGCACGATCGCGCCGAAGCTCAGGGCGCCGAGGTTCATCGTGAACCCGGCGATCGCGATCACGAACGAGACCGCGACGGTGTACTGGTTCACCGGACGCGAGAAGTCGACCTGGTTGTCGACCCAGATCTTGATCCCGATCACGCCGATCAGCCCGTAGAGGGCCGTCGTCACACCACCCAGCACGCCGGCGGGCATGGCGAAGATCACCGCCCCCACTTTGGGTGAGAACGCCAGCAGCACCGCGAACGTGCCGGCCACCCAGTACGCCGCGGTCGAGTAGACGCGCGTCGCAGCCATCACGCCGATGTTCTCGCCGTACGTCGTCGTGCCGGAGCCGCCGAAGAAACCCGCGATCGTCGTCGCCAGCCCGTCCGCGAGCAGCGCCCGGCCGGTGCGCGCGTTCACCGACGGATCCGCGGTCATCGTCGCCACCCCGCGGACGTGCCCGACGTTCTCGGCCACGAGCACGAGGATCACCGGAAGGAACATCGGCAGGAAGCTCCACGCCACCGGGTCGCCGAACGCCGGCAGGTGGAATTCGGGCAGGCCGATCCACGCCGCGCTCTCCACTCCCGAGAAGTCGACGCGGCCGAGCGCCGCCGCGACGACGTACCCGAACACGACCCCCACGAAGATGGAGATGCGTCCGAGGAATCCGCGGAACAGCACCGCGAACAGGATGCAGGCCGCGAGCGTGATCGTGCCGAGCAGCGCGTCCTGCTGGAAGTTCTGCCACGCCACCGGCGCCAGGTTCAGCCCGATGAGCGCGACGATGGCTCCGGAGACGACCGGCGGCATGAGCCGCTCGATCCACCGGGTTCCGGTGGCCTGCACGATGAATCCCACGCCCGCCAGGAGCACACCGGTGACGAACACGCCGAGCAGCGCCCGGCTGATCTGCTCGGGCGAGTCCAGGGGCGCCCCGTCGCCCGGACCGAGCGCGAGGATCGGCGCGATGAACGCGAACGACGATCCCAGATAGCTGGGCAGGCGGTTGCCGGTGAGCACGAGGAAGAGGATCGTCCCGAGACCCGAGAACAGCAGGGTCGTCGAGACCGGGAACCCGGTCAGCAGCGGCACGAGGAAGGTCGCGCCGAACATCGCGACCACGTGCTGCGCCCCGATCGCGATCGTCGCGGGCCACGCGAGACGCTCGGCGGGCTTGACGACGGCGCCCGGTGCGACGGAGCGCCCGTCGCCATGAGTGGTCCAGATCGGCACGTGTCTCTCCTCGGCGCATCGCGAATGGGTCACGTCAGACTAACCGGGCACGACCCCTCGATAGAGTCGGGACATGGATCTGCGGGTGGCGGCCTACGCCGTCATCGTGGATGCCGATGATCGCATCCTCCTCGCACACTGGAACGAGGGTCGCCGCGCAGCATGGACCCTGCCGGGCGGGGGTCTGGAGGCCGGTGAAGATCCCGAGCACGCGGCGCGCCGCGAGGTGCGCGAGGAAACGGGCTATCGCGCGGCGATCGGCGAGCTGCTCGGCATCCATTCGCGGGTGATCCCCGCCACCCGACGACTCGCGACCGATGCGACCGGTCCCCTACATGCGCTGCGGATCGTCTACCGGGCCAAGATCGTGGGCGGACGCCTGCGCCACGAGATCGGCGGCTCGACCGATCGGGCCGAGTGGTTCCCCCTGTCGGCCGTCGGAGGACTGCAGCGCGTGAAACTCGTGGACATCGCCCTCAAGATGTCCGCCGACGGATGACCGCGAGTCAGTCGATCGACTGAGAGATGTCGGCGACGACCGCCCGGTAGGCGGCGATGAGGTCATCGGCCTGCACGAACATGCTGTAGCCGTGGGCGCCGGCGCCCATGGCGATCCGCTCGCCGACGATGCGCTCATCGGCGAACACCGGCCAGTCCGTCGAGCTGCCGACGGGAACGATCGTCCCCCGCTCATAGCCTGTCGCGGCCAGCGCGCGAGCGGGATCAGGCAGTTGCAGCTTGTTCACGCCCACGACCGCCCGCAGCTTCGGCCACGAGATGGACCGGTCGCCGGGGATGAGGGCGAACAGATACGTGTCATCGCTGCGCTTCACGACGAGCGTCTTCACGATCGACGCGGGCGGGATGCCGAGCAGCGCCGCCGCCTCCACCAGGCTCTCGGCCGCCGGGCGCTCGCGCAGCTCCACGTCGAGTCCTCGCTCGGCGGCGGCATCGCGCACGCGCGCGACGGGATCGATCGCATCGGTCATCCCGCCAGGCTACCGACACGAAGACCCCCGCCGGCGGCGGGGGTCTTCGTCACGACATCGAGGTGCGCTCAGGCGTCGGGTGCACGCAGCGGGTCATCGGCCACCCACAGCTCGTCGTCCGCGCGGAGGGTCTGCCATGCGGCGTAGAGCACGCCGACCGCGGCTGCGACGCCGAGGACGATCGCGATCACGCCGCCCGCACCGATCCCCTGCTTGGGCGGGTCGAGGACGGTGAGCTTCGAGGCGATCTTCTTCGTCGCCTTGGCGCCGTACTTGTCGGCCTTCTTCGCGTAGGCGGCGGCATCCGGCAGCTGGAAACCCTTACCGGCGGCCAGACGCGACCGGGTGTCGTTCGCCGCGTCCCAGACCGACAGCGCCGAACCGACGACGGCACCCGCGGTGGGCACGACCTTGTCGGAGAGCACCTGCTTGGAGAACTGCTTGCTCTTGTCGACGCCGGCCTGGACGCCCGGGATCAGCTGCTCGCGGTTGAAGTTGCCGAGCTGGCGGCCGGCTTCACGGGCGATGCCGGCTGCTTCGCTGACGAGGACCTGCTGCGACTCCCACAGGTTGTTCGCCTGCGCCTGAAGCTTGCGGAGTTCCTTCTTGCGCTTGCGGTTGAGGCTCACGATTGCCCTCCCAAAGGCCGGGGGTAGTAGTCGTCCTATCTTGCCAGACGGTCGCGCAGACGGCAGGTTCTCGCACAACTCTGAAAGAATGATTGACATGCCTCAGCACACTGCAGTAGCGACTTTGCACACCAACTACGGCGACATCGTCGTGAACCTCTTCGGCGACCACGCGCCCCAGACCGTCCAGAACTTCGTCGGCCTCGCCGACGGCTCGAAGGCGTGGACCGACCCCGCGACCGGAAAGCCGGGTGACGGACCGCTCTACAAGGACGTCGTCTTCCACCGCATCATCTCGGGCTTCATGATCCAGGGCGGAGACCCGCTCGGGCAGGGCACCGGCGGACCCGGGTACAACTTCAACGACGAGATCAACGGCGAGCTCACCTTCACCGCGCCCTACAAGCTCGCCATGGCCAACGCCGGCCTCCGCCGCAACGCGATCACCGGGCGGCCCGAGGGCACGAACGGCTCGCAGTTCTTCATCACGGTGCCCGGCCAGGGCGGTCGCGGTCCCGAGTGGCTGCAGGGCAAGCACACGATCTTCGGCGAGGTCGCCGACGACGCGTCCAAGGCCGTCGTCGACACGATCAGCGACGTGCCCACGGCGGCGGGCGACCGGCCGATCGAGCCGGTGGTCATCCAGTCCATCGACGTCGTCTCGGTCTAGGACCCCGCCCGCGTCCGTGACATCGCCCGACCTCAGCCGCAACAGCGACAACTTCTGCTACCGGCATCCCGACCGGCAGAGCTTCGTGCTGTGTCAGCGGTGCCTGCGCACGATCTGCCCCGAATGCCAGACGCAGGCCGCGGTGGGCGTGATCTGCCCGGAGTGCCTCGCCGATCAGCAGAAGGCCCAGACTCCCGCGCAGCGCAAGGCCGAGCGACGGTGGGCGCGCCCACGTGCGCTCACCGCGACGGACTCCCGTCCGCTGGTGACGTACGCGATCATCGCGATCACCGCCCTCGCCTTCCTCGTGGGTCTCATCCCCGGGGTCGGCGAGGGCGTCCGCGACACCCTCGCGTTCTGGGCGCCGTCTCTGTACCCGGAGCTGACCGGCACGTTCGAGCCGTGGCGGCTGCTCACCGTCTCGCTCGTGCACGGGAGCTTCTGGCACATCGGGCTGAACATGCTCGCGCTCTGGATGATCGGGCGCAGTCTCGAACCGCTGCTCGGTCGATGGCGCTTCCTGACGCTCTACGTGCTCAGCACTCTCGGCGGGTCGGTCGCGGTCTCGCTGCTCTCGTTCACGACTCCGGTGGTCGGTGCATCCGGCGCGATCTTCGGACTGTTCGGTGCCCTCATCGTGATCGGCCGCCACATCGGGGCGAACATCGCCGGCATCGCGATCATCCTGGCGGTGAACCTCGCGATCGGCTTCATCCCCGGCTTCAACGTGTCGTGGCAGGCGCACGTGGGCGGGCTGGTGGTCGGGGCCCTCGTCGGCCTGATCTATGCGCGGACGCGTTCGATCCGGCGTCGACCCCTGCAGATCGGGCTCCTGATCGCTCTCGCGGTCGTGCTGCTCGCCCTCCTGCTCGTGCCGCCCGCGCTCTTCTTCTGACCGGAGTTATCCACAGGTTCATCCACACCTGGGGATGGAATGACACCGGTGTAATTCACAAGTGGACAGAGCTGGGGACAACCCCCGGAATCGATGAAGCCCCGGCCGCGGCCGGGGCTTCATGGAAAGGGCGGAGGGCGGCTATCGCCAGCGGGTCGTCATGAGGAATCCGACGAACGCGATGCCGAACCCGATCACGAGGTTCCAGGCGCCGATACCCGGAATCGGGAAGTTCGAGCCGCTCAGGTAGAACACGAGCACCCAGACCAGCCCGATGAGCATGAGGCCGATCATGATCGGCTTGAACCACACCGGATTGGGTGCGAGTTCGCCTTCGCTGCGCTCCACGAGGGATTCGTCGTCTTTGCCGGGTCGTGCCATGCCGACCATCCTACCCTCCCGCCCTGCGGCGGCACCGCGGGCCCTTCTCCCGGCGAGGGGGTGCGCGCGGACTGACCTAGACTCGCCGTGTGGATGCGGCGACCCCGGTTGAGATGGGGGATCCGCCGCGCCCTCCCCGACGTCGCCGTCCCACGTTCTTCGGTGTCCTCGGCGAGATCCTGATCACCGTCGGCATCATCACGCTCCTGTACGTCGGTTGGCAGATGTGGATCGGCGACCTCATCTACGGCGCTCAGCGCAACGCCACCGGTCGGGAGCTCTCCGAGGAATGGGCGCAGGCCGCGCCCGCGCCGACGTCGGAGCCGACCGCGTCATCGTCGGCGAGTCCCACCCCGGCTGCAGTCGAACCCGTCGTGCTCCCCGAGCCCGCGGACGGCGAGGTCTTCGGCATCATGCACATCCCGAGATTCGGCGCCGACTACCAGGTTCCGATGGCGGGCGGAGTGAGCCGACCGGTGACCCTCGATCCGATCGGCATCGGCCACTACCCGGGAACGAAGATGCCGGGGGAGGTCGGGAACTTCGCGCTCGCCGCGCACCGGACGACGTACGGCAAGCCGTTCAACCGGATCGCCGAGCTCCGCGTCGGTGACGCGATCGTGGTGGAGACGCCGGACGGGTGGTACACCTACCGGTTCCGCACCCTCGAGTACGTCACACCCACCGAGGTCGAGGTGCTCTCCCCCGTGCCGCAGGCACCGGACACCCCCGCCGGATCCCGCTACATCACGCTGACCAGCTGCAGCCCGATGTTCGCCATGACCGAGCGCATCGTGGCGTACGGCGTGTTCGATTCGTTCACCCCCCGTACGGCGGGGGCCCCGGCATCCCTCACGGAAGGCGCGACCGCCTGATGTACGCAGCCCTCTGGCACGTGCTCCCCGGACCCTGGTGGGTGCGGACGCTCATCCTGCTCCTCCTTGTCGCCGTCGTCCTGTACGGTTTGTTCTTCTTCGTCTTCCCCTGGATCAGCTCGGTCGTGAACCCGCAGGAAGTGACCGTCGAATGAGCGCGACCGGTGCGTGAGCGCGGGCAGATCCTCGTCGTCGACAACCACGACAGCTTCGTGCACACCCTCGTCGGCTACTTGCGCGAACTGGGGGCGCAGACACGGTTCGTCGAGGCCGATGAGATCCCGCCGGATGCCGCCGCCACCGTGATCGCGCCGTACCGGGGGGTGCTGGTCTCGCCCGGACCCGGCACACCGGCCGATGCGGGCGCCTCGATCGCGGTCGTGCGCGCAGCGCATGACACCGGCACACCGCTCCTCGGCGTGTGCCTCGGACATCAGGCGATCGGGGAGGCGTTCGGCGCCGTCGTCGACGAGGCCCCCGACCTCATGCACGGCATGACTTCGCGGGTGAGCCATGACGGCAGCGCCCTCTACGCGGGGGTGCCGAGCCCGTTCACCGCGGGACGCTATCACTCCCTCGCGATCCGGGAGGACACCCTGCCCCCGGAGCTCGCGGTCACCAGTCGCACCGAGGAGGGCGTCATCATGGGAGTCGCCCACCGCTTCGCCCCCATCGTGGGGGTGCAGTTCCACCCCGAGTCGGTGCTCACGGACGGCGGCTACCGGCTGCTCGGAAACTGGCTCGAATCGATCGGCTACGCGGATGCCGCCCGGCGGGGTTCCCGCTTGAACCCGCTTCGCCGGGCGGTCGGTCAGGTTCCGCTGCAGTAGCGCAGGGTCACTTCCGAATTCACCGGTGCCTCGCCCGGGGGGATCGACTGCGTCGTGACGATGGGCGGGTCCGTCGCCGCGCAGTTCGGGTCCGCCTCCGTGATGACGATGAGCTGGGCGTCCGGGCCCTCGAGCTCGCGGGTCGCCGCGTCGAGCGTGTACCCGGTGACGTCGATGATCACGACGCGGCCGGTCGCGGCCACCACATTCACCGTGCTTCCGACCGGAAGCGTCGCTCCCGCCGGCTGATCGGACGAGATGATCGTGCCGGCCGCGAGTCCGGGGTCGTTGCGCGGCGTCACGGTGCCGAGCTTCAGCTTCACCGCTTCCAGGGCCGCGGCCGCGGCATCCTGCGACAGTCCTTCCAGCGTCGGAACGGTCGTCGTCTCCTGACCCGACGAGACGTACACCCGCACCTGCTGACCGGGGCTCACCGAAGAGCCCGCCACCGGATCGGTGCGGATGACGTTGCCGATCGCCACATCGGCGTTCGGCTCGTCCACACGGAACGCCGTCAGGTCGGCGTCGCCGATCTCTCCGCTCGCGCGTTCGTACGTCATGCCGGAGACGTCGGGGACGAGTCGGGCGCTGGAGGGGACCTCGCCGCCCGGGCGGATAGAGACGACCCAGAACAGCACCGAGATGAGCAGAACCGCGATGACGGCGACACCCGCCCAGATCCAGGCGACCGGGGGGCCGGCCTGCGTGCGCTTCATGGTCGTGTCGGTGCTGAGCTGACGCAACGACCTGGCGGTCTCGGCGGCCTGCTTCGGGTTCGGGCCGTACAGCTCGCTCGTGAGCGCCCCGACCGCGCGCTTGGAGGGGACCTTGCCGCCGATCGTCGCATCCAGCGCCTCACGGAACGCCGCGGCGTCCTGGTAGCGCTGGAACGGATCCTTCGCGAGCGCGCGGAGCACGACGGTGTCCATCGACCGCGGCACCGACTCGTTCGCCTCGGACGGCGCAAGAGGGGCTTCGCTCACGTGCTGATAGGCGACCGCGACGGGGGACTCGCCGCGGAATGGCGGCCGTCCGACGAGGAGCTCGTACAGCACCACGCCGGCGGAGTACACGTCGGCGCGTGCGTCGACCGGCTCGCCCTTGGCCTGCTCGGGCGAGAAGTAGGCGGCCGTCCCCAGGATCGTGGTGGTCTCGGCCACCGTCGACGACGAATCGGACACCGCGCGCGCGATGCCGAAATCCATGACCTTCACCTGTCCGGAGTCGGTGACCATGACGTTGCCCGGCTTGATGTCGCGGTGCACGACGCCCGCGCGGTGGGAGTACTCCAGGGCTTCGAGGATGCCGTCGACGTAGCGCACCGCGTCGGCCACGGGCACCGGGCCGGCCGCGACGATGTCCTTGAGCAGCGCACCGTGGACGAGCTCCATCACGATGAACGGGACGGGGCGGACCGTGCCGTCGGGCGAGGTCTCGCTGTCTTCACCGGCGTCGTAGACGCGCACGATCGTCGGGTGGGCCATGCGCGAGGCGGCCTGCGCCTCGAGGCGGAACCGGGTGCGGAAGGAGTTGTCGTCGGCGAGGTCGCGGTTGAGCAGCTTGATCGCGACCTGGCGCCCGAGCGTGAGGTCGTAACCCCGGAACACGGTGGCCATGCCACCACGACCGATGAGTTCGTCGACGCGATAGCGCCCCGAAAGCACGCGCGGCTCAGCTGTCACGGTCACTCCCTGGGTATGGCTGACTCAGCCTAACCGACACGACCGACCGCGCCCGGCGGCAGCGGCGGTCGTGCGGTGATGTGCTACGGGGTCGTCGTCGGGGCCGGTGTGGACGCGGCCTGTATCTGAGAGGTCGCCTCACCGGATGCACCCGAGTCGCGCTGACCCGCAGCGCCGCCGGAGCAGGTCACCGAGTAGGTCACGATGACGGTCGCTCCCGGATTGTTGTCGGCCAGCACCTCGCCCGCGCGCTCGTTGGGTCCGAAGGTCGCGGTGGACTGCCCCGTGCTCGCGAACGTCGCGTTCGTGGCGGTGAAGTTGTAGGCGCTCACCGCTCCGGTTCCGGACGGGCACGTGTAGCCGCTCCACGACACCTGGGTGCTCGCGCCGGCCTCGACCGTCCCGGCGATCGACGGGGCGGAGGGCTGGGGCATCGCAGTCTGGTCGCCGTAGAAGGTCAGGGTGAGCAGCTGCGAGGGCGGGATGTTGCCGGTCGGGCTGACGCGGTAGACCGTGTTGACCTGCTCGGCCGTGGGCGCGGGGTCTCCCGCGACGCAGTCGACGGCCTCGATTCCCGCGGCCTTCGCCTTCGCGGAGGCCTCCGTGCAGTCCATGCCCTCGAGGCCCAGACCGTCCACCGAGATCGTCGACGTCGTCGGGGTGGGCGTCGGGGTCGGCGTCGGGGTCGGTGTGCTCGAGGACGTCGTCGGATCCGGCGTCGGCTCCTGATTCGCCACGAATGCCCAGATCGTGCCGCCGAGGACGAGCAGAAGCAGGACGATGAGGGCGATGAGCGGCCAGGTCCACGGGCTGCGCTTCTTCTTCTCCTCGACACCCTCCTCCACGGCATCCGCTGCCGGGAGGATCCGGGTGGCGGCGCCGGTCGCGCCCGCCGGGGTGAGGAGCTGCGTCATGTCGTCGCCGACGGCGACGCCGGTCGCGATCGCGGGGACCGCGGCGGCCGCGGCCGCGAGATCGCCGCGACGGAGCGCCGTGGCCGCGCGGGCGACGGCGGCGGCCGATGCCGGACGGTCCTCGGGCTTCTTGGCGATCATCGCCATCACGAGGTTCTGCACCGGGACCGCGACGGTCGGCGGCAGCGGCGGAGGCTGTTCGTTGATCTGCGCCATCGCGATCGCGACCTGCGACTCGCCCGTGAAGGGCCGCTTGCCGGCGAGGCACTCGTACGCGACGATGCCGAGCGAATACGTGTCGGTGGCGGGGGATGCCGGGTGGCCGGAGGCCTGCTCCGGCGAGAGGTACTGCACCGTGCCCATCACCTGGCCGGTCGCCGTCAGCGGAACCTGGTCGGCGATGCGCGCGATCCCGAAGTCGGTGATCTTGACGCGCCCGTCGGGCGTGATGAGGAGATTGCCGGGCTTGATGTCCCGGTGCACGAGTCCCGCGGCGTGGGCGGCCTGCAGGGCGGCGGAGGTCTGCGCGACGATGTCGAGCGTCTTGTCCGTGGAGAGCGATCCGTCCCTCTCGAGGATGGTGGACAGCGCCTCGCCGGGCACGAGCTCCATCACGAGGAACGCGCTGCCCGCCTCCTCGCCGTAGTCGAAAACGCTCGCGATGCCCTCGTGGTTCACGAGTGCCGCGTGGCGGGCCTCGGCGCGGAAGCGCTCGAGGAAGCCCGGGTCGCCCATGTACTCGTCTTTGAGGATCTTGATCGCGACGGTGCGGCCGATGACGTGGTCGGTGGCCTCCCACACTTCGCCCATCCCGCCGATGGCGATCCGCGAGTCCAGCTCGTACCGGCCTCCGAAGGTCACTCCCTGCGTCGGTCTCATCGTCCCAGCACCGCCTCCATGACCTTCTTCGCGATCGGTGCCGCGATGGTGTTACCGCTGCCCGACTGACCCTGACCTCCGCCGTCTTCGACGACCACGGCCACGGCCACCTCCGGGTTCTCCGCGGGCGCGAAGCCGGTGAACCACAGCGTGTACGGTCTGCTCGCCCCGTTCTCCGCGGTGCCCGTCTTTCCGCCCACGTCGACCCCGTCTATTCTTGCACCCGAGGCTGCGCCGTCACTGACATTGGCGACCATCATCGCCGTCAGTTCGGCTGCGATGTCGGAGTCCAGGGCACGCCCGAACTCGGTGTCCTCGAAGCTCTGCTGGACCGAGAGATCCGGTCCGATCACCTGGTCGACCATCCGCGGATTCATGACGACTCCATCGTTGGCGATTCCCGCAGAGACCATGGCCATCTGCAGGGGCGTCGCGGTGACCTGGCCTTGGCCGAATCCGGTGAGAGCGGTCTGGGGGTCATCGAGTCCGCGCGGATAGCTCGAGGCCGTCGAGGTGAGCGGCATCGAGAACTGTGCGTTGAAACCGTACTTCTCGGCCTCCTCGCGGATCGCGGTGTCGCCGAGCTGCACCGCGAGCTCGGCGAACGGGATGTTGCAGCTCAGCCGCAGCGCGTCGGCGATCGTGACCGTGTCGCCGGGTCCGCACGCCCCGCCGCCCGCGTTGAAGACGACGCTGCTGGACTGCGGGAGCTGATACGAGCCCGGATTGGGCAGAGTCGAGGTGGGCGTGTAGTCGCCCGAGGCGAGCGCCGCCGAGGCGACCACGAGCTTGAAGGTCGACCCCGGTGGGTTGAGGTCGCCGCCGATCGCGCGGTTGAACAGCGGATGCGAGGGGTCGGCATCCAGTGCGTCGTAAGTCTCGTTCACCTCGCCGGTGTTGTGCGACGCGAGCAGGTTCGTGTCGAAGCTCGGGCTGGTGACCATCGCGAGCACGCGTCCGGTGGACGGTTCGATCGCGATGACCGCACCCTGCAGGTCGCCGAGCGCGTCGTACGCCGCACGCTGGACGGCGGCATCCAGAGTCAGCTCGACGTTGGATCCGCGCGGCGGCTGCCCGGTGAGGATGCGGTCGATGCGCGCGAGGAACTGCGAGCCGGCCGTACCGCTGAGCTCCTGGTTCATCGCCTGCTCGATGCCGGTCGCCGCGCCGAGTGCGGGATTGATGTACCCGGTCACCGGAGCCCACATGTCCCCGTCGACGTAGACGCGCTGCCACGCGTAGACATCGTCCGACGGCACGGAGCTCGCGATCGCGGCGCCGCTGGCGATGATCGATCCGCGCTGCACTTCGTACGAGTCGTACAGCGCACGCGTGTTGCGGCTGTTCTCGGCGAGGGTCTCGGCCTGCACGACCTGGATCACGCTGGTGGAGGCGAACAGCGCAAGGAACATGAGCAGCATGAGGATGCTGAGCCGGCGGAGCTCCTTCGTCATCAGCCGATCACCACCCGGGGGCGGCTGCGGACGGCATCCGAGATGCGGAGGAGGATCGCCACGATCAGCCAGTTCGCCACGAGCGACGAGCCGCCCGCGGCGAGGAACGGAGTCGTGAGGCCGGTCAGCGGGATGAGCCGGGTCACGCCGCCGACCATGATGAACACCTGCAGCGCGATCGTGAACGACAGTCCGGTCGCCAGGAGCTTGCCGAAGTCGTCCTGCCCCGCCAGCCCGATGCGGATGCCGCGGCTGGTGAACACCATGTACAGGCACAGGATCGCGAAGACGCCGATCAGGCCGAGCTCTTCGCCGAGGCTCGGCAGGATGTAGTCGCTCTGGGACAGCGGCGTGATGTACGGCCGCCCCTGCCCGAGACCGGTGCCGATCAGTCCGCCCTGGGCCAGACCGAAGATCCCCTGCACGAGCTGGTAGCTGCCACCGGAACGGTCGATCACCTCGGGGTTGAACGCGTCGAGCCAGTTCGCGAAGCGTCCGTTCACATACGGCAGGACGCGCGAAGCGAGAAACGCGCCGCCGGCCGCGAGGACGACACCGATCACGACCCAGCTCGTCTTGCCGGTGGCGACGTACAGCATCGCCACGAACATGCCGAAGATGAGCAGACCCGTGCCGAGGTCGCGCTGCAGCACGATGATGCCGAGCGAGATGAGCCAGATCACCAGGAGCGGTCCGAGCTCGCGGGCACGCGGCCACGTCATGCCGAGGAAGCGCGTGCCCACCGATGTGAGCGACTCGCGCGTGCGGACCAGGTAGCCGGCGAAGAAGATCGCGAGCGAGATCTTGGCGAGCTCGCCCGGCTGGAACGAGAAGAACCCGAGAGAGACCCACACGTCGGCGTTCGCGTCGGTGCCCAGTCCGGGGATGATCGGAAGGATCAGCAGCGCCACACCGGCGAAGCCGAAGATGTACGTGTAGCGGAACAGGATCCGGTAGTTGCGCAGGAGCACGACGACGGCGATCGCCCCCACGATCGCGATCGCCGACCACGCCAGCTGCTTCGTCGAGTACGCGTTCCAGCCTTCGAGTCCCACGGCGATGTCGATGCGGTAGATCATCGCGATGCCGAGCCCGGTGAGGATCGTCGCGATCGGCAGGACGAAGGGATCGGCATCCGGAGCACTCAGCCGCAGCACGATGTGCATCGCCGCGACGAGCACCGTCAGGCCGCCGCAGTAGAAGAGGAAGGTCGCCTCGATCGCACCCAGCGCACCGAGCTGGACGAGAGCGATCGCCGCGCCGGTGACGACGATGGCGAAGATCAGCAGGAACAGCTCGCGGTTGCGCTGCTTCTGCGGCACGCGGATGCGCTTGAGCGCCCGGATGACCGCCGTATCGGCCGAGATCGCCTCGGTCGAGGGGCGCGCGTCGGAGGGAGCGGTCATCGCGTGGCCTCCGAGGCGGAGCGGAGTCGGTCGACGATCGCTTCGGCGTCGGCGAGCGAGCGCGCCGAGATCGTGCGCTCGACCGTCGCCCGGCTGAAGGACGGCAGGTCGGCCAACAGGATCTCGGTGTCCTCGTGCGGCGTCGAGAGCGAGATCGGCCCGATGTTCTGCTGGATGCCCTGGAAGATCACCACCGTGTCGTCATCGGCCCCGACGAAATAGCGCGTCTGGGTCCACGAGTACGCGACCGCCAGGAGCGACGCGATGAGCGCGAGGACGAGGACGAAGCCCACGATCCAGCCGATCCGACGCCGGCGGGCACGGCGGCGATCCTCCTCGATGAGCTCCTCGAGGAATTCCGCGGCCGGCTCGAAGTGACTCGGCTCGTTCGCCGCCTGGCGGTTCGGGTGCAGCCAGTTGCCGCGGCCGGAGCGGGCGGCGGGCACCTCGATACCGAGCGGATTCGACGCGGAGCCCACGATCGTGGGCGTGCCGGAGAAGAGCGGATGCTGACCCCCGACGTCCACCAGGACGATGGTGACGTTGTCCGGGGCGCCGGCATCCAGGGCCTGCTTGAGCAGATTGTCGGCCGTCCGGCCCGGGGCGAGCCCGAGCCCGAGGGCCTTCGCGGTGTGCGCGTCGTCGACGACGCCCGACAGCCCGTCCGAGCACAGCAGCCAGCGGTCGCCCGGCTGGGTGGGCATGATGAACGTGTCCAGCTCGGGGTCGGGGTCCATGTCGCCGAGCACGCGCATGAGGACCGACCGGCGCGGGTGGTAGCGCGCCTCCTCCGGCGTGATGCGGCCGGAGTCGACGAGACGCTGCACGAACGTGTGGTCGGTCGTGATCTGCGTGAGCGCGTCGTCGCGGTACAGGTAGATGCGCGAGTCGCCGATGTGTGCGATCACGGCGTACTGATCCACCATGACCAGCGCGCTCACCGTCGTGCCCATGCCGGCGAGCTCGGGTTTGACGTGCACGGTCTCGATCAGTTCGGAGGCGGCATCCGCGATCGCATCACGCAGGTCGCGCTCGGCGGCGGACGTGGAATCGAACGGGTGGTCGAGGCGCTCCAGCCGCGCGATCGCCAGGCTCGAGGCGACGTCGCCGCCGGCGTGCCCGCCCATCCCGTCCGCGACGGCGAACAGGTTCGAGCCGGCATAGCCGGAGTCCTGGTTGTTGGAGCGCACCTTGCCGGTGTGCGAGATCGCGACGCTCGAGCCCTGGAAGACCATAGGTGACGGGTCCGCTACTTCCGCAGTTCGAATGTCGTCGCGCCGACCTTGATCGGCGCGCCGACCGTGATGGGGACGGGAGAGCTGACCCGAGCGCCGTCATGCCACGTGCCGTTCGTGGAGTCGAGGTCCTGGATCATCCACTGATCGCCCCACAGCACGAGACGCGCGTGGTGGCTGGAGGTGTAGTCGTCGCGGATCACGAGACCCGACTCGCTCGAGCGTCCGATCGTGAGGGGTTCGGTCCCGAGGGGAAGCTCCAGTCCCGCCTTCGGGCCGCTCGTGATGACGATGCGCGAGACCGCGTCCGTCGTCGCCGGGCCGCCCTTCTTGCCGGTCGGGACCTTCGCGGGAGCCACAGGGGCGGTGTTCGAGCGAGGTGCCGACGCCGGGGGCGTCGCGGCGGCCGCGGGTTCCGGCATCCGTCGCACCTTCACTCCGAACAGATCCGCACGCAGCGAGTAGACGACGGCGAACACGAAGAACCACAGCAGCACCAGGAAGCCGATGCGCAGCAGCAGGAGGGTCAGTTCGCTCATCGCAGCGGTCCCTGATCGCGCACGTCGTACGCGCGGGTGACGTCGGCGGGCATGGCGGGGCGCGGGGCCGCTGTTTGGGCGACGACGCGGAAGACGATGTCGGTGCGCCCGATCGTGACGGTCGAGTCCGGCGGGAGGGCGGCCTCGGTCACCTTGCGGCCGTCCAGGAGCGTGCCGTTCGTGGACTGCATGTCGCGCACCATCGCGCGCTCGCCGTCCCACAGGATCTCGACGTGCTTGCGGCTCGTGCCGGCGTCGGAGATCGTGATGTCGGCGTCACTGCCCCGACCGATCACGGTGCGCGATTTCGTGAGCGGGTGGCGCTTGCCCTCGACGTCGACGACGCCGCGCCAGGCGACACGCCCTTCGGCGGTGCGGGATTCGACCTTGAGCGTGCCCGTGGACTGCTGCTCGTCACGGACGAGCGTGATCGAGACCGGCCCGGCGAACGAGTACCCCTGGGTCTTCGCGTGGGCGTGCACGAGGGTGTCGAGTTCGTCGGTGAGCGCGCCGCCGAGCGTGCGCATGCGCTCATCGTCGGCGACGGAGAGGTGCACCGTGAATTCGTTGGGCGCGAGGATGCGGTCGCGGCTCACGATCGCGGCCTTCTTGTCGAGCTCGCTGCGGAGCGCCGACGCGATCTCGACGGGTTGGATGCCGCTGCGGAAGGTCTTCGCGAACGCGCTGTTGACGGCGCGCTCGAGACCCTTCTCGAAGCTGTCAAGTAGTCCCACACGACTCCTCAGGCAGGTGGTGCCGGTCGGTACATGCTAATCGTCCCGGCTGTGATGCCCGTGGACGCGGGTCTCGGACGCTCCGTTCGGGGCTCGCGATCGCGCGTGATATCCTCGGGAAGTTGATTTGCACTGCACCCCCGGGTGCACCGCATCTCGCGCGAGTGGCGGAATAGGCAGACGCGCTGGCTTCAGGTGCCAGTGCCCGAAAGGGCGTGGGGGTTCAACTCCCCCCTCGCGCACAGCGACAGGAATGGGCTCCCCAGGGGGCCCATTCTTCGTTTCCGACTACTCGAGTGTCGGAACGAGCACCATCACGATCTCCTCGACCTCACGGCCGACGCCGGGGGCGAAGTCCGCGTCGCGGGACACCTCGGTGAAACCCACCTTCTCGAGCACGGCGCGAGAGGCGGCGTTGTGCGTGGCGACCCGGGCGAACAGCGGCCGCTCCGGCTCGCGGGAGACCAGGATCCGCAGGGCTTCGGTCGCCACGCCCCGCCCCCAGGCATGCCGGGCGATCCAGTACGTGACTTCGCGGTCGCCGTCGACCGAGAAGACCGCCGCGGTGCCGGCGAAGCCGCCGTTCTCGGTCACGACGTAGGAGGAGACCTCGGCCGCGCCGCGCTGACGCGCGATCCACGCGTCGAAGGCGCCCCGGTCATCGGGGTCCGCTGCCGTGAAGGCCGCCATGGCGACGGCATCCGGGTCGCGCATCATCTCGAACACCGCGTCGAGGTCGTCGTCGTCCAGCTCCCGGAGCTCGATGTGCGCCATGTGTTTCACGGTACCCACCCCCGGCCCCACGGGCGACCCGCTCGTCCGTGCCCTTCTCCCCGTGAAACGACATCTGTGCGTCGAGAGTGTGGAGTTCACCCGCGGTCTCGACGCGCAGATGGCGTCTCAGGGAAAGGGGAGGAGGGGTCAGGGGATGCCGTGCAGAGTGCGCAGCAGCGACTCGGCCTCCGCGCCGTCGCGTGCGGCGACGGCATCCCGGAAGCGCACGTACAGCTCGGTGCGGCGGATCGGGCACTCGACGAACGGGTGCCATCCGGCGAGGTTGCGCCGGATCGCGATCTCGGCCTCGCGCATGACCCGCATGAACACGACGTTCTGCGTGTCGTCGATCACGTGCTCGAACAGGCGCGCACTCGCCGTCATGATGCCCTCGGCGTCGTCGATCCGGGATGCCAGCACGATCGCATCCGCGTGCTCGACGGTGTGCGCGAGTTCATCCTCCGTGCATCGCTGCAGCGCGAGTCGCAGTGCGCCGCCCATCAGATAGATGAAGAACTCGTGTGTGTCGTCGTGCAGGCGCCGGCTCGGAACGGAGACGCGCGTGTACTTGTTCGGTGCGACCTCGACGAGTCCTGCGCGCTCCAGGCGCTGCAGGGCTTCGCGGACGGGTGTGCGTGATACGCCCAGGCGTTCGGCCAGATCCTGGTCGCGAAGGCGTTCGCCGGGAGCGAGGCGACCGTCCAGGATCGCCTCGCCGAGCACTTGGTACACCTCGCCCGCGAGCACAGCCCCACGGGGCTCCAGCGGCGCGAAGGCAGAGGACATCAGGACGCACATTCTACGTGCGACGGATCTTCTGCGACAGGCCGATATATCGGTAGAGTGTGCGGTGCCACGCTTCGCGTGGCCTATCCGGGGGGATCCGTCGACGCCCGGGCTTCGAGCTTCTGCTCAGCCCGGGCGTGCGATGGGCTGTGCAACGTTTGTGTCACCATATTTTCCCGCTCTTCCCCTCGTGCGGCCGTCCTTCGATAGCCTGGAGCGGACTCGACGCAGGTAGCTCGGGCACAACAGAATGGCAATTGAATGAGTACCCAGGGCACGGTCAAGTGGTTCAACGCGGAGAAGGGCTTCGGCTTCATCGCTCCTGATGACGGCGGCGCCGACGTCTTCGCGCACTACACCGCGATCCAGTCGGGCGGTTACCGCTCGCTCGAAGAGAACCAGCGCGTCGAGTTCGAAGTCGCCCAGGGCCCGAAGGGCCTGCAGGCTGAGAACATTCGTCCGGTCTGACCTAAGGCCGACCGCGTGACGCCCCGAGCGTCGCGCCTCACGGGGCGAGCCCGGCAGAGCACACCGCTCAGTCGCGCTCGCCCCGTACCAATTCCACCCCGGCACCGGCGAACTGCCGCAGGGTCGCGTCGGGAAGGAAGGCGCGCGTCAGCCCCGCGCCGATGCGCGTGAGGTCGCTCTCGTCGCGGAACAGCAGGTACATCGTCTCGTAGCGCGGGTGGAACTTCTCCTTGAAGCGGTGCAGCGACCCGAAGCCGTAGACGGGCTCGAGCATGTTCGCCAGCCAGTCCGACAGGGTCGCGATCGCTCCCGCATCCGGCGGGTAGTCGTGCGCGAGCGGCGCACCGGACAGCGACAGCACCTGGGCGCCCTCGTCCGAGAAGTGCTTCGCAGACGATCCGATCAGGAACTCCATCACCGGGCCGAAGCCGCCTTCGCGCCGGCGCATGAGATCGAGCGTCCAGCCGTGCACGACCCCGTCCCCGCCGTACACCGGCAGCCAGGAGAGGAATCCGTCGACGTCGCCGTTCGCCGAGACCGCGATCGCGAGCCGCACCTCGGGATCCATCGCCTCGTCGAGGGTGCCGAGCGTGAAGCCCATCTCGGGCAGGCCCTTGTCGCCGACCCACATCTCCGAGATCGCGCGCAGCTGCTGCTGCACACCCCAGGGCTCGTCGCGCAGCCGCGTCATCCGGAAGGTCACCTCTTCGCGGCCGGCGCGGTTGATCGAGGTGCGCACGGGCGCCCAGGCCTTGCCGGTGAACTCCAGGCCCGGGAGGTCGACGATCGTGTCGTCGGCGACCACGAGATTCCGCCAGGTCGACGGGACGGCATCCTTCGTCGCATCGCCCGCGCTGAAGAAGCACGGGATGAGGCCCGCGCGTTCGGCCGCGGCGATGAACTCCGTCACCGAGGCGCTCCGGGATGCCGCCGGCCCGAGCGGGTCGGCGAGGACGATCGCCACGCCCGCCCGCTTCTGGTACGCCACGATGCCCTCGGTCGTGCGGGCGTAGCTGTTGCCGCCCCACGTCGTCATCCAGGACAGCGTCCCGCCGCCGTGCGCGCGGATCATGTCCTTCACCTCATCGAGCGAGGGTTCGTCGCCGAGCCCGATCCGGGACTTGCGTCGCGCCCGGAACGCCGCCCGCACCCACAGCAGGTAGACGAGCACGAGCGCCCAGAGGGCGGACTGCGCGATCGCGACGTTGGGGTCGCCGAGGGACGTTTCCACGACTGCACCCGGAATGAACAGCAGCGTGAGGAAGAGGGCGCCGGTCAGCACGTTGAAGGACGCGAGGATCACGCCGAGCACCCACGCCCACCGTCGACCACGACGCAGCCCGTTGGCGATCAGGAGGATCACGACGACGTCGACGCCGATGTCCAGCAGCGACCCGCCGACGGCTTGGGTCGGACCGAACGGGCCGTCGGTGGGCACCAGGAAGGTGAGGACGTCGACCGCGAGCATCGTGAGAGCCGCGACGAACGCGATCAGGCGCTGCTCCCGCACCGTCGTGCGCTGCAGGCGCAGCGAGCGGTCGACGAACAGGACCAGACCGACCGCCAGGGCGTGCTCGAGGTCGGCGAGGGATCCCCAGAAGAACAGCGTGACGATCGTGAAGCCGATCACGAAGACCCACGCGCGCACACGCCACGGAGCCCGCAGCAGTCCCGCGGCCGCGGCGATGCACGCCATCGAGCCGCCCGACGGGCCCACGTCCAGCACGAGCGCCTCCTGCTGCGCCCACGGCCAGGGCAGGAAAGCGAAGAGCCACAGCAGGAGCGCGCTCGCGAAGATCGCGAAGAGCTGACCGACGCCGAAGTAGGCCACCGCGACGCGCGAACCGCGACGGAACTCCAGATACGCCATCCCGATGAAGCTCGAGAGGGTGAAGAGGTAGACGAGCGGGTGGTTCACGAAGAACGTGCCGGTGATCGGCGTCCACCACCGTCCCTCCAGGAGCGCGGGCAGGCCGTACGCGACGGTGTCCCACAGTGGCGAGTCCTCGAAGGGGCGCCAGAGACCGGCGAAGACGACGCCGACCGCGAGGAGGACGGCGATGATCGTCAGCGTGGCGGGTATGCGGCGCACGAACGAGAGGACGGGATGGCGGGGCGGAGCCTCGACGATCTCGGTCATGGGCTTCACGATAGCGGCGACCGGATGCCGAGCCGCGGGCGACGCGGGATCCGGGATCCGCGGCGCGGCCGTCGCGTCAGCGTCCGCCCAGCCTGTCGAAGTCGGCGAGGGCCCGGGCGTCTTCCGCGTCGCGCATCGCCCGCCGGGCGGCATCCAGCGCCTCGACAGGGTCCGCGCTCTGCCGCGCCGCCGCGAGCTCGCGCTGCGCGGAGGCCAGCCGGGCGCGGGCGTCCGCCCCGGATCGGGCGTGCGTGAGCGCCGACTCCGCCTGGGCGACGGTGTTGCGTGCTGCGGCGAGGGTTCCGGGGAGCGCGGTGCGCGCACCGCGCAGGCGCTGCTGCGCGGTGCGCGCGTCGCCGAGCGCGAGGTCGAGGCGCCCGCGGAGCCGCGCGATGCGGTCGATCGTGCGGGTCGGCCGCCGTGCGGCGTCGATTTCGATCTCGCCGAGGTCCGCCTGCACGAGGCGCAGTTCCGCGCCCAGGCGCTCCGAGTCGGACGGCTCGAGCTGCTCGCGCGTCGCCGCCGCCTGACGCATGGCCGTGCGCGCGGCGTCCAGTTCGCCGCTGACGGCCTGCGCGGCCTGCGTCACCAGGCGATGCGTCTCCTCGAGCGTCCGGGCCTCCGCCTCCGCGCGGCGCAGCTCCCGCTCGGCGGCCGCGAGTTCGGGGAGGGCGGTCGCGGTGGGATCCGCGGCGCGCGCGGCCGCGGCATCCAGCGCCTTCTCCGCCTTGTCGGCGTGCTCGACGGCTGCTCGCGCGGCGGCGTCGGCGTCGACCCACTCCTCCTCGGCATAGCGGGCGGACAGCTCGGCGACGAGGGCCCGCGGATCGCCCATGCTCTCGCGGAGGGCAGCCAGTCGGGCGCGCGCCGCGTCGACCTGTCCCGCCGCGGACACGTTCGCCCGGACCCAGTCGGCGTGCTCGGCCCGCGCGGCGGCGATCACCGCGAGGGCCTCGGTGCTGCGCCGTTCGATCCGGGCCGACACCCGGCGGATGTCCGCGGGTGCGGCATCCGGCTCGCAGATCGCGCGGTACTCGTCGAACGAGTCGTCGCGCACGTGCTGCGCCGTCAGGCGCGCGCGCCGGAGCGAGGTCGGCGCGCCGCCGCCGTAGAGGGCGCCGGACAGTCCGACCTCGAGATCGAGTTCGTCGACCGCGTCATCGAGCTGCACGAGTACGCCGCCGGCCTTCGCGCGGAGGGCGTCCGCGGCCGCGCGCGCCCGCGGGGAGCGGCGCGCCGAACGGATCGCCCACGCGATCACCGCGATCGCGATCGCCGTGACGCCGAACACCACCACGGCCGGGATGACCCAGCCGAGGATGCCGGCGGCGGTGTCAGGCATCGGCGTTTCGCACGAGCAGCAGGTCGCGCAGCTGACCGATCGTGGACACCGAGGCCTGGGCACCCTCGGCCTCATGCGGCCAGCTGAAGCCCCACTGCACGAAGATCACCGGGACGCCCTGCTCGGCGCCCCCTTCGACGTCGTGGTGACGGTCGCCGACGAGCACCGGCCGGCTCGTGTCGACGCCGGCGACCTCGAGGCGACGCAGCGCCTCGGCGACGATGTCGGCCTTTCGGGCGAGCGTGCGCTCATCGGAGGTCGCGCCGACGACCGCGGTCAGGCACGGTGTCAGGTCGAAATGGTCCATGAGGGCGGCGACCTGGATCTCGGGCTTGGAGCTGGCCGTCGCCTGCGGGATGCCGGCCGCGGCGACCTCGCGGATGACCTCGGCAACCCCGGGGAAGAGCCTGGCACCGGTCGTGTAGCCGTCGGCCTTGCCGAGCGTCCGGTAGTACGACACGGCCTCGGCCGCCTGCTCAGGCGTCATTCCGGCCGTCGCCTGGAACGACTGGAACATCGGGGGACCGATCCAGTGCACGAGCTCGGCTCGCGTCGGCGCGGTGCGCCCGAAGTGCTCGAGCGTGATCGTCAGACGCCGCAGGATGCCGTCGGAGGCGTCGACGATCGTCCCGTCGACGTCCCACAGCACGCACGTCCACGGTGATCTGCTCCCCATGGCACCCACGCTACCGGCGTCCGTTCAGAACAGCCGCGGGGCGCCGGAGTCCACGCCCTTCATGCCGTCGTAGTCCAGCGTCACGCAGCGGATCCCGCGGTCGGCGGCGAGGACCCGCGCCTGGGGCTTGATCTCCTGCGCGGCGAACACCCCCGTCACCGGGGCGAGGTGCGGGTCGCGTCCGAGCAGTTCGAGGTAGCGCGTGAGCTGTTCGACGCCGTCGATGTCGCCGCGCCGCTTCACCTCGACGGCGATCGTGCCACCCGCGGGATCCCGCAGCAGCAGGTCGACGGGGCCGATCGCGGTCGGGAACTCGCGGCGCACGAGCGTCAGACCGTCGCCGATCACGTCGACCTGTTCGGCGAGCAGGCGCTGGAGGTCCGCCTCGACGCCGTCCTTGACCAGGCCCGGGTCGACGCCCAGCTCGTGCGAGCTGTCGTGGAGCACCTCGTACAGGCGCACGAGCAGCGCGTCGCCGGTCTTGGCGTGCGTGACCTTCCACATCTCGATCACACCGTCCTCGGCATCCGCTTCGTCCGGTGTCTGCAACGACAGCGTGCACGGCGGGCTCATCCAGTTCAGCGGCTTGTAGGACCCGCCGTCGGAGTGCACGAGCAGACTGCCGTCGCCCTTGTGCACCAGCAGCCGCGTCGCCAGCGGGAGGTGCGCGTTCAGGCGACCGGTGTAATCCACGCTGCAGCGGGCGATGACAAGACGCACCCGATGAGCCTAACCGGCGCCCACGGGGATCACTCCGCGTGCTGGCGGTGCGGCTGCGGGTGGCCCGCCCCGACGGTCGATCCGGCGATCGGGCGCGCCGCGGGGGAGGCGAGTCCGGACGCGATGATGAGCGCGACGAGGATGTAGAGCGTGTTCAGCAGACCGATGTGCTCGCTGATGAGGCCGAGGAGCGGGGGACCCGCCAGGAAGGCGATGTAGCCGATCGTCGCCGTCGCGCTCACGCGTGCCGCAGCCTTGGCCGGGTCGTCGGCGGCCGCGGACATGCCGAGGGGGAAGCCGAGCGACACGCCCGCTCCCCACAGGGCTGCGCCGAGGAAGATGAGCGGCACGGTCGGGGCGAGGATGAACAGCAGCAGACCCACGGTCGCCGTGACGGCGAGCACCCGGAGGGTGGCGACGCGGCCGAAGCGGTCCACGAGGGGTCCGCCGAAGACGCGCACCGCCGTCATGCTGACCGAGAACACCGCGAGGCCCGCGGCACCGAGCGCCGCGTCCGCTCCGTGGCCTTCGACGACGCCGAGCGCGAGCCAGTCGTTCGCGCCGCCCTCCGCGAAGGCCATCCCGAGCATGATGACGCCGAGCGCGTACGTCCGCGGCTCCCGCCAGGCCGACAGCGTCACCGAGAGGCGCTCGCGCAGCGTCTGCTTCGGAGCATCGCCGGGGACGTCCAGGGTCGCCTCCCGGGCGGGCACGTTCGCGATGCTGACGAACGCGATCACGACGATCACGACGGCCATGATGCTCAGGTGCGTGACGACGTCCATCCCGATCGCGATCGCCGCGACGCCGAGCCCTGCTCCGATCACGGTTCCGAAGCTGAAGAACGCGTGGAACAGCGGCAGGATCGTGCGGTCGGACTGCTTCTCGATCGCCGCGCCCTCGACGTTCATCATGACGTCCACGGCGCCGTTGCCGAAGCCCCACAGCAGCAGACCCGCCGTGACGACGATCGGCGAAGCGAAGACGGTCGCCCCGAAGCCGATGATCGCGACGCCGAGTCCGAACAGGAGCATCGCGCCCAGCATCCCGCGGCGCGCACCGAACCGGGCCAGAACGACGGAGGACACCGACACGCCGAGGATGGAGGCGATGCCGCCCGCGAGCAGCATCAGACCGAGCTGCGCGTTGTCCACGTCGATCGCGCTCTTGATGTCGGGCACTCGGGCCGCCCACGTCGCGATCGAGAGGCCGCTCGCGAGGAAGATCGCGAAGACGGCGGTGCGCCAGCGCACGAGCTGGGCGCGCGAGATCGGAGTGTCCATGCGGATAGGCTACCGAATCGATTCGACTCGTCGGAACACGCGGGATACGATCGACGGGCCATGAGCTCCCGTCGCCCCACGATCTCCGACGTCGCCCGCACCGCGGGTGTGTCGCCCTCGACCGCCTCGGTGGTCTTCAGCGGCAAGGCAGCCGTTGCCGAAACCACGCGTCAGCGCGTCCTGGACGCCGCGGCATCCCTCGGGTACACCGGACCCGATCCGCGTGCCGCTTCGCTGCGCCGCGGCCGCTCGGGCATCGTCGGCGTCGTGTTCGAGGAGCACCTGGGCGCGGCGTTCCGCGACCCCGTGAAGACGCTCATGATGGACGGCCTCGCGGACGGCGTGGCCCCGCTCGGCGCAGGGCTCCTGCTGCTGCGCGACCACAGCCCGGGCGGCACCGAGCCGACGCTCATGACCGCGCCGCTGGATGCCGCCGTGCTGATCGGGTGCAGCGGGATGCTGCGCGAATCGCTCGCGGTGGTCACGGCCCGCGGAATCCCGGTCGTGGTGATCGAGGGCGATGCCGGCGAGGGAATCCCCCGGATCGCGCTGGACAACCGCGAGGCTCAGCGGCAGGCCGCGAGTCATCTCCGCGCGCACGGTCACGCAGACGTCGCCGTCGTCGCCCTGCCCGTCCGCGCCGGATGGGAGCGCGGCTGGATCGCCCATGACGAGCCGATCGAGATCGACGTGACCCGCGAGCGGCTCGCCGGTGCGCGCGACGTCTTCCCCCATGCGCGCATCTTCTCCGCGGCGGGCAGCTTCATCGACGAAGGTCTCGCGGCGGGTCGGGCGCTGTTCGCTGATCCGTCCGCTCGCCCGACCGCCGTCATCGCCCAGAGCGATCTGCTCGCCGCCGGCGTGATCCGCGCGGCGGAGGAGGCGGGACTGCGGGTTCCGGACGATGTCAGCGTCACCGGCTTCGACGGCGTGGTGGTCGACGGACTCGCACCCTACGAGCTGACCACCCTCGTCCAGCCGGCCGTGGACAAGGGCCGGGCGGCGGGTCACGCCGTCGCGGCGATGCTCGGGGGTGATCCGGCTGTCTCGATCCGCTTCACGTGCGATTTCCGCGAGGGGAACACCACCGGACCGGTCACGGCGCGAGCCGCCGAGCAGCCCATGAGCGTGCCCCGGTAGACTGGAGTGGACAACCCCGATCGCCCGAGCCGCCGCCGTGCGCCGTCTGCCACTGACGTTCCGCCACTGACAACCGCGCCGTGAGGCCGAGCACCCCGAGGAGGCCGCATGCTGGTCCTCCTCGCCGCGTTCGCGATCGTTCCGATCGCGCTCCCCTGGCTCGTCGCGAGGATCGGGGCGCGGGCGTTCTACGTCGCCGCTCTCCTGCCGCTGGCCGCGTTCGTCTACACCGCGGTGCAGACGCCGGCCGTGCTGTCCGGAGGCTTTCCGTTCGAAGCATTCGACTGGATCCCCGCGCTCGGCATCCAGCTCTCGATGCGGCTGGACACGCTCTCGTGGGTCATGGCGCTCATCGTCACCGGCGTGGGTGCACTCGTGCTGCTGTACTGCCGCTGGTACTTCCGCGGCAAGAGCGACGGGGTGGGTCAGTTCTCCGCCGTGCTGCTCGCATTCGCCGGGGCGATGTACGGGCTGGTGATCACGGACGACCTCGTGGTCCTCGTGATGTTCTGGGAGCTCACGAGCGTCCTGTCCTACCTCCTGATCGGCTTCTACAACCGCCGTGGAGCGAGCAGGCGCGCGGCCCTGCAGGCCCTCCTCGTCACGACGCTCGGCGGTCTGGTCATGCTGATCGGCGTCGTGCTCATGGTCGTCGAGACCGGCACCTCCAGCATCTCGCTCATCCTCGCCTCCGACCCGACCGGTCCGGTGATCGACGCCGCGCTCGTGCTGCTGCTCGTGGGCGCGCTGAGCAAATCCGCGATCTTCCCGTTCCACTTCTGGCTGCCGGGGGCGATGGCCGCACCGACGCCGGTGAGCGCCTACCTGCACGCCGCGGCGATGGTGAAGGCCGGCATCTACCTGATCGCCCTGTTCGCACCCGTCTTCGGAGATTCGCCGGTCTGGCGGCCGATCGTCGTCGGTCTCGGCGTCTTCACGATGCTGCTCGGCGGCCTGCAGTCGCTGCGCGAATCCGACCTCAAGCGCATCCTCGCTTTCGGTACGGTCAGTCAGCTCGGCTTCCTCACGGTCGTCCTGGGATACGGCACGCAGGATGCCGCACTCGCCGGCATGGCGCTGCTGATCAGCCATGCGCTGTTCAAGTCAGCGCTCTTCCTGATCGTCGGTGTGATCGACCGTCAGCTGTCCACGCGCGACATCGGAGAGCTGAGCGGTGTCGGGCGCCAGGCACCGGTGATGGCGACGTTCGCGACGATCGCGATCGCATCGATGATCGGTGTGATCCCCACGATCGGGTTCGTCGCGAAAGAGGGCGTGCTCGCGGCGTTCCTGCATGAGGCCGCCGCCGGAGCGGTGTGGGGCATCGTCGGCTTCGCGGGCATCGTCCTCGGCTCGATCCTGACGGCCGCGTACGGCATCCGCTTCCTGTGGGGCGCGTTCTGGACCAAGAAGCAGGCGGACGGATCAGCCGCTCAGCGCACCGAGTGGCCCGATCCTCCGATCGGCTTCCTCGGCGCCCCGGTTCTGCTCGCGGGACTCACGCTCGTCGCCGGCTTCGCCGCGCCGCTGCTGGACACCGCCCTCGCCCCGTACGCGGCGCTGTCGCCGGCGGCGTCCCCCGGCGTCGCGGCGCCGGAGTATCCCGCCCACCTCGAGCTCTGGCACGGCTTCGAGCCCGCCCTGTGGATCTCGCTCGGGACGATCGCCCTCGGCGCCGTCGTGTTCTGGCTCACGGCGTTCCGCACTTCTGTCAAGCGGATGCTGCCCTTCACCGCCCCCGACGTGTACAACGCCGTTCTGCGCGGGATCGCGCGCCTGTCGGTCGGCACGACGAGCCTCACCCAGCGCGGCTCGCTGCCGGTCTACGTCGGCACGATCTTCGTGGTCTTCGTCGCCGCGGAGGGCACCGCGCTGCTCGCCGGTGGGCAGTGGCAAGCCGAGCTGGACGCGTTCCACACGCCGACACAGCTCGTCGCCGCGCCCATCATGATCGCTGCGGGCCTCGTCGCCGTCCGCGCGCGCAAGCGCTACACCGGCGTCGTCCTCGTCTCGGTCACCGGACTCGGCATGGTCCTGCTGTTCGCGACGAGCGGTGCGCCCGACCTCGCGCTCACGCAGATCCTCGTGGAGACCGTGACGCTCGTCGCCTTCGCGCTCGTGCTGCGCCGCATCCCCTCGCGCATGGGCGAGCACAACGCATCGGTGCGCCCGCTCGCCCGCGGAGTGCTCGCCGCGGCGGTCGGCGTCACGATGGCCGCCGTGGCGATCGTCGCGACGGCCGCGCGCGAAGCGCGGCCGATCTCGGAGGCCTTCCCGAAGCTCGCCTACGAGATCGGCCACGGCAAGAACGTCGTGAACGTCGCGCTGGTGGACCTCCGCGGGTGGGACACGATGGGCGAGCTGTCCGTGCTGATCCTCGCCGCGACCGGTGTCGCGTCCCTCGTGTTCGTCACGCACCGCGCCGACACGCTGTCGCGCATCATCGCGCCGCTGCCCCCGGCCGCGGCTCGCACACGCCGCCCGCTCGTGGAGACGGAGGAGGGCGTCCGCCCGCGCGGCGAAGCGGCGGGGAGTCAGCGGATGGCGTGGCTCGTCGGGGGGCAGCGGGTGAAGCCCGAGAACAGGTCGATCCTGCTCGAGGTGATCGTCCGCGTGCTCTTCCACTCGATCATCATCGTGTCGCTGTACGTCCTGTTCGCCGGCCACAACCTCCCCGGCGGCGGGTTCGCCGGCGGACTCATCGCCGGAATGGCGCTCGTGATGCGCTACGTCGCGGGCGGGCGCTACGAGCTGGGGGCGGCGGCGCCGACGGATGCCGGAAAGCTCCTCGGCGTCGGCATGTCGATCGCCGTCGCGTGCGCCGTCGTGCCGCTCCTGTTCGGTGCTCCGCCGCTCACCAGCTTCTTCTTCGAAGCGGACCTCCCCGTGATCGGCCACATCGAGTTCGTCACCTCGACGATCTTCGACATCGGCGTCTACCTCGTGGTGATCGGGCTCGTCCTCGACGTTCTGCGCAGCCTCGGCGCCGAAGTCGACCGGCAGGCCCAGGAGCTCCGCGACGCGTCCGTCGCGGGCGGCTCGGAGCGGAGCGGGGTGATCGCCTGATGAATGTCTCCCTCGTCCTGATCGTCGTGATGGCGGTCCTGTTCGCGTGCGGCGTGTACGCGATGCTCGAGCGCAGCCTCACGCGTGTGCTGATCGGATTCCTGCTGCTCGGCAACGCCACGAACCTTCTGCTGCTGATCGTGATGGGCCGGCCCGGGATCGCTCCCTTCTTCGGCGCGGGGCCCGTCGAGGAGATGTCGGACCCGCTGCCGCAGGCGCTCACCCTCACCGCGATCGTCATCACGTTCGCGATCTCGGCGTTCCTGCTCGCGCTGATCTACCGGTCGTGGCAGCTCGGGCAGGCCGACACGGTCGAGGACGACGCCGAGGACATCGCGCTGCGCGCCCGGGGGGCGGCCGCCGAGGACGCGATGGACGACGAGACCGAGCTGGAGGCCGACGACTCCACGACCGACTTCGTGGGTCTCGCCAACACCCCGATCACCGTGCTCGGCAGCCGCGACTTCGCGGGGCTGCGCGACGATGCACCGACCGACCGTCCTGTGACGCGTCGCGACGCGCGGACGGATGCCGCGCAGGACGGGAGGGATGACGGATGACCGTCGGAACCCTCGTGCCGCTCCTGGTCACCCTGCCGCTCCTCGGCGCGGCGGTCGCGCTGATCGCAGGCCGCCACCGCCGGACGCAGGTGGCCGTCTCGGTCATCACGCTCACGGTCGTCTGCGCGATCGCCGCGGTGCTCCTCGTGATCGTCGACGCGAGCAACGCGCCGATCGCGGTGTCGGTGGGCGACTGGCCGGTGCCGTTCGGCATCGTGCTGTACGTCGATCGGCTCGCCGCCCTGCTCGTGGTCGTCTCCAGCATCGTGCTGCTCGCGGTGCTGCTGTTCTCGGTCGGCCAGGGCGCCGCGGACGGCGACGACGACACCCCGGTCTCGATCTTCCACCCGTCCTACCTGATCCTCGCCGCCGGGATCTTCACGGCCTTCGTCGCGGGCGACCTGTTCAACCTGTACGTCGGATTCGAGATCCTGCTCGTCGCGTCCTATGTGCTCATCACTCTCGGAAGCACCGAGAACCGCATCCGCACCGGCGTCGTCTACATCGTCGTCTCGCTCGTCTCCTCGATTCTTTTCCTCGCCTCGATCGCCGTGATCTACGGCGCCCTGGGCACCGTGAACATGGTGCAGATCTCGGAGCGCATGGGCGAGCTGCCGCAGCAGACGCAGACCGTGCTGCACGTGCTGCTGCTCCTCGCGTTCAGCATCAAGGCCGCGGTGTTCCCGCTGTCGTTCTGGCTGCCCGACAGCTACCCGACCGCACCCGCGCCGGTCACGGCGGTGTTCGCCGGCTTGCTGACGAAGGTCGGCGTCTACGCGATGATCCGCACGGAGACGCTGCTCTTCCGCGAGAACGACGTCAACGCGGTGCTCATGATCGTGGCGCTCGCGACCATGATCGTCGGCGTCCTCGGTGCGCTCGCCCAGGCGGAGCTCAAACGCATCCTGTCGTTCACGCTCGTCAGCCACGTGGGATACATGGTCTTCGGACTCGCGATCGCGACGCCGGCGGCGATCGGGGCGACGATCTACTACATGGTCCACCACATCGTGGTGCAGACGACGCTCTTCCTCGCGGTCGGTCTCATCGAGCGCCGGGCCGGAAGCACGTCGATCCTGCGGGTGAAGGGCCTCATGCGGGCGGCGCCCGTGATCGCCGTGCTGTACTTCATCCCCGCCGTGAACCTCGGCGGTCTGCCGCCCTTCTCGGGCTTCATCGGCAAGTACGCGCTGTTCGACGCTGCGGCCGAAGTCGGCACGCCGCTCATGATCGTGCTGATCGTCGGCGGCGTGGTGACATCGCTCCTCACGCTCTACGCCCTCATGCGCGCATGGAACCTCGCGTTCTGGCGCGAAGAGGAGGAGTCCGACGAGACGGAGGCCCGCATCTCGTACCTCGGCGACGCCCCCGCCGCCGCGGTCGAGACCGAGCGTCGTGTGATCCCGCGTATCATGACCGCCTCGACGGCCGGCATGGTCGCCGTGACGGTGGCGCTCACGCTGTTCGCCGGCCCGCTCTACGACGTGTGCGCCCGCATCGGAGCGAGCCTGCTCGAACCCGTGAGCATCTCGGAGCTGCAGCAGGAGGCGGGCCAATGACGGCGCCGATCCACCACACCTCCCGCCCGCGGCACAGCGCGGGTCAAGCGGCCGGCGAGCCGGCGCGCAGCAGCACCCACCCGCCGGAGGGCAGCGGCAAGCGCGGCGTGTTGCAGCAGGTGTGGCGGCAGCTGCCGTTCTTCGTGTGGCTCATCGCCCTGTGGATGCTGCTCTGGGGCCAGTTCACCCTCGTGGCGTTCGTCACCGGACTGATCGCAGCGGTCGCCGTGACGAGGGTGTTCCGCCTGCCCCCGGTCGAGCTGTCGGGCCGCGTGAACCTCTGGTACGGCCTCGTGTTCGTCGTCACGTTCTTCGGGGCGCTCATCCGCGGTTCGCTCCTGGTCGCGTGGCAGGTCCTGGACGTCCGGCGTCAGCCCGGAGCGTCGATCATCGCGGTGCATCTGCGGACGGACGACGACCTGATCATGGCCCACACTGCCGTGACGACCTCGCTCATCCCGGGCTCGCTCATCATCGAGGCCGACCGTGACCGCCGCATCCTGTATCTCCACGTGATCGGGGCGACCACCGCCGAGGAGGTCGAGGCGCAGCGCCGCGCGATCCTCGGGTGGGAGGCGCGCATCGTCCGTGCGGTCGGGTCGCGCGCCCAGCTCGAGGTCATCCGGAAGGCCACCGTGGAGACGCCCCGCCAGGGAGGCGCGCCGGTATGAACGTGCTCCTGATCGCGATCTACGTCGTCTTCGGCGTCTCGGCGCTGCTGACGCTGTGGCGCATCGTCGTGGGACCGTCCATCCTCGACCGCGCCGTCGCCTCCGACGTCCTGCTGACCCTGGTGATGTGCGTCCTCGGCGCGGAGATGGCGATCAACCAGCACACCCGCACGCTCCCCGTCCTGCTGATCATCGCCGCGGTCGGGGTCTTCGGATCCATCTCGATCGCGCGGTTCGTTGCGAGGAAGGACAACGTGGACCGATGATCGACGTGGATGCCGCCCTGGATGTCACCGCACTCGTCCTGATCCTGATCGGGGCGCTGCTGTGCCTCACCGCGGCGATCGGACTCCTGCGCTTCCGCGACGTGCCGACCCGGCTGCATGCGGCGACCAAGCCCCAAGTGCTCGGGCTGATCCTGATCTGCCTCGCGACCGCGCTTTCGCTGCGCTCCTGGGCCGTGGTGGCCTTCCTCGTGCCGGTCGTCCTGATCCAGCTCGCGACCGCGCCGCTGTCCGCCCACATGGTCGGCAGGCAGGCCTACCGCAACGGCACACTCGACGAGCGCTCCCTGTTCACGGACGAGCTCGCCGAGTCGAAGGAGACTCCGCCCGCTGCCGGCGGCTGAGCCGCGGCATCCGTCAGTCGGCGGGCCGCAGCGTCAGCTCGTGGGTCGTCGCCGCCGTGACCGCGGCGCGGCTGAAGGGCCACGCAGTGAGCTCGGCACGCTGCCACGCCGGGGTCTGGTCGACGTAGTTCGGGTGGTACGTGTGCCCGCTGTTGCCGGTCAGGTTGTTCCAGCTCGAGCGATCGAGGTCCGCGAGGTCGACGATCATGCGCATCGAGGGCACCGTGATCGTCTCGAAGCCGCCGCCGATGTCCCACCCGGTCGCATTCACGACCGATGAGCCGCCGCCCACCGGGAACGGGCCGCGATTGAACAGCATCTCGATCGGGGCGATTCCGGATTCGCCGAACGTCGCGCTGTTCAGCGGCAGGGCGTGCAGTCCGCCCCAGTTCCACCGCCCCGGATCCTCACCCTGCAACGCCACGAGCCGGTCGTAGGCCGCGTCGGCCGCGTGCACGAGCATCCCGCGTTGCCCGTCGACTCCGAGCTCCTCGTTCGTCCACCACTCGGATGCCGGATCCTCGAGCAGATTCTGGACGACCAGGAACAGCCGCCCCTGGTCCGTCGTCGGCGCCGCACCGTCGCGGCCGGTGACGAAGAGACTCTCCACGAGTTCGTCCCACAGCACGTTCGCGTACGCCGCGGCACCGGAGTCCGCCGCGTTCTGGGCGTCCCAGGTCTGCAGCATCCCCAGCGCGGCATCCGGCCCCCGCCGTCCCGTCTCGATGTCGGCGTAGGCGGCGGCGAGCTGCTTGCCGACCGCGAACTCGTTGTCGGCCTGGATGTCGCGGAGGTCGGTCGCCGTCAGTGGCCCCATCGCGATCTTCCGCTGGAGGAGGTCGGTGATGCGCGCCGCGCGCCAGCCGTAGTCCCAGTCCCGCGTCAGGAAGTAGGGGTAGTCCTCACCGACGATCGCGTTGTTCGCCGTCACGATGTAGCCCTCCGCCGGGTTGTACGCGGTGGGCAGCTCGTCGAACGGGATGAAGCCCTGCCATGCGAACGCCGAATCCCAGCCCGGCTGCGGCATCGAGCCGTCGCCGGCGCCCCGGATCGGCAGGCGACCCGGCGTCTGATAGCCGATGTTGCCCTCGACATCGGCGTACAGCAGATTCTGCGCGGGGACGTCGAAGAGCCGGGCGGCGGCGCGGAAGTCCTCGAAGTCCTGCGCGAGGTCCAGCGCGAAGATCGCGGAGGCGGTGGTCCCCGGCTCCAGGGCCGTCCACTTCAGGCTCACGGCGTACTCACCCTCCGGCGCATTCGCCGGCGGCTCGACCGACCCCCCCGTCCCGGTGAAGGGGGCGGCGGCGATCGCGCTGAAGTCGTCGGTGAGGTCGGAGAGGATCGGCCCGTTCTCGGTTGCACGGATGCGGAGCTCGACGTCTTCGGATCCGGCGACCTCGATCACCTCGGTGCGCTCCTGGAGCGGCACGAGCTGACCGTCGCGCCGGTACTGATCGCCCTCGATCTTCTCCAGGTAGAGATCCGTCACGTCCGTGGTGAGGTTCGTGAATCCCCACGCGACGCGGTCGTTGTGCCCGATCACGATGCCGGGGAGTCCCGAGAAGCTGAAGCCGGCGACGTCGAACGGACACGATTCGGTGACGGCGCGGCAGCGCAGCCCGATCTGATGCCAGACGCTGGGCAGCGCGGCACCCAGATGCGGGTCGTTCGCCAGGAGCGGCATCCCGCTCTCGGTGAGGTCGCCCGAGACGACCCATGAGTTCGACCCGATGCCTTCGCCCGCGTCGCCGACGAGCGCGCTGACGGCCTCGATCACGCCGTCGACCTCGCTCCACTGCACGGATGCCGTCGACGTCGTCCCCTGGTTCGTCGTCGCGTTCGCCGGCTGTGCCGCGACGAGCGAGGGTACGATCACCGGGTTGTCCGCGAACGGGTAGCCGGGGTACAGCTCGTCGATCTGCGTCGCCGTGAAGTCGGGGGCGATCACAGCGCGCGAAGTCTCGTCCTCGATGTTCGTGCGGAGGTCCCAGGCCATCGCCTTCAGCCACGCCACCGAGTCCTCCGGCGTCCACGGCCCGATCTCGTAGTCGGGGTTCTGCAGACCCAGCACGGCGTATTCGAACGATGCGTCCGCCCCGCGATGCTCCGCGAGGTAGGCGTTGACGCCCGCCGCGTACGCGTCGTAGTACGACGCGACCTCGGGGTCGAGCGCCTCGACCTCCTGCGCCGCGACCTCGCGCCAGCCGAGCGTCCGCAGGAATCTGTCGGTCGAGAGTTGAGACTCCCCGAACAGCTCCGAGAGCCTGCCGCTCGTGACGTGCCGGCGGAAGTCCATCTCCCAGAACCGATCCTGCGCGTGCACGTAGCCCTGCGCGAAGAACAGGTCGTCCGTGTCGGAGGCGGTGATCGTCGGGATGCCGAGCGCGTCCCGCTGGACCGTCACGTCCGCAGCGAGTCCGTCGACGGCGATCGTGCCCTCCAGCTGCGGGAACGAACGCTGGATCGTCCAGACGATCGTGCCGGCGACGATCAGCGCGATGACGATGAGCCCGGCGACGACGCTGAACGCCGCGATGCCGATCACGCGCCCGACCGAGCGACGCGGCCGGTCGGCGGCGGGTGCGGAGGTGTCGTCGGCGGTGAGGATCGAGTCGGTGAGGGTCTTCGACATTGAAGCGCTTTCGGAAGGATGCCGGAGGAACGCGGTGTCATGCACCGTGAGCCTCGGTCCCGGGCGTTCGGGCGCCAGGGTACCGTCAGGCATCGTAACCCGCGCGTAGTGCTCCGCGCCCCGGCGCGGGCCGGATGGGCCCTCAGGCCGCCGTCGTCGCCGGCACCGTCAGTCGTTCCACCGTCGCCCGCCAGCCGGCGCCGATGCCCTTCGAGAGCCACTCCCGGACCTCGGGTTCGGCCATCGTCTCGGGAAGCGCGAGGGTCATCGTCGCCCGGCAGGATGCGGGGTCGCCGTCGAGGTCCTCGAACTCGAGGGTTGCGATCGGACCGGCCCAGAGGTCGGCGCGATCGAGCTTCGGCCAGCCGTCCTCGGCGCCCCACGCGAAGACGATGCGCTCGTCGCGGACGATCTCCAGGTAGATGCCGCCCGTCGTGTAGGACGTGTCCGCATCGATCACCATGGGCACCGTCCACGCGCCGCCGACGCGCAGATCGACCTCGATCGGTTGGTCCGGCCGAGGCTGATCGGGATTGAGGAACCACTCCAGTTCGGACGGAACGGTCCATGCGCGGAACACGGCCGCCCGCGGTGCGGCGAACTCGCGCGTCACGACGATTCTGCGGTTCTCGGTCATCGGTCGTCCTCCTCGGTGGGGTGTGCGCTGAGCTGGCGCGACAGCGCGTCGAAGCGACTCTCGAAGAAGTCGCGGTACTCGGCGATCCAGTCCTCGGCGTCGCGGAGCCGGTCGGTGTTCAGCGCGCAGGTGCGCTCCTGTCCCCGGCGCGCCTTGCGGACGAGCCCGGCACGCTCGAGCGACGCGATGTGGCGGGAGACGGTCGGCAGGCTGAGGGCGAACGGTTCGGCGAGTTCGGTCACCGTCGCCTCGCCCCGGGACAGGCGCGCGATGATCGCGCGCCGGGTCGGATCGGCCAGCGCCGTGAACGTCTCGCTGAGGACGTCGGACATACTTGCAGGGTAGCGTAATTACGCAATCACGCAAGTATTACCGTCAACCGTCTCACCCGATGAGGCTGGGCTGCAGATCGCGGAGCGTCCGGGAGTGCATCATCCGCGTCACCCCGAGGGCAGCCAGGACGAGCGCCCCGAGCATCCAGATGAGCAGCACGCTCAGGTCGAACCACACCCTGCTCGCATCGCCCCCGTACATGACCTGCCGCATCGCGTCCACGACATAGCCCATCGGCAGCACGTGGTGCAGCGTCGTGAGCGGCGCGGGCAGCGTCTGCCACGGGAATGTGCCACCGGCGGTGACGAGCTGGAGGACCATGAGCACCAGACCCAGGAACTGACCGACCGAGCCGAGCCAGACGTTGAGCGCGAGGATGATCGCCGCGTACGTGAACGAGGCGAGCACCATGATGCCGAGGGTTCCGAGCGGGTTCGCGAAGCCGAAGCCGAGCGCGATCGCGAGCACGCCGAACAGAACGATCATGGAGGCGGCGCCGAGCATCGCCGGAGTGAGCCAGCCCGCCACGGCGACCCGCACCGGCGTCCGCAGGGCCGTGACGGCGCGACGTGAGACGGGCTTGACGATCAGGAACAGCGCGTAGATGCCGATCCACCCGGCGAGTGCGACGAAGAACGGGGCCAGCCCCGCGCCGTAGTCTCCGGCCGCCGCGACCTTGCCGGTCTCGACCGCGACGGGGTCGGAGATGGTCTGCGCCTGCTGCAGGCGCAGTGTCGCGGACGAGTCCGGGATCTCGTCGACGCCGGATTCCAGTCCGTCCCGCAGTTCCGCGGCACCGCTGGAGAGCGCGGCGGTGCCGTCGGAGAGGGATGCCGCACCCCCGCTGACCTGTGCCGCCCCGCTCGCCGCGGCTGCGGCGCCGTCGGCGAGGGCCGCCGTGCCCGAGGCCAGCTGTGCGGCGCCGCCGGACAGGGTCGAGGCTCCGTCGGCGACCTGCCGGGCGCCCGCTGCGAGGGCATCGACCTGGCCGACGGCATCCTGCACGCGTGCGTTCCCGTTCTGGATCGCCTCGCCGACCGGATCCAGGCGTGCGAGCACCGCGTCGATCTGGTCCTGATCGAGGCCCTGTTCGGCCAGGAGGGCCGCGATGTCCGCGCGCGCCTGCGGCACGGCGTCGGCCGCCTGCTGCACCGCCGTACCGGCTCGATCGGCATAGCCCGCGAGCGTCTCATTGCCGTCCGCGACCTGCGCGGCCCCGCCCGAGAGCTGCTGGGCGCCCGCGGCCAGGTCCGCCGAACCCGCGGCCGCCTGCTGCGCACCGGCGGAGAGCTGGGCCGTCCCGTCGGCGAGCGTCGCCGCCCCCGTGCTGAGCTGCTGCGCACCGGCGGCGGCCTGGGCGGCGCCGTCCGCGAGGCGCGCGCCGCCGTCCGCCGCGGTGACGAGATTCACCCGGATCTCCGCGATGCCGTCGAGGAGACGCCCCGCCGCCTCGCGGTTCACGAGCTCGGCGACCGACCGCCGGATCTTCTCGACGGCCTGCGTGCCGATCGTCGACGCGAGGTAGTTGTTGGCGTCGTTCGTCTCGAGCGAGATCGTCGCCTGACGCGGATCGTCCCCGCCGACCGAGGTCAGGGCGGCCGAGAAGTCCATCGGGAGGGTCACGGTGAAATCGACCGTGCCGTCGGCGAGCTCCTGCGCCGCCTCGGCAGCGGAGAGCGCACGCCAATCGAACGCGCCGCCCTCGAGGAGTTCGTCGGCGACCTGATCCCCGTAGTTCGCGGCAGGGTGGTCTCCCGATGCGGCCACGCCGGCGTCGTCGTTCACGAGCGCGACGGGGATGTCACCGAACTTGCCGTACGGGTCCTGATTGGCCCACAGGTACAGTCCGCCGTAGAGGATCGGCACGCACATGAGAGCGATCAGGGCGATCACCGACATGCGGCGGGAGGTGAGGCGCCGCAGTTCGGCGGCGATCATCGCGGGGATCTTCATCGCTGCTCGCCCTTCTCGTCGCGTTCGGGTTCGGGTTCGGGTTCGGGCTCCGGGTCCGGTTCGGGTTCGGGCGCCGGGTCCGGTTCGGGTTCGGGCGCCGGGACCGGTTCGGGTTCGGGCGCCGGGTCCGGTTCAGGCGCCGGGTCCGGTTCGGGTTCTGGCTCTGGCTCGGATTCGGGCTCGGACGCAGGTTCGACTGCGGGCTCCGGCGCGTCTGGCGCGAGATCCGCGCGCTCGGCACGGCCCGCCAGCGCGGCGGTCGATGCGACACCGCTGATCACGAGCATCCCGTAGCCGCGTCCGGCGAACTCCTCGACCAGGCTCCACCACTCGTCCGGATGCCCGCCGTGACGCTGCGGCGAGACCAGGACCATCGCCTCCACGCTCCGCCGGAGCGCCGTGAGCTCCAGCAGCAACCGGAACCGCTCGCGCGGTGCGACGTCGGCGATCGGGACGCGCGCCAGCTCGCGCATTCCGGCTTCGTCGAGCCAGCGCAGGACCGCGACCGGGTGCGACGGGAGCCCCGCGAACATGAGCTCCTCGGCCACGAGTCCGAACACGGCGACATCGGGTGCGGGATCGCACACATCGGGCGCGTCGACGAGGGCCACGCGGCGACGCAGGGCGGCGGCATCCGTTCTGCCGTCGATGCGCACGGCTCCGGCATCGGGCTTCATGCGGCCCGATGCGATGAGTCCGAGCACGGTCGGTCGCTGCTCGGTCTCGGCGGGCACGATGCGCGCCGCGCCGGTCTCGAACGCGAGGGAGATCGGGGGCAGGGCGAGGCCGTCGCGGCCCTTGTGCACGGCATCCAGCGTCACGCGCATCATCGTTCCTCCACGATCCCGGGGTGAGCGGCCAGCAGCCCCGCCTGTTCGGTCCACGACAGCCCGCTCACACTCAGCACGACGCGGACGACGACGGATGCCGCATCCGGCGTCTCCGCCGGCAGCTCGCGCAGCGTCGCTCGGGCCGTCTCCTCGATCAGGAATCCGAGGAGCTCCGGCGGAACGTCTGCGCGGAAGGCGCCCTCCGCGCGCCCCCGCTCGACGAGGTCGCGGACGCGTCGCCGCAGTGGCGCGAGCGCGCGGACGGTGTCGGCGACATGCGCGTCGTCGAGCGCGATGTTCGCGGAGGCCTGCACCGTGGATGCCGCTCGCCACAGGTCGGCGGCGAGTCGGGCGAGGGCGACGCGGGCGTCGGGGTGATCCACCTGCTCGGCGATCGTGTTGAAGCGTGCCGCGCCCACCTCGATCACCGCGCGCAGCAGGGCCTCCCGGTCGGAGAAGTGGCCGTACAGGGCGCGACGGCTGAGCCCGGCCGCATGGGCGATCGCATCGAGCGACGCGTTCGGGTCGGTGGCGAGGACGCTCTGGGCGGCGGCGATGATGCCGGCGCGGTTTTCGAGCGCGTCACGGCGCGGTCGACGGGCGGCGGTGGTGGTCACCGCACGATTCTAGATAACTTGCACATACCTGTGCAAGTTATGAGTGGTTCAGTCGGCTCCGAAGTCGAACGACGCCGACTCGGATGCCTCGTCCACCGCGTCGGCGAGCTGCTCGCGCTCGGCCGAGTAGCCGGTCGCGTGCTCGGTGATCTCGTCCGCCTCGCCCGAGGTCAGGCGTCCGACGAGCGCACCGGTCGCGCCGCCGATCAGGCCGAGTCCGGCGTACTGCTCCAGGCGCGAGCGAGAGTCGGCGATGTCGAGGTTGCGCATCGTCAGCTGTCCGATGCGGTCGGTCGGGCCGAAGGCCGCGTCACCGACGCGCTCCATCGAGAGCTTGTCCGGACCGTACGACAGGTTCGGGCTCGTGGTGTCCAGGATCGTGTAGTCGTCGCCACGACGCAGACGCAGGGTCACGGTGCCGTTGATCGTCGACCCGACCCACTTCTGGATCGACTCGCGCAGCATGAGCGATTGCGGCTCGAGCCAGCGGCCCTCGTACATGAGACGACCGAGGCGGCGGCCCTGCTCGTGGTACGTCGCGAGCGTGTCCTCGTTCAGGATGCCGTTCACCAGGCGCTCGTATGCGATGAACAGCAGTGCCATCGCGGGCGCCTCGTAGATGCCGCGGCTCTTGGCCTCGATGATCCGGTTCTCGATCTGGTCGCTCATGCCGAGGCCGTGGCGGCCGCCGATGCGGTTCGCCTCGTGCACGAGCTCCACCGGGTCGGCGTACTCGACGCCGTTGATCGCGACAGGGCGACCGAGCTCGAAGGTCACGGTGACGTCTTCGGTGTCGATCTGCACCGAGGGATCCCAGAAGCGGACGCCCATGATCGGCTCGACGGTCTCCAGCGAGACGTTCAGGTGCTCCAGGGTCTTCGCCTCGTGCGTCGCGCCCCAGATGTTCGCGTCGGTCGAATACGCCTTCTCGGCGCTGTCGCGGTAGGGGAAGCCGTGTTCGACGAGCCACGCCGACATCTCGGCGCGACCGCCGAGCTCGGTGACGAAATCGGCGTCCAGCCAGGGCTTGTAGATGCGCAGCCGGGGGTTCGCGAGCAGGCCGTAGCGGTAGAAGCGCTCGATGTCGTTGCCCTTGTAGGTGGAGCCGTCGCCCCAGATGTCGACGCCGTCCTCCTTCATCGCGCGGACGAGCATCGTCCCGGTGACCGCGCGCCCGAGCGGAGTCGTGTTGAAGTAGGTCTTGCCGCCGGAGCGGATGTGGAACGCGCCGCACGCCAGCGCGCCGAAGCCTTCCTCCACGAGCGCCGTCTTGCAGTCGACGAGTCGCGAGACTTCGGCGCCGTACTCGAGCGCGCGACCCGGGATCGCGTCGATGTCGTCCTCGTCGGGCTGGCCGAGATCACCCGTATACGTGCAGGGGATCGCGCCCTTGTCGCGCATCCAGGCCACCGCCACCGAAGTGTCCAGCCCTCCGGAGAAGGCGATGCCGACGCGCTCGCCGACGGGCAGGGACTGGAGGACTTTCGACATGCCCCCGATTCTACTGAGCGGCGGTCGCGGCCCCTGTCGGTGTGGGTGGGGCGACGGCACGCCGTCGCCCCACCCACACCACGAAGAACGCCACGACGACGATGCCGATCGCGATCCCGATCACGTAGACCGCGACGCCCGCGTAGCCGGGCGGGACGAGTTCGGGATTGTTCGGGTTCAGGAACGGATAGGGGTACCAGTACGGCACGTCGCTCCCCGGCGAGGTGATGAGGGGTCCACGCAGGAGCGTGTAGATCACCCACACGATGGGGTAGATCACGACGACGAGCACGCGCTTCCACGCGAGTGCGCGCCGTCGAGGTGCGAAGAGGAGATCCAGCAGCATCACGAGCGGGATCACGACGTGCAGCACCTCGTTCGACCACGCCACGGTCTGCCCCTGCGGCAGCGGGATGTTGCGCAGCAGCAGGTTGTACACGACGCCGGTGGTGACCATATAGGTCGTCGCGCACAGCAGCAGGACGGCGTACCCCTGCGGTTCGGCATCCTCGGTGACGCGCCCGCGTCGCCACCACCAGACCGCCCCGATCGTGAGCGTCACCGCCGCGATCAGGTTCGACTGGATCGTGAAGAAGCTCAGGAAGTTCGCCACGACGGTCGGCACGTGCCAGCCGAACTGCAGGGCGTTGGACGTGCTGCGCTGCAACTGCGCGATCACGGCCGCCACACCCAGGACAGCAGCGGCGATGCGGACGAACGACCAGATCCAGGCCCAACGGGCGGTGCGCAGCATGCGCTCACCCTATCGACGCCGAGACCCGGCGAGGCGGCATCCGGGGGCCGCCGGAGGGGCCCCGATAGGATGGGGTGTACCGTCGGATCCTTCCCGAGGAGTGAACATGCCCGCCATCGTGATCGTCGGAGTCCAGTGGGGCGATGAGGGCAAGGGAAAGGCCACCGATCTGCTCGGTGAGCGCACCGACGTGGTGGTGAAGTTCAACGGCGGCAATAACGCCGGCCACACGGTCGTGATCGGCGACGAGAAGTACGCGCTGCACCTGCTGCCCTCCGGCATCCTCTCGCCCGGTGTCACCCCCGTGATCGGCAACGGCGTCGTGGTCGACCTCGAGGTGCTGTTCGCCGAGCTCGAGGCGCTCAACGCCCGCGGCCTGGACACCACGAAGCTCAAGATCAGCGCGAACGCGCACATCATCACGCAGTACCACCGCACGCTCGACAAGGTCACCGAGCGCTTCCTCGGCAAGCGCATGATCGGCACGACGGGGCGGGGGATCGGGCCGGCGTACGCGGACAAGATCAACCGGGTCGGCATCCGCCTGCAGGACCTCTTCGACGAGAACATCCTGCGCCAGAAGGTCGAGGGGGCGCTCGACCAGAAGAACCATCTCCTGGTGAAGGTGTTCAACCGGCGCGCGATCACGATCGACGAGGTCGTGGAGGACCTGCTGTCGTACGCGCCGCGTCTGAAGGACATGGTGTGCGACACCTCACTGCTGCTGAACGAAGCCCTGGATGCCGGTGAGGTCGTCGTGTTCGAGGGCGGCCAGGCGACGATGCTCGACATCGACCACGGCACGTACCCGTTCGTGACCTCCTCGTCGGCCACTGCGGGTGGCGCCGCCACCGGCTCGGGCGTCGGACCCAATCGCCTGGACCGCATCGTCGGCATCGTGAAGGCATACACGACGCGCGTCGGCTCCGGACCGTTCCCGACCGAGCTGTTCGACGAGCAGGGGGAGTGGCTGCGTTCGCGCGGGTTCGAGTTCGGCACGACCACCGGTCGCCCCCGCCGGGTGGGCTGGTACGACGCCCCGATCACGCGCTACGCGACCCGCATCAACGGGATCACCGACCTCGTGCTGACCAAGCTCGACATCCTCACGGGCCTGGACGAGATCCCGGTGTGCGTGGCGTATGACGTCGACGGCACGCGCTTCGACGAGGTGCCCGTCAACCAGTCCGACTTCCACCACGCCAAGCCGATCCTGGAGTACTTCCCGGGCTGGAAGGAGGACATCTCGGGTGCGCGCACCTTCGAGGACCTCCCGCTCGCGGCGCAGGACTACGTTCTGGCCCTCGAGGAGATGAGCGGCACGCGCATTTCGGTCATCGGCGTCGGGCCCTCCCGCGACGCCGTGATCGTGCGCCACGACCTCGTCGACTGATGCGCTTCTGGCTCGGCGGATACACCGCCCGCTCCGGCGGGAACGCGACGGGCATCGGGGTCCTCGATGCGGGCGCGGCGGATGACATCCTGGCCGGTGGGCAGTTGCGTTTCGTCGGGGATGCGGTCGGCGCGGACGGCTCGCCGTCGTGGGTGGCGCAGCATCCCGAGCACGACGTGGTCTACGCCGCGATCGAGGACGCGGGGACCGTCCGTGCGTATCGCCGCACCGGTGAGCGAACGCTCGAACCGTTCGGCGGGCCGGTGGAGGCGGGTGAAGCCGTGTGCCACGTCGCCGTCGCCCCCGACGGCGGGTCGCTCGTGGCGAGCTGCTGGGGCGACGGCCGCGTCGTGCGGATGCGACTGGATGCCGCCGGCAGACCATCCGCGCCGGCGATCGGTGCCGCGGGGTCGGACCCCTACGGACCTGATGCCGAGCCCGGCGATTTCGGTGGAGCGATCGATCTGTCCGCGCGTGTGGACCCGCACCGGGGCGCCGATCTGAGCGCCGGCGTGGACCTCGGTCGCGGTGTGGATCTCGCCGCCGCGGCGCGGGCGCTGCGCGCGGCGGCCGGCGACGAATACGGGCACCTCGTGCCGGAGTACGACGCCGAGCCCGCCGACCCCGAGCCGGATGCGGAGTCCGCGGAGGCGGCATCCCGCGTCTCGCGCGCGCACCAGGCGGTCTTCCTCCCCGGCGGACTGATCGCGACCACCGACATGGGCTGGGATCTCGTGCGGTTCTGGCGGGCGGACGGCTCCGGGCTCCGCGAAGTGCAGCAGGTCGTCCTGCCGCGAGGCAGCGGCCCGCGCCATACGGTGTGGCACCCGAGCGGGCACCTCTACGTCGTGACCGAACTCAGTCGTGAGGTCTTCGCGCTCGCCCCCGACCCGAGCGGGCGCTGGCGGGTCGTCGCAGGTTCGACCCTCGGTGCCGGGACGCTCGACGGCGACACGGCGGCCGAACTCGCGGCCTCCCGTGACGGTCATTTCCTCTACGCCGGCGTGCGCGGCAGCAACACGATCGCCATCGTGCGCGTGAAGGGCGCCGGCGACGCGTTCGCGCCGGTCGCCCTCGTCGATTCCGGCGTGGACTGGCCCCGGCACCACGTGATCGACCGTGACACGCTTCTGGTGGCCGGCCAGCGCTCCGACGAGGTCGCGTCTCTCACCCTCGACCTGCGCACCGGGGTGCCCGGGCGCGTGCGGCACCGCGTGCAGACGCCGTCGCCGACCTGCCTTCTGCGGGCGCGGAGCTAGACCTTCGCGTCCTGCCGCGGGATGTACACCTGTTTGATGATGAGCAGGATCGAGGCGGTCACCGGCACGGCGATCAGCGCACCGAGCAGACCCAGCAGCGTGCCGCCGATGAGGGCACCGATCACCACGAGCGAGCCCGGGATCGAGATCGCCTTGCTCATGACCTTCGGGGTGATCACGTAGGCCTCGATCTGGATGTAGATCAGATAGCAGATCGCGAAGATGAGCGCCGATACCGGGCTCGTGAACAGCGCGATCACGCTCGCGGTGATCCAGTACAGGACCGGGCCCACGAGCGGGATGATCGTGATCATGAACGCGAGTACGCCCATCAGGAGTGGGTAGGGCAGGCCGAGGACCAGGTGCAGCAGGAAGGCCACGATCGAGTTGAAGAACGCGAGCACGACCATGCCCATCAGATAGCTGCCCACCGACTCGGTGATCTCGTTCGTCATGGCACGGACCTTGGTGCGGTTGCGCGCGGGCGCGAACTGCATCAGCGACTCCTTGATCGCCGGGAGCGAGGCCACGAAGTACAGCGTGAGGACGACCACGATCAGCCCGCCCGAGACGGCGGCGGCGATTCCGGCGCCGATCTTGAGCAGACCGCCCGAGATCGCGGCGATGTTGGACGGGTTCGTGATGAAGGACTGGATCTCGCTCGTGATCGTGTTCAGGCCCGTTCCGAAGATGCCCTCCAGCGTCGCGTAGACGTCGCTCTTCTGGAAGTCCGAGATCATCGAGGGGATGCCGGTGAAGAACGAGCTGACCTGGTTGATGAGGGTGGGCACGACCAGGAGGATCACACCGGTGGCGATCACGCCCAGGATCAGGAAGACGATCGTGATCGCCCAAGGGCGCTTCACGTTGTGCCGCTCGAACCACCTGAGCACGGGGTCCAGGCCGAGAGCCGCGAACATGGCCAGGGCGATGTAGATGAGGATCGTGGCGATGTTGGTGACCGCGATCCCGAGCAGGATCGCGACGAGGCCGCCGATCGTGAGCAGCAGGCCCGCGGTGAAAGGACTGTCCAAGTGCGCCCAGAACGGGCGTCCGCCTCGATCGCTGGCCCTCGTGGCGGCGACCATCACCTCGCCGGTGTCGGTGCTCTCGGCCGCGGGCGTCGCGGGAGCGGGCGCCTCTGCGGCGACGGGCGCTCCGGCGGCATCCGAGCCGGCTGCGGGCGAAGGGGTGCCATCGGTCATGGCTCACACTCTAGGGCGCGGGGCATCGCGCACCACTCACCCGGGCCGGGTGAATGTGGCGACGCGGGCATCGGCTCGTCGTGAACCATCCCGACGGCCGCACCGCGCACACGAGCCCGGTGCGCGGTGCGGCGTCGTTCCGCAGCCGGTCAGTTCACGGGGTGAGCGGCGGAGAACATGTCGCCGGGATCGAATCGACGCTTGAGCTCACCGAGCCGGCCGGCCGCGTCGCCGTATCCGCCCCGGCGATCCACGTTGCCGCCGTCCACGAACGTCAGCGCGAGAGCGTCGATGTGCCACGGCTCGAAGAGCGCCACTGCCGCGCCCACCGCCGCGCCGGCGCCGGCTGCGGCATCGGGAACCGGAACAACGGCGACCGCGTGGCAGATGTACTCTCCCCGGAAGGCCGACACCGCCCCACCCGCATCGACCGGACGCGCCACGGCTCCGCCGACGTGGCGCAGCTCCATCATGAAGAGCCTCGGGTCGGAGCCGGCCCGCAGGAATGCGGCGACCGCATCTTCCGGGAGCTCGTCGACCACTGCGTGCCCGGTGACCGCCGGGGTGGGCTGAGGCGGATCCATGTGCACGGCGACCAGCCCGGCAGCAGGGATGCGACCGAAGGTGTCGATCTCCGGTGCGAGCGCCCGCAGCGGTGCGAGGACGGCGGCTGCCCCCTCATCAGTCCCCAGGACCGCGCCGTCGATGACCACCACCGACCGGCCGGAGAGGAACGGGGGAAGTTCGGGCAGGGGGGGAAGGTTCAGGATGCGCAGGGTCGTCGTCGCGCTATCCGGTGCCGTCGTCGTCCACGTCGCCCAGGCGCGAGCCACCTCGGAGGCGCGAGCTGCGTCCCACAGCAGCATTCCGGCGTACACGTCCGCGTACGGGAGCAGGTCCATCTCGAGCGAGACCACCACCCCGAAGGCGCCCGATCCGCCTCGGACCGCCCAGAACAGGTCCCGGTTCTCCTCGGCGCTCGCGCGCACCAGTGCGCCGTCGGCGGTGACGATCTGAACGGCACGGACGAAGTTGACCGCGAGGCCGTGCGTCCGCGCGTAGAAGGACAGGCCGCCGCTGAGGCTGTACCCGGCGACGCCGACGTCGCCGGCGCTTCCGTGGGGCGCCGTCAGACCGTGGGGTGCCGCGGCTTCCAGGACGTCGTTCCACTGCGAGCCGCCCAGCACGCGCGCCGTGCGCGCGACCGGGTCGACCGTGACGCCGCGCAGTCGCGCCAGTGAGATGACCACGGTGTCGGCGAAGCCCGTGTCGGCGAGCGCGGCGGCGGCGTGTCCGGTCGACTGCGGTGCGACTCTGAGTCCTGCCGCGGCGGCCGCACGGACGACGTCCACGACCTCTTCGGCGTTCTCCGGACGCGCGACGGCGACCGGTCGTTGGTCGACGGCGAGGTTCCAGGGCATGCGGGCGAGATCCCAGTCGTCGTCACCGGGCAGCACCACACGGTTGCCGAGGGCGGCGCGCAACCGACGTGCCCGCGGGTCTGCGGCATCGGGTCCGGCGGTGTCGGTCGTGGTGTCGGACAAGGTCATGGTGAGCTCCAGTGGTCTGATTTCGGATCGGATGGGGCACCTCGAACGGCGCCGCAGGAGAGTCTGGTGGCGGCCGGCTTCCGGCCACCACCCCAGAGCAGAGGGATCTTCCGCCCTCCCAGATACCTGGGATAGCGGATCCCCGCGCCCGAGAGCACACTGATGGCATGGCAACGGCACTGGCGCGTGGACGCGCGCGGAGCGACATCGAGGTGATGTCGCGTGCCGGCCTTCCCCTGCATCGGTTCATGGACGAAGCAGCGGACTCGTTGGGTGCGGTCGTGCCCTTCGTCGCCGCGTGCGTGACGACGCTCGACCCGGCGACCGCGATGGTCTCGAGCGCGCGGAAGCTCGGCGTCCTCGACGGCCGCAACGAGCAGGACCTCGCGTGGTCGCAGCTCGAGTACGGCGGTGAGGAGCCGACGGCCATTCGCGGGCTGCTGCGAGCCGGACGCACCGCGGTCGGAATGAACCGCGAGACCCACGGAGACGTGACCCGGTCCGCTCGGATGGCGGAACTGCTCGTCCCCCACTTCGACTTCCACGACGAGGCGCGCGTGGTCTTCGCGGACCGCAGCGGAGGGTGGGGACATCTCTCGCTTTTCCGTGGAAGCGAGGATCAGGCATTCGGGGCGGAGGAGCTGGCGTTCCTCGCTGATGTCGCGCCCTCCTTCACCCGCGGCTTCCGCACCGGGCTCCTCGCGCAGATCGCCCTCCGGAGCACGGCCAGCGAGGCAGGTCCGGCCGTCATCATCGTGGATGCGCAGAACCGGATGATCCAGTCCACACCCGGCGCGCAGGCGCACCTCGAGCGCATGTCGGCGCTGCCCGGCATGGGCGACCCGTTCGTGTACGTCCATGCGCTCGTCGACGCCGCCCGCCGGCTCGCACGCGGTGACACCGATCGGGTCCCTCGGGTGCGCACCCGAACGGCGGACGGGCTCTGGCTGGTGCTGCACGCAGCTCCGCTCGGTGGACTCAGCGACCGCGGCGGCGATGTCGTCGTCACGATCGAGGAGGCCCGCCCTCAGGAGGTGATCGACCTCGTCGCCGCGGCCTTCGGCCTCACGCCGCGCGAGCGCGACGTCATCTCCATCGTGCTCCGGGGCGCGAACACGAAGGAGATCGCCGCTGAGATGCACGTCTCGCCCTACACGGTGCAAGACCACCTGAAGTCGATCTTCGACAAGGCGGACGTCACGAGCCGGCGGGAACTCGTCGCGCGGGTCTACTTCGACCAGTACCTGTCCCGAGCCGGATCCGAACTCGCCCCCTCCGGGTGGTACGCGATCGCGCACTGACGGGCGGCGTGCATCGCACCGACCGCCCGGGCCGCGACCGGTATCGTCGGGGCATGACCGATCACTCCGCAGAGCCTGTCCTGGCCGACGCAGAAGCGCTCGAGACCCTGCAGCGACTGCGCGGCAGCATCGACAACGTGGATGCCGCGCTGGTCTATCTGCTCGCCGAACGGTTCCGTGCCACGAAGCAGGTCGGCAAGCTCAAAGCGGAGCACGGCATGCCGGCATCCGACCCCGCCCGGGAGGAGCAGCAGCTCGCCCGTCTGCGCCGACTCGCGATCGACGCGGAGCTGGACCCCGAGTTCGCCCAGAAGTGGTTCTCGTTCGTCGTCGCCGAAGTGATCAGGCATCACGTCGAAGCCGCCGAAGAGCGCTGAGCGGAAGGACCCTCGCCATGGCCCATGAACTCACGATCGGCACGCTGCTCGAATCCGAGGATGCCGCCCCCGCCCACCTGCTCGCGAACAAGCTCAACCGCCACACGTTCTGGTGCGGGCAGAGCGGATCGGGCAAGACGTACGCACTCGGCGTCGCCCTCGAGCAGATCATGCTGCACACGCGGCTGCCGCTGGTGATCCTCGATCCGAACTCGGACTTCGTCAAGCTCGGCGAGCTCCACGAGTCCGCCCCCGCGAGCGAGGCGTCCGAGCTCGCGCAGCGCGACATCCGGGTGCTCCGGTCCACCCCCGGAGCCGAGAACCCCCTGCACGTGCGCTTCATGCAGCTTCCCCTGCGCTCGCGTGCCGCGATCCTGCAGATCGACCCGCTGTTGCATCCGCAGGACTTCAACGCGCTGCTGCGCCTGGAGCCCGAGCTCTCCCTGGTGCCCGATCACGACATCGTGGGGTTCATGCGCGCCCACCCCGACCGCGTGCGTCACGACCTCGCGATGCGGCTGGAGAACCTCGGCGTCGTGCAGTGGAACCTGTGGGCGTGGGGCAAGCGCGCCGTCACCGACGACATCGACGACAAGCCCGATGCGACGGTGGTGGACCTCGGCGGCTTCCCGACGCCGATGGAGTCCCGCGCCGCGGCGCTCGCGGTGCTCGACCACCTGTGGGAGACCCGCGAGCAGCGCATCGGCCGGCTCATCGTGATCGATGAGGCCCACAACCTCTGCACGCCCGACCCGGTCACCCCCGTGCAGAAGCTGCTGACGGAGCGGATCGTGCAGATCGCCGCGGAGGGGCGCAAGTACGGCCTCTGGCTGCTGCTGTCGACCCAGCGCCCGTCGAAGGTGCACGTGAACGCCCTGTCGCAGTGCGACAACCTCGCCCTCATGCGGATGAGCTCGCCGCGGGACCTCGCCGAGCTCGGCGGCATGTTCGGCTACGCGCCGGACTCTCTGCTCAACCGGGCGACCGCGTTCGCGCAGGGTCAGGCGCTGTTCGCCGGCGGCTTCGTGGAGCAGCCGAGTCTGGTGCAGATGGGCGCGCGCCTGACCCGCGAGGGCGGCAGCGACGTCCCCGTGCCGCTGCGCTGAGCGCTGTCAGGGAGTCGCGCGACGCAGGGTCAGGAAGGCCGTCGCCGCCAGGACCGCCGTGATCAGGATGCCCCAGAGGGTCATGCCGACCGTGCCCTGGCCCTGCAGCCACCCGAACACCTGCGCCCACGCGTTCAGCCGTCCGGTGATCCAGAGGCCGCCGACCAGGAGCGCCCCGATGCCGACCATGGCGAGCGTGACCGCCAGGGCGCCCCAGCGCTTGTAGATCGTCGCCGCCCAGAAGCCGATCACGAACATGAACATCGCGATCGCGAAGAAGGCGATCCCGGCCGCCCACCACCCGGCATCCCACAGCCACGGGATGTAGAAGAAGTAGCCGCTCAGCCCGTAGCCGCCTGTGGCCTGCTCGATGAAGCCGCCGATGACGAAGACGATCGCGAGGATGCCGGCGGTGAGACCCGCGGTCAGCAGCGTGCCGAAGAAGAACTCCCGTCTGGTGATGCTCATCGCCTGGGAGAACGGGAACGAGTAGGCCATCGCCTGGATGCCGATCGCGAGGAAGTACCAGAGGGGCGCCTGGACCCCGCCGCCGTACTTCACCGCGCCGGGCGGGAGCATGCTGTACACGATCAGCGTGAACGCGAGCGTGCCGAACAGGATGATCAGCGGGATCCACAGGAAGGTCATCCTGTTGACCAGCTGCAGACGGACGACGTTCAGTGTGCGGCTCATCGGGCCACCTCCGGGGTCGGTGCCGCCTGTTCGGCGGCGTGCTGGGTGAGACGGACGATCAGCTGCTGCAGTGAGACGGGCGCGACATCGAGGCCGAGGTCGGCGAGTCGGACCCGGTCCGCCGCGCTCAGCGCTCCGAGCACGGTGACCGAGGCCACGCGGCCGAGGCTCTCGCGATGCAGGACCTCTCGTCCGGCCACGAAGGCGTCGACCTCGGCGCCGTCACCGACGATCGTGGAGGCGCGGTCGCGGACGGCATCCGTCGCCTCGTCCATGATGATGCGACCGGCATCGATCACGAGCACGCGCTCGATCAGGTTGGACACCTCGTCGATCAGGTGCGAGGACAGGATGATCGTCCGCGGGTGCAGGGAGTAGTCCTCGAGCAGCCGGTCGTAGAAGATCTGCCGGGCCACGGCGTCCAGGCCGAGGTAGGGCTCATCGAAGAACGTGATCTCGGCGCGCGAGGCGAGACCGATGATCACGCCGACCGCCGACAGCTGCCCGCGTGAGAGCTTCTTGATGCGGCGATTCGTCGGCAGCTGGAAGTCGGCGATCAGGCGCTGGGCGAGCTGTTCGTCCCACCGGGGGAAGAACAGCCGCGCCGACCGGAACGCGTGCACGGGCCTCGCGTCGTCCGGGTAGCGCTGGCTCTCGCGCACGAAGCACATGCGCTCGAGGACCCGCGCGTTCTCGTACGGGTGCTCGCCGAAGATGCGGATGTCACCGCTCGTGGCGAAGTTCTGGGCGGTGAGCATCGACATCACGGTCGTCTTGCCGGCGCCGTTGCGGCCGAGCAGGCCGTAGATCGTGTCCTGCTCGATCGCGAACGACACGTCATCGACGGCGGTGATGTCGCGGTAGCGCTTCGTGAGGTTCTGCACCTCGATGACAGCGGTCATCGGGCCGCTCCTTCCTGAGGGGATGCCGCGCCCTGGGCGTCGGCGCGGTCGAGGATCAGACGCGTGAGCTCGTCGGGACCGAGCCCGAGCTTGTCGGCTTCGGCGAGCAGGGGCGCGACGAAGCGGTCGGCGAAGACGGCGCGCCGCTCGGTCATCAGCAGTTCGCGTGCGCCCGGCGCGACGAACATGCCGATCCCGCGACGCTTGTAGAGCACTCCTTTGTCGACGAGCATGGCGACTCCTTTCGCGGCCGTGGCGGGGTTGATGCGGAAGAACGCGGCGAGTTCGTTCGTGGACGGGGCCTGCGCCTCTTCGGCGAGCGAACCGTCGATGATCGAGTCCTCGACGCTCTCGGCGATCTGGAGGAACAGCGCTTTGCCTTCTTCGATCACGTCGGCTCCGGTCTGTGGGTTAATTACTTGACTAAGTAACCATAGAACCGAGCTCGCGTCAACCCCGTGCGACAGGGCCGCCCTCAGGCGTCCGTCGATGCTGCGGGGAAGTGGCTGCTCGACGAGCGGACGTCAGCGGCAGACCAGCACGGCGCACGGCGCCGAGTGCTGGACGCGCGAGGCGGTGCTGCCGAGCAGGATCGTGCGACTGAGCCCGCGGCTGCCCGCCGCGAGCACGATGAGTGCGGCGTCGGTCTCCTCCGCCGCCCGGATGATCTCCTGCGCCGGCGAGCCGCTGCGCACCTGGGTGTGCACGCGGGGTCCCCACGCGCTGAATTCCGCGGCCACGGTCTCCGCGGCGACGCGTGCGTCGTCGGCGAAGCTCAGCGAGGTCATGAGCGGTGTCCGGGTCGGGCCGATCTCATTCGCGAACGGGGCGGCGGCGTACGGGCTGACCACGGCCACGACGGTCACTTCGGTGACGGCATCCGCGTCCGCGAAGCCGATGAACTGGCGCGCCCCGTCGAGCGATGCCCGCGAGCCGTCGGTGGCGACGATGACGTGCACGGTCAGGCGTCCTTCTCGAGCGTCGCCGACGGGTCGCCGCGCTCGACTCCCGGCGGTCGGAGCCGCTTCTTGCCGAACAGGCGCTCGCAGATGTACAGGACGAGTCCGACGGCGAGAAGCCCGGCCACCCAGAACAGCGCCTCGGGGTCGTCGATCAGCGTGTACGTGAGCACCGCGAGATTGCCGATGATGCCGGCGATCAACAGGGGCGTGTTCGCCCGATACGTGTCCGGTCGCTCGTCCTTGCCGCGCAGCTTCAGGCACGACACGATCACGAGCGCGTAGATGAACAGCAGGAAGACGACGGTAATCGTCGCGAGGCGATCGACGATGTCGAGCTGGTCCTCCGGCGCGAGCCCGCCCTGGCCGCTGCGGATGATCGCGCCGACCACGAGGAGCGCACCCACCACCGCGCCGCCGAACAGCAGGGCGACGTAGGGGCTGCGCCGGACCGGATGCACTTTGGCGAACACGGCCGGCACCACGTCCTCGCGGGCCATGCCGTACAGGATGCGGGCCTGGGCCACGACGGTGACGAGCGTGGTGTTGCTGATCGCGATCATCGCGATGATCCCGAAGACGACGAGCATGACGGATGCCGGGATGAAGAAGAGGTCTGCACGGATCACTTCGAGCAGGGTGTTCCCGGCGAGGGTCGAGATCGGAACGGCGAGGGCCGCGGCGATCGAGACCAGCACGTACACGATGCCGGCGGTCAGCATCCCGCCGATCAGGGCCCGCGGGAACGCGCGCGACGGGTCGATCGTCTCCTCGGCGACGTTCGCGGCGTTCTCGAATCCTGTCATCGCGAAGAACGCGAGCGAGACACCGGCGAGGACCGCGAGGATCGCCGAGCCGCCACCGCCGTCGACGTTGAACTGCAGCAGCACGGCCGGATCGCCCACGCCCTCGAAGAGCGCGATCGCACCGATGATGATCACGATCACGAGGCCCGTGAGCTCGATGAAGGTCATCACGACGTTCGCGACGACCGATTCGGTGATGCCGATGAGGTTGATGAGGGTGATGACCGCCACGAACGCGAGGGCGATGGCGGTCGCCGCCCAGATCGCGTCCTCGGGCAGGCCGATCAGACCCGCGAAGTAGCGGACGAACCCTGAGGCGAGTGAGCCGACGGCGGCCATGTTGGCGGAGAGCATGCAGATCGTCACGAAGAAGGTCAGCGCGGGGCTGCGGAAGGCCTTGTTCACGTACAGCGACGCGCCAGCGGCCTGCGGATACTTCGTGACGAGCTCGGCGTAGGCGAGGCCGGTGACCGCGGCGATCGCGACGCCCACCAGGAATGCCATCCAGAACGCCCCGCCCACCGCCGCCGCGACGAGGCCGACGAGGACGTAGATGCCGGAGCCGAGGACGTCGCCCACGACGTAGAAGTAGAGCTGCTTGACCGTGATCGACCGCTTGAGCGGACTCGGTGCGGACACGGATGCTTCGGCGGACGTAGCCATCCGCAGACCCTACCCCGCGGGTGGGGGGTCGCGGAGGATCTCTCCCCAGGTCGGGGTGAGGTCGAACGTCACATTCTCATCTCGAGCTGGACGGAAATATGCCGGGGGGTTGTCGAAATGGCGGGAAGTCGTTCGCTGTGACGATGAAGGAGCCGGACAGGCCGGCTCGCCAATGCAGGAGGTATTCCATGTCCCAGTACGCGATCCTCATCTACGAAGACCCGGCTTTCTACGAGACCATGACGCCCGAGGGATGGGGCGCCGTCGTCGAAGCGCACGATGCGTTCACAAAGGGCGTCGTCGAGCACGGTGGGTCGATCACGGGTGGTGGGGCGCTCAAGCCCGTGTCGCAGGCACTCAAGATCACCGCCGGCGAGGTGTCGGACGGCCCGTTCGTGGAGTCCAAAGAGTCGTTCCTCGGCTACTACACCGTGGAGGCGCGCGACCTCGATCACGCGATCGAGCTCGCCGCGTTGGCCCCGGCGGCCGGCGGCGGTGTCGAGCTTCGCCCGATGCACGACCCGTCTGCGGGCCAGCTCTGAGCACTTTCGCTCGACACGCTGACCGCGTCCGCACTCGCGAAGGACGCGGTCAGCTCCGTCGACGCGATTCCGAGGTTCGTGTCGAATTGCCGCTTGCCTGTTCGCTGTCCCGATGAAACTGTTCCACTGACGAAAGGACACGACCGTGAAGTACGTCATCATGTTCACGACCACCCCCGAGCTGGAAGCGACGGTGTCGCCCGAGCACGCCGAGGAGGCTTACCGCCGCACCTACGACTGGTTCGGTACGCATCGCGAGGTGATGACCGAGTCGGGTGCCCAGCTGCAGCCGGTCACCACGGCGACCTCGGTCACCCATGGCGCTCACGGGCCGGTCGTGGCTGATGGGCCGTTCTCGGAGGCGAAGGAGGTCAGCGGCGGATTCCAGGTGATCGACGTGCCCGATCTCGATGCGGCCATCGAGATCGTCAAGACGTGGCCGTTGCTGGAATTGCCGGGCGTGACGGTGGAGATCCGCCCGATCGTCGTCTACTGAAGCGGCGTCGAGCCGTCGGGGACCCGGGTCCTAGACAACGCGCCTCGCGTCGCGTCAGAGATGCGGCTTGGGACGGACCACCCGGCCGGGGGCCGTGTCCGCGCTCCGGGCCGGTACGGGCCATGGGGCCGGCTGCGGGGAAGGGGTCGGCGTCCGCGGAGCCGCGGTCTGCGGGGCTTCCGTCGGCGAGGCCTCCGTTTCGCGCGGAGGTGCGGCATCCGACACGGTGGGCTGCCGACCGGTCGTCAGCTCGAGCGTCACCTTCGCCTCGAGCACCTCGATCGCCTCGTCCGAGAGCGAGATGAGCCCGTCGAGCTCTTCGCGGACCCGCCGGTAGGCCACCTGCCGCTCGGCGGGGGTGGCGGCCTCATCGATCGCGATCGTGAGGAGCTGCTTCGCCGTGTCCAGGCGCTTGCGCTCGACCGTCGTGAACGAGGAATCCTTCACGCGGCGGGCGTCGCGCTCGGCCACGTCGAACGCGACTTCGTAGTCCACGACCGCGTCGCGGTACTCGGTGAGCTGCTCCTTCGTCAGGCGTGCTTTCGCGGATGCCGGCCGCAGGCCGTCCGCGATGCGCTTGGCGCGCAGGAAGGCGGCCGTGAGGGGCTGGCGGCCGTCGCTCATCGCGGGGAACGCGATGAGCTTCGCCACGTCGAGCTCGTACTCGAGCCACCGTGCGGTCACGGCGTCGTGCGAGGCGAACAGCCGCTCGAGCTGCGTTCCCTCCGGTGCGGATGCCGGGGCCGCAGTCGCCGTCTCGATCGGCGGCAGGTCGGCCGCCGCGACGGCGGGGGGACGTACGCCCGCCTTGGCGGCCGTGATCTCCGCCTTGGCGTGCAGAACCTCGAGCCGACGCTTGTGGCGGCGCCGGGCGCCGCGCTCCCAGGCGCTGCCGATGCCGCCCATCACTCCCATGAGCGGGAAGACGAGCCACCAGTAGCCCCCGAGGAACGAGAAGAAAGGTTCCACCCTGTCATGCTAACCGCCGCCTCCGGCAGGCTCGCCTGCTCGCAGGTCAGTCGGAGGTCGGCATCCGCAGCGGGATCCAGGCGGGCATCTGCCAGATCCCGGTCGGCGGTGCCGTCGGACGCGGCGCGGCACCCGCCGCGCGCTCGGCCTCGTCGAACGCGGCCTCGAGCGCGGCGACGGCGTCGCGATACGCGAGGTACTGCTCGGGAGGGATCCGCTCGCGCGCAGAGGCGGGACGCACGTCCTGCGCCGCGCGGTACGCGCGGAAGAACGCCAGGGTCGCGGGTTCGCGCGTATCGCTCAGCTGCGGGTAGGCGATCGCTTTCGCCGGATCGGTCTCGTAGTCCATCCAGCGGGCGACGACCGCGTCGTGCGCGCGGTACAGCCGCTCGATCGGCAGCGGATCGGTGGAGGACGCCGCGTGGTATTGGGCAGTGGTCGCCTTCACGCGGGCGCGGCGCGCACGCAGCACCATCGCCGCGGACTTCTGCGCGAGCTTGGCCTCCTGCAGTGCGCGGCGCGCCTGCGCCGTCGCGGGGGTGCCGAGCAGGGCTTCGCCGAGCGTCGGGGGAGCGGACGAGGCGCGCGCGGCGAGCACGGCGGCCTGCGCTTCGCGCACCCGGACGCGCGCGGCGATGAGCGCCCGGGAGGCGAGCGCGACCTCGCGCCGCGCGGCATCCAGTTCGAGTCTCCTCGCACGGCGACCCCTGGCGGTCACTCCGGCGTACGTCGCGGCGCCGGCCCCGGCGGCCGCGGGTGCGACCCACCACCAGCTCTCGACGATCAGGAGGATCATCTCCACCAGGACATCGTAATCCGCGGACCCTCCGGCAGAACCGGGGGTCAGGCGATGCGCAGGTCAGCCGAAGATGAGGGCCAGGACCGTGGCGCCGCCGCCGACGAGGATGAGCGAGACGATGACCACCCAGGCGACGATCTTCACGCGGCGCTGGCGGGCTTCGTTGTAGTCGGCGTATTCGTCCTCGGACATGACCGACAGCCTACTTCGACGGCTCGGTGACGGTGGCACCGAAGACGGCGGGCAGCGTCTCGGTCGACAGGCTCCGCAGCTCGCTCAGCCCCAGCGTGAACAGGTCCTGGACCTCGAGGGCCGGCTCGCCGTCCTCGCCGGGCGCATCGGTCACCCCGATCCGCAGCACCGGGTAGCCTCGACCCTCGCACAGGCCACGGAACTTGACGTCGTCCTCGCGCGGCACGCTCACGATGACGCGACCCGTCGATTCCGAGAACAGCGCGGTGGCGGCATCCACCCCGTCTCGCTCCATGATCTCGCGCAGCCACACGCGGGCGCCCACGCCGAAGCGGAGCACGCCCTCGGCGAGCGTCTGCGCGAGGCCGCCGGCGGACAGGTCGTGCGCACTGGAGACCAGCGACTGCAGCGAAGCCGCGTGCAGCAGCTCGGCGAGCTTCTTCTCGGCGCCGAGATCCACTGCCGGGGGGCGACCGCCCAGGTGACCGTGCACGGTTCCGGCCCAGGCGGAGCCGTCGAGCTCGGTGCCTGTCACGCCGAGGAGATAGAGGTTCTCGCCCTCGTCCTGCCACCCGCTCGGGATGCGGCGCGCCACGTCGTCGATGATGCCGAGGACACCGACGACGGGTGTCGGGAAGATCGGCTGGTCGCCGGTCTGGTTGTAGAAGCTGACGTTGCCGCCGGTCACGGGGATGCCGAGCTCGAGGCAGCCGTCCGCGAGGCCGGCGACGGCCTGCGAGAACTGCCACATGACTTCGGGGTTCTCCGGGCTGCCGAAGTTCAGGCAGTCGGTGACGGCGGTGGGGACGGAGCCGCTCACGGCGACGTTGCGGTAGGCCTCGGCGAGGGCGAGCTTCGCGCCCTCGTACGGGTCGAGCTGGCAGAAGCGCCCGTTGCAGTCGGTGGCGATCGAGAAGCCGAGGCCCGATTCCTCGTCGACGCGGATCATGCCGGCGTCGTCGGGGAAGGCCAGCGCGGTGTTGCCCATGACGTAGTAGTCGTACTGGTTCGTCACCCACGACGTGTCGGCGAGGTTGGGGCTCGCGACGAGCTGCGTGAACTGGCGGCGGAGCGTCTCGGCGTCGTTCTCCCTCGGGAGCGCGCTCGCCGAGTCGTCGCGCAGCGCGTCGATCCAGGTCGGGTAGGCGACCGGGCGCTCGTACACGGGTCCGTCGACGGCCACGGTCGACGGGTCGACGTCGACGATGACCTCGCCGTGCCACTGGATCACCAGTCGCCCGTCGCCGGTCACCTCGCCGAGGACGCTCGTCTCGACATCCCACTTGTTCACGACCGCGAGGAAGGCATCGAGCTTCTCGGGCGCGACGATCGCCATCATGCGCTCCTGGCTCTCGCTCATGAGGATCTCCTCCGGCGTGAGCGACGGGTCGCGCAGCAGCACCTTCTCGAGGTCCACGCGCATTCCGCTGCCGCCGTTCGCGGCGAGCTCGCTCGTGGCGCACGAGATTCCGGCGGCGCCGAGGTCCTGGATCGCCTCGACGAGGTCGTCGCGATAGAGCTCGAGGCAGCACTCGATGAGCACCTTCTCGGCGAACGGGTCGCCGACCTGGACGGCGGGCCGCTTGGTCGGGCCGCCGTCGGCGAACGTGTCCGACGCGAGGATCGAGGCCCCGCCGATGCCGTCACCGCCGGTGCGCGCGCCGAAGAGCACGACCTGGTTGCCCGCACCGGTCGCGTTCGCGAGCTTGATGTCCTCGTGGCGCATGACGCCCACCGCGAGGGCGTTCACGAGCGGGTTGCCCTGGTAGACGGCGTCGAAGACGGTCTCGCCGCCGATGTTCGGCAGACCCAGGCAGTTGCCGTAGAACGAGATGCCGCTCGTGACGCCGTGGACGACACGGGCGGTGTCGGGGTCGTCGATCGCGCCGAAGCGCAGCTGGTCCATCACGGCCACCGGGCGCGCGCCCATCGAGATGATGTCGCGGACGATGCCGCCGACACCGGTCGCGGCACCCTGGAAGGGCTCGATGTAGCTCGGGTGGTTGTGCGATTCGACCTTGAAGGTGACCGCCCAGCCCTCGCCGATGTCGACGACGCCGGCGTTCTGGCCCATGCCGACCATGAGCCGTTCCTTCATCTCGTCCGACACCTTCTGACCGAACTGGCGCAGATAGATCTTGCTGGACTTGTAGGAGCAGTGCTCGCTCCACATGACCGAGTACATCGCCAGCTCGCCGCTCGTGGGGCGGCGTCCCAGGATCTCGCGGATCTGCCGGTACTCGTCGTCCTTGAGTCCGAGCGCGCCGTAGGGCTGCTCCTTCTCGGGCGTCGCGACGGCGTTCTCGACGGTGTCGGCCAGGGACTTTCGGGAGGGGGTGGTCACGCGGCTCAGCTCCAGGATTCGGGGACGCCGGACCGGTTCAGTCTAGTTGGCCGGGCATCGCCCCGACCGGCGTGAGTCGTGTGCCCCCCCCGCAGGCATCGACCGACGCACCGCGAGATCGTCGTGACCGTGTCAGATGCCGCAGAAGCGCCTCAGATGTCGGAGAAGTCGTTCGACGGTGCCGAGAGCCGTGTGACGAGGTCGCCAGCGAACCCGAGCTCGACGTACTCGATCCCGACGGCATCCGGGCGGCAGAGGGACAATGCGTCAGGCACCTCCTCGGGATGCATCGCCAAGCTGTCCGGCTTGCCGTCCCCGTCCCCGTCGTACTGGCACAGCTCGAACGCCTCAGCCGCGAGGGCCTCATCGCGCGTGCTGCCGACGGAGATGCCCTCCGCGGTGGCGATGGGGATGCCGCCGATCGTGGGCCCGCCGACGTTGAGGAAGCCACGCGAGTCGTACGTCCACACCGAGATCGAGACGCCGTCCCACGCGTACCGCACCCCACCTGCGGTGTCGTAGGGACCGTCGAACTCCTCGACGGTCGCCGCGCCGGCGATCTGCTCGAGGAGCGCCACGACCTCCTCGCCGTCCCTGAGCGACACCTCCTCCGCGCGCCCGTCGTGCTCGTAGACGACGGAATCGACGGTGACGACGACTCGGGCGGCATCGACCGTCGGGTTCGGCGTGGGGGCGGCGCTCGAATCGGAGGGGATGGTCGTCGGCGTCGGCGTCGGCGTCGGCGCAGGAAGCCCGCACCCCGCGAGCACCAGTGCGAGGCCGATCGAGGGAAGGAGCAGCATGAGGCGGGAGGCGCGCATATCAGCACGCTACCGACCTCTTGACGGATGCCGGTGCTCGGCGTAACGTACAACCAAATGGTTGCACAAATGGAGCTCAGCGATGAACGGATCGACCGCGTCTTCCACGCGCTGGCCGCGGCCACGCGGCGCGACATCCTGCGGCGCACGATCGAGCGCGAGCACTCGGTCTCGGCGCTCGCCCGGGAGTACGACATGTCCTTCGCCGCCGTGCAGAAGCACGTCGCCGTGCTCGAAGAGGCGGGCCTCATCGTCAAGCGTGCCGAGGGGCGCGAGCGCCTCGTGCGAGCGGACCCCGACATGATCGCCCGCGCCCGCGTGCTGCTCGCCCGCTTCGAAGAGCTGTGGCGGTCCCGCATCGACCGCCTCGACGCCCTCCTCGCCGAAACTCCGCCCGATACCGGGTCTTCCGATCGAACCGACACCGAAAGGGACTGACAATGCCTGTCACCGACGTCACGACCGACCCTGAAGCGCTCACCATGACGCTGACCGCCGAGGTGGCGGCATCCGTCGACCGCCTCTGGGGCGCCTTCACCGACCCCCGCCAGCTCGAGCGGTTCTGGGGCCCTCCCGGCTACCCCGCCACCTTCACCGAATTCGACCTGTCGGTCGGTGGGCGAGCGCACTACCGGATGACCAGCCCCCAGGGGGAGCAATATCACGGGGTGTGGGAGTTCCTCGAGATCGACGGACCCCGCTCGTTCACGGCACTGGACTCGTTCGCGGATGCCGACGGGCGGGTACTGGCCGACATGCCGACCTCGCGCATGGTGTTCTCCTTCGAGCCGACCGAGACGGGCGCGCGGCTGCGCAACACGACGTACTTCGACTCGGCCGAGGCGCTCGAAAAAGTCGTCGCGATGGGCATGGTCGAGGGTTCGACGCTCGCGATGGGACAGCTCGACCGCGTGCTCGAGGGACTGCGCGCCTACGCCGCCGGTAAGGGCACGCAGACCGAGATCCTGGACGACACCCACGTGCGCATCACGCGCCTGATCGACGGTCCGCGCGAGCTCGTCTGGCGCGCGCACACCGAGCCGGAGCTCATGACGCAGTGGCTCCTCGGCCCGGACGGCTGGCGCATGACCGTGTGCGAGATCGACCCGAGCGCGGGCGGGAAGTACCGCTACGCCTGGGAGCCGGTCGAGGGCGAGCCGGGGGAGCCGTTCGGGTTCGACGGGCAGACCCTGCTCTCGGAGCCCCCGGTGCGCGCCGTGACGACCGAGCACATGACCGGGACCGACTTCCCGTCGACGCTGAATGACATGAACCTCTACGAGGAGGACGGCGCGACGCTCATCACGCTGCTCATCGAGTATCCGGACTCCCAGACGCGCGACATGGTGCTCGCGACCGGGATGACCGAGGGCATGGAGACCAGCTACCAGCGCCTGGAGTCCGTGCTCGCGTCCGTCTGATCCGCGCCGCCGCCCCTCCCCTTTTCCCTTTTCGCTGAGACGACAACTGCACGTCGAGACTGTGGGTGAACCCCATGGTCTCGACGTGCAGTTGTCGTCTCACGGGGAGAAGAGACGCCCGCGGCCGGCGTCAGGAGGCGCGGGCCAGGGCGTCCTCGAACGCGACCCACGCGAGCATCGCGCACTTCACGCGCGCGGTGTACTTCGAGACGCCGCTGAGTGCCTCGGCGTCGCCGTAGGTCTCCTCGTCGATCGGGATCGTGCCGCGCGAGCGCAGCGCCGTGCGGAATCCGTCGATCAGCTCGGTCGCCTGCGCGCGGGTGAGCCCGCCTTCGCGGTCGTCGACGAGCACCGCGAGCATCGAGGCCGAGGCCTGCGAGATCGAGCAGCCGGCTCCGTCCCACGTGATGTCGTGAACGGTGTCGTCGGGGTTCACCCGCACGCGGAGGGTGATCTCGTCGCCGCAGATCGGGTTGCGCTGGTGCGAGGTCGCGGTGCGCAGGTCTGCGGCATCCGCGTCGGCGATGCCTTTGCCGTGCGGCCGCTTGGAGTGCTCGAGGATGAGCTCCTGGTACAGCGACTCGAGCCCGCTCACGCGCCTGCTCCGAAGAACGGCCGCACGTCGGCGAGGGCGTCGAGGAACACGTCGACATCGTCCTCGGTGTTGTAGAGCGCGGCCGACGCCCGCACCGAGGCGGTCAGTCCGAAGCGCGCGTGCAGCGGCGCGGCGCAGTGGTGCCCGACGCGCACCGCGATGCCCCGGGAGTCCAGGAACTGCCCCACATCGTGCGCGTGCACCCCGTCGACGTCGAATGCGGCCAGGCCCACCCGCTCGACTCCCGGCGCGTCGCCGAGGATGCGCACGCCGTCGATGCCGCGGAGCCCATCGAGCAGGCGGGCGCCGAGCGCGCGCTCGTGGGCGTGTACGGCACCCATCCCCACTCCTCCGAGGTAGCGGACCGCCGCGGCGAGGCCGATCGCCTGCGACACCGGCTGCGTGCCCGCCTCGAAGCGCTGCGGCGGCGGCAGGTACTCGCTGGAGTCCAACCCGACGCGCGTGATCATCGACCCGCCGGTCAGGAACGGCGGGAGCGCCTCCAGGATCTCGGCGCGCCCGTAGAGTCCGCCGATCCCGTAGGGTCCGAGCATCTTGTGGCCGGAGAAGACCGCGAGGTCCACGCCGAGATCGGGCAGGTCGAGCGCCAGGTGAGGCGCGGACTGGCACGCGTCGAGCACGGTGACGGCACCGACGCGCCGAGCGAGGGCGACGAGCTCGGCGACCGGATTGACGATGCCCAGCACATTGGAGACGTGCGTGAAGGCGACGATGCGCGTGCGCTCTCCGATGACGGATGCCGCGGCATCCAGATCCAGCCGGCCGTCATCGTGCACGGGGATGTGGCGCAGCACCGCGCCGGTGCGCGCGGCGAGCTCCTGCCACGGCACGAGGTTCGCGTGGTGCTCGATCTCGGTCAGCACGATCTCGTCGCCGGGCCGCAGCGCGAAGCGCGCGCTCGCCGGGGCGCCGCGCCCGAGCGTGGCGTTGCCGATCGCGTAGGCGACGAGGTTCAGCCCGGCGGTCGCCCCGCTCGTCCAGACGATCTGCTCGGCATCCGCCCCGACGAATCCGGCCACGGTCGCCCGCGCGTCCTCGAACAGCTCCGTCGCCTCGGCCGCGAGGGTGTGTGCGCCGCGGTGCACGGCGGCGTTCGCATTCGTGAGGAAGTCGACCTCGGCCTCGATCACCGCGCGCGGCTTCTGGCTCGTCGCGGCGGAGTCGAGGTACACGAGCGGGTGGCCGTCGACCTGGCGCCGGAGGATCGGGAAGTCCTCACGCAGCGCCCGGGCGTCCAGCGTCGTCGGGATTTCGGTCGAGGGGGTCACCTTTCCAGGCTACGCGCCCACGCGTCGGCGCGGGCTGGCGCGGTGTCGACGGTCGATCGCATCGGGTTCGGGACGCCTCCGCTCCGTTCAGGCGCGTGTCGCGCGCCCCAACGGACGTGGCGCGCCCCGAACCGTGCCGATGCGCGCGGCTAGCGTCCGCAGCGCCCGGTGAAGGGTAGGTCGTCGTCTGCGGTGCGCACCGGTGGGACGGGCGGTGCGTCCTTCCTGGGCGTCCGGTCGGAGCGCCGCGAGACGCCGCTCAACGGGAGGGCGCCGACGCACGCGATCGCGAGGAGATCGCCCTCGTGCACATCCGCGGGGATGTCCAATCGGGCGATGTCGCCGGGCGCGCCCTCGGTGAGCAGCCTGACCCGGCGCCGGCGGGCGGCGCTGGGCCGACCGATGACCCGGACGGTCTCGATCTGTCGCCCGCCGAGAGCCGCGTCGACCCACACGTCCGGGCGCTGGAAGAGCCCGAGGTGGTCGACGTGCTCGACCCGGGTGACCACGATCGTCAGCGGACGCTCGGTCCCGCGGTGACGGGGATGCCAGGTCCTGGCCTGTCCGACACGCACGAGGGGGGTCCCGTCCACGGATGCCACGGCGCTCAGCGGCACCCCGCGGACGAGCACGTCACGCTCGGTGTGGGTCGTGCCAGCGGGCCAGCAGGCAGCCGTGGCCGCATCGAGCGACGCGTTCGAGAGGGCGATGCTGTTGAGGATGGTCATGACTTCGAGCTCCTGAGGGGGAAGATGCGGCGCCGAGAACAGGAAAGGCATCAGGCGGAGTTCGTCCGGGGCGACCTCCGCGCCTGAGCGGGCGTCGAAGGGCGGATGTCGTGCAGAGTCACCGCACGGGCGCACGGGATCGCCAGGAGGTCGCCGCGGCGCAGGTCTGCGGGGAGCTCGGCACGCGTGCCGGGCCCGGTCATCGTCGTCGCGGACGCGGTGAGCACCGAGCATTCGGCAGCGGCTGCCGTCGAGACCCTGCCGATCAGACGCGACTGGTGCCAGTTCGCCGCAGCGTCCGACAGGTCCCCATCGACCAGCACGACCCGTCCCGCGGGGGTGTCGACGACGTCGGTGACCGAGACGACGATCACGGCGACGTCGTGACGCAGCGCCGGACGCGTCCGGGCCTCCGGGACGCACGCGTCGGCGGTGTGCACGCAGGGCGTCTCGCACAGTGCGGCCAGCCGAACGAGCGAGACGCCGGCGATCACGACGTCATCGACGGTCGCGAAGGTGTGCTCTGGCCAGGAGCGGGCGTGAAGCGGGTCGGGGATGCTCCGGCGCAGGGTGGGCATGATTTGCGTGAGGGTCATGCGCTCGCCTCCCGGACGTGCAGAGAGCCCGGGGTTGTGGGCGCGTGCGATGTGGTGTGCATGAATCCGTTCTCGCACGCGCACGATCCGAGATCACGCGTCCTCACGCAATGCGAACGAGCGTCGACCGAACACCTACGGCGTGCTCACGCGCACCCCGCCCCTACGATGGCGACGTGGACTTCTCCTTCGCTTTCACCCCTGACCTCGTCGCGGTGTTCCTGACCCTGTTCGTGCTCGAGATCGTGCTCGGCGTCGACAACGTCATCTTCATCTCGATCCTGGCCTCCAAGCTCCCGAAGGAGCAGCAGGCCAAGGCGCGCAACCTCGGCCTCACGCTGGCGATGCTCATCCGCGTGATCCTGGTGTTCTTCGCAGGCTGGATCATCACGCTCAAGGAAGACGTCGTCGTCCTGTTCGGCATGGGCTTCTCGTGGAAGGACTTCATCCTCATCGCCGGTGGGTTGTTCCTCGTCTACAAGGCGGTGACCGAGATCCACCACAAGCTCGAGGGCGCCGAGGAGGACCACGGCGGCAGCGGCAAGAAGGTCGCCCAGATCACGTTCGCGTCGGTGATCACCCAGATCCTGCTGCTGGACATCGTCTTCTCGCTCGACTCCGTCATCACGGCGGTCGGCATGACCGAGAACCTCATCGTGATCATCACGGTCGTCGTGCTCTCGTTCGGCATCATGCTCTTCGCGTCGCGCTTCATCTTCGCGTTCGTGAACAAGCACCCCACCGTGAAGATGCTGGCGCTGTCGTTCCTGCTGCTGATCGGTGTCTTCCTCATCGCGGAGGGCTTCGGCATCAAGATCGACAAGGCTCTGATCTATGCGCCGATGGCGTTCGCGATCCTCGTCGAGGCGCTGAACCTCATCTACGCCGCCCGCAAGGCCAAGCGCGAGCAGAAGGCGCAGCACGCCGTGCGCCTGCGCCCCCAGTACCCCGACGTCGACGAGTCGGTCGCAGTGTCCGCGGCGCTGTCGAAGGGGCCGGATGCCGGTGCCGTCGGTCTTTCGCGCAAGCCGGTCTCGGGCGCCTCGGCGCCGGCGGACGAGCGCGCGGGTCTCGGCTGACCTCGCGCCGGGCGTCCGGCATCCGCCCGCGGCACTTTCCTGCAGGTGCGGCGCCGATCGACGCAGCGTTCGCCTGGAACTGCGGCAGGCGACGAGCGGATGCCGCGCCTCACCGCCCCGGCCGCGGGCGAGTGGTCGGCAGCCCGGCGCCGTGGAGGATGTCGTAGAGCGCGCGTGGTGAGCGCAGCGCGGGCAGGCGCCAGCGCGAGAACGCCCGCACCTGCCGACGCAGGTCGTCTTCGCGGTCCTTCTCCGCCAGCAGGACCTCCTCCGGCGTGCGGCCTCGCAGCAGCTGAGGGTCGCGATACTTCCCCGCGCCGTCGAACTCGCCGATGTGGCGATGGTCGCGCCAGAAGAAGTCGGTGAAGGCATCGCGCCCGTTCGACAGGACGAAGCATGCCTGCAGTTCCGGGGGCGGGAATCCCAGCATCCCGATCAGGACGCGGCTCTGCGACTCGCGCACGCTGTCGGCCAGACTCGTGGCGAAGCCGGCGGCGCGCGCGGCGCGGGCGCACCCCCTCCCGGACATGCCGCCGACGTGTTCCTCGAGTGCGGCTCCGCTCACGAGCGCTCCTGCCGCCCGCTTCGACCACAGCGCCTGGTCGAGGGCCACGACGCCGTCGAGGAACCTGCTGTCGGCACTCAGGTCGACAGCGGTCTGCAGGGGTGTCGTGACGCTGTGGCGCTGCCACGGGATGCCGACGATGTGTGCGATGTCCCCTCGGCCGCGCCGGCGGAACTCTCCGCTGGACCGGCCGCCCGAGCTGATCCCGGTGCTGACGTCGATCCGCTCCGGCCACGGGCCGATCCGGTCGATGCCGTACAGCGCCGCTGCCGCGGCATGCGAGATCACCAGTTCGGAGCGGGCGCGGGCGGCCGCTTCCCACACGCGCTGGGCGTGGCGGGCCATCGGCGAGAGCGCTTCCCAGTCCGCGCGTGTGGCGAACGCGCCGGGCGCGATGCGCACGAGGTCGCCGCCGGCCAGGCGCGCTCGCAGCCGCCGGTCGTTCACCGGCTCGCCGTCGTTCTCGCGGCGGCGGAAAACCGTGGCCAACGGAGGCTCGTCCATCCACATCCGCTCAGGATGCCGCGCCCCTCGACCGTGCCGATGTCTGCCCGCCCCAGTGGTGGACTCCCCGGCCGACCACCCCTCCTGGGGAGGAACCCCGGTTCGGCATCCGCTTGCGCCACTTTCCCGCGGGCGCTGCACCGATCGACGCAGCGGTCGCCGGAAAATGCAGCAGGCGACGAGCGGATGCCGCGGCTCAGGGCGCGAGGACCAGCCGGTACCCCATGCCCGACTCGGTGAGCAGGTGCCGGGGATGCGCGGGATCGGCCTCGAGCTTCTTGCGCAGCTGCGACATGTACAGGCGCAGATAGCCGGAGTCGCTCACCTGGTCGCTGGCCCAGATCTCCTTCAGCAGCGTCTGCCGGGTCACAAGGGCACCGGGGTTGCGGGCGAGGAACTCCAGCATCCGCCATTCGGTCGGAGTGACGTGCACGCGCGCTCCGGCGCGCGAGACCGACTTCGCCGCCAGGTCGACCGTGACATCGCCGAACGTCACCGCGGGCTCTCCGGTACCGGATCCGGCCCGGCGCGACAGGGCGCGCAGCCGTGCGAGCAGCTCGTCGATCTGGAACGGCTTCGTGACGTAGTCGTCGGCGCCGGCATCCAGGGCCTCGACTTTGTCCGCAGAACCCGTGCGGCCCGACACCACGATGATCGGGGCGGAGCTCCACCCGCGCAGCGCCTCGATCACCTCCACGCCGTTCAGGCGCGGCATCCCGAGGTCGAGCAGCACCATGTCGGGGTGCGACTGCGCGGCCATCGCGACCGCGGCCGCCCCGTCGGGCGCGGCGATCACGTCGTAGCCGTGCGCGGCGAGGGTGATGCGCAGCGCGCGGACGAGCTGCGGGTCGTCGTCGGCGATGAGGATCTTCACGAGACCGCCAAGGGGAGCTCGATCACCATGGTCAGTCCTCCGCCGGGGGTGTCTTCGGGAGTGAGGGCTCCGCCCATGCCCTCGCTGAATCCCTTCGACAATGCCAGACCGAGTCCCAGACCGGTCGCATTGTCGGTGTCGCCGAGGCGCTGGAACGGCGCGAACACGTCGTCGCGACGATCGATCGGGATGCCGGGGCCGTGGTCGATGATCCGCAATTGGGCGCTGCCGCCCAGCCGACTGGTGCTGACCCGCACCGGGATGCCGGCCGGCGAGTGTCGGTGCGCGTTCGCGAGCACGTTGACGACCACGCGCTGCAGGAGCACCGGATCCGCGTGCACGGGCGGAAGATCGCGGTCCAGCGCCAGGTCGACCGAGGACGGTCCGAGGCCGAGCTCCTCGACCGCCGCGAGCACCACGTCGGCGGCATCCACCGGCCGGAGCGACACGGCGAGCACACCCGCCTGCACCCGACTCACGTCGAGCAGGTCGGTGACCAGCGTGGACAGCGTCGTGAGGCTCTCGTCCGCGGTCTCCAGCAGCTCGCGGCGATCCTCGGGTGAGAGGTTCTCGTCGAGGTTCCGCAGGCCCCCGACCGCGGCGACGGCCGCCGCGAGCGGTCGGCGCAGGTCGTGGCTGACCGCGGAGAGCAGGGCACTGCGCACCTGGTCGGTCTCGGCGAGGGCGCCGGCTTCACGCGCGGTCGCGGTCAGGTCGGTGCGCTCGAGTGCGGCGCCGAGCTGCGCGACGATCACGTCGAGCAGGCGGCGCTCGGAGGCGTCGAGCGGACCTCCGTGCAGCTCGAGGGTCGCGCGGGACGGCTCGCCGATCGGGATCGACGTGAAGCGGTTGTCGCGCACCGGCTCGCCGTCGGTGGCGAGGACCGTGCCGTCCGCGGCCGTGAGGCGGACGCCGCTCATCCCGAACGCCTCGCGCGTGCGGGCGATGAGGGCGGGCACCGCGCTCTCGCCGCGCAGGATGCTGCCCGCGACGCTTGCGAGCAGCTCGGCCTCCGCGGTGGCGCGGTGCGCGACGCGGGCCCGGCGGGCGGCCTGGTCGACGATGTAGCTCACCAGCGCGGCGATGATGACGTAGAGGAACAGGGCCCACAGATGCAGGGGGTCGGAGATCTCGACCGTGAACTGCGGGGCGACGAACAGGTAGTCCAGAGTGAGGCCCGACAGCACGGCGGCGAAAAGCGCCGGCCAGATCCCACCGGTCAGGGCGACGACCACGACGAGCAGCTGGAAGGCCAGCACGTCCGAAGTGATCGACTCAGGAGTCCGGGACACGTACAGCAGCCAGGTCAGGAGCGGGCCGCCGACGAGGGCGACCACGAAGCCGAGCACGACGCGCTGACGGCTGAGCGCACCGCCGGTCACCCGCGGCAGGGCGAAGCGGCCCCCCGCCGCGGAATGGGTGACGATGTGGACGTCGATGTCACCGGACTCGCGGATCACCGTGGCGCCGATGCCGGGGCCGGTCAGCGCGGCCTTCAGCCGCCCCCGTCGACTCACGCCGATCACGAGCTGCGTCGCGTTCACCGAACGGGCGAACTCCACGAGCGCCCGCGGGATGTCATCGCCGACGACCTGGTGGTATGTGCCGCCGAGCGACTCGATCAGCTCCCGCTGCGCGGCCAGCGCGCCGGGCGCGGCGGCGCGCAGCCCGTCCTGACTGGAGACGTGGACGGCGAGCAGCTCACCGCCGGCCGATCGCGCGGCGATGCGCGCGCCGCGCCGCAGGAGCGTCTCGCCCTCCGGCCCGCCGGTCAGCGCGACCACGACGCGCTCGCGCGCCTGCCACGTGCCGCTGATGCCCTGCTCGGCCCGGTACGTGCGCAGCGCGCTGTCGACCTCGTCCGCGAGCCACAGCAGGGCGAGCTCGCGCAGCGCCGTGAGATTGCCGAGCCGGAAGTAGTTCGACAGCGCGGCGTCGATGCGCTCGGCCGGGTAGACGACACCGGCCGCGAGGCGGTCGCGCAGCGACTGGGGCGCGAGGTCGATCACCTCGACCTGGTCGGCGGCCCGGACGACGGCATCCGGCACCGTCTCGCGCTGCGTGACGCCGGTGATCTGCTCGACGACGTCGTTCAGGGACTCGATGTGCTGGACGTTGACGGTCGTGATGACGTCGATGCCGGCATCCAGGATCTGCTGCACGTCCTGCCAGCGCTTCTCGTGCGCCGAACCGGGGACGTTCGTGTGCGCGAGCTCATCGACGAGCGCCACCCGCGGCGCGCGCGCGAGGACCGCATCGAGGTCCATCTCGCTCAGCTCGACGCCGCGGTGCGCGACGGAGCGGCGGGGCACGATCGGGAGTCCCTCGACGAGAGCGGCCGTCGCCGCACGGCCGTGCGTCTCGACCACGGCGATCACGACGTCCGTGCCGTCTGCGAGGAGGCGCCTGCCCTCTTCGAGCATCGCGTAGGTCTTGCCGACACCCGGCGCCGCGCCCAGCAGCACCCGCAGTCGCCCGCGCTTCATCGGAAGGTCCCTCAGTTCTGCAGCCGGTCGAGCGCCAGATTGAGCTCGAGCACGTTCACACGGGGCTCCCCGAGGTATCCGAGGTCCCGTGACTGGATCATAGACGCGACGAGATCGCGGACGTCCGACTCGGGGATGCCGCGCTCGGCCGCGACGCGCGGCACCTGCAGCAGGGCGTACGACGGACTGATGTGCGGGTCCAGTCCGGAGCCGGAAGCCGTCACCGCGTCGGCCGGGATCTCGGACACGTCGACCCCCTCGAGCTCGGCGATCGCCGCCTGACGCTGCCGGATCGCCTCGATCAGGTCCGCGTTCTCCGGCCCCCAGTTGGAGCCGCTCGAGGCGCCCCCGTCGTAGCCGTCGCCGGCCGCCGACGGGCGGGACTGGAAGTACTCGGGGAGCGCGGCGCCGTCGGCATCGGTGAACGACTGGCCGATGAGCGCGCTGCCGACAGGCGTGCCCTCCGCATCCGTCACGAGGGAGCCGTTCGCCTGCCAGGGCAGTGCGAGCTGACCGATCGCGGTGACGAGGGCCGTGTAGCCGATCCCGAGGACGAGGGTGAAGACGAGCATCGCGCGGACGGCGACGCCGGCGGTGCGGACGGTGGAGCGGGTGGTGGACACGGTGTTCTCCGAGGTCGGGGCTCAGAAGCCCGGGATGAGGCTCACGACGAGGTCGATGAGCTTGATGCCGATGAAGGGGGCGATGATGCCGCCGAGCCCGTAGATCGCGAGGTTGCGACTCAGGATCTGCGGCGCGCTCGCCGGGCGGTATTTCACGCCGCGAAGGGCGAGCGGGATGAGCACGATGATGACGAGGGCGTTGAAGATGATCGCGCTCGTGACGGCGGAGGCCGGCGAGCTGAGCTGCATGATGTTCAGCGCCGCGAGTCCGGGGAAGATCCCCATGAACATCGCGGGGATGATCGCGAAGTACTTCGCGATGTCGTTCGCCAGCGAGAACGTCGTGAGAGCGCCCCGGGTGATCAGCAGCTGCTTGCCGATCCGGACGATGTCGATGAGCTTGGTCGGATCGCTGTCGAGGTCGACCATGTTGCCGGCCTCCTTCGCGGCCGATGTGCCCGTGTTCATCGCCACACCGACGTCCGCCTGCGCGAGGGCCGGCGCGTCGTTCGTGCCGTCGCCGGTCATCGCGACGAGGTTGCCGCCCTCCTGCTCGCGCGTGATCAGGGCGAGCTTGTCCTCGGGGGTCGCTTCGGCGAGGTAGTCGTCGACGCCCGCCTCCTTCGCGATCGCCGCGGCGGTCAGCGGGTTGTCGCCCGTGATCATGACCGTCCGGATGCCCATGGCGCGCAGCTCGGCGAAACGGTCGCGCAGGCCCTCCTTCACGATGTCCTTCAGGTGAATCACCCCGAGCACAACTCCTGCTTTCTGCGCGTCGAGCGTCGCCACGACCAGGGGAGTTCCGCCGGACTGCGCGATCGCCTCGGTGTTCTGCAGGAGTTGTGCGCGCGTATCGGCCGGGACCGGGGCGCCGGACGAGTCGAGCCAGGCGAGGACGGCCGACCCCGCGCCCTTGCGCACCTGCACGCCGTCCGCGAGATCGACACCGCTCATGCGGGTCTGGGCGGTGAAGGGCACCGAGGCGGCGCCGGCGGGCTCGGTGACACGGATGCCGCGCACCGCGGCCAGCTCGATCACGGACACGCCCTCCGGCGTCGGGTCCGCGAGCGAGGACAGCGCCGCCGCGCGCGCGAGCTCGTCCGCGTCGACGCCGGGCATCGCGACGAAATCCGAAGCGCGGCGGTTGCCGTACGTGATCGTCCCGGTCTTGTCCAGGAGCAGGGTCGTGACATCTCCCGCCGCCTCGACCGCGCGTCCGGACATCGCGAGGACGTTGCGCTGCACGAGCCGGTCCATCCCGGCGATGCCGATCGCCGACAGCAGGGCCCCGATCGTGGTCGGGATGAGGCACACGAGCAGGGCGATCAGGACCGGGATCGACACGGGGGACGCGGCGTACGAGGCGATCGGGTTGAGCGTGAGCACCACGATCACGAACACGATCGACAGGCTCGCGAGCAGGATGTTGAGCGCGATCTCGTTGGGGGTGCGCTGGCGTGCGGCGCCCTCGACGAGCGCGATCATGCGGTCCACGAACGTCTCGCCGGGCTTGGACGTGATCCGCACGACGATGCGGTCCGACAGCACACGGGTGCCGCCCGTGACCGCCGACCGGTCGCCGCCGGATTCGCGCACGACCGGCGCGGACTCTCCGGTGATGGCCGATTCGTCCACTGTGGCGATGCCCTGCACGATGTCGCCGTCCCCCGGGATCAGTTCACCGGCCGTGACGATGACGACGTCGCCGAGCGCGAGCTCAGCAGAGGACACATCGTGCACGGCGGCCCGCTCGGCGGCGGCATCCGCGACGGCGTCGTAGTCGCTGACCCGCCGGGCGGACGTGCTCGTGCGGGTCTGGCGCAGGGACGCGGCCTGCGCCTTGCCGCGGCCCTCGGCCACGGACTCGGCGAGGTTCGCGAAGAGCACCGTGAGCCAGAGCCAGACGGCGATGCCCCACGTGAAGCCGACCGGGACGGCGGTGCCGCCCGAGGCCTCGGCGCCGCCGAGGAACGGCTCGGCGATCGCGATCGCGGTGGTCAGCGCCGCGCCCACCCACACCAGGAACATGACGGGGTTGCGCCAGAGCGCGGCGGGGTTGAGCTTGCGCAGCGCGCCGGGCAGCGCGGTCACGAGCTGCGCCCACCCGAACGAACGGGACGGGGACGTCGACGACGGCGGCACGGAGCCGTGGACGGGGGTGAGGGTGGATGTGGACATGATCAGACGAGACCTTCCGCCAGGGGACCCAGCGTGAGAACGGGGAAATAGGTGAGTGCGGTGATGACGACCGCGACCACGGTGAGCAGACCCACGAACTGCGGGCGGGAGGTGGGGAGCGTGCCGGCGGTCGCAGGAACCTTCTGCTGAGCGGCGAGCGTTCCGGCCAGGGCGAGCACGAGGGCGATCGGGATGAACCGGCCGAGGAGCATCGCGACCCCGAGCGCCGTGTTGAGCCACGGGGTGTTGGCGGTGAGCCCGGCGAAGGCCGATCCGTTGTTGTTGGCCGCCGAGGTGAACGCGTACAGCACTTCGCTCAGGCCGTGCACGCCGGGGTTCCAGATCGAGGTCGCCTCCATGTCGGCGCGGATCGCGGGGATCGCGAAGCTCAGCGCCGTGCCGGTGAGCACGAGGATCGGCGTGACGAGGATGTACAGGCTCGCGAGCTTGATCTGCGTCGGACCGATCTTCTTGCCGAGGTACTCCGGCGTGCGGCCGACGAGCAGGCCGCCGACGAACACCGCGATCACGGCGAGGACGAGCATGCCGTACAGACCCGAGCCGACACCGCCGGGTGCGATCTCGCCGAGCATCATGTTGACCATCGGGATCATGCCACCGAGCGCCGTGTACGAGTCGTGCATCGAGTTGACCGCGCCCGTCGAGGTCAGGGTGGTCGCTCCGGCGAACAGGGTCGATCCGAGGATGCCGAACCTCTGCTCCTTGCCCTCCATCGCGGCACCCGCGAGCTGCGGGGCCGTGCCCTGACCGAGGGTCTCGAGCCACGTCACAGCGGTGATCGAGGCGATCGCGATCACGGTCATGACCGCGAGGATCGCGTAGCCCTGGCGGTCATCGCCCACCATGCGACCGAAGGCGCGCGGCATCGCGACCGGGATCGCGAGCAGGAGGAGGATCTCCAGGACGTTCGTCCAGGGCGTCGGATTCTCGAAGGGGTGGGCGGAGTTCGCGTTGAAGAAGCCACCTCCGTTCGTGCCGAGCTCCTTGATCGCCTCCTGCGAGGCGACCGGACCACCGGGGAGCACCTGCGTGCCGCCGGTGATCGTGCCGACCTCGGTGAAGCCGGTGAAGTTCTGCACGACTCCGGCGATCACGAGGGCGATCGCGGCGAGGATCGACAGGGGCAGCAGAAGGCGGGTGACCGTCCGCAGCAGGTCGACCCAGAAGTTGCCGATCGTGGCCGCGCCGTGTCGGGCGAAGCCGCGCACGAGCGCGACCGCGACGGCGATGCCGACGGCGGCGGAGACGAAGTTCTGCACCGCCAGTCCCGCGAGCTGCACCGTGTAGCCGAGCGTCAGTTCGGGCGAGTACGACTGCCAGTTCGTGTTCGTGACGAAGGACACCGCGGTGTTGAACGCGAGCCCTTCCGGAACCGGCGGCAGGTCGAGCGAGTACGGAAGCACCGCCTGGAGGCGCTGCAGGGCGTAGACGAACAGCACGCCGACCGCGGAGAAGACGAGCACGCCGCGCGTGTACGCCGGCGCGGTCTGCTCGGAGTGGGCGTCGACGCCGATGAGGCGGTACACGCCGCGCTCGGGCGCCCAGTCCTTCTCGGATGTGAAGATTCCGGCGATCCAGTCCCCGAGCGGACGGTAGAGCAGGACGAGAACGAGGACGACCGTCGCGATCTGCAGGACGCCGAGCCAGAGAGAAGCCGTGTCCGTCATCAGAACTTCTCCGGCTTCACGAGCGCGACGACGAGGTAGACGACGGCCGCGACCCCGAGCAGGGCGGCGATGAGCGAGAAGACCGTCACAGTCTTTCCACCGCCTTGGCGATCAGGCCGACGAGCGCGAACAGCGCGAGCGTGGCGGCGACGTAGATGACATCGAGCATGTCGGGAACTCCTGGGGCGCCTGAACGCCGATCGGGTGTCCGCACCGGTGTGCGGGTGCCTCGGTGCGGGGCACGATCACCGACTCAACACCGCCGACAGCCCCGTCGCGGCGACCCTCACGGTTCCCATACGGCCGCGTGCGGCATCCGCACGAAGGCCATACGGCCGGATCAGCCCGCGGAGAGCATCCGCACGCCGTCCAGGACAGCGGCGTGCGTGTGCGGCGACCCGAGGACTGCGAAATGGCCCTGTGCGGGAACGATCACGTTCGTCGCGCCGTCCAGCGCGCTGCCGTTCGGGATGTGCGGGTCGAAGCGGCCGAAGACCGAGACGATGCGGCCGTTGACCGATTCGTCGCGGCCGAGCATCACGATCGTCTCGTCCTCGGGAAGGAACGCGCGGATGCTGGGCACGAAGAACAGGCCGGCCAAGGGGGACCCGTGGAACGGCGTGCACACGGCGACGAGTCCGAGGAGTCCGAGCGGCGCGCCGCCGGCGGCGGATCCCCGCTCGGGCGGGGACGACGCCGGTGCGGGCGCGCGGGCGGCGGCATCTGCGGGGTCGCCGCCGGCGGCGGCTTCGGCGGCCGCCGCGTGCGCCGCCCCAGAGGTCACGAGCAGGTGCTTGCCGATCAGCCCGCCCTTGCTGTGCGCCACGATCACGCGTCCGGCAGGTCCGGCGGGACGCGCAGCCAGCGCTCGGCCGAGGCGTTCGGAGGTCTCCGCGACGCCGCGCCGGTTCATGCCGAGTCCGTGCACGACGCGGACGCGATGTCCCGCCGCGCTGAGCGCGTCCCCGAGGGGTCGGAGGAACGTCCAGTGCTCGTACACGCCCGGGAGCAGGATGACCTCCGCCAACTCTGCGGACCCGTCGCGCCACGATCGTGGTTCGGGCCGAGGCCGCCCCAGACGCCAGGGCGCTCCGACGATCGCGGCCTGGCGGAGGGCGGCGTACGCGTAGTCCTGGGCCCACCACCACCCGCGCGCGAGCACGCTCGGGCGCGGGTCGTCAGGGGTCACGGGGGCAGTCTAGGAGCCGGCGGCTCCGTGCCGGGACGCCCGGAACGGGTGATCCGTCAGGAGGCGACGTCGGGGGGCCCGGCCGGTCGCGTCGCCCGCTGGTGATGCGCGGGCTGTGCTGACGGCAAGCCAGCGCGCTCCTGGCCGGGCAGCGGTCGCGAGCGGCGCCCGTAGATGAGCTCGGACGAATCCAGCAGCCAGGGCACGAGCGTGATCGAGACCCCGTGCACGAGCATGAGCTGGTTCGCGATGCGCCGGGCGCGCCGGTTGTGCAGGAACGACTCCCACCAGTGACCGACGATGTACTGCGGCAGGTAGACGGTCACGACGGAGGAGCCGTGCTTCTCGCGCCATTGCTTGATGAACTGTGCGACCGGGCTCGCGAACGTGCGGTAGGGCGATTCGACGATGACCAGTTGGACCGGGATGTCGTGCTCGGCCCACTGCTTCTGCAGGAGGTCGGACTCGGCCTGGCTGACGGCGATGTGCACCGCGAGAGTGTGCTCGTGACGAGCGGCCAGAGCGTAGTCGAGTGCCTTGATCACCGGCTTCTGGAGTTTGCCGACGAGCACGATCGCCACGTCGCCCTCCGCTCCGAAGCGGGTCTGATCGTCCGGTTCGATCTCGGCCTCGACGTCGCGGTAGTAGCGGTGCACGCCGATCATGAGAGTCGCGAGGATCGGGATGGCGATGAAGACGAGCCATGCGCCGTGCGTGAACTTCGTCACGGTGACGATCACCAGGACCGACACCGTCATCGCCGCGCCCACGGAATTGATCACGAGGCCCGTGCGGGCCGAGCGGCGTTCCTCCGCCGTCCGCGTGCCGTCCTCGTCGTCCGGCGGCGCGACGTGAAGCTCGCGCAGCGTCCGCCGCCAGTGTCGGACCATCCCGACCTGTCCGAGGGAGAACGACACGAAGACGCCGATGATGTAGAGCTGGATGAGGGTCGTCAGATCGGCCTGGTAGACCACGAGCACGCCGATAGCGGCGATGCCGAGGATGATCATGCCGTTGGAGAACACGAGCCGGTCACCACGGGTGTTCAGCGCCTTCGGGGCGTATCCGTCGCGGGCCAGCACCGAGCCGAGCAGCGGGAAGCCGTTGAAGGCGGTGTTGGCCGCGAGGAGCAGAACGCAGGCGGTCGCCGCCTGCACGATGTAGAACGGGATCGACCCCATCCCGAACGTCGCCGCGGACACCTGGGCCATCAGGCTCGGCTGCGGGGTGTTCTCGCAGTCGAACCCGATGAGGTGGCACGGGTTCTCGGCGTAGTGCACGTTCGCGACGAGAGCGAGCACCGTCAGACCCGCGAACATCAGGATCGCGATGCCGCCCATGAGTGTCAGCGTCGTCTGCGCGTTGCGGACCTTCGGGCGGCGGAACGCCGGGACGCCGTTCGAGACGGCCTCCACGCCGGTCAGCGCCGAGCAGCCGCTGGAGAACGCGCGCAGGACGAGCAGGATGACCGCCACCTGCGTGAGGCTCTCCGGTTCGACGCCGTACTGCGCGCTCGAGGCGACCGGCGCGTCGCCGAGCGCAGTGCGGGTGAGGCCCACGAGGACCATCACGATGACGGAGCCGATGAAGATGTATGTGGGGATCGCGAAGACCAGCGACGCCTCGCGGACGCCCCGCAGGTTCACGATCACGATCAGGATCACGAAGCCGATCGCGAGCTCGACGCGGAGCGGATTCAGTTCGGGGACCGCGGAGATGATGTTGTCCACGCCCGAGGAGACCGAGACGGCCACGGTGAGGACGTAGTCCACGAGCAGCGCCGACGCCACGACGACGCCGGGTACCTCGCCGAGGTTCTTCGACGCGACTTCGTAGTCTCCACCGCCCGAGGGGTACGCCTTGATCAGCTGCCGGTAGCTGGCCACGACCACGATCAGGAGGATCACGACCGCCGTCGCCACCCAGGGACTGAAGGCGAGGAACGCCGTACCGCCGATCAGCAGGATCATCAGCAGTTCCTGCGGGGCGTACGCGACCGAGCTCAGCGCGTCGGAGGCGAAGATCGGCAACGCCATCTTCTTGGGCAGCAGCTGCTCGTCGAGTTTCTCCGACGTGAGCGGGTCGCCCAGGAGCAGGCGTTTGGCGATCGGCGATTCGGCGCCGGGCTCGCGACTGTCAGTGGTCACGGCGTGCGATGTTACTCGTCAGGAAGTCGTGAGGACGGACCGGAGGACCCATCCTGACGAAATCTTTACGGTCCCGCGATCCCTAAACTGGGCCGGTGTCGGACCAGATCACCTCCGGACTGCTCGCGATCGTGCTCGGCGCGGTCGTCGGTGTCATCCTCTTCGTGCCCTTCGTCGCGATCAGCTACCGCCGTCGCGGCGGCCTCACTCTCGGCCGGTCGCTGCTGTGGGCGGCGGCGCTGATCTACTTCCTCGCGATCTGGACGTACACGCTCCTTCCGCTGCCCGATCCGGATGCGGTGCGGTGCGTCGGCACGAACCTCGACATCACGGCGTTCGTCGACGAGGTGCAGACCGCGGTGGGGCGCTCGGAGAATCCGTGGCTCGATCCGCTCGTGCTCCAGCTGCTCTTGAACGTCCTGCTGTTCGTCCCGCTCGGCTTCTTCCTGCGCGTCCTCGGTGGGCGCGGGGTGTTCACCGCGCTCCTGGTCGGCTTCGCCCTGTCCGCGTTCATCGAGACGACGCAGGTCACCGGCGTCTGGGGCGTGTATCCGTGCGCCTACCGCGTGTTCGACGTGGACGACATGCTCACGAACACGCTCGGCGCCGTCGTGGGATCGATCCTGTCGCTCGTCGTGCCCGCGCGGCACCGGGGTATGGCCCGCTCCGAGGACGCCGACGAGCCGCGGCCTGTCACGCGGGGACGACGTCTGATCGGGATGCTGTGCGACGGGCTCGCGGCGGCCGTCGCCGTCGTGCTCGTGGGCACGTCGACGCAGCTCTGGCTGCAGTTCGTGGTCGGCGACCAGGAAGCCGTGCAGGACGGCACGCTCGCGGACACGCTCGCCACCGCGATCCCGGTGCTCGCGTGGCTCGTCCTGATCCTGGCGACCGGACGTTCGGTCGGGGACCTGGCCGTCCAGCTGCGCTATCGCGGCGGGCGTGTCCCGACTCCGGTCGCGCGCGTCCTCCGATGGGCGGGCGGGGTCGGCGGCTGGCTGCTCCTGGGCGCCCTGCCCGGCCCGTGGGCACTGCTCGCGTCGGCGTTCGCGCTGACGAGCCTCGTGCTCGTGTTCGCCACCGCACGCGGACGCGGGATGCCCGGCATCCTGAGCGGGATGCGCGTCGAAGACGCGCGAGATCCCGGCACGACGGCGGTGCCGGCCGCGCCCGAGAGCGGGTCCCGCCGCCCCTAGCCGAGGAACTCGCGGGCGGCGACGACGAGGGCGTCCACGCCGCGCTCGAGCGTGGGGTGGATCACCGGAGCGAAGAACGGCGAGTGGTTCGTCGGGATGTCGCGGTCGATCGTGCCGCCCGCCTTCGCGGCGGCGAAGGTCTGCGGGTCCACCCCGCCCCAGAACCAGAAGACGAGCGGGACGCCGGCTTCGCGGGCGAACCACGACACGTCTTCGCTGCCGGTGAACATGCCGGGGTCGATCACCGTGCCCTCGCCGAACGCGTTGTCGAACGCGAGCGTGAGCCGAGCGGTCGCGTGGACGTCGTTGATCGTCGGGGGCAGGGAGTGGTCGACAGCGATCACCGGCTCCTCCTCGGCGCCCGAGGCCTGCGCTTCGGCGCGGACGACGCGCTCCACCTTCTCCAGCACCCGTGCGCGGGCCTCATCGTCGGGGTAGCGCAGGCTCAGCTCGAGCTTCGCCTCGGCCGGGATGATGTTGTTCTTCAGTCCCGCGTGGATCGAGCCGACCGTGACGACCGCGACGTCGCGGGGGTCCACCTCGCGCGAAACGATCGTCTGCAGCCGCATCACGGTGGCGGCAGCCATCACGACCGGGTCGATCGTGGAGTGCGGGCGCGAGCCGTGGCCGCCGCGACCCAGCAGGGTGACGGTCAGGCCGTCGGATGCCGCCATCTGCGTGCCCGGACGCACCCCGATCGTTCCGGCGGGGAGCGGTGTGACGTGCTGCCCGAGGACGATGTCCGGTCGCGGGAAGCGGTCGAGCACACCGTCGGCGATCATGGCCTGCGATCCGGCGCCGTACTCCTCGGCGGGCTGGAAGACCGCGACGATCGTGCCGGACCACTCGTCCGTGGTGGCGACCAGTCGCTCGAGGGCACCGATCAGGGACGTCACGTGCAGGTCGTGACCGCACGCGTGCATGACCGGCACGTCGTTGCCGGCCGGGTCGGTGCCGCGCGCGGTACTGGCGTACTCGAGCCCGGTGAGCTCCTTGACCGGCAGTGCGTCCATGTCGGCCCGCAGCCAGACGACCGGTCCGTCGCCGTTGCGGATGACCGCCGCGATGCCCGTCTTGCCGATGCCCTCTTCGTACTCGATGCCCAGTCGATCCAGGTGCGCAGTCACGACACCCGCGGTGCGGGTCTCCTGGAAGGACAGCTCGGGATGCCGGTGCAGATCGATGTAGAGCGCTTCGAGGTCGATGGTCATGGCGTCGAGCCTAGCCGCGCGCCCTTCCGGCTCAGCGGTCCAATCGAGCCGTCGTGCCTCTGACGATGAGCTCGTACGGCAAGTGCCGCGGCTCCTCGGTCGGGCTCCCGGCCGCGGCGGCCTCGAGTTCGTCGAGGATCGCGTCGGCGGCGCGCTCGCCCTGCCCGTGCGGGAACTGGTCGACCGTGGTGAGGCGGAAGAACTCGCCGAGCTCGTGGCCGTCGATCCCGACGACGGAGAGGTCCTCGGGGACGCGATACCCGAGTTCACGGGCGGCGAGCAGCGCACCGATCGCCATCTCGTCGGACGCCGCGAAGATCGCGGTGGGGTGCTCGCCCGGTCGGCCGAGCAGCTGCTTGGCGGCGCGGAATCCGCCCTCGATCGTGAAGTCGGCGGGCTCGTACAGCGAGGGGCGGGGCGGGATGCCGGCATCCCGCAGCGCCTGCTCGAACCCGAGTCGACGATGGGTGGGGATGTGGAAGTCGATGTCGAACTCCGGGCTCGCGCCGATGTGCGCGATCTCGCGATGGCCGAGCCCGATCAGGTGCTCGGTGGCCAGCCGCGCGACCGCGACGTCGTCGACCGTGAGGGTCGTCAGCCGCGGATTCGGACCGCCGATCGCGATGACGGGCAGGTCGAGCTCGCGCAGGCGCTCGGTCTCCTCGTCGCCGAGCTCGATCGAGATCGCGATCACGCCGTCCACCCGCTGCCGGCGCAGGAACGTCTCGAACACGTCCCGCCGCTGCTCGCGGTCGGCGGTCAGGTTGTACAGCGTGATGTCGTAGCCGCGGCGCATGAGCGCGGAGGCCGTGCCGCTGAGGACCGTGCTGAAGAACCACCGGTCCAGGAACGGCACGAGCACCCCGATGTTGCGGGTCCGCCCGGAGGCCAGGCTCGATGCGGACGAGGACACGACGTAGCCGAGCGACTTCGCCGCGCTCTCGACGCGGGCGCGCGTCGCGACCGAGACGTGACCGCGGCCGCTCAGGGCGCGGGAGACGGTGGCCGTCGAGACGCCCGCCGTGCGCGCGACCTCATCGATGCTGACCACGTCGTCCCCCTCTCCCGGCCGCTCAGCTCTCGGCCGAGACGAGCCAGATCGCCGTGTCGGCCGGCAGTGCGCCGTCGGTGAGCTCCCCGCTCGCCGCGATCACGGTACCGCGCGGCAGCCCGATCGCCTCGGAACCGGTGTTCGCGATCACCGTCACGTCGCCGTTGCGGAAGGCCAGGACGTGCGCGGGGTACCCGTCGACCCACTCGAGGGTGCCGGCGCCGAGCCGGTGCTCGCGACGCGCCGCAAGCAGCGCCCGGTACAGGGACAGTGTCGAGGACGGGTCGTCCACCTGCAGGTCGCGCGCGAGAACACCCCACGACGCCGGCTGCGGCAGCCATGACTCGCCGGTCGGGCTGAACCCGTACGCCGGAGCCTGCGAGTTCCACGGCACCGGGACGCGGCATCCGTCTCGCCCGTACCGTTCGCCGGCGGTGCGGAACCACGTCGGGTCCTGACGTGCGGCGTCGGGGAGGTCGACGGCCTCAGGAAGGCCGAGCTCCTCGCCCTGGAAGATGTAGGCCGAACCGGGCAGCGCGAGCATGACGCTGGAGGCGGCACGCGCGCGGCGCAGCCCGACGTCCGCGATCGGCTTGCCCGGTGAGCGGGGTCCGATGCCGTGACCCTGCGGGTTCTCCGCGGTCAGCGCGAGGCGCGACGCGTGGCGGACGACGTCGTGGTTGGAGAGCACCCACGTGGTCGGGGCACCGACGGCGGAGTACGCGCGCAGCGACTCGGCGATCACGGGGCGCAGGGCCTCGGCATCCCACGCCGTCTCGAGGTAGGGGAAGTTGAACGCCTGGTGCATCTCGTCCGGACGCACCCACAGCGCGGTCTCGTCCGCGGTCGGGCGCCACGCTTCGGCGCAGAGCGCACGGTCGCCCGCGTACTCCTCCAGCAGCACGTGCCAGTCGCGGTACACGTCGTGCACGGCCGGCTGCCCCCAGTACGGCACATCGCGCTCGCCGCCGCCCATCGAGTCGGCGTCCGCCGGCGGCACGTAGTCGGGCAGTCCGGGCTTCTTGATCAGGCCGTGGGCGACGTCGACGCGGAACCCGTCGACTCCGCGGTCGAGCCAGAAGCGGAGGATGCGGCGGAACTCCTCGCGCACCTCTTCGTTGGACCAGTCGAAGTCGGGCTGGGACGTGTCGAACAGGTGCAGGTACCACTGGCCCGGCGTCCCGTCGGCTTCCGTCACGCGCGTCCACGCGGGTCCGCCGAACACCGACTCCCAGTTGTTCGGGGGCAGCTCGCCGCTCTCGCCCGTTCCGTCGCGGAACATGTAGCGGGCGCGCTCGGCGCTGCCGGGCGCGGCGGCGAGGGCCTGCTGGAACCACTCGTGCTGGTCGGACGAGTGGTTCGGGACGAGGTCGACGATGATGCGGATGCCGCGCTCGTGCGCCGCGTGGAGCATGGTGTCGAAGTCAGACAGTGTGCCGAACAGCGGGTCGACGTCGCAGTAGTCGGCGACGTCGTAGCCGGCGTCCTTCTGCGGAGAGCGCTGGAACGGGCTGAGCCACACGGCGTCCACGCCGAGCTGGACGAGATCGTCCAGGTGGGCGGTGACGCCGGGCAGGTCGCCGATGCCGTCACCGGTGCTGTCGGCGAAGGACCGCGGATAGATCTGGTAGATCACGGCGGAACGCCACCACTCGGCTCCCGGTCGGGAGGTCAGGGCGAACGGGTGCTCGGCGATGTGGGGGGAGGACATCGCTCCAGAATAGTGGAAGCGCTTGCATAACCCCACGCGGCTAGGGTGGGCGGGTGCCTTCCGCCGATGCCCTCGCCCACGCCGAATCGCTCATCCGCACCGTGCCGGACTACCCCGAGCCCGGCGTGCTCTTCCGCGACATCACGCCGCTCCTGGCCGACGCGGGGGCGCTGCGCGCCGTGATCGACGCGCTGATCGAGCCCTTCGACGGCGGCTTCGATGTCGTCGCCGGTGTCGAGGCGCGCGGCTTCCTGCTGGCGGGGGCTGCGGCGACGGTCGCGGGCGTGGGCATGGTTCCGGTGCGCAAGGCGGGCAAGCTGCCGAGGCCTGCGGCATCCGTTTCGTACGCCCTGGAGTACGCCCGCGCGACGATCGAGGTGCACGACGACCTCGCGCCCGGTACGCGCGTGCTGCTCGTGGACGACGTGCTCGCCACCGGCGGCACCCTGGCCGCCGCGCACGAGCTGTTCGCCGAGCTCGGCGTCGTCGTGGTGGGCACCGCGGTGCTCATGGAGCTCGAAGCGCTCGGCGGCCGCGCGCTCGTGCACGACGTGCACACGGTCTTCACCGCCTGACGCGTCGACGGCTCAGAACACCTGCTGGATCGCCGCGGGCACCGCACCGGACCGGCCGAGCCGGAACAGGAGTTTCGGTGGCAACAAGATGATCGGGCCGCAGAGTCACCTGTGTCCGCCGAAACTCCTGATCTCGGTCGGGCCAGGCGGGGTGGGGACCTCGGTCAGGCGGGGTGGGGACCTCGGTCAGGCGGGATCGGGTGCGGCCACGCGCCGCCCGCGCACGAAGACGCCGGTGATCGCCTGCTCGCGCATGCCCATGAGCAGCGTGAACAGCTCTGAACGGATGCCGCCCGCGCCCGCGGCCTCGAGCGAGACCGCGAAGCCCGGCTGCGCCGCGGGGTCGATGATCACGAAGTCCGCGTCCTTGCCCGCGTCGAGGTTGCCGAACGCGTCCTCCTGATCGAGCGCGCGGGCCCCGGCGAGGGTTCCGAGGAACAGCAGCTGTGCGGGGCCGAGGGCGACGGCAGCCTCACCCTCCTCGCTCATGTGCACCTTGTACGCATCGTTCAGCACACGCGGGATGAGCCATTCGTCCCCGGCGCCGACGTCAGTGCCCATCGCGATCGTGACGCCGGAGGCCGCGGTCCGCCGCCACGGCATCGTGCCGCTGCCGAGGAAGAGCTGGGAGGTCGGGCAGTGCGCGATCGACGAGCCCGTCTCGGCGAGCCGGTGCAGTTCGCGGTCGGTGCCGTGCACGGCGTGCGCAAGGATCGAGCGTCGCCCGAGCAGGCTCTCCCCGCTGGCGGCGGAGCCGGGCAGGCACCGGCCGTCGTACGTGTCGAGGTACGCGTCCACGTCGTACAGCGCCCGCACCGCCGCGATCTCGCCGTCGCCCGGCCGGTCGTTCTCGTTCAGGTGCGAGTGGAAGTAGACCCCTCGCCCGCGCACGTCCGCGTACAGGTCTCCGAGGCGTCCGAGCGTCTCGCGGGTGACCGACAGGCTGAACCGGGGGACGAGGGCGACCTGGGCGAGGGCTCGACGCGGGTCGGATGCCGGCCCCGCGGCATCCGCTCCGTGCCAGCGCTGGATCTCGTCGGCCGCGAGTCCGATCGCGGCATCCTCGCTCGTGAGGAGCGCCGCGGCGCTGTCCGGACCCACCGTCTGGATGCCGCGCCCGCTCACGACCCGCAGGCCGGCATCCAGTGTCCTCGAGAACATCGCGTCCTGCGCCTCGGGGAACGCGGAGCCGAAGACGAGGGCCGCGGTCGTGCCGGCTGAAACCCGCCGCCGCACGAACTCACGCGCGACGACGTCGGCGAAGGCCGGGTCGGCGAGCCGGGACTCCGCGGGGAACACGCAGTGCTCGAGCCATTCCAGCAGCTCTCCGCCGCCGTAGGCGTCGGTCGTGAACGTCTGCGGGTAGTGCACGTGGGTGTCCACGAACCCGGGCAGGAGATAGGCGTCGGTGTGCACGACCTCGTCGGCGGCGAGGGATGCCGGCATCCCGCTCCACGGACCGCTGTAGGCGATGCGCCCCTCGGCGTCGACCGCGAGGGCGCCGTCGCGCTCGGACACGAGTGCGGCGTCCGCGTCCGGCAGCTGCGGCGCCCCGGCGATGTGCACCACGTGTCCTCGATAGACGGTCACGATTCTTCTCCTCAGTTCTTTCCGCTCCCATTTCGCTGAGACGACTTCTGCAGGTCGAGACGATGGGTTTCACCCACAGTCTCGACGTGCAGAAGTCGTCTCACGGTAAAGGGGGAGGCAGCGAGCGAGCGCGGGTCAGACGAAAGCGGGCAGATCCCGCCAGGCGTCGGGGGCGGATGCCGCGCCGTCGCGCGTGATCGTGCCCTCGATCAGACCATACGGGCGGTCGGCGGCGTAGAACACCTCGCCCGGGTTCTCCAGCCCGAACGGCGTGAAATCGCACAGGAAGTGGTGCTTGTTCGGCATCGCGAACCGCACCTCGGCGATCTCGGGCCGCGCCTCGATCACCGCCTTCCCCATCGCGAACAGCGTCTGCTGCAACGCGAGCGAGTGCACGGTCGCGAACGTCGACAGCAGTACAGCGGACACGTCGGCGTACAACGTGTTGTAGTCGATCCCCGCGTCCACCGCTTCGGGCAGGAAGCGCCAGCGGCCCGTGACCGACGTCGCCATGATGCGGTCATCGGTCTCGACGAGGGTCGTGTACCTGTCGCGGGGGAAGCCGGCGAACTCGCTTCCCGTGGACTTCAGCACAGTCAGGTCTTTCACGCCGCCCGTCACGTGCGTCGCCCCGTCCACGACCTGCACGGCCGCGAGCCGGGTGGCCTGCCCGCGCCGCACGAACGAGTGGTCGTGCGGCCGGCCGTCCACGATGATCCGCTCCCACTCGTACTGCTCGGCCTGCCAGAGCCCGCCCTCGATCCACTCGAACCCGCTCACGAAGTGGTCGGCGAGGGCGAGCAGGTATTCCTCGGGCGAGGTCACGCCGTGCTGCTTTGCGAACGCGAACGCGGTGTTCTTCTGCGTGTCGGTCGCGACGACGAGTGCGTTGTCGCCGGTCAGGTAGGAGTCCACGAGAGCGGCACCGCGCAGTTGGGACGTGACGTTCAGGTCCACGATCTCGTGCCGCGGGGTGTCGCGGTAGATCCGCACGATCCGGTTCTCGGCCTTGCCGTACTTGTTGGCCCCCAGGCTCACCGACACCATGCTCAGCTCCCTCGATACGTCGAATACGCGAACGGACTCAGCAGCAGCGGGACGTGCAGGTGGCGGCCTGAGGCGTCGACGGTGAAGGTCACGGTCACGAGCGGATAGAAGGTCTCCACGTCGCGCGCCGCGAAGTAGGCGCCGGTACGGAACGCGAGCGTGTAGTCGCCGGGGGTCAGCGCGTCGGGGCCGATCGCCGCGCGGCCGTCGGCGTCGGTGACCCCGGCGCCCACCGGAAGGCCGCGCGGGTCGGCGAGCTCGACCTCGATGCCCACGGCGGGCTGCCCGGTGGCGGCATCCAGCACGTGCGTCGTGAGATGAGTCATGGGACGATCCTCTCGCTCAGGTCGTCGGTCACGGAGGAGCGCAGCCGCAGCAGCGCGATCTCGGCGAGCTGCCCGAGTGCTTCGGCGGCCTCCGACGCCTCGTCTCCCTGGAGCCTCCGGCGCAGCTCCGCGAGGAGCTGCTCGGGCGTCCGCCCGGCCGCGCGGATCAGGAAGACCCGCCCGAAGCGCTGCTCGTACGCGGTGTTGCCGGCGGCGATCGCGTCCGCGACGGAGGCGGCGGCATCCGCCATCGACGCCTGCTCGCGACGGGATGCCGCGGCCTCGGCGCCCGGCCCGACCGGGCGCTGGCCGATGCGCGGATGCGCGGCGAGGGCGGTGTCCAGATCGGTCACCGTCCACTCGTCCGCGAGGTCGGCGGCGTACGCGGTCAGCGCGTCGACGGACCGGTACGGGCGGGCGGCCACGACCGCGTCGACCCAGTGCGGTACGGCCGCCCAGACGCGCACGACGGATGCCGCGGCATCCGGATCCGCGCGGTTGAACTCGTCGAGCAGCATGCAGCCACGCTAGCCCGCGCGCGTTTCGCCGTGATTACGACCGTGGATCAGCGCTCGGCGTGCACGATGAGCCACTGCGCGACGGCGTCCGTGCCGCCGGTGTTGTGGATGCGGTGCGGGCGCGAGCACGGGAAGCTGATCGCGTCGCCCGGCCGCAGGATCACCCGCTCCTCGTCGAAGTCGATCGTGAGCTCGCCCGAGATCATCGTGCCGACCTCGTAGCCGTCGTGGCGGAAGAGGTCGTCCTCGCCGTGCGCGCTCGCGCCGGGCGGGTAAATCGACTCGAAGTAGTCCACGCCCGGGGTCCGACCCGGCGAGAGGCGTCGGAACGTCACGCCGCTCTCCAGCACGACGCTCGATGCGTGCTGAGCGCGCTGCAGCGCGAAACCCCCGGCGGTCGCCTCCACATCGGCGACGACGTCGGAGCGCGCGTCGAACACCGAGGCGAGCGGGATGCCGAGGGCATCGGTGATCGCGATGAGCCGCGACACGCTCGGCTGGAGCACCCCCCGCTCGATCTGCGACACCGCGCTCGGCGAGATCCCGAGCTTCTTCGCGAGGGAGCGGGCCGACATCCCCTGCTGCTCGCGCAGGTCGCGGAGGCGCGCGCCCACGTCGGGCGGCGAATCGACGGATGCCGCGCCCTCGCCGGTGGGGGTGAGGACGGCATCCGACATGACGGCATCCTAACCGGCGCCCGTCCGGACTCGTGCACTCCGTGTGAAGTCCTAACTTCACACGGCTGTTACAGCGGGGAAACCTCCGGAGCGATGTGAAGCAATAACTTCACATCTACGTACCACCAGGCCGCGGACTCCACGTCGCAGCTCGCTCCGCCCGTTCCGGGCATCCGCTCCTCACCTGGAAGGTTCCACCCCCATGACCGAGATCGCCGCGCCTCCGGGCGCACCGCTGACCAAGCCGCAAGACATCATCGAAGCCGCCGGGCACCCGGTCGGCTCGGGCAACATGAAGCCCGAATACGACGTCCGCCTCGCGAACGAGGACCTCGCGCCGCTGCGCAAGCAGAAGTGGTCCTGGTACAACATCTTCGCGTTCTGGATGTCGGACGTGCACTCCGTCGGCGGATACGTGACCGCCGGTTCGCTGTTCGCCCTCGGCATCGCCGCGTGGCAGGTGCTCGTCGCGCTCCTGGTCGGCATCATCATCGTCCAGGTCTTCACGAATCTGGTCGCCAAGCCGAGCCAGAAGACCGGCGTGCCCTACCCGGTCGTGAACCGCGCGATCTTCGGCATCAAGGGCGCGAACATCCCCGCGATCATCCGCGGCATCATCGCGATCGCCTGGTACGGCGTGCAGACGTTCCTCGCCGCGCAGTCGCTCAACATCATCTTCCTGAAGTTCATCCCCGCGAGCGCCCAGCTGCTGGAGTACAGCTTCCTGGGGCTGTCCGCCCTCGGCTGGATCTCGTACGGCATCCTCTGGGTGGCCCAGGTCGCCCTGTTCTGGAACGGTATGGAGGTCATCCGCCGCTTCATCGACTGGGCGGGTCCCGCGGTCTACGTCGTGATGATCATCCTCGCGGTCTACCTCGTCTCGCAGGCCGGGTGGGAGAACATCGACTTCGACCTGTCCGACCCGAACCTGCCCGACGTCGGATTCTGGGGCTCGATCGGGCTCATGTTCATGGCGATCGGCATCGTGGTCTCCTACTTCTCCGGTCCGATGCTCAACTTCGGCGACTTCGCCCGCTACGGCCGCAGCTTCAGCGCCGTGAAGAAGGGCAACTTCTGGGGCCTGCCCGTCAACTTCCTCTTCTTCTCGCTGCTGACGGTCATCACGGCATCCGCCACGATCCCGGTGTTCGGTGAGCTCATCACCGACCCGATCCACACGGTCGAGCGCATCGACACCCCGTTCGCGATCCTCCTCGGCGGACTGACGTTCGTCACCGCCACGGTCGGCATCAACATCGTCGCGAACTTCATCTCGCCCGCGTTCGACTTCTCCAACGTCGCGCCCAACAAGATCTCCTGGCGCATGGGCGGCATGATCGCCGCGGTCGGGTCCGTCTTCCTCCTGCCGTGGAACTGGTACTCCAACCCGACGGCGATCCACTATTCGCTCGGCGTGCTCGCCGCCCTCATCGGTCCCCTGTTCGGCATCCTAATCGCCGGCTACTACATCGCCGCCCGCCAGCGCATCAAGACGGACGAGATGTTCACCATGTCGGACAAGGGGGCGTACTGGTACCGCAAGGGCTACAACCCGAACGGCATCAAGGCGCTGCTGTGGGCGGGCATCCCGACGATCGCGATCGCGATCCTGCCGAAGATGATCGCCGACCTGGGCGGGTTCGACATCTCGTGGATCGGCAACTTCACCTGGTTCATCGGCTGCGGGCTGGGCTACGGGCTGTTCGTGCTGTTCGAGAAGCTCGACCCGCGCGTCCCCTCCTTCGCCGGCGAGACCGACGGCATCTCGGACGGCACGATCGACGGCGCGGCGGCGACCTCGGACGCCGAGCCGCCGGCGATCTCGGCGGAGGTCCCCGTCGTGACGGACGCGAAAGCGTGAAGATCACCCTGCTCAACCCGAACACCTCCCGGGCGATGACCGCGAAGATCGCGGCTGCCGCCCGGGAGGTGGCGGGGCCGGATGTGGAGATCGCTGCGGTGTGCCCGCTCGACGGTCCCGCCGCGATCGAGAGCCACCTCGATGAGGCGTTCGCCGCTGTCGCGGTGATCGAGCTCATCCGCCGCGATCAGCTCGAGGGCGGCAGCGACGCGTATGTGATCGCGTGCTTCGGGGACCCGGGGCTGGATGCCGCGCGCGAACTCGTGGACGTGCCGGTGATCGGCATCGCGGAGGCCGCGATGCACGTCGCGGCGATCTCGGGGCGCTCGTTCGGGATCGTCACGACGCTCTCCCGCACCCTCGGCCGGGCGCAGGATCTGCTGCACCGGTACGGCTTCGACCGAACCTGCGTCGCGGCGTACGGGAGCGGCATCCCGGTCCTGGATCTGGAGGACGTGAGCGGCCCCGCCTTCGACGCGCTCGCCGGGTGGTGCGAGCGTGTCGTGCGGGAGGACGGTGCGGATGTCGTCGTGCTCGGCTGCGCCGGCATGGCCGACCTGTGCGACCGCCTCGCGGACCGGGTCGGGGTCCCGGTCGTGGACGGCGTGGCCGCGGCGGTCGGTCTCGCTTCGGGGATGGCACGCATGCGCGTCGGCACGAGCAAGCGCGACGAGTACGCGCCGCCGCCGCGCGAAACCGTCGGGGTGTGAGTCCGGCCGATTTCACCGCGGCGAAACACGCATGGGGGAGGCTGGGCAGCAGCATCCGATCGACGAGAGGCATTCGATGAGCGACAGCGGGACCACGGTCTTCCGGGCGCAGCGCGCGTTGGTCGACGGGGCGTTCGTCCCCGCGGCGGTCGTGGTCCAACGGCGACGCATCGTCGATGTCGCCGACGTGCGCACGAAGGCCTCCGGCGCGAAGGCGGTGCTCGTCCCCGATGACGCGGTTCTCCTCCCCGGCCTCGTCGACTCGCACGTGCACGTGAACGAACCGGGCCGCACCGAGTGGGAGGGCTTCCGCTCGGCGACCTTGGCCGCCGCGGCGGGCGGGGTCACGACGATCGTCGACATGCCGCTGAACTCCCTGCCGCCCACGACGACCCCGGACGCGCTCGCGATCAAGCGCGCGGCCGCCGAACCGTCGGCGTACATCGACGTGGGCTTCTGGGGCGGCGCGGTCCCCGGCAACCTGGGTTCGCTCGGCCCCCTGCACGACGCGGGCGTGTACGGGTTCAAGTGCTTCCTCTCGCCGTCCGGGGTCGATGAGTTCCCGCACCTGGACCGGGCGCAGCTGGATGCCGCGATGGAGGAGGTCGCCGCGATCGGGTCGCGGCTCATCGTGCACGCGGAGGACCCCGACCTCCTGGCCGCCGACGGCGCCCTCGGCCGCGATTACGACGCGTTCCTCGCGTCACGGCCGGCGGCGAGCGAGGCCTCCGCGATCGACGCGGTGATCGCCGCCGCGCGGCGCACCGGCGCCCGGGCGCACATCCTCCACCTGAGCGATGCCGGATCGCTGCCGGCGATCCGTGCGGCCAAGGCGGACGGTGTGGCCCTCACGGTCGAGACGTGCCCGCATTACCTGACGATCGTCGCGGAGGAGATCCCGGACGGAGCGAGCGAATTCAAGTGCTGCCCGCCGATCCGCGGCTCCGCGAACCGCGACCTGCTGTGGGACGGCGTCGTGGACGGCACGATCGATGCGATCGTGAGCGATCACTCGCCCTCCACCGTCGACCTCAAGCGCTCCGGCGGCGGTGACTTCGGTCTCGCGTGGGGCGGGATCGCGGGGCTCCAGGTGGGGCTGTCGGCGGTGTGGACCGAGGCGCGGGGGCGCGGCATCCCGCTCGAAGCGATCCTGCCCCTGTTCACGACCGGTCCGGCCGCCGTCGCGGGGCTGTCCGCCGGAGTGATCACACCAGGGGCACCCGCCCACCTGACGGTGTTCGGTCTCGACGACGCCTACCCGATACAGGCAGCGCAGCTCCTGCACAAGAACCCGATCACGGCGTACGAGAACCGCGTGCTTCACGGCCGCGTGCGGCGCACCTGGCTGCACGGCAAGTCCGTGTTCAACGTGACCGAGGGCGGCGCCGGCGAGGCGCCGCGCTTCCGCGGGACGCCGCGCGGCCGGCTCCTGTCTCGCACGGCCGGATGATGCAGTTGGATGGGGGCATGCCGATCCAGATCCTGCAGCCGGGTGTCGGCGAGATCCCGGGCGATCACTACCTGCGCGCGACGCCCGAGACGGTGCTGTGGGGGCGGCTGCCGTGCGAGACGGATGCCGCCGTGCTCGGCATCCGATCGGGCGAGAGCGTCACGATCGACACCGTGAGTCACGAGGGCATCCTCGAAGATCACGGCAAAGACCCGCTCGGGTACTTCACGGGTCAGGGCGTGGCCGCGGACGCCGTGCTCGAGGACGCGATCGCGATCGCCGCGAAGCTCTCGCGCGATCCCGCCACGGACGGGCCGCACGTCGTGACCGGGCCGATCCTCGTCGAGGGCGCCGAGCCGGGGGACGTGCTGCGGATCACGGTCGAGAAGCTGTCGCCGCGCGTGCCGTACGGCGTGATCTCGAACCGCCACGGCAAGGGCGCGCTCGTGGGGGAGCTGCCCCGCGGGGACTATCACGTGAGCGTGTTCACGCCCGTGGAGGAGCGCGACGGGGCGCTCGTCGGCCTGCTGCCGATCGTCGACGACGGACCGCGGGCGGTGTCGTTCCCGCTCGCGCCGTTCCTCGGGACGATGGGAGTCGCCGTGAGCGGCGCGGAGCGTCCGCACTCCGTGCCCCCGGGGTCGCACGGCGGCAACATCGACATCAACCTGCTCGTGGAGGGCACGGCGCTGTACCTGCCGGTGCAGGTCACCGGGGCGCTCGCCTACGTCGGCGACCCGCACTTCGCGCAGGGCGACGGCGAGGTCGCTCTCACCGCGCTCGAGGCGTCGCTGCGGGCAACCCTGCGCTTCGATGTGATCCCCCGCGCCGAAGCGCTCGCCGAGTTCGGCGAGCTTCGCGGACCCCTCGTGCGCACCACGGAGTACCTCGTGCCGACGGGCCTGCACCCCGACCTGAACGAGGCGATGCGGGCGTGCGTGCGCTCCGCGCTGACCCTGATCGAAGCCCGGTGGGGCGTGCAGGAGCACCTCGCCTACGCGTACCTGAGCGCCGCGACGGACTTCGACATCTCGCAGGTGGTCGACATCGTGTGCGGTGTGCACGCGCGGATCCGCGAAGCGGACTTCGCGGAGGTCGACCGGACGCGGGGACGCGGCCATGGGTGAGCCGATCGGTGCCGAGGCCGTGCCCGCCGACCTGCTCGCGGCCTTCACGGCGTACGAGAGCGCCATCATGGCGAACGACCTCGACGCGCTCGACGCCGCCTTCGCGCCCGGACCCGACACCATGCGGGGGGATGCCGCGGGCCTCCTGATCGGACACGACGCGATCAGCGCGTTCCGCGGCACCCGCGGCGGCGTGCCCGCGCGGGTGATCGAGCGCATCGAGTACCGCCCGTTCAGCGCGGATGCCGCGCTTGTGGTCTCCGTCTCGCGCTTCACCGGCGGCGGCACGGGCCTGCAGACCCAGGTGTGGGAGCGCCGCGACGGCCGGTGGCTCATCACCGCCGCCCACGTGACCCCGCGCGCGCAGGCGTTCGACCGGTCGGTGTGGCGGACGGTCGGCGATCCGCTCTTCCAAGGCGCGTGGGAGGGGCCGCTCGCCGGTCTCACGGTCGCGGTGAAGGACCTGTTCGCGATCAGCGGCTATCGCATCGGCGCCGGCAATCCGGCGTTCCTCGAGGACGCCCGCCCCGAGACCTCGACCGCCGCCGCCGTCACCGATCTCCTCCGCGCCGGCGCATCCCTGCGGGGCATCGCGCGCACGGACGAGTTCGCCTACAGCATCGCCGGCGACAACGCGCACTACGGCACCCCGCCCAACGGCGCGGTGCCGGGGGCGCTGCCGGGCGGATCCTCGAGCGGTCCGGCATCCGCCGTCGCCACCGGTCAGGCCGAGATCGGCCTCGCGACCGACACCGCGGGATCGGTGCGCGTGCCGGCGTCGTACCAGGGGCTCTGGGGCCTGCGCACGAGCCACGGGCTCGTGCCCCGCCAGGGTCTCCTGCCGCTCGCGCAGTCCTTCGACACGATCGGCTGGCTCACGCGCGACGGAGAGACCCTGCAGCGGGTCGCGGACTGGTGCCTGAGCTACGACTCGTCCGCCTCGACCGAGAACGTGTACGGCGAGTCCGACGACGACCTTCCATGGCGGTTCGTCGTTCCCGTCGAAGTGCTCGACGCGGCCGCGCCCGAGACCCGCGGGGCGTTCGAGGCCCTGCTCGACCGGCTCGCGGTGACGGATGCCGCCCCCGTCGACAGCGTCTCGATCGGCGATCTCGACGAGTACCTCGTCCCGTTCCGCACGGTGCAGGGCGCGGAGGCGTGGCGCAACAACGGCGAGTGGGTCACAGCGAATCCGGGCGCGCTCGGCCCCGCCGTCGCCGAGCGCTTCCGCGCGGCATCCGCCGTCACCGCGGCCGAGGAGGCGGACGCCCGCCGCGCCCTCGAGCCGCTCGCCGCGCGGATGCAGTCGGCCGTCGCGGACGCCGTGCTGCTCATGCCGACCGTTCCCGGCCCGGCCCCGCTGCGGACCGCCGCAGGCGACCGCATCGACGCCGTGCGCACCGCGACCCTGCGGATGACCACGCCCGCCGCGGTCGCAGGCCTCCCGTCGCTGTCGGCACCGCTGCTGCGCGTGCCCGGCGGTCCGGTGGGGGTCTGCGTGACCTCGCGCTCGGGCACCGATGTCGCCCTCGTGCGCCTGGCGCGGCGCCTCGCCCAGGCGGTGCGCGCATGACCCCGCCGAGCCGTCTCCCTGCCCCCCACCGCGAACCCCCGAACTCAGGAAGCCGCATGAACGAGATCCCCGGACCCATCGCCCCGCCCGCGCGCCTGCTCATGGGACCCGGGCCGATCTCGGCCTATCCGTCCGTGCTCACCGCGATGTCCGCCGCGCTCGTCGGGCAGTACGACCCGTTCATGACGGCGACGATGACCGAGACGCAAGAGCTCTACCGGCGGGTCTGGGGCACCTCGAACGACGCCACTGTCCTGATCGACGGCACCTCGCGCGCCGGCATCGAGGCCGCGATGATCTCGCTCATCCGTCCCGGCGACCGCGTGCTCGTCCCGGTTTTCGGCCGCTTCGGTCACCTCCTCGCCGAGATCGCCGAGCGCGCGATGGCCGAGGTGCACACGATCGAGGTGCCGTGGGGGCAGGTCTTCCCCGTCTCCGCGATCGAACAGGCGATCCTGGCCGTCAAGCCTCAGTTGCTCGGTCTGGTCCAGGGCGACACGTCGACCACGATGCTCCAGCCGCTCGACGAGGTCGGCGCGCTGTGCGCGAAGCACGGTGTCCTCTTCTACTCCGACGCCACGGCCTCCCTCGGCGGCAACCCGTTCGAGGCCGACGCGTGGGGACTGGATGCCGCCACCGCAGGACTGCAGAAGTGCCTCGGCGGCCCGTCGGGCTCGGCGCCGATCACGCTGTCCGAACGTGCGGTGGAGCTCATCCGATCGCGCAAGAAGATCGAGGCCGGCATTCGCGAGGAGGGCGACGAGGATGCGGCGGACTTCATCCGCTCGAACTACTTCGACCTCGGCATGATCCTGGACTACTGGGGTCCCCGCCGCCTGAACCACCACACCGAGGCGACGTCGATGCTGTACGGCGCGCGCGAGTGCGCCCGCCTGCTGCTGCTCGAAGGCCGTGACGAGGTGATCGCGCGCCACCGCCTGCACGGCGCTGCCATGCTCGCCGGCGTGCAGGGCCTCGGGCTCACCGTCTTCGGCGACCTCGCGCACAAGATGACGAACGTCGTCGCCGTCGAGATCCCCGAGGGGGTACCGGGGGACGCCGCCCGCACCGCGATGCTGACGGACTTCGGCATCGAGATCGGCACGTCGTTCGGTCCGCTGCACGGACGCGTCTGGCGCATCGGAACGATGGGGTACAACGCCCGGACCGACGCCGTGCTGCAGACGCTCGCCGCTCTCGAGACGGTGCTGCGCCGGTTCTGCGCGCCGGTCGCCGCGAACGGCGGGGTGGATGCCGCGCAGGGCATATACGCGTCGGCGGGTCGCTGACCGCGATGCGCACCCGTCTTCCCGAGCTCTCGCCGGACGCCGTCGCGGCCGCCGCGCGCCGCGTGATGGCGCGCTGCGGCGAGCTCGCGCGCGTCTCAGCGACGCCGGGAGCGATCGAGCGCGTGTACCTGTCGCCCGAGCATGCGCGCGTCAACCGCCTCGCGGCGGAGTGGATGCGCGAAGTGGGCATGACGACGAGACAGGATGCCGCGGGCAACCAGACCGCGCGGCTTGCGGCATCCGACCCCGGCGCCCCGGCGATCCTGCTCGGGTCGCACCTGGACACCGTGCCCGATGCCGGCGCGTTCGACGGGATCGTCGGGGTCCTCATGGCGCTGGAGGTCGTTCGGCTGCTGCGTGTGCCGAACGGCGACGGCTGGCTGGCCCCCGGGGCGGCCGCGATCGAGGTGATCGCCTTCTCGGACGAGGAGGGCACCCGATTCGGCAAGGCCCTGCTCGGTTCGTCGGCGGCGGCCGGCACGTGGGACGAGGCCTGGTGGGCGCTGACGGATGCCGACGGCACGACCCTCCGCGAGGCGTTCCGCGAGTTCGGCCTCGATCCCGGTCGCATCGGTGAAGCCGCCCGACGCTCGGACGAGCTCGTCGGCTACCTCGAAGCGCATATCGAGCAGGGACCGGAGCTGGATCGCCGCGGGGAGTCGCTCGCGGTCGTGTCGTCGATCGCGAGTGCCCGCCGGTTCCAGCTCGTGATCGAGGGCGAGGCGCGGCACGCCGGGGGCACGCCGTACGACATGCGCCGCGATGCGCTTCTCGGAGCGAGCGAGGTCGCGCTCGCGATCGAGCGCATCTGCCGCGGCGAGCACCACATCATCGGGACGGTCGGCCAGCTCGAGGCCTTCCCCGGCGCGGTGAACATCGTGCCCGGCGAGGCGCACCTGAGCCTGGATCTGCGGGGTGAGTTCGACGCGTCCCGCGACGAGGTGTGGCGCGCGATCAGCGGCGAGCTCGACGCGATCTCGGGGCGCCGTGGCTTGCGGTGGCACGCCCGCGAGATCCACAACGCGCCCGCCGTCATGTGCGCGCCGCTCCTGCGCGACGTCGTGCGCGAGGGGATCCTCGCGACCCTCCCCGACGGCGCCGACGAGCCTGCGACGATCTTCAGCCGTGCCGGGCACGACGCGATGGCGATCGGCGCGATCACCGACGTGGGGATGCTGTTCCTTCGCAACCCGGACGGCATCAGCCATCATCCCGAGGAGTCGGTCAGCGCCGGGGACGTCGCGCTCGGCATCCGCGCCCTCGCCGAATCGGTGCTGCACCTCTCATCCGAGCCCCGCTGACCCCACGGCAGACGACGCGGCCGGTGGAGCGGATGCCGGGGCGTCAGCGCTGAGACGGCGCCATGCCCATGCGCACCAGCACGATGTTCTCCACGATCTGCACGATGTTGTACAGCAGCAGCGTGATGAGGGTGATGAGCGCGATCGCTGTCCACAGCTGGGTGAACTGGGCCTGGGCGTTGAACTTCAGGATCGCCCCGCCGATGCCCTGACCGGTCGAGAGCCACTCGGCGAGCAGGGCACCGGTGACCGCTCCCGGCACCGAGACGCGGGCCGCGGCGAACAGTGACGGACCGGCTCCGGGGATGCTGACCTTCCGCAGCGCCGTGAGGCGCCCGCCGCCGAACACGTGGATCACGTCGATGCTCTGCCTGCTCGCTCGGCTGAGTCCGAACAGGATGCTGGCGAGCGCGGGGAAGAGCACGACGATCGTGCCGATCACGGCGACCGAGGCGACGGTCCCGCGCCCGGTCACCAGGATGATCACGGGCGCGATCGAGACGAGCGGGATCGTGCGCAGGAGCAGGACGAGCGGCATGACGCCCGCCTCGACCGACTTCGACAGGCTGAACAGGATCGCGAAGACGATCGCGGTGAGCATCCCGAACACGAACCCGATCGACGAGTCCACGAGCGTCTGCCACACGAGCGGCGCCATCTGCGCGCGGTGCTCGGCGGCGTCCTCGCCTGCGAAGAGGAAGTTCCAGACGTCGACCGGGCCCTTCGCGATGTAGGGCGAGATCCCGGAGAAGCTCACGATCGCCTGCCAGAGCAGCAGGACGACGGCGAACGTGATCGCAGCGTTGCCGAGCGAGCGGCCGATCGTGCGCAGGAGCGCCTTGCGGCGATCGGCCTTCAGCTGTGCCTGTGCGGCCGGATCGGCGGTCAGGACGAGCCCCGCGGTCTGGGTCATCGCGCCGCTCCCGACACCCAGGGGGTCACGACCCGCACGAGGAGCCCGACGAGGCCGTAGGCGACGAGCGCGAACACCGCGCACAGCAGGAATACGGACCAGACGCCCGCGGCATCCAATTGCCCCTGCAGCCGGATGAGGGTCGGGCCGACGCCGGCCGTGATCGCCCCCAGGTACTCGCCGAGCACGGCACCGAGGAACGCGGTGGGGACGGCGATCTGCAGCGCGTTCAGGATCGCCGGGAGCGCGGCGATGAGCCGCACCTTGCGCAGCTGCGTCCACGAGCTGCCGCCGAAGACGCGGACGACGTCGAGCGAGGCCTTGTCGGCGGATTTGAAGCCGAGGATCGCTCCGACCACCGTCGTGAAGACGCACACGAGCGCCGCGAGGAAGATCGCGGTCGCCGAGGGGTCGCCGGGGCTCTTCGCACCGCCGAGCACCACGACCGAGATTCCGCCGATCGCGACGATCGGGAGGCAGTAGCTCACGACCGCGATCTGTGTGATGACGGTCTCGGTCTTCGGGAAGACCAGGACGAACGCGGCGAGCACGAGCGCGATGCCGTTGCCCCACACGTAGCCGATCGCGGCCGCGGTGATCGTGGGCTGGAACACGCTCCACGCGCCCGCGATGTTGCCGTCCACGAACAGCCACTGGAAGACCGCGAGCGGAGACGGGACCGGCGTGAAGGTCGTCCCCTCCTGCGGCCGGAAGGCGATGACCGACATGAGCCACCACAGCAGGACGAGCGAAATCCCACCGATGATGCCGGACGCCCAGGTCGGCATCCGCCCGACACGCATCACGCCTCCGCTTCGGCGCGCCCGTCCGAGCCGAACAGCAGTTCGGAGGCACGGTCGACGTACGCGTGGAACTCGGGCGTGCGCATCAGATCGGGGGTGCGCGGACGGGGAAGGTCGATCTCGATGATCTCCTTCACCCGACCGGGCCGCGGCGACATGACCGCCACGCGGTCGGCGAGGAAGATCGCCTCGCTGATGCCGTGCGTGACCAGGAGCGTCGTGGCGGGCTTCTCGGTCCAGATGCGCAGGAGCTCGAGATTGAGGTTCTGCCGCGTCATGTCATCGAGCGCGCCGAACGGCTCGTCCAGCAGCAGCACGGACGGCTTGAGCACGAGTGCGCGCGCGATCGAGGCGCGCTGGCGCATGCCGCCGGAAAGCTGGGCGGGCTTGGCGCCCGCGAAATCCTTCAGTCCGACGAGGGCGATGAGCTCGTCGACGTAGTCCTTGTCGACAGGCTTGCCCGCCACCTCGAAGGGCAGCTCGATGTTCTTGCGGACGCTCCGCCAGGGGAGCAGCGCGTGGTCCTGGAAGGCGATGCCGAGCTCGCTCGCGGCGCGGAGCTGGTCGGGTGATTCGCCGTCCACGAGCGCGGTGCCCGATGTCGGGTGGTCGAGTGCCGCGAGGATCCGCAGGATCGTCGACTTCCCGCAGCCGGACGGACCGAGCAGGGCCAGGAACGAGCCCTTCTCGGTGTGCAGGTCGGTGTCCTGAAGAGCGAGGAGCGTCTTGCCGCCGCGCAGGGCGAACGACTTCGAGACTCCGGAGATCTGGATGCCGGTGCCCGTCTGGGCACCGGCATCCGTCTGTGGTGCGGTGGTCATGATTCCTTCGCGTGAGCGAATTACCCGGTCAGGGGAGGTACTTCACGAGGTCGGGGTTCTCCTCGTAGATCTCGTCGATGATCGACGTGTCGAAGAGCTGGTCCGCCGTGAGGTCCCACCCGGAGGTCTTGAGCGACGCGAGAGTCTGCTTCTTCAGGTCGTCCGAGATCGTGAACAGGCCGTTGGCCTCGGTCTCGTCGGTCGAGATCAGCAGCGCCTGCGCGGCGATGCCCGCAGCGACCTTCTCAGGGTCGAGTTCACCGAACGTGAGGTCCCCCGCCGCTGCCGACTCGTTGTAGTAGTCGGTCACGAGCGACACGGTGTCCTCGACGGGCTCGGTGAACGTGTCGGTCCAGCCCTTGATCTCGGCGATCAGGAACGCCTTCAGCAGGTCGCGGTTCTCGGCGAGGTACTGATCGGTCACCGTGAAGGTCTCCGCGACATACGGCAGGCCGTTCTCGGCGTAGGCGAGGTTCGTCACGGGGTAGCCGGCCATCTCGACCGTGATCGCCTCGTTCGTCAGGTAGGCCATGAAGCCGTCGACCTCGCCGTTGATGAGCGGGGTCGGGTCGAAGTCGACCGGAACGATCTCGACCTCGCTCGGGTCGATGTCGTTCGCGGCGAGGAGCGCCGCGAACACCGACGCGTTCGAGTCCTGCACGCCGATCTTCTTGCCGATGAGGTCTTCCGGCGTCTTGATGTCGCCGCCTTCGGCGAGCGAGAGGATCGTGAACGGGTTCTTCTGGAACGTCGCGCCGATGATCTTCAGCGGGGCGTCCTGCTCGGCGACAGCCGCACCGACCGATGCCGCGTCGCTCAGGGCCACCTGGACCGAACCGGAGAGGAGCTTGGCCACGCCGGTGTCGGGGCCGGCGATGCCGGTCACCTCGCCGAAGCCCGCCTCGTCGTAGTAGCCGTTCTCATAGGCGTAGAACTCGCCCGCGAACTCCTCGTTCTTGATCCACGAGTACTGGACGCTGATGTCACCGAACGAGGCGGCTTCGCTGGATCCGCCCGACGCGGCGGGCGTCGATCCGCCGGACGCGCATCCGGCGAGGACGAGGGCGGAGGCGAGGACGGCCGCGGCGATCGCGCCGACGCGCCGAGGCAGTGTGCTGTGTGTTGCCATCGGGTTGGCATCCCTTCTGATGCAGTGTGATCAGACAGACGCTAGGCGGCGCACGTTTCACGACGTCGGTCGTCGTGTTTCGGCGGTGTGACGCCTGCCGCGGGATGCCGCTCCTCTCGCTCAGGACGAGCGGCGGTCCCAGAACTCGGCGTGCACCTCGGCGGCTCCGGGAAGCGGCACCGGGCCCACCACCAGGGTCGCCCTGCCGCCGCGGGAGAACACCTCTCGGCTCGGCAGCGCGAGCTCCTGCTCGCCGTCGTTCTCGTGGACGATCCGGTCGAGCTCATCCGATCCGAGCGCGTACACCACCCGCGGGATCACGGCCCAGTAGATCGCGCCCGAGCACATCGCGCACGGCTCGGTGCTCGTGTACAGCGTCGAGGCGGCGACGATCTCCGGGGACAGGGCGCGCGAGGCGTTCCGGACGAGATTGGTCTCGGCGTGCCCGGTCGGGTCGCGGTCGGTCTCGACGGAGTTCAGCCCCTCGACGACCGTGCCGTCGGGTGTCACGAGGACGGCGCCGAACGGGTGGTCACCGCGCTCACGCGCGGCGAAAGCGAGGCGGATCGCGTGCTCGAGGTGCGGCACGTCCTCGGCCGACAGGCCGTCGATGTCCAGGTGCGGGCTCATGCCGCGACGTTATCCGATGCCGCCTCAGCTCTCGTACACGACGTTCAGCGGGGGCTCGCCGGCCAGCATCCGCTCGATCTGATGCCGGATGAGCTTCACGGTCCGCGGTGTCATGGCGCTGGAGGCCCCGCCCACGTGCGGCACGATCAGCGCGCCGGGTGCCGTCCACAGCGGATGGTCGGCCGGCAGCGGCTCGGGATCGGTGACATCGAGCGCCGCGCGCAGGCGCCCGCGCTCGAGCTCGGCGACGAGGGCATCCGTGTCGATGAGCGGACCGCGTCCGACGTTGATCACGAGGGCGCCGTCCGGCAGCGCCGCGAGGGCGTCGGCGTCGAGGATGTGCCGGGTCGCATCGCCTCCCGGCAGAGTGAGGATCACGATCTCGGCCTCGGGGAGGAGCTCGTGCAGACGCTCGACGCCGTGCACCGGCATCCCGTCCTCGAACCGGGCTCGCGACGCGAGCACCGTGAGCTCGACCTCGAAGGGAGCGAGCCGCGCGGCCACAGCCTTGCCGACGCCGCCGTACCCGATCAGCAGCACCCGGCGGTCGGCGAGGCTCTCGGAGAAACGCGAGGCCCACCGGCGCTCCTGCTGCGCGAGGACGAATTCGGGGAGGTGCCGCTGCGCGGCGATCGCGAGGCCGACCGCCAATTCGGCCGTGGAGGCCTCGTGGACCGACGCGGCGTTCGCGAAGACGTGCCCGGGCGGCAGCTCGTCTTCGATTCCCTCGTACCCGATCGACTGGCTCTGCACGAGGCGAGTCCGCACCCCGGCCAGGCGCGGCATGATCTTCTTCATCGACATGTAGGGCGGGACGACGAGGTCGATCGTCTCCCGCGGTGACGCATCCTTCATGTCCCAGACGGTGATCTCGACTCCGTCCGGGGAGGGTCGGAGAGCTTCGGCGAGCTCCTCGGTCGGGACGGACACCACGATGTTCGCGCTCATGCCTCCACGCTACGTGAGCCGCCGATCGAACCGCCTCGGGGTGCGACCCGCCGAAACATGCCGCACGTACAATCGCGACGTGGAGCAAGATCCGGACGAGTCCGCCCTGACCGTCAACGGCACCGAGCGCTCGCTGCGCGGCGTGCCGGTGCACACCAACGCGCTCGAGTGGCTGCGGTCGACCGGGCTGCCGGGCAGCAAGGAGGGCTGCGCGGAGGGTGAGTGCGGTGCGTGCGCGGTGCTCATGGCGATGCCCGACCCCGACGGCGGCACCGCGTGGACCGCGGTGAACTCGTGCCTGGTCCCCGCCTACGCCCTCGTCGGCCAAGAGGTGGTCACGGCCGAAGGACTGGGCGCGCCCGAGGACCTGCATCCCGTGCAGGAGAGCCTCGCCGCGGCCGGTGGGTCGCAGTGCGGGTATTGCACGCCCGGCTTCGCGTGCAGCATGGCGGGCGAGTTCTACCGCGCCGATCGTCGCCCCGCGGATGCCGCCGCCGATCGCCCCGACGAGCCGGAGGCGATCGACGACCCCCACGCCCACCATGGACCGAACGGCTTCGATCTGCATGCGCTCAGCGGCAATCTGTGCCGCTGCACCGGCTATCGGCCGATCCGCGACGCGGCATACGCCCTCGGGATGCCGGACCCCGACGACCCGCTCGCGGCGCGGCGGCGGTTCCCTGCGCCCGAGGCGTTCGTCACCGACACCACGGTCGACGGCCGGAGGTTCGTGCGTCCCGCCGAGCTGTCCGACGCGCTCCACCTGCTCCGCGTCGAGCCGACCGCGCAGATCGTGGCCGGCGCCACCGACTGGGGTGTCGAGGTGAACCTGCGCGCGGCCCGGGCCGATCTCGCGATCGCGATCGACCGGCTGCCCGAGCTGCGCACGCTCGCCGAGACGGACGAGGAGATCGAGATCGGCGCAGCCCTCACGATCGCGGAGGTGCAGCGTGCGCTCGCCGGGCGCGTCCCGCTCCTGGACCAGCTCGCCCCGCAGTTCGCCTCGCCGCTCATCCGCAACCGCGCCACGATCGGCGGCAACCTCGGCACCGGGTCGCCGATCGGCGACGCGAGTCCGGCGCTGCTCGCGCTCGGCGCGCGCGTCGTGCTCGCCTGCGCCGACGGAGAGCGGGTGATCGCCCTCGAGGACTACTTCACCGGCTATCGGAAGAGCGTCCGCCGCCCCGACGAACTCATCCGCGCGGTCCGCGTGCCGCTGCCCCTCGCGCGGGTCACCGCGTTCCACAAGATCAGCAAGCGCCGGTTCGACGACATCTCGAGCGTCGCGGTCGCGTTCGCCCTCGGCATCCGTCGCGGCGTCGTCACCGACGCCCGCATCGGTCTGGGGGGTGTCGCGGCGACGCCGATCCGCGCGCGCGCGACCGAGCAGGCGCTCGTCGGCCGGGAGTGGAGCATCCCGACGATCCGCGACGCCGCCGCCGTGCTCGGTGCCGAGGGCACCCCGCTCTCGGACCACCGTGCGAGCGGCGAGTATCGGGCGCTCATGCTCGGCAACGCGCTGCGCAAGCTCTACGCCCGCCGCCCGCACGCGGAGGCCGTCGCATGAGCGACCTCGCCGCGCGCCCTATCGACCCGGTCGTGGGCCGCCCGACGGCTCACGAGAGCGCGCGCCTGCACGTCACGGGCCGCGCGGTCTACACCGATGACCTCGCCGCGCTGCGTGCCGGAGTGCTCACAGCGTGGCCGGTGCAGTCCACGCACACGCACGCGCACGTGACGCTCGACGTGCTCGGCGCGTACAGCGTGCCCGGAGTCGTCCGGGTGCTGACGGCCGAGGACGTGCCGGGCGTGAACGACGCCGGCGTGAAGCAGGATGAGCCGCTCTTCCCGTCCGAGGCGATGTACCGCGGTCACGCGCTCGCGTGGGTGCTCGGCGAGACGCCCGAGGCCGCGCGCCTCGGTGCGGCGGCGGTCACGGTCGACTACGCGCCGCTGCCCTCGATCGTGACGATCACCGAGGCGATCGCGGCGGGCTCGTACCAGGGCGCCGCACGAACGGTCGCCCGCGGCGACGCCGAAGGCGCCCTCGCCGCGGCGCCGGTGGTGTTCGAGGGCGTCACCGAGTTCGGCGGCCAGGAGCACTTCTACCTCGAGACCCACGCGTCCCTCGCGCACATCGACTCCGAGGGCCAGGTCTTCGTCGAGTCGTCCACGCAGCACCCGAGCGAGACGCAGGAGATCGTCGCGCACGTCCTGCACGTGCCCTCGAACCGGGTCACGGTGCAGCAGCTGCGGATGGGCGGCGCGTTCGGCGGCAAGGAGATGCAGCCGCACGGGCTCGCCGCGATCGCCGCCCTCGGCGCGATGCTGACCGGTCGACCCGTCAGACTGCGGCTCACCCGGACCCAGGACCTCACGATGACCGGGAAGCGGCATCCGTTCCACATCTCGTGGCGCGCCGGCTTCGAGCCGGACGGCACGCTCCTCGCCCTCGACGCGACGCTGACCTCCGACGGCGGCTGGTGCCTCGACCTCTCCGAACCCGTCATGAGCCGGGCGCTCTGCCACCTCGACAACGCGTACTGGATCCCGAACGTGCGCGCGACCGGGCGGGTCGCGCAGACCCACAAGACCTCCAATACGGCGTTCCGCGGGTTCGGCGGCCCCCAGGGCGTCTTCCTGATCGAGGACATCCTCGGCCGCGCGGCCCCCGCGCTGGGGGTCGACCCCGCAGAGCTGCGGCGCATGAACTTCTACCGGCCCGGCCAGGCGACGCCCTACGGGCAGGTCGTGAAGGATGCCGAGCGTATGCCCGCGATCTGGGACCGGCTCCGCGCCGAGGCGGACGTCGACCGGCGGCAGGCCGGGATCGCGCAGTTCAACGCCGCCCACGAGGACACCAAGCGCGCCCTCGCGATGACCCCGATCAAGTTCGGGATCTCGTTCAACTTCACCGCGTACAACCAGGCCGGCGCTCTCGTGCACGTGTACAAGGACGGTTCGGTGCTCGTGAACCACGGCGGGACCGAGATGGGTCAGGGACTGCACACCAAGATGCTGCAGGTCGCCGCGACCGCGCTCGGCGTGCCGCTGAGCGTGGTCCGGCTCGCCCCGACGAGGACCGACAAGGTGCCGAACACGTCGGCGACTGCGGCCTCCTCCGGCGCCGATCTGAACGGCGCGGCCGTGAAGAACGCGTGCGACCAGATCCGCGAGCGGATGCGGCCGGTCGCCGCCGGGCTTCTCGAGGCGGATGCCGCGGACGTCGTCTTCGCCGGCGGCACGGTCTCGGCCGGTGGGCGTTCCGTGCCCTTCACGGAGGTCGTATCGGCCTCGTACTTCGCCCGCGTCCAGCTCTCTCAGGCGGGCTACTACCGCACCGAGGGCCTCCACTGGGACATCGAGCGCATGCAGGGCTCGCCGTTCAAGTACTTCTCCTACGGTGCCGCCGCCACCGAGGTCGAGGTGGACGGCTTCACCGGCGAGTACCGGATCCGGCGCGTGGACATCGTGCACGACGTCGGCGACTCGCTCTCGCCGCAGATCGACCTCGGGCAGGTCGAGGGAGGCTTCGTGCAGGGCCTCGGGTGGCTCACGCTCGAGGAGCTCCGCTGGGACGAGACCGACGGTCCCGGTCGGGGGCGCCTGCTGACGACCTCGGCGAGCACGTACAAGCTGCCGAGCTTCTCGGAGATGCCCGAGGAGTTCTCCGTGCACTTCTACGCCGATGCGCGGGAGGACGGCGCTGTGTACGGCTCGAAGGCGGTCGGCGAGCCGCCGCTCATGCTCGCCTTCAGCGCGCGCGAAGCGCTGCGGGAGGCTGTGGCGGCGTTCGGGCCGGGGGGTCGCACCGTCGAGCTCGCTTCCCCGGCGACCCCGGAAGCGGTCTTCTGGGCGATCGAAGCCGCGCGCTGAGGTCGGTGTGGACTGGGTCGACGAGCTCCGACGGCTGCGCGATGCGCGCAGCCCCGCGGTGCTCGTCACGCTCGCGGCGGTGCGCGGACACGCGCCGCGCAACGGCGGCGCGAAGCTCGTCGTCTCTCCCGGGGGGCTGTTCGGCTCGGTGGGCGGAGGGAATCTCGAAGCGACCGCGGTGGAGCGCGCCCGCGAGATGCTCGCCGCCGGAGATGACGAGCCGCAGCTGCTCACCCTCGCGCTCAGCGACAAGGCGGCGACGGATTACGGCATCCAATGCTGCGGAGGCGAGGTGACGATGCTGCTCGAACCGGTCCCGGTGGTCCCGACAGTGGCGATCTTCGGGGTAGGGCATGTCGGACTGGAGCTCGCCCGCATCCTCGCCCGGCAGCGGATGGAGCTGCACCTGATCGATGCGCGGCCCGAGATGCTGCATCCGGATCGCGTCGGGGATCCGGGCTCTACCGGGGTCTTCGCCGATGCGGTCGCGACGGTCAGCGTGCGTCACGCGCCGGTGCCGGAGGCGGCGCTCGGGCACCTTCCCGCCGGCGCCCACGTCCTGATCATGACGCACGACCACGGCGAGGACCTCGCGATCACCGACCAGGCGCTGCGCCGCGGCGACCTCGGCTCGATCGGGCTCATCGGGTCGCGTTCGAAGTGGGCGCGGTTCCGGGTGAAGCTGGGCGAGCTCGGGCATGCGGATGCCGATCTCGAGCGCGTGAGCACGCCGATCGGCATCCCGGAGGTGGAAGGCAAGGCCCCGGCGTCGATCGCCGTGAGCGTCGCCGCCCGCATCCTGCAACTGATCGAGCAGTCCCCGTCCCGCCCCTCCTAGCCGCGAGACTGCATCTGCGCGCCGAGACGCAGGGGATTCCCCTCGGTCTCGGCGTCCCGGTGCAGTTTCGCCGGGCGAAGAGACGGCGGAGGGCGGATGCCGAGGCTAGGCGGCGGCGCCGACCACGGCCGCGATCGCGGCCGTGAAGAACGGCAGGCCGTCCAGGCCCGAGCGCATCGCGGCGGGGGTGTTCGGGCCGAAGCCCTCCTCGACCGCGTGCTCGGGGTGCGGCATGAGGCCGACGACGTTGCCGTGCTCGTTCGTGAGGCCGGCGATGTCGCGCAGCGACCCGTTCGGGTTCACCCCGAGGTAGCGGAAGGCGACGAGCCCCTCGCCCTCCAGGCGGTCCAGCTCCGACTCGGACGCGATGTATCCGCCGTCCGCGTTCTTGAGCGGAATGACGATCTCCTGCCCGGTACGGAACTCGTGCGTCCACGCGGTGTCGGAGTTCTCCACGCGCAGTCGCTGGTCGCGGCGGACGAACTGCTGGTGGGCGTTGCGGATCAGCCCGCCCGGCAGCAGCTGCGCCTCGACCAGCATCTGGAAGCCGTTGCAGATGCCGAGGATCGGCATCCCGGACGCCGCGGCGTCCTTGACCTCGGCCATGATCGGCGCGAGCGCGGCGATCGCGCCGGCGCGGAGGTAGTCGCCGTAGCTGAAGCCGCCGGGCAGCACCAGGGCGTCGACGCCGTCCAGGTCGTGCGAGCCGTGCCACAGGGCGACGGGCTCGCCGCCCGCGAGCCGGATCGCGCGGTGCGCGTCGCGGTCGTCCAGCGATCCGGGGAACGTGATGACCCCGATGCGGGTGGTCACTCCACGACCTCGATGCCCACGACGTCTTCGATCACAGAGTTCGAGAGGATGTCGTCCGCGATCTCGCGGGCCTTGGCCAAGACGTCCTCGCCGACCTCGCCCTCGACGGTGAGCTCGAAGCGCTTGCCGATGCGGACGGAGCTGAACTCCGACACCCCGAGGCGGGAGAGCGCGCCCGACACGGCCTTGCCCTGGGGGTCGAGGAGTTCGGCTTTGGGCATGACGTCGACGACGATGGTGGGCATGAGGGCTCCGGATGTCGCGGGCGGGACTGTCCGCCCAGTCTACGGCCGGACGCCGCACGCCTCCGTCGCGGGCCGTGATCGAACCGTGACGAAAGCCGTGGGACCGCTCCCTTGACTTCATGGGAGCGATCCCATAGCGTGGCTCGCATCCGGTGGGAACGCTCCCACGGAATCGAGGGTCCCGAGCACCCGGCTCGCACGCCCACAGCACCACCTCATCGCAACACCCTGACAACACAAAGGAGTGACAGTGAACTCACGTGCCTTCCGCAGAGGCGCCGTGGCCGTGGCCGCGTTCTCAGCATCCGCCATCGTCCTCGCCGGCTGCGCCGGCAGCAGTGGTGGCTCGTCCTCGAGCGACCCCAACGGGGAGATCGAACTCACCGTCGCCACGTTCAACGACTTCGGCTACACGGACGAGCTCTTCCAGGAGTACATGGACGAGAACCCGAACGTGAAGATCGTCCACAACAAGGCCGCCACGTCCAACGACGCGCGCGCCAACTACTTCCAGAAGCTCGGCAAGACCGGCCTGGCCGACATCGAGGCGATCGAGGTCGACTGGCTCCCCGAGGTCATGAAGTACTCCGACCTGCTCGCGCCGGTCCCCGCGGACCTCACCGACCGCTGGCTGGACTGGAAGGTCCAGGCCGCGACCGACCCCGCCGGCAACCTCATCGGCTACGGCACCGACATCGGCCCCGAGGGCATCTGCTACCGCTCCGACCTGTTCGCCGCGGCGGGCCTGCCGACGGATCGCGAAGAGGTCGCCGCGCTGTTCGAGGGCGACTGGGCGAAGTACTTCGAGGTCGGCCAGCAGTACACGACCGCGACCGGCAAGGCGTTCTTCGACTCCGCCGGCGGCACCTACCAGGGCATGATCAACCAGGTCGAGGCGGCGTACGAAGACCCCGAGTCCGGTGAGATCATCGCCACGACCAACCCCGAGGTCAAGGACATCTACGACCAGGTGCTCGAGGCGAGCGCCACCGAGTCCGCCCACCTCGGCCAGTGGTCCGACGACTGGTTCGCGGGACTCAGCAACGGCGCCTTCGCGACGATGCTCTGCCCGGGCTGGATGCTCGGCGTGATCTCGGGCAACGCACCCGACGTCACCGGCTGGGACATCGCGAACGTCTTCCCCAACGGCGGCGGCAACTGGGGCGGCTCGTACCTGACCGTCCCCGCCAACGGCGCGAACGTCGAGGCGGCGCAGAAGCTCGCCGACTGGCTGACCGCTCCCGAGCAGCAGATCAAGGCGTTCACGGCCGCGGGCACGTTCCCGAGCCAGAACGAGGCGCTGAGCGACCCGACGCTTCTCGAGGCGACGAACGAGTACTTCAACAACGCACCCGTCGGCCAGATCCTGTCCGACCGCGCGAAGGCCGTGGATGTCACCCCGTTCAAGGGCGAGTTCTACTTCCAGATCAACGACGCGATGCAGAAGGCGCTCACCCGCGTCGAGGACGGCACGCAGGACGCCGCCGCTTCGTGGGACCAGTGGGTCGCTGAAGTCGACGCCCTGAAGTAACACCCCTGCAGCTGCGCTGCGAACACACATGACGGATGCCGCGGGCTCCCGCACGGCGAGCCCGCGGCATCCGCTCATCACCCCCGCGGAATCCGCATCCCCACCTCTGCGCTTCGAATCGAGGACCGTCGTGACCACGACCAGCACGCCGCCGCCGGCGACCGCGGCACCGCGTTCACCGGAACCCGGCCGGGCTCCCCGCCAGCCCAAGCGCGTCGGCTTCGGCCAGCGCCTGAACCACTGGGACGTCAAGGTCGCGCCGTACCTCTACATCTCGCCGTTCTTCATCCTGTTCGTGATCATCGGGCTCTTCCCGATCGCCTACACCGCCGTGATCTCGTTCATGGACTGGGACCTGATCCGCAACTCCGGCACGTTCGTCGGCTTCGACCAGTACGCCTACGTGCTGAGCAACCCGAAGTTCTGGATCGCGCTGCGCAACACGTTCAGCATCTTCCTGCTCTCGACCGTCCCGCAGATGATCCTCGCGGTCTTCATCGCCGCGATGCTCGACCAGAACATCCGCGCCAAGACCTTCTGGCGCATGGGCGTGCTCGTCCCGTACGTGATGGCACCCGTCGCCGTCGCCCTGATCTTCAGCAACATGTTCGGCGACCAGTACGGCATCGTGAACACGACGCTCGCGAACTTCGGCATCCCGCCGGTGCCGTGGCACTCCGACGCGTTCGCGAGCCACGTCGCGATCGCCACGATGGTGAATTTCCGCTGGACCGGGTACAACACCCTCATCCTCCTCGCCGCGATGCAGGCCATCCCGCGCGACTACTACGAGGCCGCGGCGATCGACGGTGCGAGCAAGCTGCGCCAGTTCTTCGCGATCACCGTGCCGAGTCTGCGGCCGACCCTGATCTTCGTGATCGTGACCTCCACGATCGGCGGGCTGCAGATCTTCGACGAGCCCCGCATGTACGACCAGTACGGCACGGGCGGCGCAGACTCGCAGTGGCTCACGATCACCCTCTGGCTCTACAACATCGGGTGGGGCGAGTTCAATTTCGGCCGCGCCGCCGCCCTCGCCTGGATCCTGTTCCTGATCATCCTCGTGATCGGCATCATCAATCTCTTCGTCACCCGCGGCCTCGTCCGCGACGAGGGCACGCGAGGAGCCGTCAGCAAGCGCCAGCAGCGGGCCGCCGCCCGCGCCGCGCGTCGTGCGCTGACCGAGACCCCCGCCGCCGGAAAGGCAGGACAGCGATGAGCTCCGTCACCCGCGTTCCGCTCCACGTCGAGGACGACCAGATCACCCGTGAGGAGAAGCGGGCGGGCCGCCGCCGTGCGCGCCGCATCCGCGGCTCGCGGCCGGGCTGGTTCGTCTACGGCTCGCTCGGCGTCGTCCTGGCCGCCGCGCTCTTCCCCTTCTACTGGTCGTTCCTGATCGGCTCGGGGGACTCCTCGACGATCCGCGACCCCAACATGTCGTGGCTCCCCGGGGGAAACTTCCTCGAGAACGCCGCGAGCGTGATCAACAACCCGGCCGTGAACTTCTGGCCGGCGCTGTGGAACTCGATCTACAGCTCGGGTCTGATCGCCCTGTCCGTCGTCTTCTTCTCCACGCTCGCCGGCTGGGCGTTCGCGAAGCTCCGCTTCCGCGGGTCGAGATGGCTCCTCGTCTTCGTGGTCGCCACGATGGCGGTGCCGATGCAGCTCGGCGTCGTGCCGCTGTACATCCTCTTCAGCGACCTCGGCTGGACCGGTCAGATCGGCGCGATCATCGTGCCGGCGCTCACGAGCGCGTTCGGCGTGTTCTGGATGACCCAGTACCTGCAGCAGGCCGTGCCCGACGAGCTGATCGAGGCCGCGCGGGTCGACGGGGCGAGCTCGTTCCGCACGTTCTGGACGATCGGCGTGACCGCGGCGCGTCCCGCCGCGGCGATGCTCGGCCTGTTCACGTTCGTCTCGGCGTGGAACAACTTCTTCTGGCCGTTCATCGTTCTCGACCGTCAGAACCCGACGCTCCCCGTGGCGCTCTCGCTCCTGCAGTCGAACTACTTCGTCGACTATTCGATCGTCCTCGCGGGCGTGCTGCTCGCGACGATCCCCCTCCTCATTCTGTTCGTCTTCGTCGGTAAGCAGCTCGTGAGCGGCATCATGGCCGGCGCCGTGAAGGGTTGACATGACCATCGACATCACCAAGCCGCTCCTCGTCGAGCCCGCGCGGCTGTCCCGGCCATTCCCGCAGGACTTCCTGTTCGGCGCGGCCACCGCCGCCTACCAGATCGAGGGCGCCGCCTTCGAGGGCGGCCGACGCGCGTCGATCTGGGACGCTTTCAGTCGCGTGCCGGGCGCGGTCATCAACGCCGATAACGGCGACGTGGCGTGCGACCACTATCACCGCTACCGCGATGACGTGGCGTTGATGCGCTCGATGGGCCTGCAGACGTACCGGTTCTCCACGTCGTGGTCGCGCGTGCGCCCGGACGGCGGCGCGCTGAACACCGAGGGCGTGGATTTCTACAGCCGGCTCGTCGATGAACTGCTGGATGCCGGCATCCTGCCCTGGTTGACCCTCTACCACTGGGACCTGCCGCAGGCGCTGCAGGAGAAGGGCGGCTGGACCGTCCGCGAGACGGCTGATCGCTTCACCGAGTACGCCCTCGACATGCACGACGCGCTGGGCGACCGTGTGAACGTGTGGACGACCCTCAACGAGCCGTGGTGCTCATCGTTCCTCAGCTACACCGCGGGGCTGCACGCGCCGGGTCACTACAGCGACAGCGAGGGGATGCTGGCCGCCCACCACCTGCTGCTCGGCCACGGGCAGACGGTCCGCGAGCTGCGCGCGCGTGACGAGTCGCTGAACCTCGGCATCACGCTGAACCTCACCGTCGCGGACCCGGTGGACCCCACCGATCCGGCGGATGTGGACGCCGCGCGCCGGATCGACGGCCAGTTCAACCGCTGGTTCCTCGACCCGATCTTCCGCGGGCAGTACCCGCAGGACATCTTCGATGAGATCGCCGACGACGCCCTGCGCGCCGCCATCCGGCCGGGCGACCTCGAGGCGATCGCCACCCCGATCGACACGCTCGGCGTGAACTACTACCACGGCGAATTCGTCGGCGGACATGCGCCCGCCGTGCCGCCCAAGGCCGGCGACGCGCCGACCGATCGCCCCGGCCGCTCGCCGTTCCCCTCCTCCGACGGCATCTTCTGGCACGAGCGGGGCCTGCCGCGGACCCCCATGCAGTGGGAGGTGCAGCCCGAGGGGCTCACCCGCCTGCTCGTGCGGGTCTCGGAGGAGTACGCCCGGCCGGCCGGCACGTCGCTGTTCGTCACTGAGAACGGCGCCGCATACGACGACGTCCCGGTCGTGGAGGACGGTGCGGTGCGGGTGCACGACGACGAGCGCGTCGAATTCGTCCGGCTGCACCTCGGCGCGATCCTCGATGCGGTGGATGCCGGAGTCGACGTGCGCGGCTACTTCTACTGGTCGCTCCTGGACAACTTCGAGTGGGCGTGGGGCTACGAGAAGCGATTCGGTATTGTGCGAGTCGACTACGACACGCAGGAGCGGTCGGTGAAGGACAGCGGCAGGGAGTACGCGCGTATCATCGCGGCGCGGGAACTGGACGATGTCGCACCCGCCGCAGATCGCGAGTAGCGCAGCGATCGTCGGAGTGCAGGAGGGGATGGCATGGTGAGCGACATGAGCACGCACGCGTCGGGCGCCGCCACGATCGAAGAGGTTGCGGCCGCCGCGGGCGTCTCGCGGTCGACGGTCTCCCGGGTCGTGAACGGGTCGACGGCCGTGAGCCCGAGCGCTCTGGAGTCCGTCAAGCGCGCGATCTCCGAGCTGAACTACGTGCCCAACCGTGCGGCGCGGTCGCTCGCGAGCCGGCAGACCCACGCGATCGCCCTCGTCGTGCCCGAAGACACCACGCGGTTCTTCGGCGACCCGTTCTTCGCGGCGATCGTCTCGGGCATCAACGCGCGCGTGAGCCGCTCGGACTACGTCCTGAACCTCTTCATCGCGAGTGACGACCCGGGCGACAAGACGACGAGCTACGTCCGCAGCGGCAGTGTCGACGGGGCGATCATCGTGTCGCACCACACGAGCGACCTGTTCATCGACCGGATCGCCGCCGCGGTCCCCGTGGTCTACGGCGGCCGGCCGGTCCGCGAGCGTGAGAGGGACTACTACGTCGACGTCGACAACGTGCGCGGCGGACGGGAGGCGACGGCGTACCTCATCCAGCAGGGACGGCGCCGCATCGCCTCGATCACCGGTCCGCGCACGATGCCGGCCGGCATCGACCGGCTCACCGGCTTTTTCGAAGCCCTCGCGGAGGCGGGCCTGGAGCCGGTCGCCGTCGAGGACGGCAATTTCACCGCGGACGGCGGCGCCGCGGCGATGACCCGCATCCTCGACGCGGGGCACCGCCCGGACGCGCTGTTCATCGCGAGCGACCTGATGGCCCGGGGTGCGCTCGCGGTGCTGGCCCGCGCCGGCATCCGCGTGCCCGACGAGATCGCGATCGTCGGCTTCGACGATTCCCCCGTCGCGACGACGGTCTCGCCGCCCCTCACGACGATGCGCCAGCCGTCCTTCGCCCAGGGCGAGAAGATGGCCGACGTGCTGCTCGACCTCCTGGCCGGCCGCAATCCCGATCACGTGACGGTTCTGGACACCGAGCTGGTCGTCCGCGCCAGCGTCTGACTGCAGCTCGCGAGAGGGCAGAAATGCACCTGTTCAGCGGCGTGTCGGCCTACATCTCTGCCCTCTCGCGGAGGGGTAGGAAGGGTCAGGAGGTCAGGCGCGACAGCAGTTCGCGATAGCGAGCCGCGGTCTGCGCCACGATCTCGGCGGGAAGCTCGGGCGGGGTGCCCGTCTTGTCCCAGTTCGCCGCGAGCCAGTCCCGCACGATCTGCTTGTCGAAACTCGCCATGCGGGCCGCCGGCGTCGTCCCGGTACGCCAGGCCTCGGCATCCCAGTACCGCGACGAATCGCTCGTGAGCACCTCGTCGGCCAGCGTCATCACTCCCTGCTCGTCGCGGCCGAACTCGAACTTCGTGTCCGCGAGGATCAGGCCGCGCTCCTCGCCGATGCGCGCCGCGCGTGTGTAGATCTCCAGTGACAGGTCGCGCAGCTCCGCCGCCGTCTCTGCACCCACGATCTCGACGGTCCGCTCGAACGAGATGTTCTCGTCGTGCTCGCCCATCGGGGCTTTGAACGCGGGGGTGAAGATCGGTTCGGGCAGTCGATCCCCGTTCGCAAGCCCTGCGGGCAGCGGGATGCCGCACACCGTGCCGTCCATCTTGTACTCCGCCCAGCCCGACCCGGTCAGGTACCCGCGCACGACGCATTCGATCGGCTGCATCTCGAGCGCCTTCACGACCATCGCCCGGCCGGAGACGGCGTCCGGGATCAGCTCCCGCGGCCCGTCGGCTCCGAGCACGTGGTCCGCGACGAGGTGATTCGGGATGCCGCGCGCCCCGTCGCCGCCGACCGCGAGCCGATCGAACCACCAGAGGCTCAGCGTCGTCAGCAGCACGCCCTTGTCGGGGATGCCGGGCTCGAGAACGTGGTCGAATGCGCTCACCCGGTCGCTCGCGACGACGAGCATACGCTCGGCGGGCGCGTCCGGCTCGAGGTCGTCCGGGACGTACAGGTCGCGGACCTTGCCGGAGTAGACGTGCCGCCAGCCGGGCAGATCGAGGGGTGAGCTCACCCCGCCATTATCCCGCGGGCGTGATCTCGTCGAGGTACGCGAAGGCCTCCGCCACCAGTGGCCCCCAGAGTCCGGGACTCTCCACCGGCACGAAGATCCATTCGCGCATCGACCGGCCGGCCATCTCGACGCGCTCCGCCTCACCGGCGTCGACGAGCTCCGTCGTGCGTGCGGCCGGCAGCTTGAGCATCAGCTTCCCGTCGAAGCTCACGAGCGCGAAGATCTTGCCGCGCACGCGCAGGCCTTCGCTCGCGAACATGTGGCCCATGTCCACGCCCGGGCGCCCGAGGTAGTCCGCGGCGATCGGGTCGAAGATCGCGTGTGCCCGCTCGACCGCCTCTGCATCCGTCATGCCCGCCACGGTAGCCGCGGCATCCGACGCTGCCTAGCCCGTGGTCGATCCCGGGTGTATAGTCCAGATGGACTAGCCCACTTCGACCAAGGAATCGCGATGAAAGACGCCGTGGACCGCCTGACCCCGCTGGGCGTCATGGTGCTCGCGCTGCTCCGCGAGGGCGACATGCACCCCTACGAGATGATGCGGCTCATGCGGCACCGGCGCGACGACCGGCTCGTCACGATCACGAACGGGACGCTGTACCACACGGTGGGCCGGCTCGAACGGGCAGGGCTCCTGGGTGAGGTGGGGGTCGACCGTGACGGCAACCGGCCCGAGCGGACGACTTACACGCTCACGGGCGAGGGACGCGACGCCGTGGACGAGTGGGTGCGTCGCGAGCTGCCGCGCATCGACAGGCCGGCCGAGTTCCGCATCGCGCTCGCCGAGGCGCACAATCTCGAGCGCACCGTGGTCGTCGACCTGCTCCGTCGGCGGCGCGACGCCTTGTCCGAGGATCTCTCGAGCCTCAGCGCGGGCCACGCCGGAGCGCAGAGCCGCGACGTCCCCGAGCAGTTCCTCCTCGAAGTGCACCGCACCGAAGTGCTGCTGCGCACGGATCTCGCCTGGCTCGACGCGCTCATCGAGCGCCTGGACGCGCACGCGTTCCCGTGGGGCGTGGCCGAGATCGCCACCGACTCCGAGCACATGAAGAACTACGACCTCGACCGGAAGGCCGCACGGCTATGACAGAGCAGACCACCCGGGCCGCGGCATCCGCCACCGGCCGGGGAACAACCGCACGCAGCCCCTGGCCCGGACTGTGGGCCCTCGTGATCGGGTTCTTCATGATCCTGGTCGACACCACGATCGTCTCGGTCGCCAACCCCGCGATCAAGGCGGCGCTGGATCCGGACACGAACAACCTCGACAACGTGGTGTGGGTCACGAGTGCGTACCTGCTCGCGTACGCGGTGCCGCTTCTGATCACGGGGCGCCTCGGTGACCGCTTCGGGCCCAAACGCATCTATCTGATCGGCCTGGTGATCTTCACGCTCGCCTCGCTCGCGTGCGGGCTGTCCGGAACGCTCGAGATGCTGATCGTCGCCCGTGCGGTGCAAGGCCTCGGGGCCGCGCTCATGACGCCGCAGACGATGGCCGTGATCACCCGCACCTTCCCGCCCGACCGGCGCGGCGCGGCGATGGGCCTGTGGGGCGCGACCGCCGGCGTCGCGACGCTCGTCGGACCGCTCGCCGGCGGCCTCCTCGTGGACGCGTTCGGCTGGGCGTGGATCTTCTTCATCAATGTGCCCGTCGGCGTCATCGCGTTCGTCCTGGCGTGGATCTTCGTGCCGGATCTGCAGACGCACCCGCATCGCTTCGACATCGCGGGCGTGTTCCTCAGCGCGATCGGCCTCTTCCTCATCGTCTTCGGCCTGCAGGAGGGGGAGCACTACGACTGGGGCCCGATCTGGGGGCCCATCACGGTGTGGATGCTGATCATCGCGGGCGTGATCGTGATGGGCGTCTTCATCTGGACCCAGGCGCGCACCAAGAGCGAGCCGCTCGTGCCGCTCGAGCTCTTCCGGGACCGCAACTTCGCGATCTCCAATCTCACGATCGTGACGGTCGGCTTCACCGTGACCAGCATGTCGCTGCCGCTCATGTTCTTCATCCAGCTCGCGCGCGGGCTGACGCCGACCGAGTCCGCACTCCTGCTCGTGCCGATGGCGCTCCTGACAGGCATCCTCGCCCCGTTCGCGGGCAAGCTCCTGGATCGCACCGACCCGCGCTTCCTGCTCGTGCCGGGTTTGCTCATGGTCTCGCTCTCGCTGTTCTGGTACGCCGCGCTCATGAACGTCGACACCCCGCTCTGGCTTTTCCTGCTGCCCTCGGCCCTCATGGGCATCGGCAACGCCGGCATGTGGGGACCGCTGGCGACGACGGCGACCCGCAATCTGCCGATGGCGCAGGCGGGCGCCGGCGCGGGCATCTACAACACGACGCGGACGATCGGATCGGTCCTGGGTTCGGCGGCGATCGCGGCGTTCATGCAGAGCCGCCTGGAGGCGAACCTCCCCGGGGCGGGCGACGCCGCCGGCGCGTTCGGCGACGCGGGGCTGCCCGCCTTCGTGATCGACGGGTTCTCGACGGCGATGGCGCAGGCGATCCTGTTGCCCGCCGCGGTCATCCTCATCGGTGTGGTCGCCGTGCTGTTCCTGCGGCGGCCACGCGCCGCGAGCGCGGCCGACTGGCACGCGCAGAACGCCGAGGCGGCGCCGGATGCCGCTCCTGCGGCGTCAGCGACGACGTAGCGTTCGGCTCACACGTCGGGGTCGAACGGATCGATCGGGGCGTGGTGGTCGAAGGCCTCCACGCCGCGCCGCCAGTACCCGCTGACCTGCGCCTGCGCGGGACCGAGGCCCAGAGCGCGCCGCAGGTGCCGGCGCACCGGGACGAGTCCGGCGGCCTCGCCCGCGGCCCAGACGAAGACCCCTTCGCCGATCGGCGGAAGCGCGGCGATCACGGACGCTCCGGACGGATCCGGGGGGAGGGTGTGCACGCGGATGCCGGGGGCCGCGGCATCAGCATCGAGATAGTCCTGCACCCACCGCCCGTCGCCGTGCACCGAAGCGATCACATCGACCGGGATCCCGACCGGGATGCCGCGTACCCACCGGCTGGCGGACGGCAGTGAGGTCTCATCGCAGATCAGCACCAGGCCGTCGATGCCCTGCGGTGCTCGGCGCGATCCGCGCGGTCCGACCAGCACGAGCCGGTCGCCCGGCCGCGCGCCTTCCGCCCACGCCGACGCCGGTCCCGGGTCGGGGTGCACGAAGAAGTCCAGGTCGACCTCGACCCCGTCGGCGGTCGTCCGCGGGAGCGGTGTGAAGTCGCGCGCGATCGAGGCCCGGTCCGGGCGGACGATGCCGTCCTCCCCGGGGCCGGTCGGCGTGGGCGCGACGAGTTCGCCGGTGGCGGCATCCGGGAAATACACCCGCACGTGGTCGGCGGGACCCGTGCTGGTGAAGTCCGCGAAATCGGGACCGGACACCGTGACCCGGACGATCGGCGGGGCGACGCGCTCGACGCGCAGCACGGTCGCCGCGCGAGCCGTGAAGCGGTTGCGCCCGCCCTCGCGCGCGAAGCGGTCCTCGCTCACTGCTCGACCACGCGCGCGGCGATGTCGGTGCGGTACTGGCCGCCCTCCAGCTCGATCTCGGCGAGGGCCCGGTACGTGCGCTCGCGCGCCTGCGCGAACGTCGTCCCGAGTCCCACGACGTTGAGCACGCGCCCGCCGGTCGCGACGAGTCCGTCCTCGCTCTCGGCCGTGGCGGCATGCGCCAGGTGCACGCCCTCGACCGCGGCGGCGGCATCCAGGCCCGTGAGCGGACGACCGGTCACGGGAGCGGCGGGATACCCCTCGCTCGCGAGCACGACCGTCACGGCGACGGCTTCCGCGAACGCCGGGCGCGGGTGGTCCTCGAGGGTGCCGGATGCCGCGGCCAGCAGCAGCTGCGACAGCGGGTCCTGCAGCCGGGGCAGCACGACCTGCGTCTCGGGGTCGCCGAAACGCGCGTTGAACTCGATGACCTTCACGCCCTGCGCCGTCAGGATGAGGCCGGCGTACAGCAGGCCGATGAACGGCGTGCCCTCGGCATCGAGCCGACGGATCACCGGCTCGGCGATCTCGCGGGTCACGAGGTCGACGAAGGCCTCTTCACCGCCGAACGGCTCGGCGAGCCACGGCAGCGGCGAGTACGCGCCCATCCCGCCGGTGTTCGGGCCCGAGTCGCCGTCCCCGAGACGCTTGAAGTCCTGCGCGGGGCTCAGCGGCAGCACGCGGTCGCCGTCGCTCAGGAAGAACAGCGACACCTCGGGGCCGGAGAGGAATTCCTCGACGAGGATCGCGCCGGACGGCAGGTAGGCGTCGGCGTGCGCGAGCGCGGCCGCGCGGTCGTCGGTGACGAGTACGCCCTTGCCGGCGGCGAGGCCGTCGGCCTTCACGACGTGCGGCGAGCCGAAGCGATCGAGCGCCTCGGCGACCTCCTCCCGCGTCGTGGCGCGGACGGCGCGGCCGGTGGGGACGCCTGCCGCGTCCATGATGCGCTTCGCGAACGTCTTCGATCCCTCCAGCTGCGCCGCGGCGCGACCCGGCCCGAACACCGGGATGCCGCGCTCGCGGAGCGCATCGGCGACACCCGCGACGAGCGGAGCCTCCGGGCCGATCACGACGAGGTCGATCGCATTCTCGTTCGCGAACGCGGTGACGGCAGCGGGGTCGTTCTGATCGAGTTCGACGATCTCGGCGTCCCGTGCGATCCCGGCGTTGCCGGGAGCGGCGAAGACGTCGTGCGCGGCCTCCTCCGAACGGAGTGCGAGGATGATGGCGTGCTCGCGCGCGCCCGAGCCGAGGACCAGGATTCTCACCCGGTCAGCCTATCGAGCGGGCCTCGGGCGCACCGCCCCCGATGCCTGCCGCAGTGGGAGAATGGCGGCATGGCAGCCCCGCGCGCCGCAGCCCCCGATCCCGACGACGAGCACGTCGTCGACCACGAGGTGCGCGCCGTGGTCGTGCACTCCTCGCCGCGCTACGGCCGGTTCCTGATGATCGGGGTCGTGCTCGGCGTGATCGCCGGCGTGCTGCTCACGATCACCGCGGCGCTCACCGACGATCCGGGCGGCCCGCTGTCCTCCGGCCCGGGCGGGGTGCTCCGGGTGTTCGCCCTGTACGCCGCGGCGTGCATCGCGGTGGGACTCGTCGTGATGGGAGTGCTCGCGATGGCCTTGGACCGCCGATCGCTGACCCGTGCGCGGGCGGCGCGGGCCGAGCACGCCACGACGCTCGTGCTCGACCTGGATGCACCGGTGAACGACGACATCCCGCAGTGGGTGCGGGATGCGGAGGATCCGCGCGGACCCGCGCGCTAGCGTTGACGGATGCCGCGCCGAATCTCCACCGCTGACGGGCGAGCGGCCCTCGCGGCGGTCCGCGCCGCGGACGCGCCGGCACGGACCGAGCTCGCCACCGCGGTCCGCTACCTGCTGCAGCTGCTCGTGGAGAAGGCGCCCGGCGGGTCCGTCGAGGTGCGGGTGCCGCCCTTCGGCGCGGTCCAGGTGATCGAGGGCCCGCGCCACACCCGGGGGACGCCGCCCAACGTCGTCGAGACCGACCCGGCGACGTGGATCGCGCTCGCGACCGGCGAGCTGAGCTGGGCCGCGGCCGCGGCATCCGGCCGCATCACGGCATCCGGAGTCCGCGCCGATCTCAGCGACGTCCTGCCCGTCCGGCCCTGACGGGGGTGCGCGCCCGCCCCGCGCGGACGGTGGGACAATGGAGGCATGGCAGAGCAGGTCGAGGACCACATCGAGACGGTGCGCGTGCGGCGCTCACCCAAGTACTCGGTGTTCCTGGCCGCGGGCGCGGCGCTCGGCCTCCTCGTCGCGATGATCCTCACGTTCGCCTACGACGGCAGCGGCGGGATCAGCCCGAACACCGGACTCGTGTACACGCAGGGGCAGGTCTTCGGCTTCCTGTCGCTCATCTGCGTCTCGATCGGCGTCGTGATCGGTGGCCTCATCGCCCTCGTGCTCGACCGCGTGCTGTCCCGTCGCACGCGTGAGGTCGTCGTCGACCGCGAGAGCGTCCGCGTCGAGGACTGAGCGCTACGCCAACTCGGCGATGATCGGGTGGATCGCCGCGTCGAAGGCGACGACGTCGCCGCGCAGTCCGTCCGTCACGGCGATCGTGAGCGAGCCGATCCACCACACGCCCCGCTGAGTGAGGGGGAGGACCTGCACGTTCAGTTCGAACGAATGCGCGCGGCGGCCCACTTGACGCTCGTGTTCGGCGATCGCGCTCGCGTAGGCGCGGTACGAGACGCCGGGCTTCGCGGCGGAGTCCTTGCGGTAGCGCTCGTGGGCCGACTGCGAGAAGGCCAGGGCTTCGCTCGCGTGCGGGGCGATCGCGGCTCGCAGCGCGTCCGAGCCCTCGGCGGGAAGGGCGACGAGCGTCTCGAAGCCGTCGACGAGCTCGAGCGGGACGGGCGACGGGTGCGCGGTCGGCTCGACCGTCATCGCCCAGAACTCCCGCCACTGTCGCTCGAGGAGCGCCTGCGCCTCCTCGGCGCGGTCGTTCACGCGCGGAGGGATGCCGCGCAGGTGCGGCAGCTCATCGGGCGAGCGGATGCCGAGCACCTGGCGCAGGTACAAGGCGAGCAGGACCTGCTGACCCGCGTCCTCGCGGATCAGCCATTCCGGAGTCCCCGTGCCTCCCATGCCCTCGATTGTACGACCGCGCCTGCGCGGTGTCCCGGGCGCGGCATCCGTCCGGCCCGCCGGTAGGCTGGAGCGCGTGGCATCACCCTCCCGCGACGCCTCCCCCTCGAGCGGAGACGCGACCGTGAATCCCTACGCACAGGCCGGGGTCGACACGGCTGCCGGCGACCTCGCCGTGGAGCTGATGAAGTCGGCGGTCCGCCGCACGCACGGCCCCGAAGTGCTCGGCGGTGTCGGCGGTTTCGCCGGACTGTTCGACGCGTCGGCCCTGCGCGGGTACGAGCGGCCGCTCCTGGCCACCAGCACCGACGGCGTCGGCACGAAAGTCGCGATCGCGCAGGCGATCGACAAGCACGACACGATCGGCATCGATCTGGTCGGCATGGTCGTGGACGACATCGTCGTGGTGGGTGCCAAGCCGCTCTTCATGACCGACTACATCGCGTGCGGCAAGCTCTACCCCGACCGCATCGCCGCGATCGTCGGCGGCATCGCGGAAGGCTGCGCGCAGACCGGCACCGCCCTCGTCGGCGGCGAGACCGCCGAGCACCCGGGCCTGCTGGGTCTGAACGATTACGACGTCGCGGGCGCCGCGACGGGTGTGGTCGAGGCGGGGGCGTTCCTCGGCGCCGACCGGGTCCAGGACGGCGACGTCGTCCTGGCGCTCGCGAGCAGCGGTCTGCACTCCAACGGCTACTCGCTCGTGCGTCACATCGTCGCCGGGGCCGGCATCCAATACGGTGACAACGCCGCCGACCTGGGCGGGACGTGGGGGGAGGCGCTCCTCGAGCCGACGCGGCTCTACACGACCCCGCTCCTGCGCCTGATCGACGCGCTCCCCGGTCAGGTGCACGCCCTGTCGCACGTCACCGGCGGCGGGATCGCGGCGAACCTCGCGCGCGTCCTCCCGCAGGGCACCTGGGTCGACATCGACCGGTCGACCTGGTCGCCGGCGCCGGTGTTCCGGGTGCTCGCCGACCTGGGCCACCTCGACCTCGGCGCGACCGAAGGCACCTGGAACCTCGGCATCGGCTTCCTCGCGGTCGTCTCCGCGGGCTCCGCGGATGCCGCCATCGGGGCGCTCCAGGGCGAAGGCATCACCACCTGGCAGGTCGGTGCGGTGCGGACCGGCGCGGTGCCCGAGGACGGGAACGGCGCGTTCGAACATTGCGCGAAAGGCGTGGACGGCGGGGCCGTGCGCCTGGTCGGCACCTACAACACAGGCGGAGCGGTCTAGACCACATGTGCGGCATCGTCGGAATGGTCGGGCAGGGTCCGGTCAACCAGGAGATCTACGACGCCCTGCTCCTGCTGCAGCACCGCGGCCAGGACTCCACGGGCATCGCGACCGCCGAGAGCAACGGCGTCTTCCACCTCTTCAAGGCGAAGGGACAGGTGCGCGAAGCGTTCCGCACCCGGGACATGCGGGGACTCCTCGGGGACATCGGTCTGGGACACGTCCGCTACGCGACCAAGGGGACGGCATCCAGCGAAGAAGAGGCGCAGCCCTTCTACGTGAACGCGCCGTACGGCATCGTCCTCGTACACAACGGCAACCTCACCAACACGCGCGAACTGACCGACGAGCTGTTCCACACCGACCGTCGGCACCTGAACACCTCCAGCGACACCGAGCTGCTCGTGAACGTCCTCGCCAACGAGCTGCAGTCCTCGATCTCCGGGATCGAGCTGGATCCCGCCCAGGTCTTCCAGGCGGTCTCCCGCGTGCACGAACGCGTCGAGGGCTCGTACGCCGCGATCGCCCTGATCGCCGGCTACGGCCTGCTCGCCTTCCGTGATCCGTTCGGCATCCGCCCGCTCATCATCGGCACGCGACCGACCGAGAACGGCCGGTACGAGTGGATCGTGACGTCGGAGTCGCTCGTGCTCGAGAACGGCGGCTTCGAGATCGTGCGCGACGTGCTGCCCGGCGAAGCGGTCTTCATCGACCTCGAGGGGCACCTGCACACGCAGCAGTGCGCGGCGGACCCGAAGCTCGTTCCGTGCTCGTTCGAGTACGTCTACCTCGCGCGTCCCGACTCGGTCATGAACGGGATCTCGGTGTACGAGGCGCGGCTGCGGCTCGGCGAGCGGCTCGCCAACACGATCGCGAAGTACACCCCGAAGGGCACGATCGACGTCGTCATGCCGATCCCGGACTCCTCGCGACCTGCCGCGATGCAGGTCGCCCGCAAGCTCGGGATCGAGTATCGCGAGGGGTTCTACAAGAACCGCTACATCGGCCGGACGTTCATCATGCCGGGACAGGCGGTGCGCAAGAAGAGCGTGCGCCAGAAGCTCAACGCGATGTCGAGCGAGTTCAAGGGCAAGAACGTCCTGCTGATCGACGATTCGATCGTGCGCGGGACGACCTCGAAGGAGATCATCCAGATGGCGCGGGATGCCGGTGCCAAGAGCGTCACGTTCGCCTCGGCCGCGCCGCCGGTGCGGTACCCGCACGTGTACGGCATCAACATGCCGTCGCGCCACGAGCTCGTCGCGCACGGCCGGACGATCCCTGAGATCGCGCAGGAGCTCGGTGCCGACTACATGGTGTACCAGGAGGTCGAGGATCTGAAGGCCGCGATCCTCGAGGGCTCCGACGTGGACGATCTGGACATGAGCTGCTTCGACGGCCGGTACGTGACGGGTACGGTCACCGAGGAGTACCTCGCCTGGGTCGAGGGTTCGCAGGAGTCCTGACCCGCTCAGAGGTCGTGGTGGAACTCCTCGATCAGGTGGTCGACCACCGCGGTCATCGCGGCGTCCTGGTCGGCGCCCGCAGCGGTCGCCGCGGCCGCGACGGCGCGCTGCCGCTCCGCCGAGGTGCCGGCCTCGGCGATCGTGAGCACGCGCTCGACCTCCGCGCGGCACCCCAGGGCGTCGGCATCCTCCCCGATCATCTCGATGAGCTCGGTCATGAGCTTCGGGAACGGCACGATCGTGTCGGCGCCGAAGTCGATCAGCCCCTCCGTGACGCCGTAGCGCTGAGCCCGCCAGCGGTTCTCGCCGACGAGGAACCGGTCGTACAGGCGCCATCGCTGGTTGCGGACACGCAGCCGCCACAGCATCCGCATGACGCACTGCGTGACCGCCGCGAGAGTCAGCGCGTCCTCCGCGCGCGGCGAGACGTCCATGATGCGCGTCTCGAGCGTGGGGTAGTGGTGGGAGGGACGGATGTCCCACCAGATCTTCGACGAATCCTCGATGATGCCGAGGTTCACGAGCACGCCGACGGACCGCTCGTACTCACCCCAGCTCTGGTAGTCCGGCGGCAGCCCGGTGCGGGGGAGGTTGTCGAACACCGAGATGCGGTACGACGCGAGCCCGGTGTCCTCGCCCTGCCAGAACGGCGACGAGGTGGACAGGGCGAGCAGATGCGGCAGGAAGTACGGCATCTGCCGCATCAGGTCGATGCGGAGTGCGTCATCGCCCAGACCGATGTGCACGTGGCAGCCGCAGATCAGCAGCCGGCGGGCGACGCCGGCGAGATCGCGCTCGAGCCCGCGGTAGCGCTCCTTGTCGGTGTGGTGCTGGGTCTTCCAGTCCGAGAAGGGGTGACAGGATGCCGCGATCGGCACGAGTCCGTACCGGGCGGCGTGCCGGGACACGGTCGAGCGCAGGCGCCGCAGGTCGTCGCGGGCGGCCCCGACGCTCGTTGCGACCCTCGTGCCGATCTCGACCTGGCACTTCTTGTACTCGGGGCTCACCTGCTCCTGCAGCTCGGCGCTGCAGTCTTCGATGAAGCCCTCCGGGGCGACACCGAGCGCGCGCGAGTCGCGGTCGACGAGCAGGTACTCCTCCTCGATGCCCATCGTGAACTCGGGTCGCTCCATCGCGTCTCCTTCTGTTGCCCCATCTCAGCGCGCGGGGAGCCTCAGGGCAAGGGCGACGCACCGAGGGAAATCTCACAGGAGATACGCGATATATCGTGTTAGCGTCGGCGCATGCCTTCCGATCAGCTGCCGAGCCAGGCCGAGCAGGACGCGCTCTGGGGTGGCGAGCACCTCTCCGATGACCTCGAACGCACGGTGCGCAGCGAGATCGAGCAGGGCGAGCGGGCGGACCAGCCCGTGCGACGGATGCTGCGACGCCTGCGCAACCGAGTGGGTCGGCATCCGCGTCTCGAGCGTCTGTACAAAGCCGTCGTCGCCGTGATCGGCGGCACCCTCACGGTGCTCGGACTGCTGCTCGTGCCACTGCCGGGTCCCGGCTGGCTGGTCGTGTTCCTCGGCCTCGCCGTCCTCGGCACGGAGTTCCACTGGGCGCGACGGATCGCCACGTGGCTGAAGCGTCAGCTCGATCGCTTCTGGGCGTGGTGGAAGGACCGGCGGGCGCGCCGGAGGGCTGCCCAGCAGGGCGAGACGGCCTGATCTCAGGCGTGCCGGACGGGGGCGAGAGGGCTCAGGCCTTCTCGTCCTCGTATTCGTCGGCGTACTGGTCTGCCCACTTGTCGACGTACTGCTCGTCGTCCGGGTGGCCGAGTTCTTTCTCCAGTGCGGAGTAGTTCACGGTCGGGCTGTACGACTTGAGTTCGCGAGCGATCTTGGTGTGCTTCGCCTTCTGACGGCCACGCCCCATGCGAGACCCCCTCATTTCTGAGTAACGGGTGCTGCGGGGCTGTTCGCCGCGTGGACCCGGGCATTCACGAAACCGGCTTCGAGGCCGGTAAGAGTAGCATTCAGGATAACACGGAGCCCCCGGTCACCGACCGCTCCGCCCCGGCACGGAAAGGCGATGACGCATGGCCGCTGACGCACCGAACACTCCCGATCTTCCCGCTGTCGGCGGCGATCCCGAGCGGATGGGCGGCGGCGAGGCCGAGGCGCTGCGCGGGGCGGTTCTCGTGGGCGTCGTGCCCGGCATCCCGACCCGCGTCGTGCGCGAGGCCGGCCGGTACGCGAAGCTCCTCGGCGCACCGCTCGTCGTGGTGCACGTGGACGTCACGCGGTTCGTGACCTACGAGGATCCGGACGGCTATGTCCATTCCGCGCCGATCGACATCAACATCGCCGCGGGCGAGAACGACCTGGCCATCGTGAAGGCCGAAGCAGCCAAGATCCTGGATGGCCACAACGTCGCGTGGAGCGTCCGGCAGCTCGTCGGGGATCCCGCCATGGCGATGAAGCACCTCGCCGAACAGGTGGACGCGCGACTGCTCGTCGTGGGCACGCGCAAGCGCGGCATCGGGGAGTCGATCCGCGAGTTCTTCACCGGATCCGTCGCCGCGCGTCTGGCGCACCGTCAGCAGCGGCCGATCCTGGTGATCCCGCTCGGTGAGCCTGTGCCCGACGACGAGGAGATCTGGCCCGCCTGATCCTCTGACGCTGAAACGACATCTGCACGTCGAGACGATGGGTCAAGCCCACAGTCTCGACGTGCAGATGTCGTCTCAGCGAAGAAGAGTGCCGGATCAGCCGCGCAGCGACCCGCGGATGTCGCGGGCGATGTCGTCGAGCGATCGCGCCAGATCGTCGATGACGGATGCCGCCAGCTCACCCCCGCGCGCGACGTGCGACCGCAGATCGGCGCGCAGCTGCGCGCGGAACTCGGTGATCGCGGTGTCGGCCCGGTGCAGCTGCTCCCGGCTGGATACGCGCGGATCGTCGCCCGGCGTCGCGGGCGTCGCCCCCGCCTCCTCGTCGCGCGCGGCGGCGGCGAGGTCGGCGCGGAGGCTCTTCATCGCCTCGCGGACGCTCCCGCGCACCTCGTCGGCGATCAGGCGCACCGAATCGGTCAGGCCCGCCTCGATCCCCTGCAGGTCGCCCGCGCGCGCGGCCACCTCGGCGCGACCGGCGTCGGTGATCTCGTAGACGGTCTTGCGGCCGTCTACGGTCTTGGTGACGAGCCCCTCCTCCTCGAGCTTGGACAGGCGCGGGTAGATCGTGCCGGCACTGGGGGTGTAGGTGCCGCCGGTGCGGTCCGACAGAGCCTGCATGATGTCGTAGCCGTGTCGCGGGCCCTCGTCGAGAAGGCTCAGGAGGTACAGGCGCAGATCGCCGTGCGAGAAGACCGGGGTCATCACCACTGCCCCTCGGTCGTGCCCTCCGTGAACGCGCCGGCGGGGGGCTCTGCGCCGGCCGCGGCCGGGGCGGATGCCGAGGGCGCGGCATCCGCCACGCTCGACACCGCGCGACGGAGCACTGTCACATCTCCCGAGACGGAGTTGGACCGCACGTCCACGAACGACCCGCTCAGTTCGCCGACCGAGCCGCTGAAGTTCGTCGTGGGACCGGTGCCCTGACCTGAGCGGACCACGCCGTCGACCTGCACGCGTCCGCTGACGCTGCGGATCACGAAGTTGGCCGGGTGGCCCTCGTCGAGCCGGATGGTCGCGTTGCCGCTCACGGTGTTCAGCGCCACCTGGTGCACGTCACCGGTCGAGTCGACGAGCATCGCTCCCGAGACGGTGTCGATCGTCGCCTTGCGCAGCGACCCCGTCGCCGCGACGTCGCCCGAGACGCTGTTGGCGCTGAGCGACCCGACGAGCTCGCGGACCTGCACGTCGCCCGAGACGGCGTTCACCGTGAGGTCGCCGTCGATCCCGTCCACGATGATGTCACCCGAGACGGTGTTCAGACGGGTGTCGTGACGGATGCCGGACACGAGGGCACTGGCCGAGACGACGCCGAGGTTCAGCGCGACCTCGCGCGGGACGGCGACGCTGATCTCGGCCTTCGGACCGCCGGCGCCGAAGTTGCGGAACACCTCGAGGAAGTTGTCCCAGCGCAGCTGCGGGTGGTCGATCTCGACGACGTCGCCGGTGACCTCGATGCGCAGATCCTTGATCGTCACGCCGTGCACCTCGATGCGGGCGCCGGGCTCGTCGTGGCCGATCACGTCGATCTGCCCGCCGACGAGGCCGACCTTGAGCTTGCGCACGGTCTCGATGTCGATGACGCGCGTCTCGCCCGGGTGGATGATCCACTTCTCCAGAGTCATGGTGCACTTCCGTTCTTGCGGTTGACTCGCGATATATCGCGATGGGAGGAGACTAACACGATATATCGCGTTCATGTCAAGATGATGGGCACGACGGCCTTGACTTTGACGCAACGTCAACCTCTAGCGTCGATGCATGACCCGAGAGGAGAAGGGAGACGCGATGGAGGAGTGGTCGATCCAGCAGATCGCGCGGCTCGCCGGCACGACGAGCCGCACGCTCCGGCACTACGCCGACATCGGGTTGCTCGCGCCGTCGCGGGTCGGCGGGAACGGCTATCGGTACTACGACCGCGTCGGGCTCGTGCGCCTGCAGCGCATCCTGCTGCTGCGCGACCTGGGGCTCTCGTTGCCGCAGATCGCCGGCGTGCTCAACCGGGACGTGAATGCCCATGACGCGCTCACGCATCACCTCTCGTGGCTGCGGCAGGAACAAGACCGACTGACGCGCCGCATCGCGGCCGTCGGAGCGACGATCGACGGAATGGAAGGAGGTGAGAAACCCATGGCACACGACATGTTCGACGGCTTCGATCACACGCAGTACCGCGACGAGGTGATCGAGCGCTGGGGACAGGGGGCCTACGCCGAGGGCGACCGCTGGTGGCGCGGCATGAGCTCCGCGGAGCAGCGCGACTGGCAGCAGCGGGTCGCCGATCTCGGTCGCGACTGGGTGGCTGCCGCGCAGTCCGGCATCGCCCCCGACGCGCCCGAAGCGACGGCTCTGGCCGAGCGGCACGTCCGCTGGCTGACCGGCATCCCCGGAACACCCACCGGCACCCCCGCCGAGACGAAGGCCTACGTCATCGGACTCGGCGAGATGTACGTCGCCGACGAGCGCTTCGGCGCGAACTACGGCGGCACGGCGGGAGCGGAGTTCGTGCGGGACGCGTTGCGCGCGTACGCCGACGCGAACCTCTAGCCCACGCGCTGCAGCGCGGTCCGGCGTGGCTCGTCCGCGAGGTCGAGCACGCCGGACCGCGCCGCGTCCAGCGCGGCCGAGACGGCGCCGGTGCAGATCACGTCGAGCCCGAGCCGGGAGGCGACGAGTTCGGGAGCCGGCAGGTCGAGCTCGAGGGGGAGTGACTCGCGCGCCGCCGCCACGAGCTGCGCGGCATCCACCGGGTCGATGCCCGACACGACGACGCGCCGCGGGTCGAACAGACTGCCCATCACCCCGGTGATGACGCTCAGCGCGTGACCGGCACGCTCGACGATGCGCGCGGCGTCGGCATCGCCCTCCCGAGCCAGGCGGAACACCGCGGCGCCGGTGAGCTCCGAAGGGGGTAGCGCCATGAGCGCCGAGTCGGGCGAGACGGTCCCCGCCGCGATCGACTCCCGCGCCCATTCCGCGGCCCGCTCGCTGAGCCCGCCGGCGCCGCCGACCCCCGCCACGTGATCGAAGGCGACCATCTCGCCGACGCCGCCGTGCGCGCCGCGCAGGAGGTTTCCGTCCACGACGACGCCGGCGCCGAGGAAGCGCCCGCAGAGCAGGGTGACGTGGTCGCGCACGCCCGCCGCCGCGCCGACCGACCCCTCGGCCACGGCGGCCAGGGAGGCGTCATTGATCACGCGCACGATCGGCGCCCACGCGCCGAACATCTCGCTGAGGTCGGGGTTCATGCGGCGCCAGAACCCGTTGCGGTGCGCGGGGGAGGATCCGCTCGCATCGACCGGAGCCGGGACTCCCGCGCACAGAGACAGGACGTCGGCGCGCGTCCGACCGGCGGCGAGGAGCGCGTCATCGACCGCCGCGGCCGCGGCGTCGCGCCGCTCCGCCGGTGAATCGTGGGCGAGGTCCGTGTGCGACGCGCGACGCACGAGCACCTCGCCGCGGAGATTCGCCACGACGGTGAGGATGTGATCGGGCGCGAGGTCGATCCCGACGACGACCGCGGCATCGGCGCGCAGCCGGAACCGCCGCGCGGGGCGGCCCTTGCGGTAGTCGCCGACTGCACGCGCGTTCTCGAGCTCGTCCAGGAGGCCGATCTCCACGAGCTCCTCGATCACGTCGATCGTGGTCGATCGCGTGAGCCCGACGGCCGCCATCGCATCGCTCGCGGTGAACACCTCGGCGTCCCAGGCGTACGAGAGCACACCGCCCAGGCTCGTGCGTCGAACCGCGGTGGGTGAGATCGTGTGCGACACGGGTATTGACCTCTTCCCCTTCACCCTGCATTATGGTGCACATCGAGTTGATTCGGACATTAAATCTACTCCCCCAACCAAATGGTCGTCGCCGCAGACGACCGCAGAAAGGACGGCGACGTGGCTGATCGATTCCGACGACGGAGAGGGCCGGCGTCCACGGCCGTCGCCGTCGGACTGCTCGGCGCGATGGTCGGCACGCTCCTGGTGGGCTGCTCAGCGGACGGGCGCGAGACCATCCGGTTCACCTTCAGCAAGCGCGAGGCGCTCGAGTTCATGAATACCGTCGTCGCCGACTACAACGCGTCGCAGGACGACGTGCGCGTCGAGATGGACACGTCGGGAGTCGACGTCGTCTCGGCGAGCTTCGTCCGCGGCAATCCGCCCGACATCATGCTCGCCAACTACAACTTCGAAGTGGCGCGGTTCGTGCAGCGCTGCGCGCTGAGCGATCTCAGCGGTACGGATGCCGCGGCCACGGTCCGTGACGACCTCCAGCCTCTGCTGGATCAGTACGGCAGCTGCGCGGGGCGCATCAGCGCCCTCCCGTACTCCGTCATGGCGGCATCCGTCATCTACAACACGCAGATCTTCTCCGACAACGGCCTCGAGGTGCCGCAGACCTGGAGCGAGCTGCTCGAGGTGTGCGACGCGCTGCAGGCGGCCGGGGTCACTCCGTTCTATGCGACGTTCAAGGATGACTGGACGGTCGGCCAGGGCTGGTACGACTACTCCGTCGGCGGCTCGCTGGATGTCATCGACTTCTTCGACGGCATGAACGCGGAGGGTACCGAGGTCGGGCCCGACTCGACCGTGTCGTTCCAGAAGGACTTCGCCGAGCCGATGGAGAAGATGACCCGACTGGCCTCGGACTATGTGAACGAGGACGCACCGAGCCGTGGCTACGGCGACGGCAACCTCGCGTTCAGCAATGGCGAGGCCGCGATGTACCTCCAGGGGCCGTGGGCCTTCGGCGAGATCGCGAAGACGGCGCCCGATCTGGAACTCGGGACGTTCCCGCTGCCGCTGACGGACGACCCCGACGACCTCGAGGTGCGCGTCAACATGGACCTCGCCGCGATGATCCCGGAGGGCTCGCGCCACAAGGAGGCCGCCCGCGACTTCCTCGAGTACCTCTACCAGCCCGAGATCATCGAGGCCTACAACGCCTCGCAGCTCGGGTTCACGCCCACGACGGACGCCCCCGCGCCGGACGATCCGCGCATCGCGGGGATGATCCCCTACTACCAGGAGGGCCGGATCTACCAGGGGCCGTCGGTGCTGGTCCCCAAGACGCTGCCGGTCTTCAACTACGCGCAGGCGATGGTGCTGGGGACCGACCCCGCTCGCATCCTGCGCACCATGGACGCGGACTGGGCTCGCATCGCCTTCCGCGCTCCGATCGTCGCCACCCAGACAGAGGAGTCTGCCGGATGAGTACCTCCACGATCGTCACCGCGGGTGACACGGCGGCACGGCGCAGCACGCGTCGCGTCGAACCGATCTACTACCTGTTCCTGCTGCCGAGCCTCGTGCTGTTCACGCTGGCGATCACGGTGCCCGGGATCATCGGCATCTTCTTCAGCTTCACCGACTCGATCGGCATCGGCGAGTGGAGCTTCAACGGGCTCACGAACTACATCGCCCTCTTCAGCGACCCGGCGATCCTGCAGAGTTACCTGTTCACGTTCGGGTTCTCGGTGGCGACTGTGATCGTCGTCAACGTGGTGGCGTTCCTGCTCGCGGTCGGCCTCACCGCACGCATCCGCTTCAAGACGGGCCTTCGCGCGATCTTCGTGATCCCCATGGTGATCTCGGGCATCATCATCGCCTACGTCTTCAACTTCCTGTTCTCCAACTCGGTACCCACCGCGGCCGGCGCGCTCGGCATCCCGTTCCTGGAGACGAGCCTGCTCGCCAACCCCGATTTCGCGTGGGTCGCGATCGTGATCGTCACCGCGTGGCAGGCGATCCCCGGCACGCTGCTCATCTACATCGCGGGGCTGCTCTCGATCCCGGGCGACGTCTACGAGGCGGCGGATCTGGACGGGGCGTCCAAGACCCAGCAGCTGCTGCGCATCACCCTGCCCCTGGTGGCCGGGTACGTCGTGATCAACGTGATCCTCGGGTTCAAGGGCTTCCTGAATGCGTACGACATCATCGTCGGCCTCACGAACGGCGGCCCGGGCACGTCGACGCGGAGCATCGCGATGACGATCATCGCGGGGTTCAACGGCGGCGACTACGCCTACCAGATGGCCAACGCCACCATCTTCTTCATCGTGGCCGTGCTCATCTCGGTCCTGCAGCTCTCCCTCACGCGTGGAAGGAACCAGTTCTGATGACCACCACTCAGCCGGCCCTCGCCTTCGAGCAGGCCGATGTCTCCGTCGGGCTGCAGAAGACGCGACCCGCCCCGCGTGCGAAGCTCACGGATCGGGTGAACTGGTCGACGACGATCATCCTCATCCTGTGCGCCGTGACCGTGCTGCTGCCGCTGTACGTCACGCTTGCGATGGCGTTCAAGACGACCGGTCAGGCCGTCGACGGCAACGCCTTCTCACTCCCGGCGCCGTTCAGCATCGACGGGTTCGTGCAGGCATGGACGCTGACGAAGTTCCCGATCGGCGCCGCGATCTCGCTGCTGGTGACGGCCGGCACGGTGATCGCGACGATCGTGCTCGCGGCCTTCGCGTCCTACGCGATCGTGCGCAACTGGGATCGGCGCCTGTTCCGGTATTCGTTCTTCTACCTGCTCGCGGCGATGTTCATCCCGTTCCCGGTCGTCGCGCTCCCGCAGATCCAGCTCACGGGCCGGGTCGGCCTGGACAACCCGTTCGGCGTGATCATCCTCGCCACGATGTTCCAGCTGAGCTTCAGCGTCCTGCTGTTCACCGCATTCCTCCGCTCGATCCCGCTCGAACTCGAGGAGAGCGCCCGCATCGACGGCGCGTCGACCTGGCAGACGTTCTGGCGGATCATCTTCCCGCTGCTGGCGCCGATGAGCGCCACGGTCGGCATCTTCGCGTTCCTCTACGCCTGGAACGACTTCATGATGCCGTCGCTGATCATCTCCGACCCGGCGCTGCAGACCCTTCCGGTGCGTCAGAACCTCTTCCAGACGCAGTTCAGCAACAACTACAACGTGGCCTTCGCGTCGTACCTGATGGCCATGGCTCCCGCGATCGTCGTCTACCTCTTCACTCAGCGATGGGTGATGGAGGGCGTCACGCAGGGTGCCGTCAAGGGCTGAGAACCCGTTCCACCACCGTAGTCCCCATCGAAGAAAGGAAACCCGGTCTCCGTGACCACTGTTCTCGACTCCCTCTCCCACCCCACCTTCTCGACCGAGGACGCCGCCTGGTGGCGCCAGGCGGTGGTCTACCAGGTGTACCCCCGCAGCTTCGCCGACGCCGACGGCGATGGACTGGGGGACATCCCGGGCATCACGTCGCGCGTCCCCTATCTCGCCGGACTGGGGGTGGACGCCGTCTGGCTGAGTCCCTTCTACCCCTCGGCGCTGGCCGACGGCGGCTACGACGTCGCCGACTACCGCGATGTGGATCCCCGGCTCGGCACGCTCGAGGACTTCGATGCGATGGTGGCCGCGCTGCACGCGGCGGGCATCCGCGTCGTGGTGGACATCGTCCCGAACCACACGTCCGATCTGCACGCGTGGTTCCAGGAGGCACTGGCCGCCGGCCGCGGCTCGGCCGCGCGCGACCGGTTCATCTTCCGCGAGGGCCTGGGCCCGGACGGCAGCGAGCCGCCCACGGACTGGGTCTCCACGTTCGGGGGGTCCGCATGGGAACGGGTGGCCGACGGCCAGTGGTACCTGCACAACTTCGCCGTCGAGCAGCCGGACCTGAACTGGGCGAACCCGGAGGTGCGCGAGGACTTCCTCACGACCCTCCGCTTCTGGTCGGACCGCGGCGTCGACGGGTTTCGGATCGATGTCGCCCACATGCTCACGAAGGACCTGACCGAGCCGCTGCCGTCGCAGGCCGAGCTCGACTCCCTGCCGCGCGACGGCCGGCATCCGATGATCGACCGTGACGACGTGCACGAGGTGTACGCCGAGTGGCGCCAGGTGTTCGACTCGTACGACCCGCCCCGCACGGCGGTGGCGGAAGCGTGGGTCGACCCGTCCCGGGTTCCGCTGTACGCGAGCGCCGAGAGTCTCGGCCAGGCGTTCAACTTCGACCTGCTCGAGGCCGACTTCGACGCCGACCAGTTCCATCGGATCGTGACGGCGAACCTCGCCCTCGCGGCATCCTCCGGATCGTCCACGACGTGGGTCCTGTCCAACCACGACGTGGTCCGGCACGCCACGCGCTACGGGCTCGCTCGGCCCGCGCGCGGCGCAGACGGGCGGCCCGCGCTCAAGCACGGCAACGAGTGGCTGCTGTCGGGGGGCAGGCAGTCCGATGTCGATCGCGTCGGCGGCCTTCGCCGGGCGCGGGCCGCCACCCTGTTCGTCCTGGGACTGCCCGGCTCGGCGTATCTGTACCAGGGGGAGGAACTCGGGCTCCATGAAGTCGGGGACATCGCGGACGAGGACCGGCAGGACCCGACGTTCTTCCGCAGCCCGGGCGTCGACCTCGGCCGGGACGGATGCCGCGTGCCGCTGCCCTGGACGCGCGAGGGCTCATCCTTCGGGTTCGGCGCCGCGGGCGCGCACCTTCCGCAGCCGGAGTGGTTCGCGGCGGCATCCGTACAGGACGAGGAGGCCGACCCCGCGTCGACCCTGACGCTCTACCGCCGCGCGCTCGCGCTGCGACACGAGCTGCAGGGGCCGGAGGCCCTCACGTGGGTCGAGACAGGGCGGGCCGACGTGCTGCGCTTCGAAAGGCCGAACGGGTGGAGCGTCGTGACGAACTTCGGGACCGAGCCGTACGCGCTGGAGGGCGAGGTCGTCCTCGCCAGCGCGGACGCGGCTCCCGGTACGGTTCTCGGCGAGTCCACGGCGTGGCTGGTCGCGCCCAGCGCCTGAGGCCCCCCGAGACACCGGATGCCGTGTCTCGACGAATTCGTCGGGACACGGCATCCGAGCTCCGGGGGGAGCGGGTCAGCCAAGACGGCTGACACGATTTCAGGTGCGGCGGCTGCCGCTGATGACGCGGAACAGGAAGACGATCAGCGCGATCACACCGACGATGAGCGCGACCCACAGGAGCCAGCTCAGCGCCGAGTTCAGTCCGCCGAAGATCGCAAGGATGACCGCGATGACGATGATGATGATCAGGGCGAGGTTCATGGTGGTACTCCTTCTGTCGCCGGTCCGCGTGGGTGACGCGCGATCCGGATGCCTCGGGGGGCACGCGAGAACTCTGTCACTGTGCTGTGCGAACGCGGCAGGGGGTTGACGGACCGCGAAAACCGGTGATAACACGCTGACCAGCGCATCGCGCGTGCTTGTGCCGGGCCGTCGAGTGTCAAGCCCTCCGTGCCTTCTCCCGCGGGCGCGTACCGTCGGGCCAGGCACTCACGGCTGTGCCGAGGATCCCTCGGCACCCTTCGACGAGACAGAGACGACGTGGCACGACTGGTCCGGGTACGCCCGGGAGAAGACCCCGGATACCGCCGGCAGCGCTCCGGCAGCGGATTCCGCTATCTCGACGAGCACGGCGACGCGATCCCCGCGCCGGACCGCGAGCGCATCCGAGCGCTGGTCATCCCGCCCGCGTGGCAGGACGTCTGGATCGCGGCGAACCCGCACGCCCACATCCAGGCCGTCGGGATCGATGATGCCGGAAGGCGCCAGTACCTCTACCACCCGCGCTGGCGCGAACGCCGCGACCGGCGCAAGTTCTCCCGCGCGCTCGAACTGGCCGCCGCCCTGCCGCACGCGCGTGGACGTGTGACGAGCGCCCTCCGTCGCGACGAGCTCGACCGCGAGCGTGTGCTGGCCGCATCCTTCCGTCTGCTCGATCAGGCCGCGCCCCGGATCGGCTCCGCGCGCTACCTCGAACGGCACGGCAGTCGTGGGCTGACCACTCTGCAGCGCCGGGACGCCACCGTGGCGGCATCCGTCCTCACCCTCTCGTTCCCGGGCAAGAGCGGGAAGCGCGCCTACATCGAAGTCGACGACGCGGAGCTCGCCGCCGTGATGGCGGAGCTCGGCGCGGGGCGTCCGCGCTCGCCGCTGCTGTCGTATCGCCGCGGCAACCGGCGCGTGCCGCTCACTCCGGCGGATGTGAACGCCCACGTGCGCGCTCTGACCGGGGGTGCCTTCACGGCGAAGGACTTCCGGACGCTGAGGGGCACGATCATGGCCGCCGAGACGCTCGCCCGCATCGGCACCGTCGACACCGCGACGCAGCGCAAGCGCGCCGAGACCCTCGCCGTACGTGCCACGTCGGAGGCGCTCGGCAACACGCCGGCTGTGGCCCGGGCGAGCTACATCGACCCGGCGGTGTTCTCGGCGTACGAACGCGGACGACTGCTCTCGCTCGACCTGTCGCCGGAGAGCGCGATCCAGCGACTCCTGCTCGGCTGACGGGTCATCGCCCGCCCGGCCCCTACAGTGGGTCGCATGGCGGCGCGCACCCCGACCACCCGAGGCTCAGCGTTCTCGTGGCGGATCCTCGGCGCCGTGGTCCTCGGCGGTGCGATCGGTGTGGCGCTGCGGGCGCTGCTGGTGCTGCCCGTCGCGGAGTCGGACAGCTGGATCGTGCTTCCCGCCGTCACGCTCGCGGTCAACATCGCGGGCTCGTTCGCCCTCGGGGTGGTCGTGGGACTGTGGGACGACCGCCGCCCGCTCGCGCGCGCCTTCGTCGGCACCGGTGTCCTGGGCGGTTTCACGACCTACAGCGCGTTCGCCGTGCAGGTCGGCGAGGTGGGGGCCCTCGCCCCGGTGACCGGGCTGCTGCTCGCCGCGATCGCCGTCTTCGTCGGTCTGGTGGCGGCGGCTCTGGGACTGCGCATCGGACGGTCGGCGGCGGGGGATCCCGCTCGGCGCGAGCCGCCGGAGGACGCCGAATGACCCTGATGCAGATTCTCCTGGTGGCGCTCGCCGGTGGGCTGGGCGCCGGCCTCCGCTACATCCTCGACGTCGCGATCCAGCGCGGCCGCCGCGGGGTCTTCCCGCTCGGCATCCTGATCGTGAACGTCACCGGCTCGCTCGCCCTCGGCATCGTGACCGGCCTCGGCGACGCGCTCGCCGCGCCGGTCGTCGCGATCCTCGGAGTGGGGCTCCTGGGCGGCTACACGACCTTCAGCACGGTCTCGACCGAATCCGCTCTGCTCCTGCAGACCGGCAGGCGCGACTGGGGGTGGCTCAATCTGATCGGGACGGCGGTCAGCGGCGTGATCGCCGCCGCGGTGGGACTCCTCGTCGGCGGTGTGATCGGCGGTCTGATCCCGCGCTGACACGGGCGAGAGCGGCCCGGGCACGTGCGAGAATCGGAACGGATACAGTCGCGTATCCATCCGCAGCTAGACCTCATCGCACCGTGAAGGCCCCTGTGTCCAACCTCGCCGTCCTGAGCCTCAAGAACCGCGCGCTCATCGCCCTCATCACGATCGTGGCCGCCGTCTTCGGCGGTCTCGCGCTGACGAGCCTGAAGCAGGAGCTGATCCCGTCGATCGAGTTCCCGCAGCTCTCGATCATCACGACGTACCCGGGCGCCTCGCCCGAGGTGGTCAACAACGACGTGTCCGTGCCGATCGAGACGGCGATCCAGAGCGTGCCCGGCCTCGAGTCCACGTCCGCGACGAGCACGACGAACGCGTCGATCGTCCGCGCGTCCTTCACGTACGGCACCGACCTCACCCGCGCCGAGGGCAAGATCACGCAGGCGATCAACCGACTCGACCTGCCGGAGGGCGTCGACCCCAACGTCGTGTCCTTCTCGATCGACGACCTCCCGGTCATCCAGCTCGCCGTCGCCGGCTACAGCGACCAGGAGACGATCCAGGCCCAGCTCGACGCGAGTGTCATCCCCGAGCTCGAGGACATCGACGGCGTCAGCTCCGCGCAGGTCGTCGGCGGCCAGGGCCAGCGCGTCACGATCACGCCCGACACCGCCGCCCTCGCCGAGCGCGGCTACACGCAGCAGGCGATCTCGGACGCGCTCGAGCAGAACGGCGTGCTGTTCCCCGGCGGCACCGTGACCGAGGGCGATCAGACCCTCACCGTGCAGACCGGGACGAAGCTCGAGTCGGTCGAGCAGATCCAGGGTCTCCCGCTCGTCGCCTCCACTCCGGAGCAGTTCGCCGCGGGCGCGGTGACGGTCGGGGACGTCTCCACGGTCGAACTCCGTCCGGACCCGGTCACCTCGATCTCCCGCGTGAACGGCGAGCCCGCGCTCACGATCGCCGTCACCAAGACGCCGTCGGCCAACACCGTCGAGGTCTCGCAGGCCGTGAACGCGGCGATTCCCGACCTTCAGGACGCGATCGGCGACGACGCCGAGATCACGGTTGTGTTCGATCAGGCCCCCTACATCCAGGAATCGATCGACACCCTCGCGAAGGAGGGCCTGCTGGGCCTGGTGTTCGCGGTGCTCGTGATCCTGATCTTCCTCATGTCGGTGCGCTCGACCCTCGTCACGGCGATCTCGATCCCGACGAGCGTGCTGATCACCTTCATCGGCATCCAGGCGTTCGGCTATTCGCTGAACATCCTGACCCTCGGTGCGTTGACGATCGCGATCGGTCGTGTCGTCGACGACTCGATCGTCGTGATCGAGAACATCAAGCGTCACTACGTCGGCGACGCCGAGAAGCTGCCGTCGATCCTCCGCGCCGTCCGCGAAGTCGCGGCCGCGGTCACGGCATCCACGATCACGACCGTCGCCGTGTTCCTGCCGATCGCCTTCGTCGGAGACATCACGGGGGAGCTGTTCCGCCCGTTCGCGCTCACCGTCACGATCGCGATGACCGCGTCGCTGTTCGTCGCGCTCACGATCGTGCCGGTCCTCGCGTACTGGTTCCTGCGCCCCGGCAAGCCGATTCTGGATGCCGCCGGCCGGGCGATCGATCCCGAGGACCCCGCCGCACCCCCGTCGCGACTGCAGAAGGCCTACCTGCCGATCCTCACCTGGACGCTGAAGCACTCCTGGGTCACTGTGATCATCGCCGTCCTCGTGCTCGCCGGAACGATCGCCGCGGCGCCGCTGATGAAGACCAACTTCCTCGGCGACTCGGGTCAGAACACGTTCACCGTCTCGCAGGACGTGGGTCCGGCCGCGAGCCTGGACGCACAGGATGCCGCCGCCCAGGAGGTCGAGGCAGCCCTGCTCTCGGTCGACGGGGTCGAGACGGTTCAGACCTCGATCGGATCCAGCGGCTCCGCCGTCCGCGACGCGTTCACCGGCGTCGGCGGCATCACGTATTCCGTGACGACGGACACCTCCGCCGATCAGACCGCGGTGCGGGCCGACGTCGAGGCGGCTGTGGCCGAGCTCGACGACGTCGGCACCGTGACCGTGTCGACGCAGGGCGGCGGCTTCGGCTCGAGCGACATCGCGATCGACGTGTCGGCTCCCGACCAGGCGACGCTGCTCGAGGCCACCGACGCGGTCGTCGCGGCCGTCGAGGGTGCGGAAGGAGTCGGGCAGGTCACCACGAACCTCGCCGCGGCGCTCCCGTACGTCGCCGTCACGGTCGACACCGCGGCCGCTGCCGAGGTGGGGCTCTCCGAAGTCGCAGTCGGCGGGCTCGTGTCGAACACGATGCAGCCCCGTCAGGCCGGGTCTGTGGAGATCGACGGCACCGGTGTCACGGTCTACCTCGCCGTCGCCGACCCGCCCACCACTATCGAGGAGCTGCAGAACCTGCAGATCCCGAGCGCGGTCGGCGTCATACCGCTCTCGCAGATCGCGACCGTCGAGGAGTCCGAAGGACCGACCTCCATCACGACGCAGCGCGCACAGCGCACCGCCACCGTATCGGTGACACCCTCGACGGACAATCTCGCCACGGCATCTGCATCCGTCACCGCGGCCCTCGCCGATGTCGAGCTGCCCACCGGCGCGAACGCCGAGGTCGGCGGCGTCGTGACCCAGCAGCAGGACGCGTTCACGCAGCTCGGGCTCGCGCTGCTCGCGGCGATCCTGATCGTCTACATCGTCATGGTCGCGACGTTCAAGTCGCTCCGTCAGCCGCTGCTGCTGCTGGTCTCGGTGCCGTTCGCCGCGACCGGGGCGATCCTGCTGCAGATCATCACGGGTGTCCCGCTCGGGGTGGCTTCGCTCATCGGCGTCCTCATGCTGATCGGCATCGTCGTCACGAACGCGATCGTGCTCGTGGACCTCGTGAACCAGTACCGCACGAAGGGCCTTTCCGCCCACGATGCGACGATCGCCGGTGGCTCGCGTCGTCTGCGACCCATCCTGATGACCGCGCTCGCCACGATCTTCGCGCTCACCCCGATGGCGCTCGGCATCACCGGTCAGGGCGGATTCATCTCGCAGCCGCTCGCGATCGTGGTGATCGGGGGACTCGTGTCCTCGACTGTCCTGACCCTGCTCGTGCTGCCCACCCTTTACAACCTCGTCGAGGGGGCGAAGGAGCGTCGCGCGGCGCGGCGCGGCGAGTCGGTTCCTGCGGTCGAGCCGGCGCTCGTCGGCGCCGCCGCGGTGCCCGTCCTCACGCGTCGCGAGCTGCGCGCGCGCGAGGCGGCTGCGGGTGCGGCGGTCGTCGGTCAGGCGGAATCCGCGGGTGCGGCATCCGATGCGCCCGCCGTCGATGAGGTTCCGCTCATCGAGGAGGGCCCGGACGTCGAGACGCCCGGAACCGAGGATGTCCAGAGCGCTCCGACGACCGACGTTCCGCTCATCGAGGAGGGCCCGGACGTGGAGACGCCCGAGCGTGCCGCGGAACCCGCTGCGGAGGGCGAGTCAGACACCCAGGGTGAGCCCGAGCCCGAGCCCGAGCCCGAGTCCTCGCCCAAGCCGGAGCCGGAGCCGGACCCCGCGCCCGAGTCCGAGCCCGCGCCCGAGTCCGAGTCCGAGCCCGAGTCCGAGCAGGGGGAGCCCGGCGCGCACCCCGACGGCCGGGTCTGAGCACCGGAACAGGCGTTTCGGCCAGAACAGGACAGAACAGACGCGGATCGTCCTGTCTTCGCCGAAGCTCCTGATTCCGCGCGCTTCGAAGGAGCGCGTCGCCCGGGGCCGCGCGTCCCGCGGACCGCGGTCGCAGAGCGTGGTCAGCGCTGCAGCCAGGGACGCAGCATCCGTGTGACCCACGGGAGTACCAGGTACGTCATCACCGGCGTGAGCAGGACCGTCGCCAGCAGGACCCGCAGCACGAGAGGCCAGTCGGCGAATCCCGGGACGTAACCCAGGGCCCAGGAGGCGAGCAGGTTCGTCGGGAAGAAACCGAGCCAGATCGTGACGGCCTGCTTCCAGCGGGGCGGAGCGGCCGGGATCGGATGCTGGATGGGACCGGTGGCCGGCGCGTCGGCTCCCCGTCGGCTCTCGACGTGTGTCGCGAAGGGGGCGTCGAACCAGCCCTCGATGCCCGTCCGGCGTTCGACGCGGACCTCGCTCGCGAAGGCGCGGCCGGAATCGAGCCACCACGCCCGCTGGGGAGAGTCGTCCCACGCTTCCAGGGTCGGGATGTCCCGGAACCGGTAGAGCATGTACCAGAGGTCGCTGCCTTCGCCGGCGCGGACCCACCCTGACCCGAGGAAGCCCTCGAACGTCGTCGCGAGATCGGTGCCGGCCTGCATCCACGCGGTCGCCTCCGGGGCGCGCGCGGGGTCTATGCGCCGTTCGATCGCGACCGTGATCGGGTGGGGGTCGTTCTCAGCCATGTATCGATTCTCGGCGAGCGGATCAGACGAGAGCCGGCCGCTCGGGATCGCCCCGGCCGGCCGACACCCGGCGGGCAGACTGGAAGCGGGCCGCGCGTCCGTGCACGAGGGGCGCACGCGGTTCGCGACGCTCGGGCCGCGGCGTGTGACGCGCGATCACCTCGGGGCGCAGGCGCGGGGTGCGACGGGAGAGGCCGGCAGCCACCTCGGCCGGCAGCCGCGGAGCCACCACGACCGTGCGGTGCATGCTGGCCGTCCGCGACGGCGTCGGCGCGGCGGGCGCATCCGTCGGACGACCGATCGTGCCGGCGAACAGCAGCAGCCAGTAGAACACCTGCACGAAGACGATGAGCTCGAAGGCGGCGAGGTTGATGAAGCCCGCGACGTAGGGGACGACGGTCGCGACCAGGCCGATCCCGACGCGTCGGCTCGCTCGCCCGATCACCGCGTGCATGCCGCGCAGCATCCACTTCGTCGAGGACAGCACGATCACGAAGCAGAACACGGCGCCGGTGGACGAGCGGTCGTGCCAGAACTCGTTGAGGTTCACGGGGATCACGCCGACGAAGGACAGATGGATGCCGAGCAACGCCACCATGATCGGCACGAAGGTCGCCGAGCGCCGGTTGCGCAGAACGGCGGTACCGGCGTGCTGACGCATCTGGCGCCGCAGGCGGTGCGCGAAGAACACCACACCGACCCCGGTCAGGATGATCGTCGAGTTGAACACGTACCCCGAGAACGTGGCGAAGGTGCCGAGCCTGCTGAAGTGCAGGTGCCACCACAGGGGGTCGGGAGTGGTCGCGATCGAGATCAGCAGGCCGATGACCAGAAGCGCGGCGGTGGCATAGCCGACCTGCGAGGCGTTACCGGTACCGAGGGTCGTCAGGGCGCGCGAAGCGGCGCGCCGGGGCGCGACCAGGCGGAGGGATGAGGGTGCGTCGGCGAGGAGGGCCACGGCTGCGGTCTTGGCCTTTCGTGAGGCGAGAGCATCAGCGCTCTCGCCTCACAGGTGCTCAGGCGCAGCCGCTTCGTCCCCCGGATCGTCGGTGCTGGTGGGCAAAAAGGCTCCCCCCCGGCAGTCTTTGCTTGGGTTGAGAGTATCCTTTTTGGACTTCCGCGGCCAATCCAATACCCTATGCGGCGCGTTCGCTCTGCCCAGTGACCCCCAGGAAGCGGATGAAGACCGCGATCCACCCGAAGATGAGCGCGAAGACGACGATCTCGAACGCGGTGAGGGTGAAGTACCCGACCGCGAAGAGGATCACGGAGGCGATCGTGGCTGCCAGGAACGCCCACGCGGACAGGAAGTAGGTGCGCGGCATCCCACGCAGCAGCTTGGGCCCCGCGATCAGCAGCACGAGGAACATCACCGCCATGCCGCTCGCCGACAGGTTGTGCATCAGCAGGTTGACGTTCACCGGGAAGACCCCGACGAAGGCCAGCATGATCCCCATCACGACGAAGAGCGTCGACACCGTCCGGGGGGCGCGTTCGTTCTGCAGGACGCCGGCGTCGACGAGCGCCCGCAGGTCGTTCGCCAGGTAGACCGCGAAAGTCGTCACGAGCAGCCCCGCGGCGATCAGCGTGCCGTTGAAGACGTAACTGGACAGGTCCTGGAACGACCCCAGCTGGCTGAAGTGGACCTTCCACCATTCCGGGTCGGGTGTGGTGAGCATCGCGGTGAGCGTGCCGATCACGACGAACGCCATCAGCAGCGTCGACATGCGCTGGGTGTTCATCCGGGATACGGAGAGGTAGACCACATAGGCGCTCAGACCGAGCGAGACGGTCATGAGCACGATCGCCCAGAACGTGATCACCGGCAGCCCGATGAAGCCGAGCGCGAGCAGCCGGAAGCCGGCGAGGACGGCGAGGAAGGTCAGGGCCGTGTGCACGATGACCACCGAGACGGTGTTCACGGTGAACTTCCACGACGGGAGCGCCTTGCGCCACTCCTGCCCCGGGCGATTGCGCGAGCGCCAGTAGCCGGCGGTCGAGGATCCGGCGGCGACGACGGCCGCCCCTGCCGCCGCGAGCAGGCCGAACGCGCCGTCCGTGTCGGCGAGCGGCAGGTCGGGCGCGACGAAAGCGACGATCAGCCCGTACAGCGCTCCGAGGACCCCGGCCGCCGCGGCCGCGTACACGGCCTCCGATTCGGCGCGGAGCGTCGTCGTGGGGGCGAGGGAGTCGGCGGCGGAGCTCGCGGTCATGGCGCCAGTGTAGAGCGGCGGATGCCGAGCGTCAGGTGTCCTCCCAGGTCGCGGGGAGCGCCATCCGCTAGTCTCGAGTGTCGGCTTCGGACACCGCGCGTGATGCGCGGGTGGGTTTGTGAGTCCAAGGGGCCGATGGTGGGAGCGAATCCGCTCCGGCGACCATCACGTTGAATGGCCCCCGGCCGAGGACAGTCCGGGCAACTCCGTACCGCGCAAAGCGGTGTGCGGCGGTGCGCGTCAGTGCGAACTGGCGGGTATTGCGCCGCGCGCGAGTGCAGTTCTGCGCTGAGACAACCCAGAAGGACACATCATGCCCAAGAGCAAGAAGCCCGCCGGCGGCCGCGCCGCGAAGAACTTCGAGCCGCGGTACGGCGAGAAGAAGACCTCGTTCCACGACCGCACCCGCACGGGTGCCAAGCCCGGCAGCAAGAGCCCGAACCATCGCGGCTACCGCGCACCCGAAGAGACTGCCGCAGGATCCAGTGCCCCGAAGACCCGGTGGACGGCGACCCAGCGCGCCGGCCGCGACGAGGCGCGCGGCATCCGTTCGCACGCCCAGGGCGAGCGTCCGGCGCGGTCGTACGACGACCGTCCGGCGCGTTCGTACGACGACCGTCCCGCGCGTCGCTCGAATGAGGATCGTCCCGCTCGCCGGGAGTACGGCAACGATCGCCCGGCGCGGTCGTACGACGACCGTCCCGCGCGCCGCTCGAACGACGAGCGTCCCGCTCGCCGGGAGTACGGCAACGATCGCCCGGCGCGGTCGTACGACGACCGTCCCGCGCGTCGCTCGAACGATGAGCGTCCTGCGCGTCGCGAGTACGGCAACGACCGTCCGGCGCGGTCGTACGACGACCGTCCCGCGCGTCGCTCGAATGAGGATCGTCCCGCGCGTCGAGAGTACGGCAACGATCGCCCGGCGCGTTCCTATGACGACCGTCCCGCGCGTCGCTCGAACGACGAGCGTCCCGCTCGCCGGGAGTACGGCAACGATCGCCCGGCGCGTTCCTATGACGACCGTCCCGCGCGTCGCTCGAATGAGGATCGTCCCGCGCGTCGCGCGTACGGCAACGATCGCCCGCAGCGGTCCTCCGAAGAGCGTCCGCGCCGCGACAGCGCGCCCCGTCGCGCCGCCGGTGCGGCCGCCGGAGCCGGCTACGCCGCAGGTCGCAGCGACTGGTCGCGCGGACCGGAGCGCACGCAGGCCCACGAGCAGCACGTGGACGTGGTCCATGAGCGTCTGCAGGCCGAGGCGATCCAGGCGAACGACGTCGAGGGCGTGACCTTCGGCTCGCTCGGACTCGGCGACAACATCGTCCGCACGCTCGCCGACCTCGGCGCGGCATCCCCGTTCGCGATCCAGGCCGCGACGATCCCCGAGATCATCGCGGGGCGCGACGTGCTCGCCCGTGGTCGCACCGGTTCGGGCAAGACGATCGCGTTCGGCTCCCCCCTCGTCGAGAACGTGCTGCGTGCCGGCGCGGGCAAGCGCCGCGAGTTCGGCCGCAAGCCCAAGGCGCTCATCCTGGCGCCCACGCGCGAGCTCGCGCTGCAGATCGACCGCACGATCCAGCCGATCGCGCGCAGCGTCGGCCTGTTCACGACGCAGATCTACGGCGGCGTGCCCCAGGCCCGCCAGGTCGGGGCGCTCAAGAAGGGCGTCGACATCATCATCGGCACGCCCGGCCGCATCGAAGACCTCATCACGCAGCGCAAGCTCGACCTGAGCGAGGTCATGGTCGCGGTGATCGACGAGGCCGACCACATGTGCGAACTCGGATTCCTCGAGCCCGTCCAGCGCATCCTCCGCGAGACCGCGGAAGGATCCCAGAAGCTCCTGTTCTCAGCGACGCTGGACCGCGAGGTCTCCGCGCTCGTGGACGAGTTCCTGGTGAATCCCTCGGTTCACGAGGTCGCCGGCGAAGACCAGGCCTCGAGCACGATCGACCACCGCGTCCTGGTGATCGAGCACCGCGACAAGGCGCAGATCCTCGACCAGCTCGTCGACCGCGAGGGCAAGACCCTCGTGTTCGCGCGAACGCGCGCGTTCGCCGAGATGCTCGCCGAGCAGTTCGACGACGCCGGCATCCCTGCCGTCTCCCTGCACGGCGACCTCAACCAGCAGCGCCGCACGCGCAACCTGGAGCGGCTGACCTCGGGTCGGGTGAATGTGCTCGTGGCGACCGATGTCGCCGCGCGCGGCATCCACGTCGACGACATCGATCTGGTGATCCAGGCCGATCCGCCGGACGAGTACAAGACGTACCTGCACCGCGCCGGCCGCACCGGCCGCGCGGGCAAGGTGGGCCGGGTCGTGACGCTCATCACCCGCCAGCGTCGCCGCAAGATGACCGAGATGCTCGAGCGCGCCGAGATCGACGCGCCGTTCCAGGACGCTCGTCCCGGTGACGACACGATCGAGGAGCTGGCCGGCCGGATGCCGTCCGAGGCCGAGCTCACCGCGTAGCGCGCACGCCCCACACGAGAACGGCGCATCCGCAGGACGATCCGAGAGATCAGGTCCTGCGGATGCGCCGTTCTCCTGCAGGAGGTCAGAACAGCCGTGCCGCCTCGGCCTCGCGACCCCGCGAGGTGGTCACGAACTGCGGACGCGCGGCGAGCCCCGGCATCGGGGATCGGCGCGGCGCGTCCTCCTCGGCGCGCCCGTCGAGCCCGTGCACGCGCAATAGAGGTCGGACACGCTTGGCGAGCCACGTCCGGTACGGCTTCGGCGCGTTCGCCGCCGCGCCCGGGTACAGCCCGAGATAGGACGAGACGAGTTCGGGATGCCGCTCCCCGAGCCACTGCATGAACCACTGCTTGGCGCCGGGGCGCAGGTGCAGCGCCCCGAAGACGACGCGGACGGCGCCCGCCTGTGCGATCTGCGTCAGGGCGTGATCGAGGGCGGCGATCGAGTCGGTGAGGTGCGGCAGGATCGGCATCAGGAAGACCGTGACGCGGAACCCGGCTTCGGTCGCGGCGCGCACGGTCTCGAGTCGCGCGGCGGCCGAGGGCGTCCCCGGTTCGAGAAGCTTCTGCAGTTCGTCGTCGAACACGGCGATCGACATCGCCAGTGAGACGTCGACGGATGCCGCGGCTTCGCGCAGCAGCGGCAGGTCGCGCCTGAGCAGCGTGCCTTTCGTGAGGATCGAGAACGGCGTCCCCGACTCGGCGAGCGCGCCCACGATGGCCGGCATGAGGCGATACCGCCCCTCGGCACGCTGATACGGGTCGGTGTTCGTCCCGAGCATCACCGGCTCGCGCGCCCAGCTGCCGCGGCGCAGTTCTTTCTCGAGGACCTCCGCGACGTTGATCTTGACGATGATCTGCGAGTCGAAATCGCGTCCCGCGTCGAGCTCGAGGTACTCGTGCGTTCCACGGGCGAAGCAGTAGGCACATGCATGACTGCAGCCCCGATAGGGGTTCACGGTCCAGTCGAACGGCATGGCGGAGGCACTCGGCACGTGGTTGAGCGCGCTCCTGCACATCACCTCGTGGAACGTCACGTCGGCGAATTCGGGTGTGGTCACCGAGCGCACCAGACCGTTCAGCTGCTCCAGACCGGGCAGGGCGGCGGCATCCGTCACGCCCAGTTCCTGTCCTTGCCACCGCATGCTTCCATGGGAACAGAACAACGAATGTGTGTCAATACGTACTCGTACAAAGAATCGAAAGAGCAAAAGAGCTGTCGACCGCCGCACCCGTTCAGGCAAGAATGGGGCGTGTGACGGCTCCCGAACCGCACATCCCCCCACAGACCCGTCGGCAAGCGCGAGCTGAGCGTGAACGGGTCCTCGAGCGCGCCCCGGAGCCCCCGACCACCACGCGTCCGCTCCCCGTGCTCGCCGATCCGGGTCCTCAGCGACGCTCGCGCCGGCCGTCGACGGGGCGGACACCGACCCGGGTCGGCGCGCGCGCCGTCCCCGTCGCGCCGACCCGCCGCGAGGCGCGCGCGGTCGCGGTTCTGCAGGGCCACCGGGCGATCACGGCGCCGCAGCACGCGGGCCATCGCAGTGCCCGCGTCGGGATCGCAGCGCTCGCCGTCGCGACCTCGCTGATGCTCGTCTCGGCCGCTTCGGTCACGGCGGCCTTCGGCGGCCCCGAGCTGTTCACCCCGCAGCAGGCCGGCGAGGCTGACGCGCCCGAGGTCACGGCGCGCCTGAGCGCACCCGTGCCCGCGACCGCTGAGACGATCCCGGCGCCGACGGTGTCGGCCGCACCGGCGGCCCTCGACGTCTGCAGTCGGCCGGGGGTGGCCGACGCCCTCGCCGCGGGCGACGACGCCGCTGCGATCGCCGCGGCCGGCGGACCGGAGGCCTTCCGCGCCGCCGTCGCCGGCGGAACGGCCGGCTGCGTGCGCCTCGACGATTCGGCGCGCGTCTGGGTCGTGCTGAACAAGACCCGGCCGCACAACCCCCTCGATTACCGCCCGGCGAGCCTCGAGCTTCCCGGCGGCGTGCGCAGCATCGAGGGCGGGGCGCTGCGGGCGGATGCCGCCGCCGCGCTGTCGGCGATGGCCTCGGGCGCGGCTGCGGCAGGGGTCGGCGAGATCGCCCTCCTCAGCGGATTCCGTTCGTTTCAGACCCAGCAGGAGACCTACGGCAATCAGGTGGGCGCGCAGGGTGCGGCGCAGGCCGACCTCACCAGCGCGCGCCCGGGCTACAGCGAGCACCAGTCCGGTCTGGCCGCCGACGTCGTCGCGTGCGCGGACGGCTGCGGCACCCTGGACGACCTCGCGGCGACCGCGCAGGGACAGTGGATCGCCGCGAACGCCTGGCAGTACGGGTGGATCGTCCGCTACGAAGCGGGCTACCAGCCGATCACCGGCTACGACCCCGAGCCGTGGCACCTGCGCTTCATCGGCACCGATCTGGCGAAGGCGTACCACGACGGCGGCTGGCACACCCTCGAGGAGTTCTTCGGTCTTCCGGCGGCGCCCACCTACCCCTGATCGGATGCCGGGCCCCGGCATCCGATCGGTGAAACTGAGTACCATAGTCGCTGAGATGCAATTCCAGGCCGATCGGCTGCCGGCATCCGCAGACTCGAGGACGAGAGGACGGCGCACCATGGAGCGCGACATCTACGACGAAGACCACGAAGCATTCCGCGACGTCGTCAAGGAGTTCATCAAGCGCTACGCGACCGACGAGAAGCGCAAGCAGTGGGACGCCGACGGCGAGGTCGATCGCGCGACGCTGCGCGCCGCGGGCGAGTCGGGCATCATCGGTCTCGCCGTGCCGGAGGAGTACGGCGGCGCCGGCATGCTGCAGGACTACCGCTTCCGCGCGATCGTGAACGAAGAGGTCATCGGCGCGGGTCTCGGCTCGCTCGCGGGCGCGCTCGGCATTCAGGACGACCTGGCCGTGCCGTACGTCGTGCACATGGGAACCGACGAGCAGAAGCAGAAGTGGCTTCCCGGGATGGCGACCGGTGAGATCCTCGGCGCGCTCGCCATGACCGAGCCGGGTGCGGGCAGCGACCTCCGCGGCATCAAGACCACCGCGAAGAAGGTCGACGGCGGCTATGTCGTCAACGGCGCCAAGACGTTCATCTCCTCGGGCAAGACCGCCGACATGGTCGTGACGTTCGTGAAGACGGGTGAGGGCAATCGTCCCGACGCCTTCAGCCTGCTGATCCTCGAGAACGGCATGGCGGGCTTCGACCACGGCAAGAAGCTCGAGAAGATGGGCTTCCACGGCTGGGACACCGCCGAACTCTCGTTCACCGACGTCTTCGTGCCGGAAGAGAACCTGATCGGCGGCAAGGAGGGACTGGGGTTCATCCAGCTCATGATGAACCTGCCGCTCGAGCGTCTGTCGATCGGCGTCGCCGCCGCGGCCGCCGGAGAAGCCGCGTTCGTCTGGACCCGCGACTACACCCTCAGCCGCGAGGCGTTCGGGCAGTCGATCGCGGATTTCCAGAACACGCGCTTCAAGCTCGCCGACATGGCGACGACGGTCGACGTCATGTGGGCCTACATCGACCGGGCGATGCTGCTGTACAAGGACAAGAAGCTCACGGCCGAAGAGGCGGCGAAGGTCAAGTTCTGGGCGACCGACCGCGAGTGGGAGCTCCTGGACATCGGCGTGCAGCTGCACGGCGGCTACGGCTACATCACCGAGTACCCGATCGCCCGCGCCTTCCTCGATGCTCGCGTGCACCGCATCTACGGGGGCACGAACGAGATCATGCGCGACATCGTGTCGCGCCAGATCGTCGGCAAGCGCTGAGCTCTTCCTCCAGTCCGGATGCCGCTCGCGCGGCATCCGGTCTGCTCGTGTGCGCGCACGACCGCTCGTGTGCGCGCACGACTTCTCGTGTGCGCGCACGACTTCTCGTGCGCGTGCACCAGGGGTGTACCACGGCGGCTTGACCCCGTAGCGTCGAGGGCGGTGCCACAACCCGGCACATCCCCCCGATGAAGGAGATCACGATGAAGAGATCTGTACGACCTTCCCGCAGAGCGCTCGCCGTCACTACGGCGACCGCTGCCGCTCTCGCGCTGGCGCTCGCGCCGGCCACCGGTGCGCTGGCCGCACCACCGGCCGCCGCGTGCGACAACCGCAACAACAACACGATCGCCAAGCTCACGCAGTGCGTGAGCGCCGACGGCGTGAAGCAGCACATGGATGCGCTGCAGTCGATCGCCGACGCGAACGGCGGCAACCGCGCCGCCAACACGCCAGGCTACGAAGCAAGCGTCGACTACGTCGTCGACACCCTGACCGCGGCGGGATGGAAGGTGTCGATCGACGAGTTCGACTACTTCGTCCGCGCCGCTTCCGACCTGCAGCAGCTCACACCGGTGGCCGCGACGTGGGAGAACGAGGCGCCCGCCGGGACCGGTTCCGGTGACGTCACCGGCACGATCATCCCCGTCGACCTCGTGCTGGGACAGCCGAACGGCACCGCGGTGACGAGCGGTTGTGAGGCGACCGACTTCGCCGGGCTCGACTTCTCCGGAGAGGCTGACATCGCCCTCGTGCAGCGCGGCACGTGCGAATTCGGCATCAAGGCCGCGAACGCGCAGGCTGCCGGGGCCGAGGCGGTCGTGATCATGAACCAGGGCAACACCCCCGAGCGTTCCGGAGTGCTGACGAACATCACGCTCATCGGCGCGAACCCGGACGAGCTGCTCATCCCGGTCGTCGGCACGTCGTACGAGGCCGGGGCATCGCTTGCGTCCGCCGGATCGACGGCGCGCGTGAACGTCCCCGAGCCGGTGAACTACCCGCAGAAGAACGTGATCGCGGAGCTGCCCGGCAAGAACACGGCCAACGTCGTGATGGCGGGCGCGCACCTGGACTCCGTTCCCGCGGGCCCGGGGATCAACGACAACGGCAGCGGGTCTGCCGCGCTGATCGAGATCGCGCAGAACATGACGAAGCTCAAGCCGCAGAACACCGTGCGTCTCGCGTGGTGGGGCGCGGAGGAGGAGGGTCTGCTCGGCTCGACCGCCTACGTCGAGGAACTCCCGCAGGCCGAGAAGGACCGGATCGCGCTGTACCTCAACTTCGACATGATCGCCTCGCCGAACTACATCTTCATGGTGTACGACGGTGACCAGTCGGGCTTCGAGGCACCGGTCCCCGTGCCGGACGGCTCGGTCGAGATCGAGGACCTGTTCGAGCGGTACTTCACGAGCGTGGGCGAGCCCTACGACGACGCGGAGTTCAGCGGTCGCAGCGACTACCAGGCCTTCATCGCGGCGGACATCCCCGCGGGTGGTCTGTTCACGGGCGCCGAAGAGGTCAAGTCCGACGAGCAGGCGGCGATCTGGGGCGGGACCGCGGGCGAGGCCTTCGACCCGTGCTACCACCAGGCGTGCGACACGATCGGCAACATCGACATGCACGCGCTCGAGGTCAACTCGGACGCGATCGCGACGGCGGTGCTGGCGTACTCGTACTCCACGGAGCTCGTGAACGGTGTCCGCGGCGCTTCGGTTCCCGGTGGGCTCAACCTGCCCGACCCGGCCGGACCCCAGGACACCTGGAGCGCCGGTGGTGGTGGCCTGAGCCATGACCACGATCACGCGCTGATCGCCGGCTGAGTCCGCTCGGTCGTCTGTACGAGAGGCCCGTCGCACCACGCGGCGGGTCTCTCGTGCATGTCAGCGCGACGACGCGACGACGAGGAAGATCGTGGCGGATGCCGCCACGAAAAGGCAGATGAACACGGTGTCCCGCGCGCGGAACGGCACGATGTGGCGCTCCGTGCGGTCGGGGTGGGCGCCGAACGCGCGCGCGTCCATCGCGAGCGCGACCCGCTCCGCGTGCCGGATCGCGCCCGCCAGCAGCGGGACCACGTAGCCGCCCCACCGGGCGAGCAGGGCGAACGGTCCGCGGCCGGAATGCGCGCCGCGCACGCGGTGCGCGTGGCGGATCACCTCGAGCTCATGGCCGAAGCGCGGCACGAAGCGGAAGGCCGCCAGGGCGGTGTAGCCGATGCGGTACGGCACCCGGAGCTGCTGCACGGTGGAGCGGACGAGGTCGGGGCCGGTGGTGGACAGGCCCACGATCAGGCTCAGGGCGACGATCGCCGCGATCCGTACGCCGGTGGCGAGGCCCGTCGCCACCGCGCCGCCGTACAGCGTCCAGGAGCCGGCCTGCCAGACGGTCACGCTCCGATCGACGTTCGCGGGATCGATCCACAGCGAGAAGCCGAATCCGATCAGCAGCGCACCGAGCGGCAGCGCGACCGCCAGCAGCAGGACGAGGCGGCGGGTGAAGCTCACGCCGACCAGCAGGATCCCGTACGTCAGCGCGAGGAAGGCCAGCGGGGTCGCGAGGTCGCGCACGAAGACGAGCAGCACCATCGCGGGGACCGGTGCGAGGAGCTTCGCCAGCGGATTGAGGCGATACAGGAACCGGACGGGCGCCGCGGTCACCGCATCCGCGTACGGGTCCTCCCGCATGCGCGACACCTGCGCGGCAACGATCGGCCCGGTCGCGGTCACGAGGTCGCCTCCGGCAGATCCTTCAGACGCGAGATGCCGGCGAGCTCCGGATGCCGCGCCACGCCGCTCAGCGCCCGGGCGAGCGGCGGCAGCCGGAGTCCCGCCCGCGCGACGACGTCCCGGTCGCCGAACACGTCGGCGGTGCTTCCGTGCGCGATGAGGCGTCCGTCGGCGAGGACGACCAGACGGTCGGCGTACTCCGCGACGAGCTGCATGTCGTGGGTCACGAAGACGATCGTCGTGCCGGCGTCGTTGAGTTCGGAGAGGAGGCCCAGGAGTTCGTCGGCGCGGGCACGGTCCTGGCCGAACGTGGGCTCGTCGAGGACCAGGACGGGTGCGCCCGTCACGAGGGCGGTGGCGACCGAGAGCCGGCGCTTCTGGCCGCCGGAGAGGAGGAACGGATGCGACTCGGCCTTCTCGCTCAGACCGAAGCGGTCCAGGACCTCCGCCGTGCGCGCCCGCACCGCGTCGTCGTCCAGACCGCGGCGCCGCAGGCCGTGGGCGAGCTCGGCCGCGACCGTGGCCGCGATGAACTGATGCTCGGGGTTCTGGAAGACGAACCCGACGCGCTCGGTCAGCTCGCGCGCGCCGAGCCGTGCGACATCGCGCCCGTCGATGTGGACCGCCCGGCGCGGCGGGACGATGACGCCCGCGATCGCCTGCACGAGCGTGGTCTTCCCGGCCCCGTTCCCACCGGCGACGGCGATGAACTCACCGCGCGCGACGTCGAGGTCGACGTCCCGGAGCACCGTGTCGCGGCCCCGGCGCAGCGTGAGCGCGCGCACCGCGATGACGGGTCGTTCGTCCGGCATCCTCGCCGCCTTGCGCGTGATCACGCGGCCCATGGGAACGGATGCCGGTGCCGGAGCGTCCTCGAGCGCGGCGCGCAGCTCGTCCGGCGTCAGCGGCAGCGGGGCGAGCGCGTAGCCCGCGCGGCGCAGCCGCAGGCCCGCGAGAGTGGAGGTGGGCAGCCACACGCCCAGCGCGTGGAGCTCTTCCGCCCGGTCGCGGAGCACGGCATCCACCGGTCCATCGGCGACGAGCCTGCCCGCCTGATCGAGCACGACGACACGGTCGACGAACCCCACGGCCGCATCGAGATCGTGCTCGACCAGCACGATCGCGTGGGCGCCGTCGGAGACCAGTTCCTTCAGGGCGGCGTACACCTCGTCGATCCCCTGCGGATCGAGGTTCGCCGTCGGCTCGTCCAGAACGAGCAGGGGTGATCCCATGGCGAGGGCGCAGGCGATCGCGAGCCGCTGCCGGCCGCCGCCCGACAGGCGGTCGGGGTTCTCGCCCCGGCGTTCCCACAGCCCGACCCGGCGCAGCGCCCGCTCGGCCCGCGCGAGGACGTCTTGCACCGGCATCCGCAGGTTCTCCGGACCGAACGCGACCTCATCCAGGAGGGTCCCGGTCACGAGCTGCGCGTCGGGGTCCTGGAAGACCATGCCGACGTGGGTGCTCAGTTCGGCCACGCTCGCCGAGGCCGTGTCGCGCCCGGCGACCTCGATGCGGCCGGTTACGGTGGCCGGGACCGCGTGCGGGATCAGCCCGTCGAGCGCCAGCGTGAGCGTGGACTTGCCCGAGCCGCTCGGTCCGAGCAGCAGCACGACCTCCCCGACGGCGACGTCGAACGACACGTCCGCCGGAGTGGGGGTCGTCTCGCCGGCGTGGGTGATCGCGACCTCGTGGACGCGGAGGATCGGGCTCGGACGCTCCGGTGCCGGAGCGGACGGATCACGCTCGGATGCGGTCACGGGACTTTCCAGAAGAGGCGACGGGTGATCTCCAACTTAGCCCGCCGCGCGCCCTCAGAGGCGGCTCGAGCGGGCGACGCCGGCCCGGCGCAGCGCGGCGCCGACCGCGATTCCGACCGCCGTCCAGAGGACCGGCCCGAGGATGAACAGGCCGATATAGACGATCTGGCCCCACACGGCGAACCGCGACACGTCCGCGGCGAACCAGATCGGCACCGCGATCAGCACGCCGACGATCACCGCGCCGAGGAAGAACCGCCACGCGTCCCACCGGCGGTAACGGCCGAGGGCGGCGATGCCCTCCTGCAGCGCGCCGATCAGCAGAGCGGTGCCGACGTAGCGTCCGATCCACAGCGGCACGACCGCGCTCGCGACGAGCGCTGCGATCAGGTGGGTGATCAGTGCCACCCACGGTCGGCGCAGCAGATCCTGGGCGATCACGCCCGGGAGGACGTGGACGCCCAGCACGAGTCCGTAGACGAGCGGGACCGCCGCCGACACCGGCCCGCTGATGGCCCCCGCCCCGGCGGAGAGCGCTCCTGTCGCGACGCCGATCGCCGCGCACGTGAGCAGGACGCTCGTCGAGAGGCGGGATGCCGAAGCCACGACCCCAGCGTAATGCGCTGCCGCGCACCCGATCTCGGCCAGACCCTTTCGTCTTGCGCGGTGCCGGGTTAGGTTGACGGCAGGCCGCGCGGCACGCCGCCGGGCGACCCTCACCCCGGGAGTCGGCGATGAAGCCAGCCATGTCGCGCGCGGTCGTCGCCGCGGCGCTCGCGGTGCTCCTGGCCGCGGGGTCTCCCGCGCTGGCATCCGGTGACGCCGGCGGGCCGCACGTCGTGGACGGCACGATCGCTCCCGTCCCGCCGGCGTCCGTCACCGGCACGTATGTCGTCCTGCTCGCGGAGGAGCCCGCGGCCCTGTACACCGGGGGGATCGCCGGGTATCGGGCGACCGCCGGTGACGACTTCGATCCGGGGTCGCCGCGCGTGAAACGCTACGTCTCCTTCCTCGCACAGCGTCAGGTCGAGGTCGCCGAGGCGGCGGGCGTCGACGTGCTCGAGGCGTATCGGATCGTCGCGAACGGCTTCAGTGCCGTGCTGTCGGCCGAAGACCTCCCGCGCGTGGCGGCGCTCCCCGGCGTGCGCGCGATCGTGCCCGACGAGATCCTCCGGCCGGATGCCGCGCCGGGGGCGTCCGAGCCGTTCGCGGCAGCGGTGCAGGCGGTCCCGCGCGAAGAGAAGACCGGTTCGGTGGTCATCGGCGTCGTGGACACCGGCGTGGTGACCGCAAACCCGGCGCTGCCGGCATCCACGGTCGTCGACGCGCGGGTCTTCGGCGCCGCGGCCGTGGCCGGGGCCGTGGATCTCGGACGCGATTCGCTCTCGCCGGTCGACCGCAGCGGTCACGGTTCGGCGATGGCGGGCATCGCCGCGGGCGCCCCGGTGGAGCTGGCGCTGCGCGGGGGCGAGACGGTCGCCGGCGTCGACCCGGACGCCGCGATCGCCTCCTACAAGGCGTGCTTCGCCGGCGCCGATCCGGCCACGACGGCGGACGACGTCTGCGTCGCGTCCGACGTGCTGGCGGCCCTCGATGCGGCCGTGTCCGACGGCGTCGATGTCGTGACCGTTGCGCTCAGCAGCGCCACGGGCTCCTGGGCGCTCGGGGATGAGGCCTTGCGCGCCGCGGGGGCCGCGGGCCTGGTCGCGGTCGCGAGCGCGGGCAACACCGGCCCCGCGCCGGGGAGCGCGCGCAGCGGTTCCGACGGGTACCTCACGGTGGCGGCATCCACGACGGCGTCCTTCGACGCGACCGTCGGACTGGCGGGGGGCTTCTCGCTGCCCGGCGTCTCCGCCTCCGTCGGCGAGCCCGTGACCGCGCCGCTCGTCCTCGCCGCCGACGCGGCGCAGGGCGCCGAGGCGGACGCGCGGCTCTGCTACCCGGACGCCCTGGACCCGGCGGTCGTCGCAGGGGCGATCGTGGTGTGCGAGCGCGGCACGAATCCGCGCAGCGAGAAGATCCGTGCCGTCGCCGCGGCCGGCGGGGTGGGCGTCGTGCTGGTGAACACCGAGGCCGCGTCGCTGGACCCGGCGCTCGATGTCCTGCCCACGGTCCAGCTGGACGCCGACCGCCGCGCGCTCCTGCTCGCCGCGGTCGAAGCCGGTGATGCCGACGAGGTCACGCTCGCCGCCGGCGCCCCGTCCACCGGCGGCGTTCCCGCGCCGCAGGTCGCGGGATTCTCCGGCCGCGGCCCGTCCGCCGACGGGATGCATCTCGGGCCGGACGTCACGGCACCCGGAGTCGGCATCCTCGCCCCCACGCGCGCCGGTGGCGGCGGCAGCCCCGCCTGGGACCTGGTATCGGGTACGTCGATGGCGGCCGCCCACGTCGCGGGCCTCGCCGCCCGTTACCTCGCCGCGCACCCGTCCGCCTCGCCCGCCGACGTGCGCTCCGCGCTCATGACCACCGCGGCGGACACCGTGGGCGCGGACGGCGCACCGACGGTCGACCCGTTCGCGCAGGGTGCGGGACAGGTCGACGCAGAGCGGATGCCGGACCCCGGGCTGCTGGCCGCAGAGCCGTCCCTCGTCGTGCCCCGCCTGGCCGGCGCGCACGAGGAGACCCGCACACTCATCGCCACCCGCCCCGGGGTCTACCGGGCGGTCGCGAGCGTCCCGGGAGTCGAGGTGACCGTGACCCCGGCCGAACTGCGCTTCGACGCCGAGGGTCAGGAACGCCAGTACACGGTGACCTTCGACGCCGGCGCGGCGGTGCGCGAACAGTGGGCGACCGGCTCCCTGACATGGATCGGTGAGGACGGCACCGCGGTGCGCTCGCCGCTCGCGGTGCGTCCGAGCGGGGCGGGCGATGCGGAGTCACTCGCGGGCGAGGGCGTCGAGGGCACCGTGGCGCTTCCCGGCGAGGGGGATCCGAGAGCGCTCGGGATCGGAGCGCTCGACCTGCTCCTGGACCCGGACGCCCCCGCGCCCGGCCACTCGGGCGACCCCGACTCGGGCGACGCCGCAGGCCGGATCGCGTGGATCGTCCCGGTCGCGCGCGGCGCGGCATCCGCCGAGTTCGCCCTGAGTTCCGCCGAGCCCGCCGGCCACCGCCTCACGCTCTACCGCCTCGCCGACGGGCGCACGGATGCCGCGCAGCCGTACCTGGACGCGTGGACGGCGGACGAGCGCGGTGTCGTCCGCCTCGACGCCCCCGCGTCCGGCGACTACCTCGCGGTCGTCGACGTCGACCGGACGGCGACAGGACCGTGGGACCTGACCGCGGCCGTCGTCCTTCCGGATGACCGCGCCCTCGGCGTCGCGTCCGCCGGTTCGCCGGTGGCGTCATGGACGGGGCTGCTGCCCGACCGCCGATACCTCGCGGAGGTCGGCTATTCGAGCACCGTGGACCGCACGATCGTGCGCATCGACACGGGTCCCGCCGGCCCCGCGGCCACGACGGCGCCCACGATCACCGGCGACGCGCGGGTCGGGGAGCGCATCGTGCTGGACCCGGGCGAGTGGGCGCCCGCGAACGCGTCGCTGACGTATCAGTGGCTGCGCGACGGCGTGCCGATCGCAGGCGCGGTGGGCAGGTCCTACCGCGTGCAGGAGACGGATGCCGGAACCACGCTCAGCGCACGCGTGCAGGCCCGGCGTCCCGGCGCCGTCAACGCCGGCACCGCGGTGACCGCCGAGGTTCCCGTCACCGTCGGATCCGCCGTGCAGGCCGTCATGAACCGCGCGGCGGGCGGTCCCGCGGACGACTTCACGCTGACCGTGACCGTCCGGACCGAGGCCGGTCAGCCGGCGGGCGGTGCCGTGACGGTCACGCACGAGGGGATCGACTACGTGGGCACCCTCGTCGGCGGTCGGGTCGCTTTCGCGCTGCCGGCGGCGCGGCCCGGCATCCACGAGGTTCTCGTCCGCTATGCGGGGACCGTCGGGGTCAGCGGTTCGGAGGCCGCGACGCAGTTCGTCGTCGAGGAGTGAGCCTCAGACGCGTCGCGTGCGCCGGGTCAGACGGACCGTCGGCAGGGCGGGCGCGGGGACGCGCTCGTCGCCGTGGTCGACGACGTGGCCGAAGCGATCCGAGCCCGCTTCCCACTCCTCGCGCGCCTGCACGATCTCCTCGTGCGTGCGGCCGACGAAGTTCCACCACATCACGATCTCGTCCTCGAACGGCTCCCCGCCGAGGAGGAAGAGCAGGGCGTCCGCGTCGGAGCCGACCTCGATCTCGGACCTGCGTTCGCCGAGGTAGAGGAGGTGGCGACGGTCCACGGTGAGCCGGGTGTCGGCATCCGTCCCGACCTCGACGTCGCCCTCGACGCCGACGATCGCGTACTCCCACTCCGGGTTCAGCGGCACGTGCACGCGGGCGCCGGCCGGGATCCGGATCTCGGCGCCGACGATCGGCGTGTGCACGGTCGCCGGTGAGCGCACGCCGGCGAGCTCGCCCAGCACGACCGTGGCGACGGCCCCGTCCGCGAGCGGGAACGACGGCAGCTTCTCGTGCCGCTCGAACGCCGCGGCGCCGTGGCGGCGAGACTCGGGCAGGGCGACCCACAGCTGCAGGGCGTCCAGGGGGACGGCATCCTCCCCCACGGAGTACTCGGAGTGCGAGATCCCCGCGCCACTGGTCATCAGGTTCAGTGCGCCGCGGCTCAGCACGACGTCGCTGCCGATCGAATCGCGGTGGCGGATGTCGCCCTCGAGCGGCCAGGTGACCGTCTGCAGGCCGATGTGCGGATGCGGCTCCACACGCATCCGGGTGTCCTGCGGCCCGAATCGGTCCAGGAAGCACCATGCGCCGACGAGCGGCAGGTCGCGCTGCGGAAGGGCGCGGTGCACCGACATCGCCCGGACCCCGCCGAGGGGGACCTCGCGAGACTCCAGCAGCAGCGCGCGCGGACCGTCGCACGTCGTGCCGGCCTCGTGCAGCTCCGTCGCGTCGGCGTCCAGGCGGGTCATCGCTCGAAGCCGGGTTCGTCGGGCCACGCGATCTGCAGGCCCGCCACCTCGTGACGACCGAGCCAGCGCACCACGTACGGGCAGCGCGGCACGATCGTCTCGCCCTTCGCGGCGACATCCGTCAGCGCCGTCCGCACGAGGATCCCGGCCAGGCCCCGACCCTCGAACGCGGGATCGACCTCGGTGTGGGTGAAGACGAGGCGTCCCCGGGCATCGACCTTGTACTCGGCGAACCCGGCGAGCTCGTCGGCCAGGAACAGGTCGTAGCGGTTCTCTGCGTCGTTGCGCGCGACGCGGGGTTCGGCATCGGGGGCGGCCTGCGTGCTCATGTGTTCTCCTCCATCGTGAACTTCACCGTACGGGCGGGGTACGCATTCCGCCAGCGCCGGGGCCGCGTGGCGAGCCTCTGCCGCTGACCGCGTGCAACGGCGGGGAGAAACCGGACGGTTCGGGCCCCGAGGACACCCTGCGTGTCGATATCTCCCCGCCGTTTCACACGCGCCGGGCTTGAGACGGTGCGGGGACGCGGCCGGACGCCGGTGGCAGACTCGAGGGATGCCGGCATCCCTGCTCGACCGTATCCCGAGCGGCGCCGACCCCGACGCGGTGTACGAGGCGTTCGTCGGGTGGGCGGAGGATCAGGGGCTCCGGCTCTACCCGGCACAGGATGAAGCCGCGATCGAGATCGTCTCCGGGGCGAACGTGATCCTGTCCACCCCCACCGGGACCGGCAAGTCGCTCGTCGCTGTCGCCGCGCACGCGGCATCGCTGGCCCGCGGCGGCCGTTCCTACTACACGGCGCCGATCAAGGCCCTCGTGAGCGAGAAGTTCTTCGCCCTCGTCGAGATCTTCGGCGCGGAGCGCGTGGGGATGGTCACCGGCGACTCGTCGGTCAACGCGGAAGCCCCGATCATCTGCTGCACCGCCGAGATCCTCGCGAACCTCGCGCTGCGGCAGGGGGCGGATGCCGAGGTCGACCAGGTCGTGATGGACGAGTTCCACTACTACGGCGACCCCGACCGCGGCTGGGCCTGGCAGGTGCCGCTGCTGCTCCTGGCGCGCTCTCAGTTCGTGCTCATGTCGGCGACTCTCGGCGATGTGACGGAGATCGCGGCGGACCTCTCCCGCCGCACCGGCCGCGAGACCGCGCGGATCACCGGCGTCGAGCGCCCCGTGCCGCTGCACTTCTCGTATGCGCGCACCCCCGTGCACGAGACGGTGGAGGAGCTGCTCGAGACCGGCCAGGCGCCGGTGTACATCGTGCACTTCTCGCAGGCGGCGGCGATGGAGCGCGCGCAGGCGCTGTCGTCGGTGCGCATCGTCTCGCGGGCGCAGCGCGACGAGATCGCGGAGGCGATCGGCGGCTTCCGCTTCACGACCGCGTTCGGGCGCACGCTCTCGCGCTACGTCCGGGCCGGGATCGGCGTGCACCACGCCGGCATGCTGCCGCGCTATCGACGGCTGGTCGAAACGCTCGCGCAACGCGGCCTGCTGCGCGTGATCTGCGGCACCGACACCCTGGGCGTCGGGATCAACGTGCCGATCCGCACGGTGCTCATCACCGCGCTCACGAAGTACGACGGGCAGCGGATGCGGCAGCTGAGCGCGCGAGAGTTCCATCAGATCGCCGGGCGCGCGGGTCGCGCCGGCTACGACACCGCCGGAACCGTGGTCGTGATGGCCCCCGAGCACGAGATCGAGAACACGACCGCCGTGGCGAAGGCGGGCGATGACCCGAAGAAGCTGCGGAAGGTCGTGCGCAAGAAGGCGCCCCAGGGTTTCGTGAACTGGGGCGAGGCGTCGTTCGAGCGCCTGGTCGCCGCCGAGCCCGAACCCCTCGAGCCGCACCTCCAGCTCACGGCCGCGATGCTGATCAACGTGATCGCCCGCGGGGGAGACGTCTTCGGCAATGTGCGCTCACTCGTGTTCGACAACCACGAGTCGCGCGCACGCCAGTACGAGCTCGCGCGCCGCGCGCTCGGGATCTTCCGCACTCTGGTCGCCGCGCAGGTGGTCGTCGCCGACGCGGGGGGCGGCATCCGCCTCACGGTCGAGCTGCAGCCCAACTTCGCGCTCAACCAGCCGCTCTCCCCGTTCGCGCTCGCCGCGATCGGGCTGCTGGATCCGGAGGACGAGACGGGGGCCGTGCACGACTCCGCAGATTCGGGCGCTACCGGGGCGGATCCGGGCGAATCGGGCCATGTCGCGCCCGAAGTGAGGAGTTCTGCACACCGGTCCGCCGGGACCGGCCACTACGCCCTCGATGTCGTCAGCGTGATCGAGGCGACGCTGGACGACCCGCGCCCGGTGCTGTCGCAGCAGCAGTTCCTCGCCCGCGGCGAGGCCGTCGCGGCGATGAAGCGCGCGGGCATCGAGTACGACCAGCGCATGGAGCTCCTGGAGGAGGTCACCTACCCCAAGCCGCTCGCGGAGCTCCTGGCCCAGTCCTTCGAGGTGTTCGCCTCGAGCCAGCCGTGGGTGCGTGACTTCGAGCTGTCGCCGAAGTCGGTCGTGCGCGACATGTTCGAGCGCGCGCTGTCGTTCGCGGAGCTGATCCAGGTGTACCAGCTGGCCCGGTCGGAGGGTCTCGTGCTGCGCTACCTGAGCGATGCCTACCGGGCGATCCGCCAGACGGTGCCGACGGAGGCGCAGACCCCGGAGCTGCTGGATCTCATCGCGTGGCTCGGCGAGCTCGTGCGGCAGGTCGACTCGAGCCTCGTCGATGAGTGGGAGTCGCTCGTCAATCCGGTCGCCGACCCCGACGCACCGGTCGTGCCGCCCGCGCCGCCGTCGGTGCTGACGAACCGCCGTGCGTTCGGAGTGCTCGTGCGCAACGAGTTGTTCCGCCGGGTGCGCCTCGCGGCGCTGCAGCGGGACGACGAGCTTGCGGAGCTGGACCCCGACGTCGACTGGTCCGCGGCGCTGGACGCGTACTTCGACGAGCACGACGAGATCCTGACCGGTGGGGCGGCGCGTTCGGCGCAGCTCGTGTCGATCGATGAGACGGATGCTGCGGCATCCGGTGTCTGGACAGTCGAGCAGACGATCGACGACCCCGCCGGCGACCACGATTGGCGGATCCGCGCGGAGGTCGACCTCGCGGCGTCCGAGGAGGCCGGTGCCGCAGTGGTGCGGGTGACCGAGGTGCTCCGGCTCTGAGCCCCCGGCTGTCCCCTCCCGAGATGGTCCCCCTCCCGCCGAGATGGTCCCCCTCCCGCCGAGATGGTCCCCCTCCCGTCGAGATGGTCCCCTTTCCGCCGAGGTGGTTTTCTTTCCGCCGAGGTGGTGTTCTTTCCGCCGAGGTGGTGTGCACCATCTCGGCGGAAGACCCACCATCTCGGCGGAAGACCCACCATCTCGGCGGAAGACCCACCACCTCGGCGGAGAAGGGAAGGGGTGGGGCGTGGGATGCTGGTGCCGTGAGCGACGGCGCGAACGAGCATTCCTCTCCAACGGCGCGGACGACGGCCGCGACCGACGCTGTCATCCCGCTCCCGTCGAACCGTCCCGCCGCCCGCTTCTACCGCGGGGGGCGCCGAATCACGGACTTTCGCGGCGAGCCCGCGGCCGACGACTTCGAACCCGAGGACTGGGTCGGCTCGGTCACGCCCGTCCGCGGCGAGAGCCCTTCGGGCATGACCGTGCTCGCGGACGGAACGCTCCTCGCGGGCGCGATCGCCGGCGATCCGGTGCATTGGCTCGGCCCCGCCCACGTCGCCGCGTTCGGAACCGACCCCATGCTGCTGGTCAAGCTCCTCGATGCGGGCCAGCGCCTCCCGGTGCATGCGCATCCTGACCGCGCCTGGGCCGCGGCGCACCTCGGGGCGGCCCACGGCAAGACCGAAGCCTGGTACGTGCTCTCGGCCGGCGAGGTGCACCTCGGCCTTGCGCGCGACCTCGGCGCGATCGAGCTCGCCGGAATCGTCGACCGGCAGGATGCCGCCGCCCTGCTCGCGGCGATGCATCGCCTCACCGTCGCGCCCGGCGACATCGTCCACGTTCCTGCCGGCGTCCTGCACGCGATCGGCGAAGGCATCCTCCTCGTCGAGCTGCAGGAGCCGGAGGACCTCTCGATCCTGGCGGAGTGGGACGGCTTCGCGATCGACGGAGCAGCCGGCGGACACCTGGGCGTCGGGTTCGCCGAAGCGCTCACTGCGGTCGAGAACACGGCACGCACCCGCGCGGACGTCGAGGCGCTTGTGCACCGCGCGGGAACGGACACACCCCTGCTGCCCGCGGACGCCGACGCGTTCTTCCGCATCGAGCGCCACCTGGTCCGCGGGCCGGTGGAACTCGCGCCGGGGTTCGCGATCCTGGTGGTCCTCGGCGGAGAGGTCGGCATCCGTTCGGGCGAAAGCGGCACGCAGCTCCTCCCGCGCGGCAGCACCGCGCTGCTGCCGCACGCCACCGGATCCGTGACGCTCGACGGCGCCGGTGAACTCCTGGCCTGCCGGCCGCCCGCGCCGCGCTGATCAGCGCTCCACCTCGTGCAGAGCGGGAGCGGGTGTCGGGTCCGCGGGCTACCCTTGAGCCGGTGAGCATCCCGAACGCCGACCCGTACGCGGATGTCGTGTGGGATGAGCCCGACATGCCGCCCGACGCCCCGCCCGACGACTGGGCACCACCCGCCGACGACGGGTGGGCGCCCCCTCCGGACGACCAGCGGATGCCGGCCGCGACGCGCCCGACCCCCGCCCGGTTCGCGACGGCCGCCGACGCGCTGCACACCGTCTTCGGCTACGAGAGCTTCCGCGGCAATCAGGGCGCCGCGATCGAGCAGCTCATCGCCGGCGGCGACGCGATCGTCCTGATGCCGACCGGCGGCGGCAAGAGCCTGATCTACCAGATCCCCGCGCTCGTGCGGCCGGGCACCGGCCTCGTGGTGAGCCCGCTGATCGCGCTCATGCACGATCAGGTCGACGCGCTCGTGGCGAACGGCGTCCGCGCGGCGTACCTGAACTCCACACAGGCGCCTGCCGAGCGTGCAGCGGTCGAGCGCGCGTACCTCTCCGGCGAGCTCGACCTGATCTACGTCGCCCCCGAGCGTCTCTCGAACGCCACGACGCGGTCGCTTCTGCAGCGCGGCACGCTGAGCGTGATCGCGATCGACGAGGCCCACTGCGTCTCGCAGTGGGGGCACGACTTCCGTCCCGACTACCTGACCCTCGGCGAACTCGGCGAGCAGTTCCCCGGCGTCCCGCGGGTGGCGCTCACCGCGACCGCGACGGCGGCGACGCACCGTGAGATCACCGAGCGGCTCAGGCTCCCCGACGCCGCGCACTTCGTGGCGAGCTTCGACCGCCCGAACATCCAGTACCGCATCGACCCGAAAGTCGAGCCTCGCAAGCAGCTCTTGAGCTTCATCAGGTCGATGCCCGAGGGCTCTGCCGGCATCGTCTACGCGCTCAGCCGCAAGAGCGTCGAGCAGACCGCCGAGTTCCTCCGCACGCAGGGCGTCGACGCGCTCGCGTACCACGCCGGACTCGACGCCGCGGTGCGTGCGAGGCACCAGGCCCGGTTCCTCCGCGAGGACGGTGTCGTGATCGTGGCCACGATCGCCTTCGGCATGGGCATCGACAAGCCCGATGTGCGCTTCGTTGCGCACATCGATCTGCCGAAGTCCGTCGAGGGCTACTACCAGGAGACCGGACGCGCCGGCCGCGACGGCGAACCATCGGTCGCCTGGATGGCCTACGGCCTCGGCGATGTCGTCCAGCAGCGTCGCATGATCGACCAGAGCCCCGGCGACCGCTCGTACAAGACGCGCCTCGGTCAGCACCTCGACGCGATGCTCGCGCTGTGCGAGACGGTGGGATGCCGCCGTCAGAATCTCCTCGGCTATTTCGGGGAGTCCTCCGACCCGTGCGGCAACTGCGACACGTGCCTCGCCGCCCCGGACACCTGGGATGGACTCGTCCCCGCCCAGAAGCTCCTCTCGACGATCGTGCGCCTGCAGCGGGAGCGCGGCCAGGCGTTCGGCGCCGGGCACCTGATCGACATCCTGCGCGGCGCGTCGACCGACCGCATCCGGCAGCAGGGGCACGATTCCCTGTCCACGTACGGTCTGGGTGCCGATCTCAGCGACCAGGACTGGCGCAGCGTCATCCGCCAGCTCCTCGCCCGCGGCATCCTCGTCTCGCAAGGGGAGTACGGCACCCTCGCTCTCGGTGAGCCGGCGGGCGGCGTGCTGCGGGGAGAGTCCGCGGTGCCCCTGCGCAGAGACGTGCTCGGTCGTGGCGGCGCCGGGTCGTCGCGTGTACGCAGGGCGGCGGCATCCGATCAGCTCGACCAGGGCGACCGGCCGGTTTTCGAGGCGTTGCGGGAGTGGCGCGCGCGTATGGCGAAAGAGCAGGGGGTGCCGGCCTACATCGTCTTCGGCGACGCCACGCTGCGTGCACTGGCCGAACACCGCCCCGCAACCCTCGCGGATCTCGACGGGATCACCGGAATCGGCGCGAAGAAGCGCGAGGCCTACGGCGACGCCGTGCTCGAGGTGATCGCCGCCCCGCGCTGACCTCAGACCGGGGCGAACGTGCGCACGTGCGCGATGTCGAAGCGGTGCGGCAGGGCAGCGGCATCCCGCACGCCTGTGGCGCTCGGGAACTCGTACACGTTCAGCATGAACTGCACGGGATAGTCGATGCTCTGCCGCGAGGTCTTGACCCAGCGGCCGTCGACGAAGAAGTGGATCGCGTCGCGCTGCCAGTCCACGGCGTAGTCATGGAACTCGGTGAGATCCCCGTCGACGCGAACCTTCTCGAAGTCGAGTTTCAGGCGCGGATCGTTCTGCGGCTTCACGCCGACACCGACCCACCCGCCCGAGTCGTCGAGATCCGAGCCGAAGATCTCGGCGACGCAGATCTCGCCGCAGTCCTCCGGGCGCTCTTCGAAGCCGATCGGCCAGAACGCGACCATCGCATCGGGATGCCGGATGGCCCGCATCCGCACCTCGATCACGCCGAAGTGCGGCACCCAGAGCCGCCGCTCGGGCTGTTCTTCGCGCACCACGAGACCGTCGCGGTAGCGGTGCTGCCCGCGCGTACTGCCGAACGGGCCCGACAGCTGCCCGGTCTGCAGGGTCGAGGTGCGCGTCATTCCGTCATACTCGGGTGACCACGGCGCGGTGTCCTCGTCGATGCGCAGGGTGATGCCCTCCGGACCGAGCTCGTAGCGGGCTGCGGATGCCGCACGGGATGCCCAATGCGGTGTGTAGTACGGCCACCACCGCGACTCGTCGAGTCGCCCGGCGCGGAAGTGCTCCGCGTGATCGGGCGTCCGCGCGGCGAGGTCGAGGGAGGGCTGCTCCATCGCTCCAGTGTGGCCCGGACCGCCGACACCGGCCGTGCGAGCGGGCTGCTGTCGGGAGACCACAAGCATCCCGGTCTGACGAGCCGGAACTCCTTGTCGGGATCGTCAACCGACTTGGGGACCTGTTGTGGGAGTCCTACCGTTGAAGGCACTCCTCCTCCCACCGAAAGGTGCCGCAATGACCGACGCCGCCGTCCGTTCCCGCAAGCCGTCCACAAGCCAGCGCACCCCCGCCGGCGGTGCCCCGACCGCCCCGCACTCCGCCGCCGAAGCCGCCGAGCCGCGCATCGACGTCGACCGCGTCACCGATCTGCTCCTGGGCACGTGGGCCGACACCCGCCGTGAGGCGCGCGAGATGATCAAGGACCCCGCGTTCTGGCGGGTCGACGGGCTCGGGATGGACGAGCACCGCGAGCGCGTCCTCGGTCAGCTGCACCTGCTCGTCGAGCAGGGCGGCGTGCACCGGGCGTTTCCGAAGCGCTTCGGCGGGGAGGAGAACAACGGAGCGAACATCGCCGGCTTCGAAGAGCTCGTCGCGGCCGACCCGAGCCTGCAGATCAAGTCCGGTGTCCAATGGGGCCTCTTCGGCTCCGCTGTCCTCCAGCTGGGAACGACGGAGCACCACGACAAGTGGCTTCCCGGCATCATGAGCCTGGAGATCCCCGGCGCGTTCGCGATGACCGAGACCGGCCACGGTTCCGACGTCGCGGCGATCGGCACCACGGCGACGTACGACCCCGAGACCGAGGAGTTCGTGATCCACACGCCCTTCCGCGCAGCGTGGAAGGACTACCTCGGCAACGCGGCGCTGCACGGCATCGCCGCGACGGTGTTCGCGCAGCTCATCACGAACGGCGTGAACCACGGCGTGCACTGCTTCTACGTGCCGCTGCGCGACGAGAACGGTGCCTTCCTGCCCGGCGTCGGCGGTGAGGACGACGGTCTCAAGGGCGGCCTGAACGGCATCGACAACGGTCGGCTGCACTTCGACCACGTCCGGGTCCCGCGCACGAACCTCCTGAACAAGTACGGCGACGTCGCCCCCGACGGCACGTACTCGAGTGAGATCTCCAGCCCGGGGCGCCGCTTCTTCACGATGCTCGGCACGCTCGTGCAGGGTCGCGTCTCCCTCGACGGCTCGGCCGCCTGGGCCTCGGCGCTCGGCCTGGACATCGCGGTCACGTACGCGAACCAGCGTCGCCAGTTCGACTCGGGCAGCGGCACCGACGAGGTCGTGCTGCTGGACTACGGCAAGCACCAGCGCCGACTGCTGTCGCGGCTCGCGACGACGTACGCGACGATCTTCGCCCACGACGAGTTCCTGCAGAAGTTCGATGCGGTCTTCAGCGGCAAGGCCGACTCGGATGCCGACCGCGAAGACCTCGAGACGCTCGCCGCCGCCCTCAAGCCGCTGTCGACCTGGCACGCGCTGGACACGCTGCAGGAGGCACGCGAAGCGTGCGGCGGCAACGGCTTCCTCTTCGAGAACCGCCTGGTGGGCCTGCGCGCCGACCTGGACATCTACGTCACGTTCGAGGGCGACAACAACATCCTGCTCCAGCTCGTCGGCAAGCGTCTGCTCGGCGACTTCGGCCGGCAGTTCAAGGGGAAGGACGCCAAGGCGCTCGCCGCGTACGCCGTCGGGCAGACCGCCGGCAAGCTCTTCCACGGCGCGGGACTCCGCCAGCTCGGGCAGACGGTCACGGACTTCGGCTCGACGGCGCGGGCGGTCGAGCGGGGGCTTCGCGGCGACCAGCAGCACGAGCTGCTGGCCGGACGCGTGCAGCAGATGGTCGCCGACATCGCGGGACGTCTGCGGCCGGCATCCGGTCTCTCGCCCGCGGATGCGGCCGCCCTGTTCAACGCGAACCAGGCGGAGCTGATCGAGGCGGCCCGTGCGCACGCCGAGCTGCTGCAGTGGGAGGCCTTCACGGATGCCGTCACCGGCATCCAGGACGAGGGCACGTCGCGGGTCCTGACGTGGCTGCGCGACCTCTTCGGACTCGGCCTCATCGAGAAGCACCTGGCCTGGTATCTGATCAACGGCCGGCTCTCCACCCAGCGCGCCGCGGCGGTGTCGTCCTACATCGACCGGCTCTGCCTGCGCCTGCGTCCGCACGCGCAGGACCTGGTCGACGCGTTCGGGTACGCCCCCGAGCACGTGCGTGCGCCCATCGCGTCGGGTGCGGAGCAGGAGCGTCAGGACGAGGCGCGCGCCTACTACCGCGCGCTCGCCGAGTCGGGTCGGGCTCCGATCTCGGAGAAGGCGGCCAAGCGCGTCGTGTCCTGACCCGCTCTGCGTCCCCCGACGCTGAGACGACGACTGCACGTCGAGACGGTGGGTGAACCCCACGCTCTCGACGCGCAGTCGTCGTTTCACTGACGCGGCGAGCGGATGCCGAGCATGCGTGTCCGTGGAGCGTCCTACGCTGAGCGGGTGAGTGCAGATGTGCGCGTGGGCGCCGATGGACGACCGCGATGCGGGTGGGTCGGTGAAGATGCGGAGTACATCCGCTACCACGACGAGGAGTGGGGCGTCCCCCTGCACGGCGACCGAGCGCTGTTCGAGAAGATGAGCCTCGAGGGGTTCCAGGCGGGCCTCAGCTGGATCACGATCCTGCGCAAGCGGCCGCGCTTCCGCGAGGTCTTCGAGGGCTTCGAGCCGGAGGCGGTCGCGGCGTTCGGTGAGGACGATGTCGAACGGCTGATGACGGATGCCGGCATCATCCGCAACCGCGCCAAGATCCACGCCACGATCTCCAACGCTCGATTGCTGCTCGGAATGGCGCCCGGTGACCTCGACGCGTTGCTGTGGTCGTTCGCGCCGGGCCCGGGGCGGCAGCGACCGGACTCGTTCGCCGAGGTCCCGGCGGTCACCGCCGAGTCGCAGGCGATGAGCACGGCGTTGCGGAAGCGTGGCTTCCGGTTCGTCGGGCCGACGACGATGTACGCGCTCATGCAATCGACCGGGATGGTCGACGACCACGTGTCCGGGTGTTGGCGGACCGCGATGTTGACTGCGTGATGCGTGATGCGTGATGCTTGATGCGTGCGCACGACCCTCTCCATCGACGACGACGTCCTCGCCGCGGCCAAGCAGTTCGCCGACTCGCGGGGCATCACGCTGGGCGAGGCGATCTCGCAGCTCGCGCGGGCGACGCTGACCGAACGCCGCCGCTTCGACACGCGGAACGGCATCGTTCTGCTGCCGGCGGGGTCGGGCACCGCGGCGACGCTCGATGATGTGAACGCGCTCCGCGACGACGCGTCATGACCCGCCACCTCCTCGACGTCAACGTCGTCATCGCTCTGATCGACCCCCTGCACGTGCATCACGATCGCGCGCACCGATGGTTCACGGCGCGCGAGAGCGCCCCATGGCACACCAGTCCGACCGTCCAGAACGGCGTCGTGCGCGTCGTGAGCAACCCGAAATACCCGAACAGTCAGCCCGCGCCGGTGGTCCTTGCGAGTCTGGCCAGTCTCGCGGCGCGGGACGATCACGCCTTCCTTCCCGACTCGGTGAGCCTTCTCGACGGCTCCGTGCACACCGAGCGGCTGCTGGCCAGCTCGCAGGTCACCGACACGTACCTGCTGCACCTCGCGTCATCGAACGACGCGATGCTCGCGACCTTCGACACGCGCATCGTGACCTCGGCCGTGCCGAGCGGTGCGCAGGTGGTCGCGCTGATCCCCTGATCAGGGGAGGATCGCCACGAGCGATGTGTCGGCGGCCTCCGCCACAATGGAGCGTCGCCGCGGAGAGGACACGCAGACCCATGACGCAGAGCACCCACATCGCCGATTCGCACGAGAAGATCCGGGTGGTCGGCGCGCGCGAGAACAACCTCAAGAACGTCGACGTCGAGATACCGAAGCGCCGCCTCACGGTCTTCACCGGGGTGAGCGGCTCGGGCAAGTCCTCGCTCGTGTTCGGGACGATCGCGAACGAGTCGCAGCGTCTGATCAACGAGACCTATCCGACGTTCGTCCAGCAGTTCATGGGTCAGCTCAGCCGCCCCGAGGTCGACGCGCTGGAGAACGTGAGTCCCGCGATCATCGTCGATCAGGAGCGCATGGGGTCCAACGCCCGCTCCACGGTCGGCACGGCAACCGACGCGCACGCGATGCTGCGGATCCTGTTCAGCCGGCTCGGGCAGCCGCACGTCGGGTCCCCTCAGGCGTTCTCCTTCAACATCCCCTCCGTCTCCGGTGCGGGCGCCGTGACGTTCGAGAAGGGCGGGAAGCAGGTCAAGGAGCGTCGCTCGTTCGAGATCACCGGCGGCATGTGCCCGCGGTGCGAAGGGCTCGGCGAGGCGAGCGACGTCGACCTGGACGAGCTGTTCGACCGCAGCAAGTCGCTCGCCGAGGGGGCGATCAAGATCCCCGGCTACAGCGTGGACGGCTGGATGGTGCGCGGGTTCACCGAGTCGGGCTTCGTCGATCCGAACAAGCCGATCAAGGACTACTCCGCGCAGGAGCTCGCGGACTTCCTCTACAAGGAGCCGACGAAGGTCAAGATCCAGAACATCAACATGACGTACGAGGGGCTCATCCCCAAGATCACCAAGTCGATGCTCCAGAAGGACCGGGATGCGCTGCAACCGCACATCCGCGCGTTCGTCGAGCGCGCGGTGAAGTTCACCGCCTGCCCCGAGTGCGAGGGCACGCGGCTGAACGAGGGCGCGCGCTCGTCGAAGATCCGCGGGAAGAGCATCGCGGATGCCGCGGCCATGCAGATCACCGACCTGGCGGCGTGGCTGGCCACGATCGACGACCCCGAGGTCGCCCCGCTCATGCAGGGGCTGCGCGCGACGATCGACTCGTTCGTCGACATCGGACTCGGCTACCTCTCGCTCGACCGCTCCTCCGGCACGCTCTCCGGCGGGGAGTCCCAGCGGACGAAGATGATCCGCCACCTGGGTTCGGCCCTCACCGACATCAGCTACGTGTTCGACGAGCCGACCGCGGGACTCCACCCGCATGACATCCAGCGCATGAACGCGCTGCTCAAGCTCCTCCGCGACAAGGGCAACACGGTGCTCGTCGTCGAGCACAAGCCCGAGGTCATCGAGATCGCCGACCACGTCGTCGACCTCGGCCCGGGCGCCGGGCGAGCGGGAGGCGAGATCCGCTACCAGGGAGATGTCGCCGGCCTCCGCGCGTCGGACACCCTCACCGGGCGCCACCTCGATCACCGGGCGAGGCTGAAGGAGTCGACCCGCACCGCGACCGGAGCGCTGGAGATCCGCGGGGCGACCCAGCACAACCTGAAGAACGTCGATGTGGACATCCCCCTCGGCATCCTCACGGTCGTCACCGGCGTCGCCGGTTCCGGCAAGTCCTCGCTCATCCACGGGAACGTGCCACGCTTCGACGATGTCGTGGTCGTCGATCAGGCGCCGATCAAGGGGTCCCGCCGCAGCAGTCCGGCGACCTACACCGGGATCCTCGACGCGATCCGTGCAGCGTTCGCGAAGGCGAACGGCGTGAAGCCGGCCCTGTTCAGCGCGAACTCCGAGGGCGCGTGCCCCGCGTGCCGTGGGCTCGGGGTGATCATCACGACGCTCGGCTTCACGCCGACCGTGGAGACCCTGTGCGAACTGTGCGGCGGATCCGGGTTCAGCGACGAAGTGCTCGAATACACGCTCGACGGGCGCAACATCGCCGAGGTGCTCGCGATGTCCGCGGCAGAGGCAGAGGAGTTCTTCGGCGGGTCCAAGGCGGTCGCGGCGGCGGCCCGCACGACGCTCGCGCGCATGAGCGACGTCGGACTTGGCTACATCACGCTCGGTCAGGCCCTCAACACGCTGTCCGGCGGCGAGCGACAGCGGCTCAAGCTCGCGATCTCGATGGCGAAGAAAGGCGCGATCTACGTTCTCGACGAGCCGACGACCGGTCTGCACCTCGCCGACGTCGACAACATGCTCGCGATGCTCGATCGGCTCGTGGATGCCGGCAACTCGGTCATCGTGATCGAGCACCATCAGGCGGTGATGGCGCACGCCGACTGGATCATCGACATCGGACCCGGTGCGGGCCACGACGGCGGCACGATCGTGTTCGAGGGCACACCGGCCGACCTGGTCGGGTCCGCCGACACCCTGACGGCCCGCCACCTGAAGGCCTACGTCGGCGCCTGAGCGTCAGCGGAGCGGGGTCGTTCGTCCGCGAGGCTGGCATCGGGTCTGGCGGGGGCGCCGGCCGGAGGCCGCCGCCTGAGCGTCCGCGGAGCGGGGTCGTTCGTCCGCGAGGCTGGCATCGGGTCTGGCGGGGGCGCCGGCCGGAGGCCGCCGCCGGGGCATGCCTCGCGGATGAAGGACCCCGCGAAGCCCCGGAGATGCGCTCAGCGCCCGGCGTCGAAGAGGTGCCGGCCGCCGTGGCTCAGCACCTTCACCATGACACCGCGCCGTCGCAGCTCGGCGACGGTCCGGGTCTCTTCGTCGATGTCGCGGCCGAGGGCGTGCACGGTCGCGACGACGAGCACATCGCCGGTCTTGAGGGTGCCGAACAGGCGGACGAGTCGTTGCTCCCACGACTCGAGCGTCTCCGGGGCCGGATGCCGGAACCCCTCGATCGGCACTCCGAAACGCGTGAGCTCTTCGCGCTGCTCGGTGACGCTCGGCATGTCCTCGCGGGAGATCACCAGACCCACGAGGCGTGATCCCGCCGGTCGGGCGAGCCACCAGTCACGATCGCGCTGCAGCTCGGTGAAGCACTGCGGGCACTCGGCCGCCTCGTGCGGCAGGTGCAGCGGGCTGGTCCGGCTGTGCGGGTCGGCGTCGAGCGCGGCGGAGCGCTGCCGGGCGGCATCCGCTCTCTCGCTCATGGTCTCCATTCTCACCCGGATGCCGCCCGCCGCGTGACCGCTCAGAAATCGTCGTCGAGCCTCAGCTCGAGACTGAGCTGATCGGCGTCCAGCTCCGCGAGGGCGTGACGCAGCGCCGCGGTGCTGAATGTCCCGTCACGGGAGAGGTCGTTCAATCGCACCCGCATCGCGCCGATCATCGCGAGACGCAGCTCGAGCATGTCGTGGGCGAGCGAGGTCACATCGTCGTCGGGGGGCTGAGTGAGACGCGAGCCGACGCGCTCCACGAGTGCCGGGTCGAAGGCCCGACCGTCGCGCTTCGTGAGGTCACCCGTCGTGAGGTGCGCGGCGGCCGCCACGCGCATCTCCTCGTCGATGCGCCGTTGCTCCTCCGCCGTCGGTCCGGCCGAGGCCGAGTCCTCGATGCGAAGGGCGCGGACGAGCCACGGGAGGGTGAACCCCTGCAGCATGAGGCTGCCGACCGCCACCAGGAACGCGACGAAGACCAAGAGGGCCTGCACGGGGCCGGCAGGCAGGGTCTGAGCGGCGGCGAGGGTGACCACGCCGCGCATCCCGGCCCAGACGATGACCGTGCCGTGCTTCCAGCCGAGCGGGGAGGCCTGGTAGTAGTCCAGATCGGTGAGTGTCCGCGAAATACGGCGGCGCATGCGGCTGAGCCAGCGATCGCGGCGTTCATCCGGCCCACCACTGGACGTGTCGCGCGACCGCTGGACGGCCCCGTCGATCCGCCGCGCGAAGGCCTCGACCCGTGCGCGGGTCATCCGCTTGGCCCGGCGCGCCTGGGTCCACAGCAGCACGCTGACGTACGCCGCGCGGACCGCGATGAGCACGAGAAGTGCGCATCCGGCGAGCCACGCGCCGTGCCACAGACCCTGGTGGTCCTCGATGTTGAGCCGCACGATCTCCTTGAGCTGCAGCCCCATGATCAGGAAGACCGCGCCCTCGAGCACGAGCTCCACCGTGCGCCAGTTCAGCTCGTCCGACAGGCGCTGCTCCGGCGTGAACCATCTCGCCGCGCCCTGGCCGGTGACGATGCCGGCGACCACCGCGGCGACCAGGCCGGAACCGCCGAGCTGCTCGGTCGGAAGGTAGGCGACGAAGGGGACGACGAAGCTCAGCGCGGTATTGGCGGCCGAGTGGGCGAGCCATGCGCGCACGCGGAGCGCCAGCAGACCGACAAGGCCGCCCACGACGATCGCGACGACCACTCCCCACCCGAAATCGATCACGGCTCCGCCGATCGGGACGCTGCCGATCGCGATCGCCGCGACGGCGGTGCGCAGCAGCACGAGCGAGGTCGCGTCGTTGAGCAGGCTCTCGCCTTCGAGCATCGTCACGACCCGTGGGGAGATGCCCACTCGTTTCGCGATCGATGTCGCGACGGCATCCGTCGGACTCAGCAGCGCCCCCATGGCGATCGCCAGGTACGGGTCGATCCCGGGGATCACCAGGCCGAACAGGACGGCGAGAGCGGCCGTGCTGACCAGGACGAGGAGGATGGAGAGCCCGGCGATCGGGCGGAAGTCACGCCGGAACTCGATCGCGGGCAGCTGCACGGCCGATGAGTACAGCAGTGGAGGCAGGACACCGACGAGGATGATCTCGGGGTCGATCTCCCACGCGGGGACGAACGGCAGAAGGCTCACGCCGATGCCGATCGCCACCAGCGCGAGGGGCCCGGCGATCCCCACGCGCGGGGCGAGCGCCGTGGCGAGGGAGACAACAACGACGCCGACGACTGCGACGAGGAGCAGTTCCATCGCCGCTAGAACACCCCGAGCGCGCGGACGGCGTCGCGTTCCGCGACGAGTTCCGCCACGGAGGCCTCGATGCGGGCGCGGGCGCGGGCGTCGACCTCGAGTCCTTCGATCACGCGATAGCCGTTCCCGTCGGAGCGCACCGGGAACGAGCAGACCAGGCCTTCCGGCACGCCGTATTCGCCGCGCGAGACGACGGCCGCCGACGTCCAGGGCGTCCCGGCCTGCTCGTCGCGCACGTGCTCGATCGCGGCGTTCGCGGCGGAGGCGACCGATGACGAGCCGCGCACCTCGATGATCTCCGCCCCGCGCTTCGCGACCCGCGGGATGAAGGTGTCATCCAGCCACGCCTGCGCGGCATCCCCACCGCCGAGCCGTTCGGCGAGCGCGTCGACAACGCGTTCGCCGCGGGCCCGCGCGTGGGAGACGTCGGGGAACTGCGTCGCGGAGTGATTGCCCCAGATCGCGACGTTCTCGATCTCGTCGGCGCGGACGCCGAGGGTCTGGGTGAGCTGGCCGACGGCGCGGTTGTGATCGAGCCGGGTCAGGGCGGTGAAGCGGTCGGCCGGGATCCCGGAAGCGGATGCCGCGGCGATGAGTGCGTTCGTGTTCGCGGGGTTGCCGACCACGACGACGCGCACGCCGTCGGAAGCAGCCTCGCCGATCGCCGCGCCCTGCGGACCGAAGATGCCGGCGTTCGCGGCGAGGAGGTCGGCCCGTTCCATCCCGGGTCCTCGCGGGCGTGCGCCGACGAGCAGGGCGATGTCGCATCCGTCGAACGCGACGGCCGGAGCGTCGCTGATCTCCACGTCACGCAGCAGCGGAAACGCGCAGTCCTGCAGCTCGAGGGCAGCCCCCTCGGCGCTGCGGATCCCCTGCGGGATCTCGAGGAGCCGGAGGCGGACCGGCCGGTCCGGGCCGAGCATGTCGCCCGCGGCGATCCGGTACAGCAGGGCGTAGCCGATCTGCCCGCCCGCGCCGGTGATCGTGACCGTGGTCTCGCGCTGTCTCGAGGTCGCCATGAACGAGAGCCTATTGCGGCGCCTGTCCGCGCGCAGACGCATACCGGATCGGACCGCGCCGAGCAATACCGCCCGTCGCAGGCGGATTTCCCGGACCGCGCGCGGCGGCACCGGTACCGTGATCCCATGACCTTCAACGACAACGCGAGCGTCGGAGGCAACTCCGCCCGCCGCCGGGGTGCCGGCGTCGCGGTGGCCGGCGGCGGCATCGCGGGCATCGGCGCGATCGCGGTGCTGCTGTTCCAGCTCTTCACGGGCACCGACATCTCCGGCCTCCTCGGCGGCGGGGGTGTGCCGAACCCGGCAGACACCGGCACGGCGATCGCGAACTGCGAGACCGGGGCCGACGCGAACGCGAGCGATGACTGCCGTCTGGCGGCGGCATCCCTGTCCATCAACCAGTTCTGGGCCGAGAACGTCGAGGGCTACCGCGAGCCGACGCTCATCATCGTCGACCAGTCCACCTCCAGCCAGTGCGGCACAGCCTCCAACGCGACCGGTCCGTTCTACTGCCCGCCCGAAGAGACGATCTACGTCGATCCGACCTTCTTCGCGCTCCTGCGCGACCAGTTCGGTGCCACGGCGGGGTCGCTGTCGCAGCTGTACGTGCTCGCCCACGAGTACGGCCACCACATCCAGCAGATCACCGGCATCATGCAGCAGTACCCGAACAACGGCACGGGCGAGGACTCGAACGGCGTCCGCACCGAACTGCAGGCCGACTGCTTCGCTGGTGCGTGGGTCGCCGGGGCCTCCCAGACGGTCGACGAGAACGGCGTGCCCTATCTGAAGCCGCCTACCCAGCAGGAGATCAACGACGCGCTCAACGCCGCGCAGACCGTCGGCGACGACCATATCCAACAGCAGTCCGGAGGTGCCGTGAACCCCGAGACCTGGACGCACGGCTCCAGCGAGCAGCGCGCGCGCTGGTTCTCGACCGGACTCGACGGCGGCATCGCGGCGTGCGACACGTTCGCCGTCGCAGGAAGCGATCTATGACCCAGCCCGACGAACTCGACTGCCTCTACCCGGAGATCGAACCGTACGAGACCGGGATGCTCCTGGCCGGCGACGGCCACCGCCTGTATTGGGAGCAGAGCGGCAATCCCGACGGCAAGCCGGTCGTGTTCCTGCACGGCGGCCCCGGAGCGGGGACATCCGCGTGGCACCGGCGCCTGTTCGACCCCGAGAAGTACCGCATCGTGCTGTTCGACCAGCGCGGCTGCGGGCGCAGCACGCCGCACGCGAGCGAACCGGGCGCGGATCTCCGCTACAACACCACGTGGCACCTCGTCGCCGACATCGAGCTGCTGCGCCGCAACCTCGGCATCGACCGGTGGCAGGTCTTCGGCGGCTCGTGGGGGAGCGCGCTCGCCCTCGCGTATGCGGAGACGCATCCGGATGCCGTGACCGAGCTCGTCCTGCGCGGGGTCTTCACCCTGCGCCGCCACGAGCTGGAGTGGTTCTACGAGGGCGGCGCGTCGGCGGTGTTCCCGGACCTGTGGGAGGACTTCATCGCGCCGATCCCGGTGCTCGAGCGCTCGCGCATGATCGAGGCCTACCACCGGCGGCTGAACGATCCCGACCCGGCGGTCCACGTTCCGGCCGCGGTGGCATGGTCGCGCTGGGAGGCCGCCACGCTCACCCTGCGCCCGGATGAGGCCCTCGTCGCCGCGATGACCGAGCCCGCGGCGGCCACCGCCTTCGCCCGCATCGAGAACCATTTCTTCGTGCACGGGGGATGGTTCCGCGACGAGCAGCTCATCGCCGACGCTGGCGCGCTGCGCGGCATCCCCGCCATCATCGTCCAGGGGCGCTACGACATGTGCACGCCCATCATGACCGCCTGGGACCTGCACCGGGCGTGGCCCGAGGCCGAGCTCGTGGTCGTCGACGACGCCGGGCACTCGGCGAGCGAGCCGGGCATCGCCGCGGCGCTCGTCGCCGCGACCGACCGCTTCGCCGGCTGACCCGGACGGATGCCGCGGTTCAGCGCCCCCGGATGAGGTCGGCCGCGACCTCACCGACCACGATCGCGGGGGCGTTCGTGTGCCCGCGGATGAGCGACGGGATCACGGACGCATCGGCGACGCGGAGTCCCGCGACCCCGCGCACGCGAAGCTCGGGATCCACGACCGCGTCGGCATCCGTTCCCATCCGCGCCGTGCCGACCGGGTGGTAGAGCGTGTGGGAGTAGCGCCGCAGCGACAGTTCGGCGCGCTCGTGCGGCGTCATGTCCTCCCCGCCCTCCGGCTGAACCCAACCGCCGGTGGTCACAGCACGCATCGCGGGGGTGGACAGCAGTCGCTCGCACTCCGCGAGCCCCGCGAGCATCGTCGCCCGGTCGACCCCCTCGCTGTCGGACAGATAGCGCGGGTCGATGAGCGGCTTGTCGGCGGGGTCTGCCGAGCGCAGGCGGATGGTCCCGCGACTGCGCGGCCGCAGCAGGATCGCACCGACCGTGAGGCCCTCCGCGGGCGGTGGCACGAGTCCCTCGCCCACGTACGGCGCCGACGCGAAGATGATCTCGATATCGGGAAGCTCGGCCGCCATCCCGGTGCGGTCCGCGACATCGGTGCGCACGAACCCGTACGCTTCCGCGACGTTCGAGGTCAGCATCCCGCGCCGCGTCGTGAGGTACCGGGCGAGTTCGGCCGTGCGGGTGGCTCCGTACAGGGTGCCGCTGTGGGCGGAGGGGGCGAGCCCCGCGACGAGGTGATCCTGCAGGTTCGCCCCGACGCCGGGTCGGTCGGCGATGATCGGGATGCCGAGATCGGCCAGGTGATCGGCGGATCCGAGCCCGGAGAGCATCAGCAGCTGCGGGGTGTTCACCGCGCCGCCCGCGAGGATCACTTCCCGCCGGGCCGCGGCGTGGCGGGTGATGCCGCCGATCTCGACGTACACGCCGGTCGCGCGCGGCACCTCGGTGTCGGAGTCGAACGTCACCCGCCGCACGAATGCGTTCGTGAGGACCCGGAGGTTCGCGCGCCTGCGCGCGGGACGGAGGTACGCATCCGCGGTCGAGGCCCGCGCGCCGCGGTGCTGCGACACCATGGTCTGTGAAAAGCCCTGATGATCGGGGAGGTTCGGTGGCGTCACCGCGTGTCCCGCCTCGATGGCAGCCTCGAGGAACGCCGCCGTCTGCGCGCGGGGGTCGCGCTGGTGCTCGACGCGCTGGGCCCCGTTCGTGCCCTGCGTCGGGTGCGTCGCGTCCTCGGTGCGCTCGGCGCGGCGGAAATAGGGGACGAGCGCGTTCCACGACCAGCGGTCACCCGCGACTTCCGCCCAGTCGTCGTAATCCGCCGCGAAACCGCGGATCCACATCATGGCGTTCAGCGACGACGAGCCGCCGAGCGTCTTGCCGCGCGGCCAGAACACGGTGCGGTCCTTGAGCTCGGGCTGGGGGACGGTGTCGTAGTTCCAGTCGTAGCGTCCGCGGAAGAGCTTCGAGAACGCGGCCGGGACGTGCAGTTCGAGCGCGGTGTCGGGGCCGCCGGCCTCCAGCAGCAGGACGGAGACCCCCGGGTCTTCGCTCAGCCGCGCGGCCACTGCAGCGCCGGACGAGCCCGCACCGACGATCACGTAGTCGGCGGACAGGTCGTGCGCGCTCATGCGCGGAACGCCTGGACGAGCGTGCCGGCGAGCCGGGCGAGGTTGCCGTCCATCCGGTAGCGCGTGAAGCCCTCACTCACGGCGGCGCCGGTCCGCGCGTCGACGAACCACGGGGGCTTGGGGAGGACCGAGAAGCGGCTCCCCCGCAGCGACCGGGGGAACGGTCGGAACGGACCGCGCGTGATCGAGCGCTCCACGCCGTCCAGCAGAAGGGCGTTGTGCACGACGCCGATGCCGCTGTGGACGTCCTGCAGGGTGGCGCCAGGGAACCCTCCCCACGTGAGCGTCGGGGTGAGGAATCCGAACGCCGTCCACGAGTTGATCGCGATCGCGCCGTAGCGGAGCTCGGCGATCGCCCGCTCGAATCCGTCTCCGAGCGCGGACTGTGTCGCCGGATCGATCAGCACGTTCGCACCGAGGGTGCCCACGAGCGCGTCGTTCGCGTGCGCGACGGCGGCGTCGAGGAACTCCTGTCCGTTGCCCGGCAGGTCGACGACACCGAGGACGGGCGCGAAGTACTCCGTCGTCTCCAGGGCGGCGGCATCCGCACCGGCTCGCACTTCGACCAGGAGGCGTGAGCCGTCGCCGCACCGGCGGGCATCCGGGTAGCTCGCCGCGGCGGTGTCGAGCTTCTCGTCGCTGCGGGGGTACCAGACCGGCCGTGCCGGCGCCGCATCGAACGCGCGGCGGAGCTCGCGCAGGAACGCGGCCCGCTGCGGCCAGTCGGCGCTGAGGATCACGACCTGCCCGGCGATGCAGTTGTGTCCGCTGTTCTGCAGGCGCATCGTGACCACGTGCTCGGCCTGGAAGCGGAGGTCGGCCGCGCTCCAGGTACCCGGCACGACGATGATCGGTGAGACGCCCCCGAGCTCGGAAGTGATGGGCTTCTTCAGCTGCGGCCGGTCCTCGCGCCGCCGACGGGTGCCCGCCGCCCCCGTTCCCCACACGATCGCATCGAACGTGGGGGCAGCACCCGTGATGTGCACGTGGTCGACCTGCGGGTGGCCCGTCAGGTAGGCGCCGACGTCGCCTGCACCGGTGACGATGCGCAGCAGCCCCGGCTCGATGAGCGGGGCGAGCGCGCGCTCGAACACCGGTACGAGGGAGTCCTGCGTCGGGTTGACCTTGAGGATCACGACGCGGTTGTGCGCGAGCAGTTCGTACAGGACGTCGAGCACGGGGATCGAGGTGACGTTCCCGGCGCCCAGCACGAGTCCGATGCCGCCGCTGCGCGTCGGGTGGCGCTGGCCGAGGCCCGCCGCCATGAGCGCCTCGTGCCGGGTGACTCCCGCCTCGAACCACACTTCGCCGGTGTAGCCGGAGAGCAGCACGGAGTCCATCGCCGCGAGCGGGAACACGTGCGCGCGGAGGCGCCCGCCGGGAGCGGCATCCGTCTTCACGCCGTCCAGGGGACTGCGTCCGCTCGCCAGCGCCTCGAGGCTGCGGCGATAGGCCTCGAGGGCGACGAGCGTCGCGTACGGACCGCTCAGCCATTCCTCGCCACGCAGCGGATGCCGCGGGTCGAGTCCTTTCGAGGTCGCGGCCGTCTCGGCCCATTCCTGCGCGACCGCCGACACGGTGGCGTGCAGCCGCTCCAGCAGGCGCGCGCGTTGCGCGAGGGTCAGATGCGACCACGTCCGAGTGCCGGCGCTCAGGTCGTCGATCGCGGCGTCGAGCCGGTCGGCACCGTCCGGGAGCGCCTCGGTGGACGGGGCGGGGGCTTTCACGCTGGACGACACGGCGCTCTCCTTCGGGCGGGCCTTCAGCTTACGGCGCGGAACTGAGTTCCATCATCGGTGCGCCTCGATCTCACGACGTGATGGTCGAGACCGCGTCGCGCACCGCGCGCATGCCCGCGAGGGTCTCGGCGAAGCTCGTCGACAGCGGCGACAGTCCGATCCGCAGGCCTGCGGGATCGCGGTAGTCCGGGATGACGTCCTGCGTCCACAGCCGCGCGGTCACGTCGCGCATGGATGGATGCTGCAGCGTCACGTGACCGCCGCGCTCGGCGGCATCACGCGGCGAGGCGACCGTGACGCCGAGCGGGGCGAGCAGATCGTCGGCCAGGGCGATCGCGAACTCGGTGAGGGCGACGGACTTCTCGCGGATCGCCGGGATGCCGACCTCGGCGATCAGGTCGACCATGTCGCGCACCGGCAGCATGCCGATGATCGGCGGGGTCCCCGAGAGGACGCGCCGGATACCGGGCGCCGGGGTGTAGCCGGGACCCATCGCGAAGACGTCCGCGGTGCCCATCCAGCCCTGGATGGGCTGGGCGAGACGCGACTGCAGGTGCTCGGCGACGTAGGCGAACGCGGGCGCACCCGGTCCGCCGTTGAGGTACTTGTACGTGCAGCCGACGGCGAGGTCGAAGCCCCACGCATCCGCCTGCACCGCGACCGAGCCCGCCGAGTGGCACAGGTCCCAGAGGATGAGCGCCCCCGCGTCGTGCGCGATGCGGGTGAGTGCTTCGGCGTCGGCCAGGTACCCCGAGCGGTACGCGATCTGGCTGATCACGACGACGGCCGTCGCAGGTCCGGTGGCATCCCGCAGCTGGGCGGCGCTCACACCCGCCGACCGGTCGACATCGATCCACCGCACGCGTCCTCCGCGCTCGGCGGCGATGCCCTCGACGAGGTAGCGGTCGGTCGGGAAGTTGTCGGTGTCGATCACGATCTCGACTCGGGCGGGGTCGGCGGCGCGCTGCGCGTCGAACGCCGCGCGGATGAGCTTGTACAGCAGCACGGTCGTGGAGTCGCCGATCACCGTCTGCCCGGGCGCCGCGCCGATGACCGAGCGCCCGATCGCGTCGCCGATCCGGAACGGCAGCTCCATCCAGGACTCGTCCCAGCCGCGGATGAGCCGCCCGCCCCACTCCTCGTGCACGAACCGTCCGAGGGTCTCGGCGCTGCGGCGCAGCGGCCGCCCGAGGGAGTTCCCGTCGAAGTACACCAGCGGGCTCTCCGCACCGATGAACGCATCGCGGTACGGGGCGAGCGGGTCGGCCGCATCGAGCTCGGCCGCCCGGGCGGTCAGTTCGTCAGCGATGGTCGTCATGGATCAGCTCCTCAGTGGGGACGACGGTGGCGCCGGCCAGCCAGGCGGGGACTTCATCCACGGATCCGGGCGCCTCTCCCGCCACGAACGACGCGACACCGTGCGGTGCCTCGCGCAACGGCCACGGGTCGGCCAGTGCCGCGACCAGGGCGGGTCCGCGCACGCCCGCGGAATCCAGCGAGGCCAGTTCGTCCGGCTGGATGCCGCTCGCACGGTCGCCGTTGCCGAGATCGGTGCCGTAGAGGACGCGCCCGCCCGCCGCGGCGAACGTGGTCAGATTGATCGTCGCGCGCTCACGGTCGGGCCCGTCGTGGATCGACAACGTGGAGATCCACCGCTGCCCCATGGCCCGGGCGCGCGCGATCGACGCTGGATCGGCCCATTCGCTGAACGGCGTGTGCGCGAGGGCGTCGACGCCGGCGTCGAGCGCGCGGCGCAGCATCCCCTCGCCTTCGACGTGGGCGACCACGGGCAGCCCGCGGGCGTGCGCGGAGGCGACGATCGCCTGCAGCGTCTCGAGGTCGAACACCGGACCCGAGGAGAAGTTGAGGGCGACCTTGATCACCGACGCTCCGCACGTGTGCTGTTCGTCGATCGCGGTCGCGACGCCGCCGGGCACCCCGGCGTCGAGCGAAATGTTCGTGATCTCGTGCGTGGTCTCCGGGGGCGCCCACGATCGACCGACCGGATAGCCTCCCGGTGCGGTCAGGAATGCCCCCGCATAGGCGACGGCGGGGAAGCCGCCGCCCGGCCGGCGCGCCAGGGCGATCGGATCTCCGCCGAGGTCCACGACGGCGGCGATGCCGTGACGGGACAGCGGGGCCTCGTCGATCAGGTGGGTGTGCACGTGGTGATCTGTGAAGGCCGGCAGCGCGGTCCCGCGCTCGCCGGTGACCGCGCGCCGGCACGGCCGGGCATCAGGTCCGAGCAGCTCGTGCAGGGCGGAGAGATCGGCGTGCGGCATCCGTCACCCGCCGATCTCGGTCCTGACCGCGAACAGCTCGGGGAAGAACGTGAGCTCCAGTGCCCGCTGCAGGAACGGCACGCCGCTCGAGCCGCCCGTCCCCTTCTTGAACCCGATGATGCGGTCGACGGTCTTCAGGTGCCGGAATCGCCAGAGCTGGAAGTTGTCCTCGAGGTCCACGAGCTCCTCGCACGTCTCGTATGCGGCCCAGTGCGTCTGCGGATCGGCATAGATCTCGGCGAACAGGGGCACGAGTTCGGGGGTGAACGTCCACGCCTTGGTGACATCGCGTTCGAGGACGGAGCCGGGGATGCCGTAGCCCTGCCGGGCGAGCAGGCGCAAGAACTCGTCGTACAGGCTGGGTGCCTCCAGCGCGTCGCGCACGAGGGCGTGTGCGGCGGCATCCGCGTCGAACACGCGCAGCATCGCGGCGTTCTTGTTGCCGAGCGTGAACTCCACCGCGCGGTACTGCGCGGACTGGAAGCCGCTCGCGTTGCCCAGCACTCCGCGGAACTGCGCGTACTCGGCGGGGGTGAGCGTCGCGAGCACCGACCACTGCTCGGTGAGCGTGCGCTGGATGTGCTTGACGCGCGCGATGCACTTGAGGGCCGGAGCGAGCCGGTCTTCGCGCAGGAAGACGCACGCGCCGGAGAGCTCGTGCAGGACGAGCTTGAGCCACAGCTCGGTCGTCTGGTGCTGGATGATGAACAGCAGCTCATCGTGATGCTCCGGGGAGCTCAGCGGATGCTGCGCCGCGAGCAGGGTGTCCAGCTCGAGGTAACCGCCGTAGCTCATGCGGTCGGAGAAGTCCGTGACGACCGACTCTTCGATCGTCCGGGTGTTCTGCTGCACGCCGTCGCTCACCCGCTCAGCCTAGTGAGCGGGGCGCGCTCAGATCAGAGACAGCTCGCGCAGCTTCGACTCGACGTCGGCGTTCGACGGCTCGACGTGGTGCGACGAGTCGGGGTACACGACCACGGGGATCTGCGTGCGTCCGGAGATCTCGCGGGCGATGTCCGCGGCGGCGGGCTCGGCCACCAGATCGACGTAGGTGTACTCCACGCCGAGGCCGTCGAGCTGGCTCTTGGTGCGGATGCAGTCGCGGCACCAGTCGGCACCGAACACCGTCAGGGAGGAGGGTGAAGAAGTCATCCCTCCATCCTCCCGCATGCAGCCTGGATGACGGCCGGATGCCCGGCACGGGGTCGCATGGCACGATTAGACCGGCATGCACCTCTCGATCGTCGTCCCGACCTACAACGAGGCTCCCAACATCGCGGAGCTCGTTCGGCGTGTCACGACCGAGACGGCGGGCATCGACGCGGAGATCGTCTTCGTCGACGACAGCACGGACGACACTCCCGACGTGATCGCCGCGGTCGCGGCGGAGGCGACGATCCCGGTCCGCCTGATCCACCGCGCGCGGCGCACCGGCGGTCTCGGCGGTGCGGTCCTGGAGGGCATCGCCGCCGCGGCGGCGGATGCCTGCCTCGTGATGGACGGCGATCTGCAGCATCCCCCCGAGGAGATCCCCGCGCTCTACGCCAGATTCCTGCAGGGCGACGTCGACGTCGTGATCGCCTCCCGCTACGCCGGCGACGGGACCTCGGCGGGCCTGGCCGGACGCACCCGTGTCATGGTCTCGAAGGCCTCGACGGCGCTCACCCGCGCGATGTTCCCCATCCGGCTCAAGGACGTCAGCGATCCGATGACCGGATTCTTCCTGATCGACCGGCGGGCGCTGGATGCCGAGACCCTGCGTCCGCGGGGCTTCAAGATCCTGCTCGAGATCCTCGCCCGCAAGAACCTGCGCGTCGCCGAAGTGCCGTTCGAGTTCGCGGACCGTCACGCGGGGGATTCGAAGGCCTCCGTGCGCCAGGGGCTGCACTTCCTCACCCAGCTGACCGCACTGCGCTTCGGGAAGATGTCGCTGTTCGCCGTGATCGGCGGACTCGGGGCCCTGGCGAACGTCGCCCTGGTGTGGGCGCTCACCCACCTCGGCGTCAACTACCTCATCGCCGCGATCGTCGCGTCCGAGGTCACGATCATCGGCAACTTCCTGCTGCAGGAGCGCTTCGTCTTCCACGACATGAAGGGGGCGGCATCCGGCGTCTGGTCGCGCTTCGCGAAGTCGTTCACCTTCAACAACGCGGAACTGCTGATCCGCATCCCCATCGTGGCCCTCATGGTGAACACCGGTCACATCTCCGCCGTGATCGCCACGGCGATCACGCTCGTCGTCGCCTTCATCGTGCGCTTCGTGTTCCACTCACTCGTGGTCTACGCGCCGCGGAAGGCGGGCGCTCCCGTGAGCGCCGGTCGCCGCTTCGTCGACGAGCTCGATGCGCAGGCGATGTCTCCCGGTGAACTCTGACGGGGCGATCAGCCGATCAGGTTGATGATGTCATTCACGTTCATGCCGTAGTTCACGCGCACCACCGGGAGCGCGAGCTTGTCGGTGCCGATCGTGACGTATCCCGGCTCGATCGTGCGCGCCATCTCGAAGCCCGCTTCGCGCAGCGCTTCCTTCGCCGTCTCGTTGTAGTGCCCGAACGGGTAGGCCATGACCTCTTTCACGCCGAGCACGTCGGCGGAGGCCTGCATATCGGCGACGATCTCGGGGATGCTCCAGTTCACGATGCGACCCTGGCCGTTCGCGCCCGCCTGGTGCATGTCGTGGGTGTGGGAGCGACGCAGCACGTACGGGCTCGGCGCCGGGTCCTGGCGGTAGGCGGTGATCATGAACGACGTCGACAGCAGCTTGTACTTGTCGATCACCGGCACCGCGAGGTCGAACCAGGTCTGGTCGGCGTCGTCGTCCGTGATGACGACGGAGTGATTGGGCAGCCAGAGCCGGCCGTCGATGAAGGCGCTCAGCTCGTCCCACGTCGGGAGGTAGAACCCGCCGGTGGCGACATGGTTCATGTGCGCGTCGAAGTCGCCGATGTACGCGTAGTTGCCGCGCAGCCACCCGTCCTCGCCCTCGGGCCGCGTCGTGAACTGGTGGTACATCATGATCGGGATCCGTGCGTTCTCCGCCACGTTCTCGTCCGGTGTCTTCCACGACCCGTACAGCGTGATCTGCTGGTCGGTGCACGCGACGAGCTCGGAGCCGTTGACGCGGGACGGGATGCTGAACGCGGCCGCCTCTGCGGGATCGGCGTACCAGCCGGCGAACACCATGCCGTCGCGAGAGGGGATCGGAAGCCCGGAATACAGGGCGCCCTGCGTCTGGAGCATGGGCGCATCGGCGACTCCGTCGCCGGCGAAGCTCACGGCGCACGCGTTCGGGTCGTCGGTCGAATCCAGCAGCTGCTGCGCGGCCGTGAGCGGGGTCTGGGTCGGCTCGGGCGTCGGATCGCTCGTCGCATCGGCCGGCGCGGGAGCGGCATCCGCCCCACCGCGGTTCAGCGCGATCACCGAGATCGTGACGACGAGCGCGGCGACGAGCACGAGGGCGGAGATGAAGGCGGTGAGGCGCCGACGGCGCCGCACCCGCGCGGACGGGCGACGCCTGCGCGCGCCGCTGCGTGTGGAATCAGTCACTCTGGTCGGCCCCAACCGTTTCGAGGCGATGTCGCTCGCCTGCCCCTCGCACATCGTACGACCGCATCTTGCGCCTGCCTGGGAAGTCGGCCGGTGGGTACGCTGTGGCCATGACAACGCTCGTCCTCACCGTCGTCGGCCCCGATCGCGCCGGCCTGGTCGCCGCCGTCGCCGATGTCGTGGACGCGCACGGCGGCAACTGGGAGAACAGCCAGCTCGCCGAGCTCGCGGGCGCGTTCGCGGGCATCGTCCAGGTCTCGGTCGACGAGACCCGCGTCGAGGAGCTGCGCGCCGCGCTCTCGGCGCTGGACGGGCTCCTCACCGTCACCGCGCACGCCGGTGCCGGCGAGGGTGTCTCGACACCCGACCGCGAGTTCTCGTTCCGGGTGCTCGGCAACGACCGCCCCGGCATCGTGCGGGAGGTCTCCACCGCGCTGAGCTCGCAGGGCCTGAGCATCGAGCGGATGAGCACCGAGACGTACGACGCGGCGATGGCCGGCGGCAGGCTGTTCGAGGCCTCCATCAGCGCCCGGGTGCCGGCATCCGTCGACGTCGACGCCGTCCAGGCGGCGCTCGAGGCGCTCGCCGCCGAGATCCAGGTCGACGTCACCCGCGAGGCCTGACCCGCTCCCTTGTTTCGCTGAGACGCCAACTGCACGCCGAGACCATGGGGTTTCCCCACCGTCTCGGCGTGCAGTTGTCGTCTCACGGCCAGGGCGGCGCCCGCGTAGCGTGGGGGCGTGGACGAAGCGACGTGGGACGAGCGCATCGCGGCCTTCTGGGCGGATGCCGATGACGAGCGACCGGACGCGATGTGGGCCGCGCTCGAGCCGCTGCTGGCCGAGCGCGCCGCTGACGATGCGGCGGCGCTGTTCGAGCGCGCGTCGCTGCACGACATGCTGGGTGAGGAGCAGCAGGCCGTCCCGCTGTACCAACGGGCCATTGCCGCAGGTTTGGATGCCGAGCGCGACGGTTTCGCCGTGATCCAGCTCGGCAGCACGCTGCGCAACGTCGGCCGACTCGAGGAGGCGGCGGAGCTTCTGCAGACCCGCGTGGACGATCCCTCTCTCGGAGCGGCGGCGCGTGCGTTCCTCGCCCTGACCCGCCACGACCAGGGCCGGCACGCGGAGGCGCTCCGACTCGTCCTCACGGACCACGCGCCGCACGTGCCGCTGTACGGACGCGCGCTCGCCGAGTATGCCGGGCTGCTGACCGACTGAGCGGGTGGTCCGACGCGTCGGATCCTTGCGACGATGGAGGTGTGCGTCGGCCGAGCCTTCCCCTGCCCCTGTCCGCGGTCGACGTCGACGGCTGGATGGCCGTGTCGGCGCGGAACGCGCTCGCCGGCTACGTCGGTCAGATGCCGGAACTCTGCGTCGAGGTCGGTGGAGACGTGTTCGCCTCCGGCCGGCTCGGCGCGGCCACGCCCGCGCGCAATGCCGAGAGCGTGGCGTGGTGGAACGGCGAGAGCGAGGGCAACTGGCTCGCCGCGTGGCTCGGTCATGTCGCGCTGGTCGGATCGGCCGACGATCGCGAGACCGCCCGCGCGCGTGTGGCGCGGATACTCGGACATCAGTCGGGTGACGGCTACCTCGGGATGTTCGCAGAGGCTTACCGCGCAGACCGGGGCGTCATCACGGGCGACCTGTGGACGCAGACCTGCCTCCTGCGCGCCTTGCGCTCGTGGGCGGATGCGGAGCACGACGAGTCCGTGCACGACGCGGTCGACCGCGCTATCCGGCGGACGTGCGCGCATCTTCACCAGGCGCTCGCCGACGGCACCGCTTTTCGCGATACCCGCCGCACCGGACACGACCTCATGTTCATCGACGTCCTGTACGACGCGTACCTGCGCGAACCCGATCCCACCTTCGCGGCGACCGCGGTCGCGTTGTACGACGCCTTCTCATCGGCCGACATCGACGCTCCGTTCGCCGACTTCCAGCGCGATCGGCTGCTGTCGGACGCCCCGATGACCGGCCATGGTGCGCACGTCGCCGAGCATGCCCGAGTCCCGCTCCAGATCGCGGTGATGACGGGAGATCCGGACGGCTCGTGGACAGAGCTCTTCGGCCGGGGGATGACGAAGCTGTCCGTCGCGGTGGGCTCCAGCGGCGGCATCCGCTCGGATGAGACCCTCGGCGCGCCGGGTCAAGCGCCCGTCCACCTGGCCGAAGCGGGGGAGGAGCAGTGCGCGCTGACCGAACTCGCCGACACCTACCTGCACGCCGCGGCGGTGTCGGGGGACCTGCGCTGGGTCGATCGTGCTGAGGCGATCCTGCTGAACGCGGCTCCTGCCGGTGTCCTTGCGGACGGCACGGCGGTGGGCTACCTGCACGCGGAGAACCAGACGGCGGCGACCCGTTCCATGGGCACGCGGTGGGACTACTCGCCGACGCACGATGACGCCGCCGTCTGCTGCGCCCCCAACGCGGGGCGGTTGTTGCCGCTCGCGCTGCGACACGCGGTCGTGCGGATGCCGGAGGGCTGGCTCGTGCAGCTCTACGGGCCGATGACCCTCACCCTGTCCGGCCGGAACGGCGAGGTGAGACTGCGACAGCGGACGAGCTACCCGTTCGGCGAGGACGTCGACATCGAGGTGAGCGCGGGGGGAGAGGTCTTCACCCTCGAGCTTCGCGTGCCCGGCTGGTGCCGCGAAGCGTCCGTGGTGACGGCCCGTGTCGACGAGGTCGTGATCGAACGGCGCGCGATGACGATCGCGGTGACCGGGCGCTGGGGTGATGCGAGCACGGTCAGGCTCACACTCGCGCAGTCGCTCGACGTGGTGCCCACCGCGGATGGGCGGGTCGCGCTCCGGCTCGGCCCGCTCACGCTCGCCGCACCGATCGTCCATCGGGCCGTGGCGACGCGACGGTATCCCGGGAGCAACCTGCGCGATCTCGACATCGTGCCCGCCGACGGTGCCGCTCGATCACCGCTCGTGCTGCGGGAGGCGCGACTCTCCGAGGCGCGGGTCGAACGTGCGGGCGGCGAAGTGAGCTGGGCCGACACCGGCGTGCGCGTGACGGTGCCGATGATCGATCCCTCGCCGCGTTCCACGGCGACGACAGGTGCCGAAGACACCGAGGTCGTGCTCGTCCCGATCGGGCAGACGACGCTCCGTCAGACCGTCTTCAGCATGGTGCGATCCGGCTGACCGCCGCCGGGCCGGCTCAGGTCAGGTCAGGTCGCCGAGCGCCTCGAGGAGCTCGCCGACGGTGTGCGCCGCATTGGACGGATGGCGCAGGTGTCGCTCCGGGTGCACGACGTAGTGGTTGCGGCGACCCCGACGGTGTCGCTCCAGGTACCCGCCCGCCTCGAGGTCGCCGAGGATCTTCACGGCTGAGCGCGTCGAGATCCCCGCGGCTTCGGCGATCTCGAGGACGCTCGCGTCGGGGTTCGCGGACACCTGCAGGAGCACGTGCGCGTGATGGGTGAGGAAGGTCCACGCCGACATGCCTCCATTCTCGCCCCCGCTCTCGCACGGGTGGTCAATGGGTGAAGTATTCTTCATGTATCCTCCGATAGGTGAAGAAAGCTGCACCTATAAGGAGGCGTGGAGATGGATTCATCGATCACGATGGCGAGCCTGCTGAGCGCGCCCGTGCTCGCATTCGTGCTGGGCGTTCTGGCGGTCGCGATCCGCTCCGACCTGAAGGTCCCCGACGCGTTCACGCAGACCCTTTCCATCTATTTGCTCCTCGCGATCGGCCTGAAGGGCGGAGTCGCGCTTGCGGGCACCGATCCGTCCTCCCTCGCGGTCCCGCTCGCGCTCGCGATCGCATTCGGTCTGGTCACCCCGGTCCTCGCCTATCTCGCGCTGCGCGTCCTCACCCCGCTCGGCCCGGTGGACCGCGGCTCGGTCGCCGCGCACTACGGGTCCACCTCGCTCGTGACCTTCACCGCCGCGATCGTCGCGCTGGAGTCCGCGAAGATCGTGGTGCCGCCGTACGCGGCGACCGTCCTCACGGTGCTCGAGGTTCCCGGCATCCTGATCGGTCTTCTCCTCGCCCGGCGGCACACCGCGCGGCGCGGGCGGTGGGGCGCCACGATCCACGAGATCCTCACCGGGAAGTCGATCCTGCTCCTGGTCGGCGGACTCGCGATCGGCGCGGTGATCGGCGAGAGCGGCTACGCGAGCGTCGAGCCGTTCTTCGGCGAGCCGTTCCGCGGCGCGCTCGTGCTTTTCCTGCTCGCCCTCGGTATCGATGCCGCCCGCAGATTCGGCGCGCTGCGCACCGGGGCGGTGGGTCTGATCGCCTTCGCGATCCTGTTCCCGCTCGTGGTCGGCTCCACCGCAGTCCTCGTCGGTTCCGCCGCGGGGCTCGACACCGGAGGGGCCGCGATCCTGGGTGTGCTGTGCGCGAGCGCGTCGTACATCGCCGCGCCCGCCGCCGTGCGGATGTCGCTGCCGGACGCGAACCTCGCGTATCCGCTCGCGGCGAGTCTCGGCGTCACGTTCCCGCTGAACCTGACGGTCGGCATCCCGCTGTTCACGGCGATCGCGGTGGCGCTGTGAGGACGCCTCTCAGCGCGCTGCGCGCTGCCGCTCGATCCGCCACATGATCGCAATCGAGATCAGCGCGACCGCCGACAGCACGAGGGTGAGGATCGCGAGCCCGTCGAAGAGGAGCCACTCGGCGAAGACCCCGCCCAGGACGTTGCCCAGAAGGTACCCGGCTCCCACGACCACTGAGTAGACGCCCATGATGAGACCGCGGTTCTCGCGGAAATCGGCGGAAATGTCGCTGAGGTGGATGAGCGCCGCCGGTGTGAATCCGGCCTCGAGGAAGACGCCGGCGAGGATCAGGGGTATTGCGACGACCAGCGGCACACCTCGGTTGATCAGGATGAGACCGACCGAGGCGAGGATCGCGCCGAAGACGGTCACGAAGAGGGTGGGGACCGTCGGGAGGCGCCCGATGAAGAACGACCACGCCACGATGCACACGCTGAAGACGAGCACGTAGATGCCGAGCACGGCGGACAGCCCCGCCTCATTGCCCGCGAACGCGCCCGGCAGCAGCTGGCCCGGTGCCGTCCGGTCGCCGGCGAGCACGAACGTGATCTGCGACGTGACCCACGTGCCGAGGATCGCGTTCACGGCGATCCACGCGGGGAGGAACGCGATCAGCCGGGGCTGCCGGATGACCCGGACGCGCTCGCGCACACTCGTTCGCGGGGCAGTGACGGATGCCGTCGTGCCGGGTCGCACGAACGCGATGACGAGCAGCGCGGCGACGAGATAGACCCCCGCGAGGACGGCGAAGGTCCAAAGCCCGAGGGTGCCGTAGAGGAGGGGCCCGGCGACGGCTCCGAGCGCGATCCCGCTCGAGGAGGACAGTTCGTAGAAGCTCGTCACGCGCCCGCGGCGGGAGCGGTCCTCGTCGCTGGCGTCGGCGAGCAGCCCGAGCGTGGCCGGAGCGGCGAGGGCCCCGCTCGCGCCGTCGAGGAGCCGGGACGTGCCGACGATCACCACGACCAGCAGCAGGGAGGGCGCGACGGTGATGAGGGACGCGCCCGGGATGATCAGGACGCCGGCTGCGGCCAGCAACGGCGCGGCGATGAGGAATAGACGCCTTCCGTGCCGATCGCTGGCCGAACCGGCGATCGGGGCGAGGACGAGCTCGGCGAGGAAGCTCAGGCCGGACAGGATGCCGAGGACCAAGGCTCCGACGGGTGCTCCGGCGCGCGCCAGATCGACGAAGTACGCGCCGAGAGCGAGTGCTCCGGCGGCGGAGGCCGTTCGCAGCAGCAGCTGGGCGACGATCACGGCGCCGACGCCGGCGGTGGGGCGCGTCGTGGCGGTAGTCATGAGGGTTCCATCGTCCCAGGCTTCGGACGGCGCCGACCCGCAGCGGCGGCACGTCGGCAGGGCATGAAGAAACCCCCGTGCGTAGAAGCCACACGAGGGTCCCAGTGGCTCCGACGGGCGTCGATCCCGTGACCTCACGATTTTCAGTCGTGCGCTCTACCAACTGAGCTACAGAGCCGCGCGGCACGGATGCCGCGTCCTAGACGAAAGCCCCTCCGAGAAGGGGCTGTCGCTCGGAGCGACCCTGACGGGACTTGAACCCGCGACCTCCGCCGTGACAGGGCGGCACGCTAACCAACTGCGCTACAGGGCCATGCGTATGAAGTTGTATATGTCGGATGTGACCCCAACGGGATTCGAACCCGTGCTACCGCCGTGAAAGGGCGGCGTCCTAGGCCACTAAACGATGGGGCCGGATGAACCCGGAGGCTCACCGTTACCGACGCTCAAGCATACGTAATACCGAGACGATCCGCCAATCGAACCACTGACCTGTCCGTGTGCGGTGCGGCGGGGGGTCGTGCGCACCAGGGCTTTTGCGGGCAGGATGAACCTCATCCACCCCTTGCGCCTGTGACTCGTGTTGCTAGTGTGATCAAAGTCGTCTTCGTGTAGGAGGAATCGTGGACTCCGAGCAATCGCCGGAAGATTGCGGCTGCGCGCCCACTCCGCGCGAGCGTCGCGCCCTCTTCCCCACGATGAGCCGGCGCGCAGCCCTCGGCATGGGCCTGCTCGGGGTGGCGGCGCTCGGCGTCACCGGCGGTCCCGTCATCTCTGCCGCCTTCGCCGCCGACTACCCGTCCTGGGCCGACGTCGAAGCCGCCCGTGCCAATGAAGCCGCCAAAGCCGCCGAAGTCACGAAGATCCAGGGGCTCATCCAGAGCCTGAACGCCGAGGTCGCCCGCACGCAGGCGGAGGCGAAGGTGGCCTCCGACATCTTCTACGAGGCGCAGCAGGCTTTCTTCGCGCAGGCCCGTCGCGCCGACGAGCTCCAGGCGCAGGCCGACGAGAAGGCCGCCCAGGCCTCGGAGTCCGCCGCGAAAGCCGGACGCCTCGCGGCCCAGCTCTACCGCGACGGCGGGGATGACACCTCGCTCGAGCTCTTCTTCTCCGGCTCCGCCGCGACGACCGACGATCTGCTCGCCCGCCTCGGCACGATGGACAAGCTGATCGAGCGCAACAGCGACGTCTACTCCGAAGCAGTGCTCGCACGCGATTCCGCCCAGAGCCTCAGCGACCAGGCCGTCGTCGCCCGTAACGAGCGCGACCGGCTGCAGGCGGATGCCGAGCAGAAGATGGTGGCCGCGCAGGAAGCCGCGAACGCCGCACAGGCGGCTCTCGACGCGCAGACCGCGAACCTCGCCACTCTCGAGGCGCAGCTGGCAGCCCTGCAGGACACCACGGCCAAGACCGTCGCCGACTACCAGGCGGGGGTCGAAGCCGCTCGGATCGCCGAGGAGAAGCGCCAGGCAGCCCTGCGTGCCGAAGCCGAGCGCCGCGCTGCCGAAGCGGCGGCGGCCGCTGCGGCGGCCGCCGCCGCCAACGGCGGTGGCGGCGGCGGCGGCGGCGGCGGTGGTGGCGGCGGCGGGTACGGCGGCGGCACCGTGAGTGGGTCCGGCTGGGCCCGCCCGGGTGCGGGCGGTGTGACCTCAGGGTACGGTCCGCGGTACGTCCAATGCGGCAACGGGTACTGCTCGAGCGGGTACCACGAGGGCACCGATCTCGGACAAGCCTGCTGGTCGGGCATCTACGCCGCACAGTCGGGCACGGTTGTCTACGCCGGGTACAACGGCGGGTACGGCAACTACATCAAGATCGATCACGGCGGCGGCGTCGCGACCGGATACGCTCACATCTCCTACGGCGGCTTCTACGTCGGCTACGGCCAGTGGGTCAACTCCGGCCAGCTGATCGCGGCGACCGGTCAGACCGGCAACTCCTTCGGCTGCCACCTGCACTTCGAGGTCTACGTCAACGGGCGCACGGTCAACCCGGCGCCGTTCATGGCGGACCGCGGCGTCTGGCTCTGAGCCGGCAGTCCCGCCCGGAACGCCGAAGGCGGACGACGCGCTGAGCGCGGCATCCGCCTTCGAAGCGAAGCGACTTCAGACGGTCTTGGGCGCGACGCCCTCACCCTGAGTCTTGGTCTCGCCCTCGTGCTCGGCGAACCGGACGATCGACTCGGCGAGCAGGCGCTCCGCCTCGTCTTTGCCGGCCCACACGTCGACCTTGACCCACTTGTTCGGCTCGAGGTCCTTGTAGTGCTCGAAGAAGTGCTCGATCTCCTTCTTCGTGTACTCCGGGATGTCCTCGAGGTCCTGGATGTGGCTCCAGCGCGGGTCCTTCGTCAGGACCGCGACGAGCTTGTCGTCGCCGCCGGCCTCGTCCTTCATCTTCAGCACGCCGACCGGGCGGACATTCACCATGACACCCGGGAACAGCGTGACATCCAGCAGCACGAGCACGTCCAGCGGGTCACCGTCCTCGCCGAGGGTGTTCTCGAAGAAGCCGTAGTCGGCCGGATAGCCCATCGGAGTGAACAGCACGCGGTCCAGGAACACGCGACCGGTGCCGTGGTCGACCTCGTACTTGACGCGGCTGCCGCGCGGGATCTCGATGACGGCGTCGTGTGAAGCCATGCGTGTCGCTCCTTGGTGAGGGGGTGGGATGCCGCGCACCAGCCTACTCGGGGCGCTCACGGTGAAAGAACGGGGAGAAACGGCAGGTTTCGGCCCGTCTGAGCGACGTTCAGACCATAATCGCCCCGCGCTTTCACGCGGCATGGCCGATACCGTGAACGCGTGGAGAACCGATCGAGCCTGAGTCCGGCCGTCGCCGAGGTGCGCCGCGCCGTGCGGCAGGCGCTCGCCGCGCTGTCGGAGGGGACCACAGTGCTCGTCGCGCTGTCCGGAGGCGCGGACTCGCTCGCGCTCGCCGCGGCGACCGCGTTCGAGGCGCCCAAGCGCGGTATCCGCGCGGTCGCCGTCACGGTCGACCACGGTCTGCAGCCGGGGTCAGCGGATGCCGCCGCCGCGGCATCCGCCCAGGCCGAGCGCCTCGGACTCGACGCGCGCGTCGTCCGAGTCGAGGTCGGCGGCACCGGCGGACCGGAGGCCGCGGCTCGCGAGGCACGCTACCGAGCCCTGGCCGACGCGGCGGCGCAGACCGGCGCGATCGCCGTCCTCGTCGGCCATACGCTCGACGACCAGGCCGAGACCGTGCTGCTGGGGCTCGCCCGAGGTTCCGGCGGCGCGAGCCTGCAGGGCATGGCGCCGGAAGCGGAGCTCGTGCCCGGCATCAGCCTGCTCCGCCCCCTTCTCGAGGTGCGCCGCAAGACGACGCGCGCCGCGTGCGCGGCGGAGGACCTCACGCCGTGGGACGACCCGCACAACGCCGACCCCGCGTACGCGCGCGTGCGCGTGCGTGAGCGGGTTCTGCCGGTGCTCGAGGCCGAGCTCGGTCCGGGTATCGCGGACGCACTCGCGCGCACCGCGGCCCAGCTGCGGGAGGACGCCGAGGCGTTCGACGACATGATCGACGAGACGATCGAGGACATCGTCGAGCACGCCGAAGCGGGCATCTCCGTCTCCGTCGCAGCTCTCGCGGCCAACCCGGCGGCGCTGCGGAACCGCATCATCCGGCACGTCGTCGCGAGCGAATTCCACGCGAGCCTCACACGTGCGCAGACGCTCGAGGTCGCCCGACTCGTGACGGCATGGTCGGGCCAAGGTCCGATCGACCTGCCCGGATGCCGCGCCCGCCGCGTCGGCGGACGCGTCGAGTTCACGGCATCCGCCTCCTAGTTCTTGCCGAACAGGCCTCCGAGGAGTCCCCCGACATCGAGCCCTCCGGGGGAGGAGCTGCCGGTGGCGGAGCCACCGAGCAGGCCGCCGATGAGATCGCCCAGCCCGCCGCCCGCGCCACCGCCCTGCGACGGCGCCGACTTCTGCTGCTGATCGGCGATGAGTCCCATGATGATGGGCGCGAGGATCGGCAGGAGCTTGCCGAAGTCGATCCCGGCGGTCTTCGGCTCGTCCGTGAGCTTCTGTGCGACCTGCTGCTCCTGGCCGCCGAAGACGTGGCCGAGGATCTTCTGTCCATCGGTCGTGCTGAGGTTGTTCAGATCGATCCGTCCCGAGGCGGTCTCGCCGCCGTGCGCGCCGAGCGCCTTCTCGAGCGCGGCGGCCCCGTCGGGCGTCTGCGCGTTGCGCTGCAGGCCGGCGAGGATCGTCGCCCCGCCCTCTTCGACGGCTCGGCGCGCCTCGCTCGGCGGCACGCCGAGCTGCCGCGCGATGTCGTCGATCGGTAGAGCCTGCAGGATGTCGTCCAGTCCGGCCATGCCGAGCCTCCTCGTCTGGGGCGCCGTCGCCCCGCTGTCCTAAACTCTCTCCATGCGCGCCGCCGATGTCCAGAGCGAGATCACCGAAGTCCTCGTCACCGAAGAGCAGATCCTCGCGAAGCTCGAGGAGGTCGCCGCGCAGGTCGCGGTGGACTACGCCGGAAAGGAGCTGCTGCTGGTCGGCGTGCTCAAGGGCGCGGTGATGGTCATGGCCGACTTCTCGCGCGCGCTGCCGGGCGAGGTGACGATGGACTGGATGGCGGTCTCGTCGTACGGCACCGGCACGCGCTCCAGCGGTGTCGTCCAGATCCGCAAGGACCTCGATACGGACCTCCACGACAAGCACGTCCTGATCGTCGAGGACATCATCGACTCGGGCCTCACCCTGAGCTGGCTCCTGACCAACTTCGCGTCGCGGGGAGCGGCATCCGTCGAGGTGTTCGCCCTTCTCCGCAAACCGGATGCCGCGAAGGTCCACGTCGACTGCCGCTATGTCGGGTTCGAGATCCCCAACGAGTTCGTGGTCGGGTACGGCCTGGACTACGCCGAGAAGTACCGCAACCTCCGCGACGTCGCGATCCTCGCCCCTCACGTCTACAGCTGATCCCACAGCCCGCGCACTGTACGCCGTGGGCGAATGCACAGTCCGGGCATAGGCGCGGCGGGATACCCTGAATCCACTGTCGCCCGGGCATCCCGATGCCCCGCGCGGATCGTCGACGAAAGGGAACGGGCCTCGCCCGCACCATGGACTTCAAGAAGATCACCCGGAACCCGCTGTTCTATGTGCTCATCATCGGCATCTTCCTGATCGTCGGTTTCTCACTCATCTCGAGCCTCGGCGGTGCGAAGCAGGTCTCCACCCAGGAGGGTCTGGAGCTGCTGAAGGGCGGGACGGTCACCGAGGTGCTCAACACCGACGGCGACCAGCGCGTCGACATGAAGCTGTCCAAGCCCTACGACGGCGCGTCCGACGTGCAGTTCTACTACGTGACCGCGCGCGCGAGCGAGGTCGTCGACGCGATCAACGCGGCCGACCCCGCCGACGGCTTCAACGACGCGGTCCCGCGCCCCACGTGGTTCGACGGCTTCCTCTCGCTCATGCTCCCGCTGCTCCTGCTGGGTGTGCTGTTCTGGTTCCTGCTCTCCAGCGCCCAGGGCGGCGGCAGCAAGGTCATGCAGTTCGGCAAGTCCCGCGCGAAGCTCGTCTCGAAGGAGTCCCCGACCGTCACGTTCGACGATGTCGCCGGCGCCGACGAGGCGATCGAGGAGATGCAGGAGATCAAGGACTTCCTGAAGGATCCGTCGAAGTTCCAGGCCGTCGGCGCGCGCATCCCGAAGGGCGTGTTGCTGTACGGCCCTCCCGGAACCGGAAAGACGCTGCTCGCCCGCGCCGTCGCCGGCGAGGCGGGCGTTCCGTTCTACTCGATCTCCGGCTCGGACTTCGTGGAGATGTTCGTCGGCGTCGGCGCGAGCCGCGTGCGCGACCTCTTCACCCAGGCGAAGGAGAGCTCGCCCGCGATCATCTTCATCGACGAGATCGACGCCGTGGGTCGTCACCGCGGCGCCGGCATGGGCGGCGGTCACGACGAGCGCGAGCAGACCCTCAACCAGATGCTGGTCGAGATGGACGGCTTCGACCCCAAGGTCAACGTCATCGTGATCGCGGCCACGAACCGCCCCGACATCCTCGACCCCGCGCTCCTGCGCCCGGGCCGCTTCGACCGGCAGATCGGCGTGGACGCGCCCGACCTCAAGGGCCGCAAGCGCATCCTCGAGGTGCACGGTCGCGGCAAGCCGCTCGCGGACGGCGTCGACCTCGAGGTCGTCGCCCGCAAGACCCCCGGCTTCACCGGTGCCGACCTCGCGAACGTCCTGAACGAGGCCGCCCTCCTCACCGCGCGCTCGAACGCGCAGCTCATCGACAACCGCGCACTCGACGAGGCGATCGACCGGGTGATCGCGGGTCCGCAGCGACGCACGCGCGTCATGCGCGACAAGGAGAAGCTCATCACGGCGTACCACGAGGGCGGTCACGCACTCGCCGCCGCGGCGATGAACAACACCGACCCCGTCACGAAGGTCACGATCCTCCCGCGCGGCAAGGCGCTCGGATACACGATGGTGCTGCCGATCGACGACAAGTACTCCGTCACCCGCAACGAGCTGCAGGATCAGCTGACCTACGCAATGGGCGGCCGCGTCGCCGAGGAGATCGTCTTCCACGACCCGACGACCGGTGCCTCCAACGACATCGAGAAGGCCACGAACATCGCGCGCAAGATGGTCACCGAGTACGGCATGACCAACGAGGTGGGGCCCGTCAAGCTCGGCTCCGCGAGCGGCGAGGTGTTCATGGGCCGCGACATGGGCCACGGCCGCGAGTTCAGCGAGAAGATCGCCGAGCGCATCGACAACCAGGTGCGCGCCCTCATCGAGCAGGCGCACAACGAGGCGTACCAGGTCATCAACGACAATCGCGATGTCCTGGACCGGCTCGCGCTGGCGCTCCTCGAGAAGGAGACCCTGGATCACCTCGAGCTCGCCGAGATCTTCAAGGACGTCAAGCGCCTCCCGCCGCGTCCGCAGTGGCTCTCCAGCGAGAACCGTCCGGTGTCCTACCAGCCGCCGGTCGAGGTGCCGCGGCGCGTGCACCCCGAGGGTGTGGCGGCGAGTGTCGAGGTCGAACAGGGCGCGCCCGAGAAGGCCGCGAAGCGTCGTCCCACCGGGCAGGCGCGACCCGCGACCGCGTAGGCTCGGCCCGTGGCCGTCGACCGTGAGCGCGTCGCCGCGCTCGTCCGAGAGCTGCTGGCGGCGATCGGAGAAGACCCCGAGCGTCCGGGTCTCCGGCTGACGCCGGGGCGCGTCGCCGACGCGTACGCCGAGTTCTTCTCGGGGGTCGGGCAGGATGCCGCCGCCCCGCTCGCGCACACCATCTCGGTGACCCGGGGGCCGGCTCCCGAGACCCTCCCGTCGGGAGCGGTCATGCTGCGAGACATCGCCTTCCGCTCAATATGCGAGCACCATCTGCTCCCGTTCCGCGGACGCGCGCACATCGCGTATCTGCCCGGCGAGCAGGTCGTCGGGCTCGGCGCCCTGCCGAAGGTCGTCGAGATCCTCGCCTCGCGTCCGCAGGTGCAGGAGCGGCTCGGCGAGCAGATCGCCGACACGATCGCCGCGTCGCTGGACACACGCGGCGTGCTCGTCGTGCTGGATGCCGCGCACGAGTGCGTGACGATGCGCGGCGAGCGTCAGCCCGAGGCGCGGACCCTGACGATCGCCGCGCGGGGCGAGTTGGCCGACCCGGCTGCGCGCGGCGAGCTCATCGCGCTTCTCGGGAGCAGCCGCGCATGACCACCCTCATCCTGGGGATCGTCAACGTGACGCCCGATTCGTTCAGCGACGGCGGCCGCTACCTCGACGCGGACGCGGCGATCGCCCACGGACTGTGGCTGCGTGCCGAAGGCGCCGACATCCTGGACGTGGGCGGCGAGTCCACCCGCCCGGGTGCGGAGCGCGTCGCACCGCGCACAGAGCAGGAGCGCGTGCTTCCGGTGATCCAGGCTCTGACGGAGGCCGGCGCCCGCGTGAGCGTCGACACGATGAACGCGTCCACCGCACGCGCGGCGGTGGCCGCCGGGGCCCGTTACGTCAACGACGTCTCGGGGGGTCTCGCGGACCCCGACATGCTCCCCGCGATCGCCGAATCGGGCGCCGAGGCGATCATCGGCCACTGGCGCGGCCCGTCCGCCGATATGTACGCGCGCGCCCAATACGACGACGTCGTGCGCGACGTGCTGGGCGAACTCACCGAGCGCGTCGCGGCCGCCGCCGAGGCCGGCATCCCACCGGGACGCCTCGTCGTCGACCCGGGCATCGGCTTCGGCAAGAAGGGCGGCCAGAATTGGGAGGCGCTGCGGGCGCTGCCGCGCATCGTCGGGCTGGGTCACCGCGTGCTCGTCGGAGCGAGCCGCAAGCGCTTCCTCGCCGAGGCCCTCGCCACGGACGGCACGACGGACGACCCGAACGTGACGACAGCCCGGCGCGACCTCGCCACAGCCGTCACGAGCGTGCTGTCCGCCCAGGCAGGCGCGTGGGGCGTTCGCGTCCACGACGTCGCCGCCACCCGGGACGCCCTCCGCATCGCCGACCTCTGGAAGGGGGAGGGACGATGGACCACGTCGACGAGATCGCGCTGACCGGCCTCCGGGTCTTCGGACACCACGGAGTCTTCGACCATGAGCGCCGCGACGGCCAGGAATTCATCGTCGACGCCCGGCTGTACGTCGACACCGCCGCGGCCGCCGCGAGCGACGACGTCGCCGACACGGTCCACTACGGAGAGGTGGCCGAGCGCATCGCCGCGATCGTCGCCGGTGAGCCGGTGAACCTCCTCGAGACCCTCGCGCAGCGCATCGCGGATGCGGTTCTCACGTTTGCCGGCGTCCGAATGGTCGCGGTCACCGTCCACAAGCCGCAGGCACCCATCCCGCTCACCTTCTCCGGCGTGTCGGTCACGATCCGTCGCGGCACCCTGTTCACCCCCGCTCCCGAGGAGCCCGCATGAACCGACGACTCGCTCACGGATTCGACTCCGAGCACGAGAACGTTCCGCGCCCGCCGGTCCGAGCCGTCGTCGGGCTGGGGTCCAACCTCGGCGACCGCGTCGCGACCCTCGACGCCGCGCTCGCCGAACTGCAGCGGCTGCCCCTCGTGGACGACGTCCGCGCCTCGGCGCCGGTGGAGTCCGTCGCGGTCACGCCCGACGGACCAGACGCCGAGCGCCCGGCGTATCTGAACGCGGTCGCGCTCGTGCAGACCCGGCTCGCGCCGTCGGTGCTGCTGGCCTTCCTGCAGGCGATCGAGACCAGGCACGGCCGCGAGCGTCGCGAGCGGTGGGGCGACCGGACACTCGATCTCGATCTCATCGCGTACGGCGACGTGGTCAGCCGCGACGCCCACCTCACGCTGCCGCACCCGCGCGCCGCTGAGCGCGACTTCGTCCTCGTGCCGTGGCTGTCCCTCGATCCGGATGCCGAGATCCCCGGCGCCGGACGCGTGGAGGACCTGCTCGCCCAGCTGCGGAGCACCGCGTGAAGCGCACCGGCGCCGGTCTTCTCCTCGTCTCCGCCGCCCTCGGCGTCGCCGCGGGGTTCCTGCTCGATCAGGCCCTGACGGCGGGCGGTCGGGCGACCTTCACGCCCTCCGTCACCCTGCCGATCTTCCTCGTGCTCCTCGGCGCGGTCGTGATCGCACTTGCCCTGCCGATCCGCCGGGCGACCAAGGGCACACTCAAGGCCCCGGTGAACCCGTTCTGGGCGCTGCGGATCGCGATGCTCGCGAAAGCGTCGAGCATCGTCGGCGCCGTGGTGACGGGTCTCGCCGGCGGTCTCGCGATCTTCCTGCTGACCCGGCCCGTCCCGCCGTCGGTAGGCTCGATGGGCGCCGTCATCGCGACCGCGGTGTGCGGTGCGGCCCTCGTGGCGGCCGGCCTGTACGCGGAGCACCTCTGCACGATCCGGAAGGACGACGATGACGAACAGCCCGGACTCGATGCCTCCCCCGACCACCGCTGATCGCTCGCCGTCCGCCCCGGCGGAGGGCCAGGCGACGGCATCCGTCTTCGATCGCGACACGTACGACGCGGTCCGCGAACCCCGTGCGGCGGGGCGGCTGCCACTCGGCGACGGCACCTGGCACCAGCTGGCCCGGCAGTACGTGTGGGTGCAGCTGATCTCCACCGGCGTCGCGATGCTCGTCGTCGCCGCCGCTGCGATCGCCGCCAGCCTGCTGTGGCACCAGCTCTGGGTGTGGATCCCTGCCGGCGTGTTCCTGGTGATCCTGATCTGGACGATGGCGATCACCCCGCGGCAGGCCCGGGCGTACGGCTACCAGCTGCGCCGCGACGATCTCGTGTTCCGTCGCGGGATCCTGTGGCAGCGCGTCGTGGCCGTCCCCTACGGCCGCATGCAGCTCGTCGACATCACGCACGGACCGCTCGATCGAGGCTTCGGAATCGCGCAGCTCAAGCTCGTGACGGCGGCGGCCTCGACCGGCGTCGTCATCCCGGGGTTGACGCAAGCCGCCGCCGAACAGCTGCGCGACACGCTCGTGGACGTCGCCGAGTCGCGCCGGACGGGCCTGTGACCGAACCGGACGCGCCGCGCGCCGTGGCGGCACCGACCCTCACGGACGGGGAGTGGCACCGCCTGCATCCGCTCACCCCGCTCTTCCGGGGTGGGCTGTTCCTCGTCGTGGTCGCGGGCATCGTGATCGCGAACCTGCGCGACCGTCTCGTCTTCCTCTTCCTGCCGTGGTTCGACGACGACATCGATCGCGACATCCGCGAATTCGAGTCCGGCGGCGACCCCGTCGACTTCATCATCGCGAACAACCTCTACCTGGTCGCGGGCCTCGCCCTCCTCGGCATCCTCGCGGTGCTGATCGGGCTCTTCTACCTCTCGTGGCGCTTCCACACGTTCCGGATCACCGGCGACGACGTCGAAGTGCGCAGCGGCGTGCTGTTCCGCACCCATCGCCGCGCGCCGCTGGATCGGGTGCAGGGCGTCAATCTGACCCGGCCCATGCTCGCCCGGCTCGTCGGCATGGCCAAGCTCGAGGTCGTCGGCGCCGGACTGGACGCGAACGTGAAGCTCGAATACCTGTCGACGGGCAACGCGGAGGCCGTGCGCGCGGACATCCTTCGGCTCGCCTCGGGGAGCCGGCAGGCGCGGGCCGAACGGGTGGATCCTGGAATCGTCTCGCGGCGCGCGGCGGCGGCATCCGTGGTGAGCGCCGGGATCACCGGACTCATCGAGGGCGCGGAAGAGCCCGTGAGCGAGCCCGAGTCGGTCGTCCACATCCCCGTCGGCCGGCTCATCGCCTCGCGGCTGCTGAGCTCCTCTACGCTGTGGCTCGTCGCGATCACCGTGGCGATCGTCGTGGGATCGATCGCGGGGACGCCGTGGGTGCTGTTCACCCTCATTCCCGCGCTCCTCGGATTCGGGGCCTACTGGGTGCGGACGATCACACGATCGCTCCGGTATTCGATCGCCCCGACCCCCTCGGGGGTGCGCATCACGTTCGGCCTCTTCACCACGATCACCGAGATCCTGCCGCCCGGGCGCGTGCACGCGATCGAGGTGCAGCAGTCGCTGCTGTGGCGCCCGTTCGGCTGGTGGGCGATCACGGTGAACCGACTGTCCGGGCGGGGCCTGTCGGACGGGACCACCGACCAGTTCACGACGGTACTGCCGGTCGGCACGCGCTCCGACGTCGAGCGGGTGCTGCGGCTTCTGCTGCTCGACCTCCCCGAGGCGGAGTGGCCCCTCGTCTTCGAGCACGGACTGCTCGGTCCGCGCGAAGCCGACCCGTACACGAACACGCCGCGCCGCGCGCGACTGCTGCGGCTCCTTTCCTGGCGCCGCAACGGCTTCCAGCTGTCACCCGACGTCCTCCTGATGCGCCGTGGGGCGATCTGGCGCACGCTCGCGGTGTTCCCGCTCGCCCGCCTGCAGAGCATCGGGCTCGAGCAGGGCCCGCTCGACCGGGCGTTGCGCGTCGCGAGCGTGCGCGCCCACACGATTGCGGGGCGCGTCTCGGGACGGCTGGGGATCATCGATCGGGATGCCGCGCTCGAGCTGTTCGGGACCGCCGAAGCGGCGGTGATCCACGCGGCCGCGCGGGACCACACCCACCGGTGGGCGCAGGGAGAGGCATCGGACCCCGAGGGCGGCGCGGGGATGGACCCGAGGACGGATCCGCTGGAGGTGCCGCGGTGAGGCGGGACGGTCGGCTCGGGGTCGGCGTCATCGGCGCCGGTCGCGTGGGGCCCGTGATCGGCGCCGCGCTCGGGGGCGCCGGACACGCGATCGTCGGCATCACCCGCGGCGCGGATGAGGAGCGCGCGGAGGCCGTCCTCCCTGGCGTCCCCAGGTTCGATGCCCTGGAGGTCGTCCGCCGCAGTGAGCTCGTGGTGATCGCCGTGCCGCACGACGAGCTCCCCGGGCTCGTGTCCGGACTCGCCGAGTTGGGCGCGTGGCAGGCCGGGCAGCTGGTCCTGCACACCGATCCGGCGTACGGCACCGGTGTCCTGGGTCCGGCATCCGCCCGCGGCTCGATCCCGCTGGCAGTGCACCCCGCCGTCACCTTCACCGGCACGTCGATGGATCTGCGCCAGCTCGCCCACGCGTACGCCGCCGTGACCGCGCCTGCCGCGGTGCTGCCGATCGCCCAGGCGCTCGCGGTGGAGCTCGGCTGCGAACCGGTCGTCGTCGCCGAGGAGGCTCGGCCGGCGTACGCCGAGGCGCTCGCCACCGCCACAGAGTTCTCGCGCTCGATCGTGCGGCAGTCCACTGATCTGCTCGCGGGCGCCGGCGTGCCCGAGCCCGGCCGCTACCTGTCGGCGCTCGTGCATTCGGCGGTCGATCAAGCGCTCTCGGATGCCGGGTCGGGGGCCCCGGGAGCCCTCGAGCCCTGACCGCACAGAGCGGCGCAGATAGACTTGGGCCCGACTTTCCGAGGAGCCCCGAGAACAGATGAGCGACACGCCCGCGCCCGCCGACGCCCCCGAGCCGACCGAAGAGGACATCTTCGAGCAGAAGGCGGTGCGGCTCGCCAAGCGGGAGCGACTCATCGCGGACCGCGAGGATGCCGCCGGCGGCGCGTACCCGGTCTCGCTCCCGATCACGGACACGATCCCGGCCCTGCGCGAGCGGTACGCCGACCTGGAGGCGGGCGAGGAGACCGGCGTGACCGCTGCGGTCGCGGGCCGCGTCGTGTTCAGCCGCAACACCGGCAAGCTGTGCTTCGCGACGCTCCAGTCGGGCGATGGCAGCCGCATCCAGGCCATGGTGTCGCTGGCCGCCGTCGGTGAGGAGTCCCTCGCGCAGTGGAAGGAGATCGTCGACCTCGGCGATCACGTGTACGTGTCCGGTGAGGTGATCTCGAGCCGCCGCGGCGAGCTGTCGATCATGGTCGCCGAATGGAAGGTCGCCGCCAAGGCGATCCTGCCGCTGCCGAACATGTACGGCGAGCTCTCGGAGGAGAGCCGAGTCCGCAGCCGGTACCTCGACCTGATCGTGCGCGATCAGGCTCGGCAGACCGTCCGCGCGCGGGCGAAGGTCAATGCCTCGCTGCGCCAGACGTTCGCCGACCGCGGGTACATCGAAGTCGAGACTCCCATGCTGCAGGTGCAGCACGGCGGCGCATCGGCCCGCCCGTTCATCACGCACTCCAATGCGTTCGACACCGACCTCTACCTGCGCATCGCACCCGAGCTCTTCCTCAAGCGGGCCGTCGTCGGGGGTCTCGAGCGCGTGTTCGAGATCAACCGCAACTTCCGCAACGAAGGCGCCGACTCCACGCACAGCCCCGAATTCGCGATGCTCGAGTCCTACGAGGCCTATTCGGACTACAACGGGATCGCCGACCTGACGCAGGACCTCGTCCAGAACGCCGCGCTCGCCGTGGCCGGATCCACGACCGTGACGTGGGCGGACGGCACAGAGTACGACCTCGGCGGCCGGTGGGACCGACTCTCGATGTACGACTCCCTCTCCGCCGCCGCGGGCGTCGAGGTCACGCCGCAGACCTCGCTCGAGGATCTCCGGTCGTTGGCAGCGTCCGCCGGTGTCGAAGAGCCGCCGCTCGCGACCCACGGCAAGCTCGTCGAAGAACTCTGGGAGCACTTCGTCAAGGGTGGGCTGGTCCGACCGACGTTCGTGATGGACTTCCCGGTCGACACGAGCCCCCTCGTCCGCGAGCATCGCTCGATCGCGGGCGTCGTCGAGAAGTGGGATCTGTACGTCCGCGGATTCGAGCTCGCAACCGGATACTCCGAGCTCGTGGACCCGGTGATCCAGCGTGAGCGGTTCACCGAGCAGGCCAAGCTCGCCGCCCGCGGCGACCTCGAGGCGATGCGCATCGACGAGGAGTTCCTGCGTGCGCTCGAACACGGGATGCCGCCCTCGGGCGGGCTCGGCATGGGGATCGATCGCCTGCTCATGGCCGTCACGGGGCTCGGCATCCGCGAGACGATCCTCTTCCCGCTGGTCAAGTGAGCACACGGCGCTGAACCGGCGTCCTCAGACCCGCCGGAACGCCCAGTCCGGCAGGTGCCCGGCGTGCACGAACGATCGCACGATCTCGGAGAGCCCGTGCTCGGGTTCGATCTCGCACGCGAGGACCGCGTACCGCTCGGCGTGGGTCGACCTGCCGAGCGCCCAAGCGAGCCATCCGCACGTCGCGAGCACTCCGGCGCGCGCATCGCGCGGAACCGCCGCCGCAATACGCCGCAAGAGAGTGAGCGCCGCGAGGAGTCGGTCGGGATCCGGCCGTTCGCCCTCTCCCCACATCTGCATCGCCAGGTGTGCGGGGTACTCCTCCCCGGCTTCCCAGCGCAGCTGAGCATCGAAGGCCTCATCCCCGGCGTTCATCCCCCGGCACCACTGCACGAGGGCGATGTCGCGCAACGCCGGGCGCATGAGACACCAGGCCAGAGCCGCAGCATCGAACGGGGCGAGACTCTCGGCATCCCAGTCGAGCGCCTCCTCGAACAGCGTCGGCAGATCATCCAGCACGCACGCCGCGGCGAGCGCCTGCGGATCGATCCGGGCGTGGTCATCTGCGAAGGGCTCGCCCTGGCCGCACAGCAGGCGCGCCGCGGCATCCAGGGATGCGACCGCTCGCGCGGTGCGCTCCTTCTCGGCGAGGTCGACGCGCGGGAGCTCCGCACCGGAGGCCTGATCGCCGTCGGTGACGGTCAGGTCCTCGGCGCCGCGGGGCTCGGCGGCCAGCTCCGCCAGCGGGCGCCCGCCCGCAGGGCACGCGGGATCGAAGTGCGAACCCCACCCGTCGGCGGCGACGCTCAACGCGTCGTTCATGCGCAGACCGCACGCGTCGGCGCGGTCCTCGAGCGCGTCGAACAGATCCGCGTGCGGCAGTCCCCGGCCGGCGAAGTACTCGTCCGTGTAGGCGATCGCGGCGACGGCGTCGGCTTCGGGCAGCCGGCACACCATGCCGATGAAGGTCGCCGCGACGCGGGCGATGTCTTCCGCATCGGCGTCGGAAGGCAGGTCGAAGCGCATCGCTCCGATGCTGCGCTTGCCGGAGAAGGGAACGAGGACGAGGCTCTGCGTCGGGAGGTAGCCGAGCATCTTCGGAATGAGGGACAGGAACTGCGCCGCGCTCGCGGCCTTGACGATCGTGGTCATGCGATGACCCTCGCCGATCCGCGGGTCCCCGAACGGCCGCTCTCCGAAGCTGGGGAAAGGTCGGCCCCCGAGCCGGGTTGGGGAGAAGTGGATGGGCGTATCCTGGAGGGTATGGATGACTACTGGGTGGCCGTGTTCTGGTCGCTGCTGCCGACGGTCGTCGTGAGCGGACTGTTCTTCTTCATCCTCCGCAGCATCCTGCGTGCCGACCGGACCGAGCGGCGCGTGTACGCCCGCATCGAGGCGGAGGAACGCGCGAAGCGCGGTCTGCCCCCGGAGCCCGCGACTTCCGAGCGCTGAGTGTTCGCCCCGTAAGCTGAGAGGGTCCACGGGGAGGCCGAGTGATCACTGTCACGTTCGATGCGACGTGGTGGCTCATCCTCGTCTTCATCACCGACCTGGTCATCCGCGTCGCCGCGATCATCATCGTGCCGCGCAACCGCCGGCCGACGGCCGCGACCGCCTGGCTTCTGGCGATCTACTTCATCCCGTTCGTCGGTGTTCTGCTGTTCCTCCTGATCGGCAACCCGCGGCTGCCGCGGAAGCGGCGCCGCAAGCAGGAGCAGATCAACTCCTACATCCAGGAGACAAGCGAGCACCTCGACTTCGGCACCCTCCGGCCGAATGCGCCGGGGTGGTTCACGTCGCTCGTGACGCTCAACCGCAACCTGGGCGCGATGCCGCTCGCCGGCGACAACTCGGCCCACCTGATCTCGGAGTACCAGCAGAGTCTGGATGCGATGGCGGACGCCATCCGAGAGGCGGAGCGCTACATCCACGTGGAGTTCTACATCCTGCAGTCCGATAAGTCGACCGACAATTTCTTCCGGGCGATGGAGGAAGTCGCCGCGCGCGGGGTGACGGTCCGCGTGCTGCTGGACCATTGGGCGAACCGCGGCAAGCCGTTCTACAAGAAGACCCTCAAGCGCCTGGACGCCATGGGTGCCCAGTGGCATCTCATGCTCCCGGTCCAACCTCTCAAGGGGAGGTACCAGCGCCCCGACCTGCGCAATCACCGCAAGCTCCTCGTCGTGGACGGCCGGGTCGCGTTCACCGGCTCGCAGAACGTGACCGATTCGACGTACAACCTGAGCAAGAACATCAAGCGGGGCCTGCACTGGGTGGACCTCATGGCGCGGATCGAAGGACCCGTCGTGGCGTCCGTCAACGCGGTGTTCCTCTCGGACTGGTTCAGCGAGACGGACGAGGTGCTCACGGACGAGATCGACCTGTTCGACGTCAAGAGCGGACCGGGCGACCTCGACTGCCAGATCATCCCGTCCGGACCAGGCTTCGAGTTCCAGAACAATCTCAAGCTGTTCGCCGGGCTGCTCTACGCCGCCCAGCGCAAGATCATCATCGTCAGTCCGTACTTCGTTCCGGATGAGGCGCTGCTCCTGGCGATCACGACGGCCTGCCAGCGCGGCATCCACGTCGAGCTCTTCGTCTCCGAGGAGGGCGACCAGGCGATGGTCTATCACGCGCAGCGCAGTTACTACGAGGCCTTGCTGCGCGCCGGCGTGCAGATCTGGATGTACCGCAAGCCCTACATCCTGCACAGCAAGTCGATGACGATCGACGACGAGGTCGCCATCATCGGTTCCAGCAACATGGACATGCGCTCGTTCGGTCTCAACATGGAGATCTCGATGCTTGTGCGCGGCGAGGAGTTCGTGCGCGAGATGCGCGACGTGGAGGCGCAGTACCGTGCGCTCAGCCGACAGCTGACCCTCGAGGAATGGGAGAAGCAGCCGCTGCGCTCGACGGTGCTGGACAACCTCGCGCGGCTCACGAGCGCACTGCAGTAGGTGGAGATGGAGACGGCGATCCCCCTGAGCGTGCGCTTGCGTATCGGTCGGGCCGCCGTGCAGACCATCGCCGGCCGAGCCGGCGTGGACGTGCTCCACATCAAGGGCGACGCGGTCGATCCTTCGTTGCGGCCCGACGTGCAGGGAGGCACCGACATCGACGTCCTGATCCGGCCCGCGCACGTGCCCGCGATGGACCGGGCGCTGCGGGCGTACGGGTGGACGCTGTACAGCACGTTCGCCAACGGCTCGCCTTTCGCCCACGCGCAGACCTACACGCATCCGGTGTGGGGGTACGTCGATGTCCACCGCCTGTTCCCCGGCATCGGCCGCGAGGCGGGCTCGGCGTTCGAGCTGCTCTGGCAGGACCGAGGATCGGCGGTGTTCGCGGAGACGGACTGCGCGGTGCCCAGCGTGACGGCGCAGGCGACCGTGCTGGTGCTCAATGCCGCGCGGGGACGCTCCGACGCCCTGGAGGATCTGCGCCGTGTCTGGTTCGATGCGGACGAGCACGCGCGGGCGCGCATCGACGCGCTCGTGACCGAGCTCGATGCGCGCACGGCGTTCGACGCCGCGATCGGTCAGCTCGAGCGCCACCGTGGTGAACGCGACTACCGCCTGTGGAAGGCCGTCTCCGAGAACGGCACCCGGCTGGCCGAGTGGCGGGGCAGGCTGGCGGCTGCCCGGACGCTGCGTGCCCGGGTGCTCCTGGTTGCCAAGGCGCCGCTGGTGAACACCGAGCATCTCGCTCACGAGCTCGGAAGACGTCCGCGCGCGGGCGACGTCCTGGTCGAATTCTTCGCGCGGCCGGCGCGCGGCGTCCGTGAAGTCCTCCGACGCCGGGGTGACGGATCGTGACGCTGCGGATCCCCTCGGGCCTCGGCGTCGACGTCGTGGGCGACACCGTGTACGTCGCGCCGCTCCCGGACGGACCGATCGCCGTACTGGAGGGCATCGCGGCCCTGATCTGGTCGGAGGCGGACGGACGTGGCCGTGACGAGGTCGTCGCCGCGCTCGCCGAGGCGACCGGCGAGCAGGCCGAGGCGATCGGCCAGACGGTTCAGGACTTCGTGGACGATCTCGTCGCACGGGGCCTGCTCGCGGAGGACTGACCGGATCCAGGACCCACGACCGGTGGCGCCTGCGATACTGGACCGACCCACCCGGAGGCCGGTATGACCACGAGCGCACGCACCCGTGCCGTCCGCGCTCGCCTCGGTGAGTGGTGGGCCGGGGCGTGGCGATGGGCCCTCATGGCCGCCGGCGCAGGTCTCGGCGTCTTCCTCCTGCTCGACCGGGGGATCTCCAACGGCGTGGTGACCGCCGCGGTCATCGGCCTTCTCGTGATCGGAGTGGTCCTCACCGGCAGCGCCCCGATGGCCATCCCCCTGCTGAGCATGCCCGCGCTGTTCGTCGTCGAGCGGGTGGGTTTCGGAGCAGGGGACCTCACCGCGTCGGATGTCGCCCTGGCCGCGGCATTCGGGACGGCGGTGCTTCTCGGCAAGCGGCCGTTGAGCGAGCCCATGAAGCAGTTGCTGTGGTTCAACCTGGCCTACCAGTTCGCCACGCTCTTCACCGTCATCGTCAACCCGAACATCGCGAACACCGTGGAGTGGTTCCATGCGTGGCTTCTCATCTCGGGCGCGCTCGTCGTGGGATGGGCGCTCGGCCGAGCGGGGCTTGCCAAGGCGGCTCTGGGGCTCATCGTGGGGACCGGGTGCGTTCTGGCCGTCGGGACGATCGCGACGGGGCTCTATCAGTTCGCCCACCTGAACTTCGCGGCCGTGTACCCGGTCTGGCCGTGGTCGATGCACAAGAACTTCGCCGGCACGGCCATGGCGTTCTCGGCTGCCATCGCGTACCTGCGGCCGGAGTGGGCCGGGCTGTCCGACGTCTGGATGAAGCGCGCCCTCTGGCTGCTGGGTATCGCGATCGTGCTCACCCAGTCGCGTCAGGCCCTCATCGGACTCATGGTCGTCGTCGTCATCGCGGTCGCACGGCGCGGCGTCACCGGTCGCTCGCGCCTCACCCTGCTGTGGATCATCCCCGCGATCTGGCTCGTGGTCTCGATGGTGATCGACCAGATCAACTCGCAGAATCAGCACAACTCGGTCTTCCAGCGACTGGACTGGCTGAGAGAGGTGTACGCGTTCTGGAAGCACTCCCCGCTGTTCGGTCACGGGCTGCGCTTCTGGTACTACAACCCCGATGTGCCCTACCAGCCGCCGCAGGCCGAACTCGAGGTCTTGGCGTCAGCGGGGCTCGTCGGGTTGGCCGGTTTCGTGGTCATGTGGATCGGCATCCTCGTCGTGCTCTGGAGGGTAGACCCCCGCTACGGAACGCTGGCGCTGGCGCTGCCGCTCAGCCGGCTCGTCCAGGGTCAGTTCGACCTCTTCTGGACGGCGGTGCAGACCTCGATCCCGTTCGTGATCGCCGGAATCTGTCTGGGGGCGCTCGCTCTGAGTCAGGAGCGAGGTCCGACCACCGCCCTCGCCGCCTCCCCCGCGCTCTCCTCCGCCCCGCGCGGCGCACGCGTCACCGCGACAGGGCCAGGCAGCCGGCGCTGAGCCGCGCGAATGCCCGCGCGCATCGGTTGGCATACGATGGAGCGGTTCGGGGTGTTCGAGGGGTGCGCGCCGGCGATCCGATCGGGGGTGTGCAATGGAGCTTCGCGACTATCTGCGCGGCATCCGTCGCCACATGCTGGCGATCGTGATCATGACCGCGCTGGGCGTCGGTGTCGCGTACGCCTGGACCCTCGTCCAGACGCCGGTCTACGAGGCCTCCGCCGACGGGATCATCCAGGCCCGCGATGTCGTGGACGGCGCCGGCTCGCTCACGGGCGACACGATGGCACGCCAGAAGGTGCAGACCTATCTCGAGATGGCGTCGTGGGAGAAGACGGCGGATGCCGCGATCGACCAGTTGGGGCTGCAGATCTCCGCCGACCAGGCGGTCGGCCGCATCACCGTGGTCAATCCCGTCGACACCGCGATCCTGCGCATCACCGCGCAGGGATCGAGCCCCGAGGATGCGCTCGCCCTCGCGGAGGCGTGGATCCAGGGCCTGTCGACGGTCATCGACGAGTTCGAGGCGGACTCGACCGGGACGGCGCCGCTGAACATCACGGTCGCCTCGGTCGCCGCCCTGCCGACGGCGCCGGTGTTCCCCGACCTGTTCACCTCGCTCATGGTCGGCGGTGTGCTCGGGCTCGGTTTCGGGATCGCCTTCGCGCTCATCCGCACCGTCTCGGACCGCCGCATCCGCAGCGCGGACGAGGTCGAGGCGCGCACGAGCCTTCCCGTGGTCGGCGCGATCCCCATCACCGATGCGCTCGGCAACGAGAAGCGACTCTTCGACTCGTCGGCGGCTTCCACATCCAAGGGCGGCGGGTTCGCCGTGTCCGAGGCGCTGCGGTCGCTGCGGACGAACCTGCAGTTCATGGACGTCGACAACCCGCCCCGCTCGATCGTCGTGACCAGCCCCCTGCCCAGCGACGGGAAGTCCACCATCGCCTGCAACCTCGCGCTGACGCTCGCGGCGAGTGGGAAGCCCGTCGTCCTCGTGGACGGCGACCTGCGGCGCTCCACGGTGGCCACCACGATGGGGCTGCCGGGCGGTGCGGGCCTGAGCGACGTGCTGTCCGGGCGCGCGGAGCTGGCAGAGGTCCTGCAGCGCACCGCCGCGTCGCCGAACCTGTACATCCTCGCGGCGGGCAGCGTCCCGCCCAACCCGAGCGAAGTGCTCGGCTCAGGCCGCATGCGCAAGCTGCTGGCCGACCTCGCGGTCCACGCCACGGTCATCGTCGACGCGCCGCCGCTGCTGCCGGTGACCGACGGTGCCGTGCTCACGCACCAGGCGGACGGCGCGCTCATCGTCGTGAGCATGGGCAAGACCACATACGACCTGCTGGAGAAGTCACTGGACACGCTGCGCAAGTCCAGCGGTCGGGCTCTGGGCATCGTGCTGAACAAGGCGCCCCTGCGCGGCGCGGACGCGTCTCCGTACACATACGAGTACCGCCGGGAGTACGGGGCACCCGTGGCGCCCGACGAGACCGTGCCCGTACCGCAGGACGCCGCGGCGGACGCCGACTTGAACGCCCTCTTCGGAAAGCCCGGCGCCGCGGCTTCGAAGCCCGCAGCGTCGCCGTCCACGGGCTCACGCCCTCGCGCCCGGCGGGCGTGAGCGCGAATCTCCGCACGTCCGGTTCGGAATCGGCCGATCGGATCGCGCTGATCGCCTCGTCCTACGCGCCCGCCGTCGGCGGCGTCGAGGAGACCGTCCGACGTGTCGCGGTGGGCCTGCAGAGGAGTGGGCGCGCCGTCGAGGTGTGGTCGGTCGATCGTGATGGGCGCTCGCGCACGGAGGTGATCGACGGGATCGCGGTGCGCTACCTCCCGACGCCGCTGCCCGCCGGCTCCGTGGGCGGCATCGCGCGCTTCCTGCGCGCCGCACCCCGTGCGTGGCGAGAGTGGACGCGGGCCTATCGTGCCTTCCGGCCGACGATCGCGCACGTGCACTGCTTCGGCCCCAACGGCCTCTACGGACTCGCGCTGTCCGGACGGCGCGGCATCCCCCTCGTGGTGACCTCGCACGGCGAGACGATGGCGGACGACGGGGGCGTCTTCACCCGCTCGGCTCTCCTGCGTACCGGACTGCGACGCGCCTTGCGGCGCGCGCGCGCGGTCACCGCACCCAGCCGTGTCGTGCTCGCGGATCTGGCGACCTACGGTCTGCGCGGCGGTGACGTCATCCCGAACGGCGTGGACCTCTCGGTCACCGTCGATCCCGCGGTACCCGGGGAGCCCACCCTGTTCGCGGTGGGCCGGCTCGGCCGGATGAAGGGATTCGATCTGCTCATCGAGGCCTTCGCGGTCGCCGAACTGGATCCGGCCGTACGCCTCGTCATCGGCGGAGACGGCGCCGAGCGGGCGGACCTCGAGCGGCGCATCGCAGCCCACGGGCTCGGGGGGCGGGTCGAGCTTCGAGGATGGATGTCGCCCGCCGATGTCGCCCGGGCGATGGCCGGCGCCCTCGCCGTGGTCGTGCCGAGCCGGATGGAGGCGTTCGGCCTGGTCGCCCTGGAAGCCTGGCGCAGCGGCGCGCCTCTCGTGATGACCAGCCGCGGCGGCGCGGGTGAGTTCGTCCACGACGGCGTCGACGGCGTCCTGGTCGATCCGGAGGATCGCGGTGCGCTCGCGAACGCACTCGAGCGTGTCGTCGCGGATGCCGAGCTGCGGCGCGCGCTGGCGGCAGCGGGTCGCGTCCAGGTGCGGGAGTTCGGCTGGGATCGCGCCGTCGAGCGCTACGGAGCGCTCTACGACGGCCTCCGCCCCCGGCCGAAGGAGATGAGATGACCTATACGAGCCCCTTGCGTCGCCGGGCTCGCGCGGGACGGCGGCTCGCCGCCGGTGTGTGTTCCCCAGCGGTCTGGCGCTCCGGCGTCGTCGTCCCCGCCTACTGGTGGGACGGCCACCCCAATTTCGGTGATGCCCTCACGCCGTGGCTCCTGCCGAAGTACGGCATCCTCCCCGTCCACCGCATGGCAGCCCGTGCGCGCATGTCCGCGGTGGGCAGTGTCATCCAGTTCCTCCCGACCGACTTCGCGGGAGCGATCTGGGGGAGCGGTCTGATCCGCGACGAGGAGCGGCCGCTGCCGAGCGCGCGGGTGCTGGCCGTCCGCGGGCCGCTCACCCGTGATCGGATCGGCGCGGCGGCGTCCACGGCGCTGGGTGACCCCGGCATCCTCGTGTCGCGGCACGTACGCCGACCCGCCGTGCGGTGGGATGTCGGCCTCGTCCCGCACGGCCATCATCGCTCGCACTCGGCCTTCCTCGCGCTCGCCGCCACCGTCGGTCTTCGGGTGCGCGTCATCGACGTGCACCAGGAAGCGGCGACGGCCGTGCGGCAGATCGCCGCCTGCGCGACGGTGGTCACCACGTCGCTGCACGGGCTGGTCACCGCCGACGCGTTCGGCATCCCCGCCGTCTGGACGAGTCTCGAGCCTCCGCTGGAGGGCGGCGACTTCAAGTTCCACGACTACGAGGGGGCGTTGCCCCGCACACCCAGCCGGCGGGTGACGTTCGGCGCGCAGGACCTGCTGCGCGACCTGCGGGAGCGCGCCCGCGCCGCTGATCCCGGAGATGTCAGGACGATGGGCGACGGCCTGGTGGCGGCCCTCGCCGGTCTCGAGGATGCCATCGGCCCGCTTCCGCGGCTTCCGCGCGGTCTCTCCGGCGTCTTCAGGGACTGACACCCACCGCTCGCCACACCCGGGCGTGGGCGAGGGCAGCGCGCTCCCACGTGAACTCCGCCGCCCGGGCGCGGCCGGCCCGCACGAGCGACGCGGTCCCCGCGTTCGGCGCCGTGACCGCGAGCAGACCCTCCGCGATGCCGTCCCCCGTGGGGTTCACGAGGATCGCGGCCGCGCCGGCGACCTCGGGCAGGCTGCTGGTGTTCGCGGCGACGACGGGGACGTTGGCGGCCATCGCCTCCAGCACCGGCAGGCCGAATCCCTCGTAGAGGGACGGCACCACGACAGCGGTCGCCGCGGCGACCAGCCCCGGCACGAGGTCGTCCGCCACCCGGCCGACCATCAGGACGCCGGGCATCCCCTCGAACAGCCGGGTCCGGCGCGGATGCGGGGGGCCGGACAGCACGAGCTGCAGATCGGGGCGCTCGGCGCGCACGCGGGGCCAGGCGTCCGCAAGCGCCTCGAGATTCTTGCGGGTCGATGCGCCTCCGGCGTGCAGCACGAAGCGGTCCGCGAGCCCGAGGCGCGAGCGGTGGGCGGCCTCGAGCGGCGCGGCGTCGAAGAAGCGGGCGTCGACGCCGTTGTGCACGACGTGCGGGTCGCGGATGCCGAGCAGATCGGTCGCCGCCTGCGCTGTGAACTCGGACACGCAGATGACGGCATCCGCTTCCCTCGCCTCGCGGGCGGCCGCGGGCACCGGAGCGGACTCGTCGGGGAAGAGCCACGCGACGACGTCGTGCAGTGTGACGACGTCACCACCGGCTGCCGGCGGCAGTTCCAGATTCATCCGGTGGGTCACCCCGGCCGAGCCGTACAGCGCCCGTCCGATGAGCCGGCGCGTCCTCGGGGAGGCCGTGGCCACACGGCTCATGGGCAGACGCCGGTTGCCGTCCAGCCGCGAGCGCAGCGACCGCACGATTGCGCGGTCGACCTGCCACGCCTCTCCGCCGGTATCCGACAGCGCCCGCTCCGCGCGCGTCGCGATCTGCTCCTGGTAGGCCTGGGCGCCCATCGGGGTATCGGTCGCGATCGTGGCGATCGTGAGGCGGTGCGCGTGCGCGATGGTCGGCATCCGTTCTGCGTGGTCGGCACGTCGAATCTAGTTGAATAGGACGAACCGTCGGGTGCGAGCCCGGTCGATCGGGCAGGGGCGAGGGGTCATGACACGAAGCGCAGCGGTGATCGTCGCAACCTACCGGCGCCCGGACTTCGTCCGAGAGTGCCTCGCGCACCTCGAGCGGCAGACCGTCGCGCCGGAGCGCATCATCGTGGTGGACGCCTCCCCCGACGAGCGCACGCGTGAGGTCGTGCGGGAGTACCCCGACGTGGAGTACCGGCGCAACGACATGGGGGCGGGAACCCTCGCGTCCTCGCGCGCGATCGGGGTCCAGGGTGTCACGCAGGATGTCATCGCCTTCATCGACGACGACGCGTACGCCGAGCCGGAGTGGCTCGCCGAGCTCCTCGCGGCGTACGACATCCCCGGGGTCGGCGCCGTCGGCGGCCGCGCGCGCAACGGGCAGCCCGGTGAGGAGTCCGAAGCCCTGCAGCGGATCGGACGGTTCCTCCGCAACGGTCGGCTCACCGGCAACTTCGCCGCCGATCCCGGACGGACGGTGCTGGCCGATCACATGCTCGGAGCCAACATGTCGGTGCGCTCCGACGTCCTGCGCTCGTTCGGCGGCATCCACGACTACTACCCGGGCACGTGCCTGCGCGAGGACGCCGACATCGCGCTGCGCGCCCGCCTGACCGGTCACCTCGTCGTCTATGCGCCGGCCGCGGTGGTCCGGCACGTGGCGGGCGACTATGCGCAGGGGCGGCGCTTCGATCTGCGCTACCGGTTCTACGGGGCGCGCAACCACATCCTGCTGCTCGCCACAACGATCGGATGCCGGGACCGGCGCTTCGCGGCCTATCTCGGTTCCGCCGCGATCGGCATCCCGCGAGAGGCCGTCTCGGGCCTCGCGGCGCTCACCGACGCCGCTCGGCCGAGCCTGGCCGCCAAGGTGCGCGGCATCGGGGGCGGGCTCCTCCGGGCAGGAGCGGACCTGGTGGGAACGATCGCCGGGCTCGCCGCCGCCGTGCGCCCGATCGACCGTGCGCGCTCGATCCCGCCATCGGTCCCGGCGCGGCCGCCCTCCGATCATGACGACTGACGCGCCCGTCCCCGCAGACCCGCCCACGTTCGCGCTGGTGATCCCCACGCATCGCCGGCCCGATCTCGTCCAGCAGGCCGTGCAGAGCGCGCTCCGGCAGACGCGACCCTTCGACCAGGTCATCGTCGTGGCCGACGGCCTCGACGATCCGGCCGTGCCGGTGCTGGGGGGCGGGCCCGTGCAGGTGATCCCGATCGCGAAGGCCGGCGTGGCCGCCGCGCGCAACGCGGGCATCGCCGCGGCACGGACGTCGTGGATCTGCTTCCTCGACGACGACGACCTGCTGCACCCGGAGTACCTCTCCCGGGTGGCCGCCGTGATCGAAGAGACGCCCGAGGTGGGAGCCGTCAACACCGAGTACTGGAGCTTCGCGGCCGAGACCGGGACCGCCGACGAGTTCTCGGCATCCGATCTCGACAGCGCCCTCGTCGCCGCCCGGACGGCGCGACCGCTCACGGACCTCGGCTACCTGCGCATCGAGGGGCGCAGCTTCGATCTGCTGCTGGAGCGCCTGCGCGGCTCGATGAGCACCGCCGCCGTGCGGTCTGAGCTGCTCCGCCGTGCGGGCGGATTCCCCGTCGGGATGGTGACCGCCGAGGACTGGGTGATGTACGTCAACGTCGCCCGGCTGACCGAGTGGCACCTCATCCCCGAACGGCTCGCGTTCTTCCGCGACCACCCGCGTACCGCCACGAGAGCGGGCGACCCGGTGAAGGGGCTGACCACCCTGCGTGCGATCCGCTCGTTCTGGGAGCCGAGCGCGCTGCCGACCCCGCCGCACCGTCCCCTCGACGCCTACCGCGCGCACTACCGGCACGTCCTGACGTGGACCCTGCTGCTGTGCCGTCTGGAGCACGACGGGCGTGCGTACCGCGAAGCGCTCCGCATCGCGCGGCCGATCCTTCCCCGCCGCACCGATCGTCTGCGCGCCGCCGCCCCCGAGTGGCTGCGCGGAGCGAGCGGGGTGCTGCGCAGAGGTCGGCGATGACCCGGACGCGTCCGGTGCGCACGGCGTATGTCGTCCTCACCCACCGGGACTGGCCCCAGGTCCACAGACTGGCGCAGGCCATCCTGCGCTCGAGTCCGGGAGCCGGGATCGTGCTCGCCCACGATGCTCGTCATGACGCGTTCCCCGTCGATGCGGGCGACGCGCGCATCGACGTCTTCGCGCACGGGCGCGACGCGGATTGGGGATCATGGGACCTCGTCGAGGCGACGCTGGACGCATTCGCGCGAGCGCGGGAGCTGTTCGACCCCGATCTGGTGTGCCTGATATCGGGGAGCGACTATCCGGTGCAGGATCTCGCGGCGTGGGAGAAGTCCGCCGTGGAGGCCGGCGGATGGATCGGCGCCGCCGAGCCGCTCACGTACGTCCCGCACTGGGGGCGCCGACGCGGAGAGGGTGACGACCGCTGGACCCGCTATGCCTACCGGTGGTTCCGTGCCCCGTTCGGCAGGCGGGCTTCGCCTTTCATCGTCCGTGTACGGACGGCACTCGCGCTCCGCCTGGAGCCGATCTTCGGCATCCGGATCGTCACGCGGGGTCGCGGCCTGCACTATGGCGTGCGCCGGCTGCCGACCCCCTTCACACCCGAACGGCCGGTGTACTTCGGCAGCCAGTGGCTCGCCGTCCGGCGCTCAGAGCTCGACCGGCTCCTCGACGTCGACTTCCGCGCGGGGGCGCCGCTGCGCAGGCTCTATCGCCGCTCGATCATCCCCGACGAATCGGCGTTCGTCACGGCCCTGAGCCGCTCGGGTCCGCGCGGCGAGCTGCCGCCCGTCTCCTACGTCCGGTGGGATGCCGCGCGCGACGAGCCGGTGATCTGGACCGTCGACGACCTCGACGAGATCCGCGCCTCCGGCTCTCCGTTCTGCCGCAAGGTCGACCCCGTCCTCAGCTCCGAGCTGCTGGACGCGCTCGACGCCGGCTGATGCCGGCCGGAGCGTCAGTTCAGCTCACCGAGTTCCACGAGGCGAGCGAACTCGACGCTCTCTCCGCGAACGTCCTCGAACGTGCCCATCGAGGCGATGCGGCCCGCCTGCAGGAACACGAGGGTGTCGGCGCTGCGGACGGTGGAGAGCCGGTGCGCCACGATCAGGATCGTCATCGTGCCCTGCAGTGAGCGCAGGGTCGTGGCGATCTCGTGCTCCGTCGCGTTGTCCAACGCCGAGGTCGCCTCGTCGAGGACGAGGATGCCGGGCCGCCGATACAGCGCACGTGCCAGCCCCAGCCGTTGACGCTGCCCGCCCGACAGGCGCACGCCGCGCTCGCCGACCGTCGTCTGCAGGCCCTCCGGAAGCTCCGCGATGAGCGCCTCGAGCTGCGCCATCGCCACGACCTCGGTGATGCGACCCAGGTCGATCCGCTCAGGATCCTCGCCGAACGCGATGTTCGCGGCGAGGGTGTCGTTGATCAGGAACACGTCCTGCGGAACGACGCCGAGGCCTCGATACCAGCCGGCGCGGTCGTCGAAGATCGATCGGCCGCCGCATTCGATCGCGCCGGAGGTCGGCTCGAGCAGGCCGAGGATGAGATCCAGGAGCGTGCTCTTGCCCGCGCCGCTGGAACCGACGAACGCGGTGGTGCGATTCTCGGCGATCGTGAGGGTGAGCTCGTCCAGCACGGGGACGGCGGCGTCCGGATAGCGGAACGTGACGCCTCTCAGGGTGATGTCACCGCCGTAGCGGATGTCGTCGCGCGGCTCCTCGTCGTGCGTGCCGCCGACCTCGAGCTCTTCCGAGATGCGCGAGACGATGTCCAGGCCCGCACGCCCGGTGCGGATCGTGGCGAGCGTGGCGGTGATGCGGTTCAACGTCGGCAGGGCCCGGAGCGACGCCGCAGCGAAGACGCCCAGCACCGTGATCGCCTGTGCCGAGCTGCCGGTGGCGAACAGGAAGATCGAGATGCCGACGATGGCGATCACGAAGACGATCTCGAGCACGTAGCGGGGCGCCTCCGACAGGATGCCGAGTTCGCGCCCCGCGCGCGCATAGCGCAAGCGGGCGTTGCGGAAGCCGTTCACGAACGTGCGGGCGCTGGAGGTGAGTCGTGCCTCGCGGAAGCCTTCGAGTCCCGGCATGAGGTACTGCCAGGCCTCCAGGCTGGCGTCGGCCATCTCCTCGCCGATGCGGGCCTGCCGACCGCGCAGCAGGTGCTGGAGTCCGAAGACGAAGAAGCCGAAGAGTGCCACGGTGAGCAGCGTCACCAGCGGCGCGGTGATCGCCAGGATGACGGTGATCGCGACCACGACGAGGGCGTCGGTGACGAGGGTCATCACCCCGAGGAGGACGGAGGCTGCCTGATTGGTCGCGTCGTTGACGTTGCGGTAGACCTCGCTCATGCGCCGGCCGCGGTGGTCGGAGTAGGGGGCCAGGACGTAACGGCGCATCAGTTCCGCGGCAGACAGCGCGGACACGCGCGTGGTGCGTCCGAGGAGCCACCACCGGAACACGAGCGCGGCCGCGCTCTTGATCACGAACAGACCCATCACGATCCCGGCGACCGCCGGGATCAGCGTGGCCGGGTCCGTGGTGCCCAAGGCGGACGAGATCGTCCCGAGGAACCCGGTGGTGGGGTCGGCGCCGCCGATCAGCTGCGTGAGGGGAACCATCGCGGCGACGCCGAGCGTGTCCAGCGCCGCCAGGAGCAGCGACAGGACGAGGGTGCTGGCGACCCAGCGCCACGGTGAGGCGCCGGCCATCCGCAGCATGAGCCGCAGCTTGCCGGCCAGACCCGACTCGCGAGAGGAGTGCATGCAACGTCCTCCCGGGCGTCTTGTGGTATGAGCGCATTACGGTATCATCCGAAGTGTCTCTCTCACGTGAGAGTGGGCTTCTGGGGATTGATTTGGGGATCAATTGGGGCCCGAGCGCAGCGACCGTTTCAGCGTGCCGTCATGGCGCTCGACACAGCACACTTTCCGAAGGGGTACCAATGAGCGACAACGAGGGCGTGCAGCCCGAGCAGAAGGGCGTCAGCCGTCGCACCGTGACCAAGGCGATGGCGTGGGCTGTTCCCGCGATCGCCATCGCCGCACCGATCCCGGCCTTCGCGGCCTCCGGCGGTCCGCCCCAGGTGGCCGTCGGCAAGGCCTGCAAGCTGCCGGGCAACAGCGCGCAGAGCTGTGCCGCGATCTTCGCCGGCATCCCCGGCCTCGACCCGAACAAGGCATTCGCGATCCCGCTGCTGGTCACGAACAACACGAGCAAGCCGATCGTGCTGAAGCCGTCGATCACGATCACGTCGTCCGGTCTGCCGTTCGACGTCAAGGGCGTCAATCCGGCCTACTGCACGACGATCGCGCCCGGTGCCAGCGTCAAGGTCATCGTGTATGCGAACTCCGACAACAGCGCGAACCAGTCCGTCACGATCTCGCTGACGGTGCCGTGGGGCCACGACTGCAACGACGTCGACCACCCGCCGATCGTCATCTCGGGCATCGTCATCTCCGCCTTCCCGCCGTGCTCGAGCCGGGTGCCGTTCCCGCAGGGCGCACCCACGTGCGACCCGCCGTTCTACCAGTAGGACCGATCCGAGGACGGGGTGCGCCGCAGGCTTGCGGTGCGCCCCGTTCTCGCGTTCGCGGGTGGCGGCGATGCGCGTGCGGGCTCAGCGCGCCATGCGCTCCAGCACCGCGACCACCTGCCGAGCCCGGTCGTCCCAGTCGGCGACCGCAGCGGCTGCCGTAGGAGGCGACACCGGACCCGACTCGATCGCGTGAAGCACGGCATCCGCGAAGTGATCGCCCGACGCGATCGTGATCCGGACGTCGTCGGCGTCGCGGAATCCGGCCACCGGCGTGGAGATCACCGGCCGACCCACGGCCTGATACTCGTACAGCTTGATCGGGTCCAGGCTGTCCGTGAACGCCGTCACCACATGCGGGACGAGGAGGACATCGGCTGCCTGCAGATACCCGATCACCTCGTCGGCGGTCCGGGATCCGAGCAGCTGCACGCCGGCCGTGCGCAATCGGTCCCGCTCCGCGCCGGTAAGGGCGTCAGGACCGACGAGCACGACGTGCCCGCGGCCGGAAAGGCGCAGCGACAGCGCCTCGCACAGAGCGACGTCGAGGCGATCCGCGTGGAGCGTGCCGACGTAGAGGGCGATCCGTCCGTCCGGGAGGTCGGCCGGTCGTGGATGCGGTGCCCGATAGGCCGCGGTGTCCACGGCGTTGCGGATCAGGACGATCGGATGCCGGTCCGGGGGTCGCGCTGGGCTCTTGCGGCGCTGCAGCTCGGCCGAGCACGCGACCACTTCCTGCGCCGACGTGAGCAGATCGCTCTCCTGCTCGCCGACGCGGGCGAGTTCGGCGGCGGGCCGCGCGGCGGCGAGCCAGTCGTCGGTCATGTCGTACAGGGTCCGCCAGCCGGTGCGCCGCGCGACCTCGGCGCCTCCCGGATCGTTGACCCACAGGATCGGATCCCGCATGCCCAGCGTCGCCGCGGCCCGGACGATGCGGTCGGCCATCCGCCGGTCCGCGTGCGGATCCAGACGACGGGGGAGCACCTTGACCGCCCGCATGGTCCACAGCCGCCCCGGGAGGGCGCCGTCCGCCGGGCGCTTGCCGAACTGCGGGCGTCGTCCGGACCGGATCGCGTGCAGGGGGTCGGCCGGTGGCTCGACGAACAGCACCCGCAGGTCCGGATCGGACTGCAGCAGGCGCCAGATCAGGTGCTGGTTGCGGCGCCAGACAGCATCCCAGGCTTCGAGGGACACCACGACGAGATCGGTCACGGTGCACCCTCGCGGGCGCGCAGCGCCGCCGCGTACACCTTCTCGGTGCCGGTGGCCTGGGCGACCAGCGTGTACTCGGCGCGCTGGCGCGCCCGCAGGGCTGCGCCGAACGCCTCCCGGCCGGTGTCATCTCCCGCGAGAGAGACCAGGCGCTGGGCGGCGTCGTCGGCGTCCTCCGGCGCGAACAGCGCCCGCTCATCCAGCCCGTCGAGGAGCTCCACATGGCCCCCTCCGCGTGCGGCGACGACGGGCAGCCCCGCCTGCATGGCTTCGATGACGGTGAGGCCGAGTCCTTCGATCGGGCACGGCGCCAGGAGCAGGGATGCCCGCGCGAGCAGGTCGGGCACGTCCGTCCGGTAGCCGAGCAGTCGCACCGCGGACGCCGCGCCCCCTGACCGCGCCGTCTGCTCGACCCGGTCGCGGTCGGGACCGACACCGGCGATCCAGAGTTCCCAGCCGGCATCCGCGAGGCCCGATCGGAGGAACGCCTCCACGCCGACGGCGGTCTGCTTCTCGGGTTGCAGGCGCTGCGCGATCAGCACTGCTCTCTCGCGCGGCGGCATCGCGTGAATTCGCTCGGGAAGTCCCGAATGGACGACGGTGCTCGGGCGTCCGATCGCCTGCGCCACGGCGTCGCTGATCGCGAGCTCTGCGTCGATCGTCGCCGCGACGACGCGGTCGAGGCGCAGCGGGCCGACATGGCCGCGTGGCGCCGCGAAGTGTCGCGTGGAGACCACCGCGGGCCGGCTGCGGCCGGTGAAGGCGACGGCGGCGGCCAGATCCGCTGCGGTCATGTGCGTGTTGACGACCTGCGCGGCGCGTCGCCGGCGGCTGAGCTCCCGGACCACGTCGATCGTCCGGGCGGCGGGGATGTGGCCGACACCTGCCTCCGCCAGCGCGGAGCGCATGCGCGCCGGGTCGCCGCCGATCACGTGCACGTCGTGACCGTCGGCGGCCTGCGCCGTCGCCAGACGCTCGACATAGCGTTCGACCCCGGAGTACCCGTCCGAGCGGATCGCGTGAAGGATCCTCACGGTGTCGCCCTCCCGTCGGTGCGCTCGCGGCGCACGCGCGCCAGCGCACGCAGGTAGCGCTCGGCGATGCGATCCCATGACAGCTCGACGGCGGTCTCCCGGCACTCCTGCGCGAACGCGCCGTGCCCGGCATCCCGCACGCGCCGCAGCGCCTCCGCCAACGGTGCGACGTCGCGATCGATCACGTATCCGTTCCGCCCGTCCACGATCAGATCGGGAGCGGCCCCGACGGCGGTCGCCACGACCGGGATGCCGCAGGCGAGGGCTTCGAGGACGACGAGGGCGTTCGCCTCGTATGCGCTCGGCAGGACGAGCGCATCCGCCGCCCACAGCGCGGGCAGCACGTCGGACTGCCGGCCCGCGAAGACCACGCGGTCCCCGACACCGCGCCGGGCGGCATCCGCCCGGGCATCGCGGATCATCTCGGTCGTCCCGCCGACGACGAGAAGGTGTACGCCGTCCGCCTGCGGCAGGGCCTGCAGGATGAGCGGCAGCCCTTTGCGATCGAACTCGTGCCCGACGAACACCGCAACCCAGTCGTCGTCCGGGATCCGCCATTCGCGACGGGCGCGAGTTCGCTCCGCCGGCAGGGGCGGCCGGAACCGGTCCACGTCGACGCCGTTCGGGATCACTTCGATCGGCGCGTGCACTGCTCCGTAGGTGGCACGCAGGAGTCGCGCCTCGCCCTCGGTCAGGGCGATCACCATCCGGTGCCGCCCGCCGCGGTAGCGGATGCGGTCGCGACCCGTGGTGAACAGGTGCAGCGGATTGCGCACCATGCGCCAGAGGTAGTTGCCGCGCGCCCGCATCGATGCCTGCAGCAGTCCGTGATTGACGTAGACATCGCCGAGCATCGCGTCGTTGTGACAGATCGAGACGGCGTCGGGCCGGGCGCGGAGGAAGGCGCGGGCGCGTCGGGTGCCGGAGATCGTGAACCACAGGACCTCCCACACGTGACCGATCCGCGTGCGGGGTGGACGGGCGTGACCCCGGGCCTGCGCGAGGGTGAACCGCTCCACGCGGGCTCCGGCGGCCGACAGCGCGCGTTCGAGTTCGTACGCGACACCGGCCACGCCGCTTCCCGGTTCGATGCGCGGCGCGATCTGGACGATCCGCAGCGGGGCGTCGTTGCTCACGCGGCGGAGACCCCTCGTGCAGAGGGGCGCGCTCGGGCCTTCTCGCGGGCGATCTCGTCCACCAGGTCGAGGTACCGCGCCGCGACGTCCGGCCACCCCAGGTGCTCGACACTCGCGCGGGCGCGCTTCGACCAGTCCGCGGAGTCCGCGGCGGCCAGGCGTTCGAACGCACGGCCGATCTCGCGGGCATCGGCGTCGACGAGGCAGCCGTTGCTCCCGTCGACGACCACCTCGGGGGCGTAGCCGACGCGCGTGCAGACGACCGGGAGACCGGCGGCCAGCGCCTCGAGAACGACAAGCGCATTCGCCTCGTACGCGCTGGGGAGAGTGAGCATGTCGGCGGCCGCGAAGAACAGCGGCAGGTCGGTGCGGGTGCCCACGAACAGCACCCGTTCCGCGACTCCGCCCGCATCGGCGCGCGCACGGGCGGCCTCGATGGCCTGCGCGTTGCCGCCGACGACGAGCAGGAGGACGGACGGAGCCGTCTGCAGCGCGTCGATCGCGAGGTGCAGGCCTTTGCGGGCGAACTCGTGACCGACGAACAGAACGACCCGGGCGTCGTCTTCGAGGTGGAAGGCCGCGCGTGCGGCGCGACGCTCCTCGTCCGTCGGCGGATGGAAGGCGTCGAGGTCCACGCCGTTCGGGATGACGACGATGCGGGAGCGCACGCGGCCGTACACGCGTCGGAGGGTCTCGGCCTCGGAGGGTGAGAGGGCGACGACCACGCGATGCAGTCCCCAGCGATAGCGGATGGCGTCGCGGACGAAAGTGAAGACGTGCGTGGGATTGCGCACCATCCGCCACGTTCCCTGCCCCCGCGCACGCATCGCCGCCCCCACGACGCCGTGGTTGACGTAGATGTCACCCGTCATGACGTTGTTGTGACAGATCGACACCGCCGCAGGTCGCTCCCGGAGGAATCGTCGTGCGCGGACGGTGCCGACGGTGGTGAACCACACCATCCGGCGGAAGAGCGCCAGGACGCGGAAGAACGGATGCCGGGGCCAGGGCCGTTCGGGCCGACGCTGCGCCGTCGCGACGGTGAACGAATCGACCCGGCGGCCCCGCGCCTCGAACTCGTTCTGCAGGTTCCACGCGACCCCGGCGACGCCGCTGCCGGGACCGATGAACGGAGCGATCTGCACGATCGGATTCACGATCCGCTCCTCCGCGCGACCCGGGCCTCCACCCGCACCGGTCCGAGCCGGTACAGCGCTGCGCGCCGACGGGCGCTGCGTCCCCGCTCGCCGGGGAGGAGGATCGCGCGGGCCATCGCGCCGGCCCAGTCCGCGACCCGCGCGCTCAGCCACCCCGCCTCGCCGAAGTGCTTGCGCAGGTACCGCTCCTGCGACGCATGGAAGTGCACTTCTCGGCGGCGCGGGTCCGAGCTGGTGCCTGCTCCGACGTGCTGGGCGAGCACACCGGGCACGACAGCGTGTCGCCACCCCAGCCGGTGGGCGCGATAGGCCCAGTCCGTCTCCTCGGCGTAGAGGAAGAACCGCTCGTCGAAGCCCCCGACCTGCGCGAGCGCCTCGGCGCGCAGGAGCAGGACCGAGCCGATCACGAATCGGGGACCGCGGCCGCCGAGCCGAGCGAGCCCCAGCGCTTCCAGCCATGCGCGCGCGGGACTCGGGAAGGGCCATTCCACCCGCGCGGGTCGACCGGCGTCGTCCCGCTGTTCCGGGCCGACGCTCGCGATGTCGGGTGCCGACCGCAGGGCCCGGTGGAGCGAGGCGATCGCGGCGCGTTCGATGCGCGCGTCGGGATTGACCAGCAGGATGTCGGCGCCCGGCAGGAGTCGATCACGCAGTCCGATGTTGACGGCCGCACCGAAACCGATGTTCGCCCCGGAGTCGATGTAGCGCACACCGAACGCGCGGCACAGCTCGGCGATCTCGGGCAGGGAGGAGTTGTCGATCACCGTGACCGGCAGCCCACCGAGAGGATCGAGGGCCTCGCGCAGCAGCTCGGGCGCACGATAGGCCACGACGATCACCTCCACGGCGGGCACGACGGCGGACGACGCGTGGATCGCCACGTCGTACAGGCGCTCATAGTCCTCGGCGATCGACGCCCAGGTGCACCGGGCGGCGCGTGCGAATCCGGCTGCGCGGAGTTCCGCCGACTGCGCCCCGGCCGCCTCGACGAGGGCCGTGGCCAGGGCGGCGGCATCCGCCCGCGGCACGACGATGCCGGCGCCCCCGACGACGTCCGGCAGCGCGCCCGCGTCGCTCGAGACGACGGGCACACCGCACGCCATCGCCTCGATCGCGACGCGCCCGAACTGCTCGGTCCACCGGCTCGTCGGGAGCGACGGCACCGCCAGGACGTCCACCGAGCGGTAGAACGCGGGCACGGCCGGGGGAGAGAGGGCGCCCACGAGCTCGACTCTGTCGGACACCCCGAGCCGGGTTGCGCGATCGACCAGCTCCGACGCGAGCGGGCCCGATCCGGCGATGCGTGCGTGCAGCGCCGGAGCCTTCGCCAGCGCCTGCAGCAGAACATCGACTCCCTTCTCGGGCACGAGACGGCCGATGAAGCCGACGGTGGTTCCGGTTCGGGTCAGCGGCTCCGCGCCGGCGCTGAACTCGGCGGGATCGATACCCAACGGGATGACCGTGGCGGTGCCGGGGAACCCCTTGTCCTCTGCGATCCGCGCGGCCTGGCTGCTGCAGGCGGAGATGCCGCGGGCGTGGCGCAGCGCTGCGCGCTCGAGCCACCGGAACGGGATCGGATACCGCTTGTGGAGGTTCTGCGCCGTATAGAGCACGTACGGCGCCCGCTGACGGCGGAGCAGCCGCAGAAGCAGAATCTCCGCGGTCGCCAGTGCGAACGGCTCTTCGTGCACGTCGATCACGTCCCACTCGTCACCGAGGAGGCGCCACAGAGGCCGCGGGTCGTACAGGAACAGGGCGGGGTGTGTGCCCCACGTGCGCACCGGCGTCGCGCCCGGCTCTTCGCCCGGCGCAAGGGACACCTCGGCGCCACCGGCATGCCATCGACTCGCCGTCACGAGCGTGACATCCATCCCTCGCGCTCGCAGCGCCCGGTCGCGACCGCGCCAGGCGGAGACCGTGGAGCTGTGCGAGATCCGCAGTACGCGCACGCATCCTCCTCACTCGGCGGTCCGTCTCCATCATCGCCTAGGATCGGCTCATGCTGGGGCCGCTCGCCGTCGTCCTCCCGCTGGTCCTCGCGGGCGTCCTGCTGGCCAGCGCTGTCGGCAAGCTGCGGCACCCGGATGATCCGGCCGGGTGGGCCGAGCTCGGCGTGCCGAAAGCGCTGCGTCGACCCTGGCTCGTGCGCATCCATCCCTGGGCCGAACTCGCGCTCGCCGTCGCCCTCGCGGTGCTGGGCGGGCTGCTCGGCATCCTCGCCGCCGTCGTCGCCGCCATCCTGATGGCGGCCTATCTGTGGCTGGTCTGGCGCACGCTTCTTCGTGAGGTCGACGCGAGCTGCGCGTGCTTCGGGGAGCGTCGTCCGGTCACGCGGGTCACCGTGATCCGCAACGCGTGGCTCACGGTGCTGGCGCTGGGCACGGCGTGCGTCATCGGGATCACCCCGCTCGTGGGCGGCGCGGTCGCTGCGGCCGTGATGACCGCGGAGCCCGGCTGGCTGCTGGGGGTGGCCGTCGCCGTGATCACCGTTCTGGTGATCCGCTGGCCCGAGGGGGGTACCGACGGGACGGATGCCGTCCCCGCCGCATCCGCGGTCGTGACGGCATCCGACGACGAACTCGACTACGTGCGCACGCGGACGCCGTCTGTGCCCGTGACCCTCGCGGACGGATCTCTGGTGAACCTGCAGCAGCTCACCATGCTGCGTCCGATGCTCCTGCTGTCGGTGTCGGCGACCTGCGGCGGTTGCGAGCCCGTCATCGAGAAAGTGCCCGAGTGGCGCAGGCTTCTTCCCGAAGTCGACGTGCGCCTGCTGCTGTCCCATGCTCCGCAGGACGGCACCCTCACCGAGCTCACCGCACCGCAGTCGCTGCACGATCCGCATGGTTATGTCAGCGGATCGCTCGCGGAGTACTGGAGCACCCCGACCGCGGTCCTCTTCGGCGTCGACGGCCTCCTGGCCGGCGGTCCCGAGGTCGGCTACCTCGACATCGTCCGGTTCGTCGAGGACATCGATGCGACTCTCCACCCGCCGGCGCTCGACCCGGGAGCGCCGTGACTCCGGCGTTCACCATCCTGACCGTCTGCACCGGCAACATCCACCGGTCGGCGCTCGCGGCGACACTGCTGGAGACGTGGAGGTCGTGGTACTTGCCCGCACAGACGGCGTCGCTGATCAGGGTGCACAGCGCCGGCTTCGCCGCGCCGGTGGGCTCGCCGATGGGTGAGCACGTGCGGCTCGTCGCCGCCGCCCTGGGCGGCGACGGCACTGCGCACCGCGCGACGCAGCTGACGGACGAGATGATCGCCTCCGCGGACCTGGTTCTCGTCGCCAGCCGCCGCCAGCGCGACGAGGCGCTCGCCCGCGTACCGTCGGCGCTGCGCACGACCTTCACGATGCGCGAAGCGGGCCGCATCTGCGAAGCACTGCCGCCGGCGTCGCCCGCGGACCTCGTGTCGCTCCGCTCCGTGGTGGCGCTCATGGCGGATCACCGTGGCGAGCACGCCGATCCCGGCTCGGACGATGTGATCGACCCGCAGGGCCGCGACCTCGACGCGTACGTGCAGATGACCAGGGAAGAGGTCGTTCCGCTGGCGCGGCTCGGCGCGGCCCTCTTCGGGATGCCCGCCGCCGACCTGCGGGCCTACCTCGCCGTCGTCGACGATCCTGCCGCCGTCCTCGCGATGCTGGGCACGGACCCCGCGGCGACGTCGTGACCGCCCCCCTGCGCGTCGCGCATCTCGACCACACCTCGGCCGGCGGCGGTGCCGAGTACGCCCTCGCACGCATGCTCGCCGCCGGTGTGCCGTGGCGGCCGCTCCTCCTCCTCCCCCGTGGGCAGCGCGGCGGTGCGTTCACGGCGATCGACGGCCGGGTCGGCGTGCGCACGAACGGTGTCGCACAGCCCGCCGGGGTGAGCGGCGGCTCCGCCGCGACTGTGGGCGCCGCGGCCCTCAGACTCGCGATCCAGGCGCTGTCGACGCGGCTGCACCGTGGATGGCGCACCGCCGACATCGTCGACGCGAACACCGCCCGCGCCGCGGCATACGGGGCGCTCGCCGCTCTGCTCTCGCGCCGGCCGTTCGTCGTCCACCTGCGGGATCTGGTCGACGCGGAGTCCCTCGGCACGTTCGGGTTCGCCATGATGTCGCGCATCGCGCTGCCCCGCGCGGACGGCGTGATCGCGAATTCGCGCGCGACCCTGCTCTCCGCGGCGCCGTTCGTGCGGTCACGCGCGCTCACCGCCGTGATCCCCAGCGCCTCGGGGCTGTCCGGTCGGCCGTCGACCTCGCCGCCGGTCCGATCCGACGGACCCCTGCGGGTGGGGATGCTGGCACGCATCGATCCCTGGAAGGGTCAGTCGCTTCTCCTCGAGGCGTTCGCCGTCGCGTTCGCCGACGGTGATGAGGTTCTCGAGTTCGCCGGGGGTGCGCCGTTCGGGCACGAGTCTCACGTCGCCGAGCTGTCCGCGCGGGCTCGCGCGCTCGGGATCGCGGATCGCGTCGTGTTCTCCGGTCACGTCGAGGATGTCCCGGCGGCGCTCGCGCGCTGGGACATCGCGGTCCAGGCGTCGCTCCGCCCGGAGCCTCTCGGCCAGAATGTCCTCCAGTACCTGTCGGCGGGGGTCGCGTGCATCGTGGCGGATGAAGGCGGGCCGGCTGAGTGGGTCGAGGACGGACGCAACGGCACGCGATTCGCGCCGCGCGACAGCGCGGCGCTCGCCGCCGCGCTGCGCGCCCTGGCGGCTGACCCCGCTCGACGGGCGAGGTTCGGCGCCGCCGGACCGCGTACGCCCGGCTTGCTCACGGACGCTGAGGTCGTCGCCGCGCACGCCGACTTCTATCGGGAGGTGGCGCGGCGACCTCAGTCGCACACGCGGGCGTAGAGGCGAACCCCGCCGAAGAATCGCGGCTCATCCGACCGGGCGTCCGCCCGGCACCCCCAGTGCTCGTCGATGTCACGGAGGTCACCGGCCGAGGGTTCGTCCAGACTCACGATCCACACCGTGCCTACCGGGCGCGTACTTTCCCCGGCCCCGCGGAACGTGAGCGGATCCGTCGCGGCGATGCTCTGCTGATCGAGCCGCGGGTGCGTGCCCGCCACGAGTTCCGCCCGCAGTCGTGATGCCCATTCGTCCTCCTGCAGCACGCGGGCGAGGGACAGGGCGACGGCCGAGTGCGCGCTCTCCTGGATGACGACCACCCCGTCCCCGACCTCGGCCCGTGCTGCGAGCTCGGCTCCGAGCGCCGGGAAGTCGTCGTAGAGCCCCGGCGGGCGCACGAGCTGCGTCGCTGCGAACGCCACAGCGGCGAGCAGAAGCGCGGACGCCGTGAGTCCGGCGACCCGCGACCACGGGCTCCGGCCACGGAGGGCGGCGGACACGGCGCAGCCCACGATGAGGGCGGCGCCGATCGAGATCCAGGTCAGGTAGCGAGCGGTGTAGACCGGCGTGAAGACCCACGATGCGACGAACAGCGCGGTCGGCGCGACGAAGGTCAGTGTCGCAGCGAAGACGAGACCGCGCACGCGTTCAGGCTGCCCGCGGCGGGCGAGGGCGAACCAGGCGGCGATCGCCGCGATCGCCAGGACCGTCAGCCCGAGCGCGTCCCAGACGACCGCACGGTAGGCGGAGACCCCGGCGACCTGTGCGAGCGCAGCCGTCGCGGAACGCACGTCCGGGGGCGTCAGCCACGCGATCTGAGATTGCTGACCACTGCCGATCACGCCGAGGGCTCCTGCCGCGGCGAGTGCCGGCAGGCTCCATATCGCCCATCGTCGCCACCACGAGGGCTCTCGACCGACACCGATCACCGCGATGCACGCCAGGGCGACCGCGCTGATCAGGTGCATCGACACCGCGGCGAGCGCAGCGGCCGAGTACACCGCCCAGACGCCGCGGTTCCGAGGCCCGGCTCGATCCGCCGCGGCGATCGCCGCCGTCACGCACGCCAGCATCAGCGCGTACGGTCGCGCCGTCATGCCGGCGGTGATCGCCGCGCCGTTCACGGCGAACATGATCCCCGCGGCGGTTCCCGCGACGGCTCCCCACCAGCGGAGCGCGACGGCGGCGATCAGCGCGGCGGAGGCGGCGAAGGCGAGAATCGACACGAGGCGCAGACCGATGCCGTCGCCCAGGAGCGGCGCCAGCAGGTGCGCGAGCAGGTAATACGGCACCACGACCGCATCGCCGTCCGCGACGGCGCGCAGCAGATCGCGAACGTCCAGTCCCGCGTGCAGGGCGGTCGCGTACTCGTCGCGCCAGAGCGGGACCACGGCGCTGCGCGCGCTCGCCAGCACGCCGGCCAGCAGCGCAGGCAGAGCGGACGTCAGCAGCCGCGTCGGGAGGGCCGGCGAGAACCCCTCGGAAACCCGCGGATCACCGTCGATCCGTGTCACGGTGGCCATCGTAGCGCCGCGCCCGCCCGTGACCTCTCCGTGACCGATTTCCCTGGTGAACCACAGGCGCCCTCAGCCAGGATCGGGACCATGGTCTCACCTCGCCTCCTCGTCGTCCCCGTCCTGGCCGCGCTCGCGGTCGGCGCGTTCGCCGGCTGCGCAGCGACACCCGCCGACGCCCCGTCGCCGACCGGCACGGACCCTGCCACGCAGACCGAGCTCGACGCGGCCTGGCTGGACGGCGGGCGCATCATCGGCCTCGTCACCTCCGGCAGCTCCAGCTGCGTGCCCGCCGCGGACGCCGCGACGGTCGAAGCCGACGGCTCGCTCCTGGTGACTCTCGTCGAACCGGATGCCGAGACGGCGTGCACGCGCGACCTCGTGCCGCGCGTCACGCTGGTGGAGGTTCCGGAGGGAGTGGATCCGACGCAGGATCTCGCGATCATCGTGTCCGGTGACGGCTATTCCGGACAGGTCGAGCTCGACGGCGTCACCGGCCTCGCCGGCGGCGGAATGACGGACTACCTGCCGAGCGCCGGATGGACGGACACGGACGGACAGTTCGTGGTGCTGACATGGGGTTCGTCCTCCTGCGCCCCGATCGTCGACCAGGTGGCGGCATCCGGCCCCGCAGAAGTGACGGTCACTTTCCAGACGCCCCCGGCCGATCAGGTCTGCACGATGGACATGGCGCCGCGCGCATTCGTGGCGGTCGTGGACGGACTCGAGGAAGACGGCGACGTGTCGCTCGTGCTCGCCGGCACCCCCGGGTTCGATGATGTGCGTATCCCGATCTACGGAGAGGACTGATCATGGCACGGCGTCCGGCACCCCTCATCGGCGCTCTCGCCCTCGCGGCGATGCTCGGCGCGGCCCTGACCGGCTGCGCGACCGCAACCCCGTCCAGCGGAGCGGATGCCACTCCCCAGGCAACCGAGACACCCGCCGGTGAGCTCACCGAGTTCGACGCGGCGTGGCTGGACGGCGGGCGGCAGGTCGGCCTGGTGACCCAGGGCTCCTCCACGTGCATCCCGACCGCCGAGGATGTCTCCTACGCCGACGGTGTGCTCCAGCTGACGCTCGCCGACGTCTCCGATGGCCCGTGCACGATGGACTACGTCCCCCGGGTGTCCCTCGTCCCGGTCCCCGACGATGTCGACCCGTCCACGAACCTCGCGATCGAGGTCTCGGGCGACTACGTCGGCGAGATGGTCCTGCCCGGCGTTGAGGGGCTTGCCGCCGAGAGCCCGTCCGAGCAGTTGCCGAGCGCGGGATGGACCACGACCGACGGCACGTTCATCGTGCTCCTGTGGGGTTCTTCCGGCTGCCCCGAGTACATCACCACCGCCGAGGTCTCCGGCGACGCGGCGATCTCCGTCTCCCTGTCCGGCCAGCCGGAGGACAAGGTCTGCACGGCCGACATCGCTCCGAATCCTCAGCTGACCACCGTGGACGGGCTCGTCGGTGTTCCGGATGTGGCACTCACCCTCAACAGTCCGGGCGTCGATCCGTACACGACGCCGATCCTCGGCGTGAACGGCGGCACCGCCGGCTGAGTCACGGATCGGTGCGCACGAGCAGATCGCCGATCTCGCAGTCCAGTGCCCGGCAGATCGCCGCGAGCGTCGAGTAGCGGATCGCCTTCGCGCGATCGTTCTTGAGCACCGAGAGGTTCACCACCGAGACCCCCACGATCTCGGAGAGCCGGGTGAGGGTCATGCCGCGCTCGACGAGCAGCTCGTCGAGCCGGCAGTGCACCCCGGTCGGGCCCTCATCCTCGGCGGGGGTCATACCAGGCCCTCGGTGTCGCGCTGCAGCCGGTCGCCGACGGTGAACGTCGTGACCGCGAGTGCCCCGAGGAAACCGACCGTGAGGAGCTGCACCAGGTCGGCGGAGAGGACCACGTTGTCGAACGTGCGGTCCGAGATCCAGGCGAACGCGCCGTTCGCGCCCATGTTGGCGAAGAACGGTGCGGCCGCGACCCCCAGGAAGGTCACGATCCCTGCCGTGCCGACCAGCCGGGTGTTCGTCTTGCTGAACATCCGGCCGTGCAGGACGTTCCAGGTGAGCAGGAGCAGACACGTGACGACGGTCACGACCGCCGCGGCGACGACGACGGGCTCGAGGACGAGTGCCGCGACCGAGGCGATCGGCAGCTCGGGAGCGGTGAGGTAGGCGGTGTCGAGCTCCACGGTGACCGGCGCTCCGTCCGGTCCGATCGGCGCCTGCGCGGGCGTGCCCGCGAACTGGGCGAACACCCGCACCGCACCGCCGCCGAGCACCTCGGTGATCCGGATCACCGACTGCACCACGCTCACCACCGCGAAGGCGGCGCCGGCGAGCATGAAGACGGCCATCGAGACGGCATCCCATCGAGACAGGATGCGAGGTGTGTGCGTCTGAGCAGTCATGGTGAACCTCCATATCGATAAACGTTGTTATCGAAAAACGATATGCAGGTGATCCGCGTCTGTCAAGCGCGTCAGGCGCTATGCCCACGGCGAACAGCGGCATGCGGCATCCGCGTGCTCGTTACCCTCGATGTATCGCACGAAAGTGCGTCAGATGGCCCGAGGCCGGAGGAATGACATGTTCGAGAGATTCACGGACCGTGCCCGTCGTGTGGTTGTGCTCGCCCAGGAAGAGGCGAAGATGCTCAACCACAACTACATCGGCACCGAGCACATCCTGCTCGGCCTGATCCACGAGGGCGAGGGTGTCGCCGCGAAGGCGCTGGAGTCGCTCGGCATCTCGCTGGATGCCGTCCGCGAGCAGGTGCAGGACATCATCGGCCAGGGCCAGCAGCAGCCGACCGGGCACATCCCGTTCACGCCGCGCGCCAAGAAGGTGCTCGAGCTGTCGTTGCGCGAAGCGCTTCAGCTGGGCCACAACTACATCGGCACGGAGCACATCCTGCTGGGTCTCATCCGCGAGGGCGAGGGCGTCGCCGCCCAGGTGCTCGTCAAGCTCGGCGCCGACCTGAACAAGGTGCGCCAGCAGGTCATCCAGCTGCTCTCCGGCTACCAGGGCAAGGAGCCGGCCGCCGTCAGCGGTGCCGCTCACGAGGGCCAGCAGGCCGCCCAGGGCGGCTCGGCCGTGCTCGACCAGTTCGGCCGCAACCTGACGCAGGCCGCACGCGACAACAAGCTCGACCCGGTGATCGGTCGCGAGAAGGAGATCGAGCGGGTCATGCAGATCCTCTCGCGTCGCTCGAAGAACAACCCCGTGCTGATCGGTGAGCCCGGCGTCGGCAAGACCGCGGTCGTCGAGGGCCTCGCCCAGGCGATCGTGAAGAACGACGTCCCCGAGACGCTCAAGGACAAGCAGGTCTACTCGCTCGATCTCGGTTCGCTCATCGCCGGATCCCGCTACCGCGGTGACTTCGAGGAGCGCCTGAAGAAGGTCACGAAGGAGATCCGCACCCGCGGCGACATCATCGTCTTCATCGATGAGATCCACACGCTCGTGGGCGCCGGTGCCGCCGAAGGCGCAATCGACGCCGCGTCGATCCTCAAGCCGCTGCTGGCCCGCGGCGAGCTCCAGACGATCGGTGCGACGACGCTCGACGAGTACCGCAAGCACTTCGAGAAGGATGCCGCGCTCGAGCGCCGCTTCCAGCCGATCCAGGTCGCCGAGCCGAGCCTGCCCCACGCGATCAACATTCTGAAGGGGCTGCGCGACCGCTACGAGGCGCACCACAAGGTGCAGATCACCGACGGGGCGATCGTCGCCGCGGCGAACCTCGCCGACCGCTACGTGAGCGACCGGTTCCTGCCCGACAAGGCGATCGACCTGATCGACGAGGCCGGCGCCCGCCTGCGCCTGTCGATCCTCTCCAGTCCGCCGGAGCTCCGCGAATTCGACGAGAAGATCGCGAAGGTCCGCGAGCAGAAGGAGCAGGCGTCCGAGGACCAGGACTTCGAGAAGGCCGCGTCGCTGCGCGACGAGGAGAAGTCCCTGCTCGCCGAGCGTCTGCGCCTGGAGAAGCAGTGGAAGTCCGGAGACGTGGCGACGCACGCGGTCGTGGACGAGGGGCTGATCGCCGAGGTGCTCGCTCAGGCCACCGGCATCCCGGTGTTCAAGCTCACCGAGGAGGAGTCCTCGCGCCTGGTGTTCATGGAGAAGGCGCTGCACCAGCGCGTCATCGGCCAGGAGGAGGCGATCGCCGCACTCTCGCGCACGATCCGCCGCCAGCGCGCGGGTCTCAAGGACCCCAAGCGTCCGTCCGGCTCGTTCATCTTCGCCGGCCCCACCGGCGTCGGCAAGACCGAGCTCGCCAAGGCGCTCGCCGAGTTCCTCTTCGACGACGAGACCGCACTGATCTCGCTGGACATGTCGGAGTTCGGTGAGAAGCACACCGTCTCGCGTCTGTTCGGTGCCCCTCCCGGATTCGTCGGCTTCGAGGAGGGCGGCCAGCTCACCGAGAAGGTGCGCCGCAAGCCCTTCAGCGTCGTGCTGTTCGACGAGATCGAGAAGGCCCACCCGGACATCTTCAACTCGCTCCTGCAGATCCTCGAAGAGGGTCGCCTGACCGACGGTCAGGGTCGCGTGATCGACTTCAAGAACACGGTCATCATCATGACCACGAACCTCGGCTCCTCTGCGATCGCGGGCGGACCGGTCGGGTTCCAGGTCGAGGGCAATGCGGCCACGAGCTACGAGCGGATGAAGGGCAAGGTCGACGAGGAGCTCAAGCGCAACTTCAAGCCCGAGTTCCTGAACCGCCTGGACGACGTGATCGTCTTCCCGCAGCTGAACAAGGACGAGCTCCGTCAGATCGTCGGCCTGTTCACGAAGCGCCTCAGCGAGCGTCTGCTGGACCGCGACATGACCGTCGAGCTGTCGGATGCCGCGAAGGACAAGCTCATCGAGATCGGCTTCGACCCGACCCTCGGTGCGCGGCCGCTCCGCCGCGCCATGCAGCGCGAGGTCGAGGACCGCCTGTCCGAGAAGATCCTGCACGGCGAGCTGAACGCCGGCGACCACGTGAAGGTCGACGTCGAGAACGGCGCGTTCGTCTTCGAGACCGTCCCGCGCGGTGAGAAGGTCGCGATCGGGGTCGGCGGCGGCGGCGAGATCGCGGTCACGCCGGACCTCGCGATCACGAGCGACTGATCCGGCCGGGCCCCGCCCGGACACCGAGAGAGCGGATGCCACCCGAGGGGCGGCATCCGCTCTCTCACGTTGTTCGGTCGTACGCTGGGAGGATGACCCAGTACCGGATCCGGTCGGCGCGGTCCGCCGACGTGCGCGGTATCCGCGACCTGCTCGAGCCCTACGTGCAGCGGCGGATCCTGCTCGGCAAGGATCTGGTCGTGCTCTACGAAGCGGTGCAGCAGTTCGTCGTGGCCGAAGCCCCTGACGGAACACTCATCGGCTGCGGCGCCCTGCACGTGATGTGGGAGGACCTGGGCGAGGTGCGCACCCTGATCGTGGCCGACGAGTGGTTGCATCACGGTGTGGGGCGCGCGATCGTCGAAGCGCTCGAGGACAACGCCCGCACGCTCGGGCTCACGCGCCTGTTCTGCCTGACGTTCGAGGTCGACTTCTTCACGCGCCGCGGCTTCACCGAGATCGGCGAGCAGGTCGTGGACCCCGACGTGTACTCGCAGCTCGTGCGCAGCCCCGACGAGGGCATCGCGGAGTTCCTCGACCTCGCCCACGTCAAGCCGAACACGCTCGGCAACACCCGGATGCTCAAGACCCTCTGACGGCGTCGCCCTGACAGGATGCCGTCAGCCGGCGCGCGGCGTCGTGGCAGGCGGAGGTGCCGACGTAGCCTGGAGACATGAGCGCCGAATCCCCGCGCCGGCGGCCCTCGCCGGCGGTCTACCGCCGGCGTCGGCTCGTCCTCCTCGTCGCCCTCGTCGCCGTCGCGGCGCTCGTGTGGCTGCTCATCGCCCAGCCCTGGCGCGGGGCTGCCGTCGAGAAGCCGGCGCCGACCCCGACGCGCTCCACGTCGACGCCGACGCCGGACCCGATGCCGACCGGCGTGACGACGCCGACGGAGTCCGCGGCTCCGGCTGGGCCGTCACCGGAGGCGTCGGCCGAAGAGACGCCGACGGCGAAGCCCTGCGTCGCGCGCGACATCGCCGTGCAGGCCGTGACCGACCAGGAGACGTACGCCGCCGGCCAGAACCCGCAGCTGTCGATCACGCTCACCAACAACGGCGCCACGGATTGCACGCTGAACGTGGGAACCAGCGCGCAGACGTTCACGATCATGAGCGGCAGCGACGTGTGGTGGCGTTCGACGGACTGCCAGACCGAGCCGAGCGACATGGTCGTCCTGTTGAGCGCGGGCCAGACCGTCTCGAGCGCGACGCCGCTGACGTGGGACCGCACGCGCTCCTCCGTCGGCTCGTGCGACGACACCGGTCGACAGGTCGCGCCCGGTGGGGGAGCCTCGTACCATCTGAGCGTCGAGATCGGCGGAATCGCCTCCACCCAGTCCGCGCAGATGCTGCTGTACTGACCCCGGGCCGGGGCTTTCGGGTGAACCGGGAACCCACCCAATCTGTCCCCCGAAGAGGGGACAGACGGATGTGCGGGGTGGGCGTAGCGTGGATGGCAGCTCCCGCTCGTCGGCTCATAGCTGTCCCCAGCAGCGTCTCGTCCCCAGCGAGGAACTGAGCCACCGGAGAGCACTTGGCCCTCTCGAGTCCCTCCCCGCGCAGGGGGCGGCCCGAGGGGGCCGAGTCATTTCCGTTCGGCGGATGCCGGACCCCCGGCATCCGTCCGCGAACGTGAAGCGGGGCCGCGGCGTCCTCCCGGATCGCCGCGGCCCCGCCCGCTCCTCGTCGGCTACTTCTTTGCTTCGTCTCCGAACACCTCGGTCTCCATGGCGTCGTAGCCCTCTTCCTCAGGGTTCCAGTGCTTCCCGCCGGACAGGGCGTACTCCTCCTCGGGGGAGAGGACGAGGCGGTGGCGGAAGAACAGCGCGAAGCCGAGCAGGATGATGACGTACACGATGAAGATCGCGATGATCGCGGGCACGAACGTGGGGTTCAGCAGGAACCCGACGAAGATGAGCGCCGCGATGGCGGCCGCGATCACAGCGCCGGCGATGCCCCACGGGCTGCGGTAGGGGCGGTGCGCATCGGGGAACTTCCGGCGCAGGATCACGAAGGAGATCATCTGCAGCAGGTAGGCCAGCACCGCACCCCACACCGCGATGTTCAGCACGATCGCGCCCGCGACCGCACCGGCGCCTTCGTTGAGCGCGGCGACGGTGTCGAGCACCACCAGGGCGATGAAGCCGATCACGGCTCCGATCGTGAGGGCGACCCAGGGAGTCTGGCGCTTTCCGGTGAGGGAGAGGAAACGCGGGTAGTAGCCGGCGCGGGAGAGCGAGTACATGTTGCGCCCGTACGCGAACATGATGCCCTGGAGGGACGCGAGGAGGCCGACGAGCGCGAACAGCGCGAGGAGCGCGGCGAGCTGGTCGCCGACGATCGCGCGGAAGCCGTCCAGCAGCGGCTCGGCCGCGACGCCGGTGGCCTCGGCGCCGATCACGCCCGTGTTCAGGAACAGCACGAGCAGACCCGTGACGATCAGCGTGCCGCGCGCCCAGAAGCCGGCCTTCGGGATGTCGCGCACCGGGTTGTGAGCCTCCTCCGCCGCGAGCGGCAGCTCCTCGATGCCGAGGAAGAACCACATCGCGAAGGGCAGCGCGAACAGGATCGGGAGCACGCCGTGCGGCAGGAACTCGGTCTGACCGGGATCGGGGGCGATGTCCCACAGGTTCGCCCACTGGAACGCGCCCGAGAAGATCGCCATCGCCGAGAAGACGAGGATGATGCCGATCGAGATGATCGAGACCACGATCGCGAACTTGAACGAGATCGCCGCCCCGGCGGAGTTCAGCGCAATGAAGACGACGTAGAGGATGATCCACCACACCCACGTCGGCATCGAGAAGTTCAGCAGCTCGCTCGTGATCGCGTCCGCGTAGGAGGCGGAGAAGTACACGATCACCGCGGTCGTCGCGACGTACTCGATCGTCTCGGCGGCGCCGGTCACGAGACCGCCCCACGGGCCCATCGCCGACCGGGCGAACGAGTAGGCCCCACCGGTGTGCGGCATCGCGGCGGCCATCTCGCCGATCGAGAAGATCATGCCGTAGTACATGACGACGAGGATCGCGAAGGCGATCAGCATCCCGCCGAAGCCGGCGAAGTCGATGCCGAAGTTCCATCCCGAGAAGTCGCCCGAGATGACGGCGGCGACCGCGAGGCCCCACAGGCCCCAGATGCCGGCGGACCGCTTGAGGGTCCGCTTCTGGAAGTACTCCTGACCGGCTCTGGTATAGGTCGCGCCTGCGACCTTCGCCGAATCCTTGCGGGTCTGGGACATCGATCCTCCGTGCAGTCGGGTGTGAGTCGGGGGTGCCGTCTTGCGCATGATTGTGATGCCTATTGGTGGGTTCTGTCTACCTTTGGAGCGAACTTCGTGGTTACAGTGGACGCGACACGGGCGCCCTGCTCGCGTCGCGGACGGGCCCCGGGCCCGTCGCCGGAAGGGGAGCAATGCCAGGCAACCTCAGCGTCGCGGAATTGAGTGCCGCCATCTCGGCAGACGAGATCGACACCGTGATCGTCGCCTTCGCCGACGCGCAAGGGCGCCTGGTCGGCAAGCGCGTGTCCGCCCGGCTCTTCCAGGAGGAGGTCCTCCCACACGGCGCCGAGGCGTGCAACTACCTGCTCTCCGTCGACGTCGACATGAACACCGTCGACGGGTACGCGATGTCCAGCTGGGAGAAGGGGTACGGCGACATGATGCTGCGCTCCGACCCCGGCACCCTCCGCCGGATCCCGTGGCAGCCCGGCACCGCGCTGGTGATCGCGGACCTCGGCTGGGAGAACGGCGAGCCGGTCGCGCAGTCGCCGCGCGCGATCCTGAACCGTCAGCGCGATCGCCTCGCCGAGCGCGGGCTCACCGCCTACGCCGGGACCGAGCTCGAGTTCATCGTGTTCGACGACACCTACCGCGACGCCTGGGCCAAGGGCTATCGCGACCTGACCGCATCCACCGACTACAACGTCGATTACGACCTCCTCGCATCCGGACGGCTCGAGCCGCTCCTCCGGGACATCCGCCGCGGCATGGACGGTGCCGGGATGTACTGCGAGGGCGTGAAGGGCGAGTGCAACCTCGGTCAGCAGGAGATCGCCTTCCGTTACGCCGAGGTGCTCGAGACTGCCGATCAGCACACGATCTACAAGGCCGGTGCGAAGGAGATCGCCGAGAAGCACGGCAAGGCCCTGACCTTCATGGCCAAGTTCAACGAGCGCGAGGGCAACAGCTGCCATATCCACTTGTCCGTGCGCGACCAGGACGGGCGACCCGTGATGGCCGGCGACGGCGCGTACGGCTTCAGCCCGTTCATGGAGCACTGGATCGCCGGGATCCTGGCGACCCTGCGCGAGTTCACCCTGCTGTATGCGCCTACGATCAACTCGTACAAGCGGTACCAGAAGGGCACGTTCGCACCGACCGGGGTCGCGTGGGGGCTGGACAACCGCACGTGCGCGCTGCGCGTCATCGGGCACGGCAACTCCCTGCGTCCCGAGAACCGGGTGCCGGGCGGTGACGTGAACCCGTACCTGGCGATCTCCGCGATCATCGCGGGCGGCCTGTACGGAGTGGAGAACGAGCTGCCGATGCCCGACCCGCTCGCCGGGAACGCGTACTCGTCCGACGTCGACCACCTGCCGACGACTCTTCGGGAGGCCGCGGCGCTTTTCGAGCAGTCGACGATCGCGCGGGCTGCGTTCGGCGACGACGTGGTGGAGCACTACCTCAACCAGGCGCGCATCGAGGTCGAGGCGTTCGATGCCGCCGTGACCGACTGGGAGCGAATCCGTGGCTTCGAACGTCTCTGACGGGATCGATAACGGCCTGACCCGTCCACCGGTCATCGGCCTGACCACGTATCTGGAGCAGGCCAAACAGGGCGTCTGGGACGTCCGCGCGGCCTTCCTCCCGCAGCAGTACTTCGCCGCCGTCACGGCATCCGGCGGCATCGCGGTCCTCCTCCCCCCGCAGCCCGCGCGGGATGCCGTCGCCGACGCTGTGCTGGAGGGCCTGGACGGACTGATCCTCACCGGAGGACTGGACGTCCAACCCGAGCTGTACGGGGCGGAGCGGCATCCGCTCACCGACCCCGCCCGGCCCGACCGCGACGCGTGGGAGCTCGCGCTGTTCCGGGGAGCAGAAGAGCGGCGGATGCCGGTCCTGGCGATCTGCCGGGGACTCCAGCTCGTGAACGTCGCGCGCGGAGGCACGCTGCACCAGCATCTGCCGGAGGCGATCGGCACCGACCGCCACCGCATCGGCGGCGGGGTGTTCGCGACCAACACCGTCTCCGTGCAGGGCGGTACCGCGCTCGCGGCGCTGATCGGCGAGGGCGAGTTCGGTGTGCACAGCTACCACCACCAGGGCGTCGATCGCGTGGGCGAAGGCCTGACCGTCACCGCGACCGATGAGGTCGGACTCGTCCAGGCCTTCGAGTCCACCGGCGACGGCTACGTCGTCGGCGTGCAGTGGCACCCCGAGGAGAACGTCGAGGATCGCCGCCTGTTCGCCGGACTCGTCGACCAGGCCGCGGCGTATGCCGCCGCACGCATGAAGACAGGACAGATCGCGTGAGCACTTTCACCGTCATCAACCCCGCGACCGCCGAGCCGCTCCGGGAGGTCTCGCGGGCGAGCGTCGACGATGTCGACGCGGCGATCGCGCGCGCGGTGCGGGCGCAGCGCCACTGGGCCGCGCTCGCCCCGCTCGCCCGCGCCGATGCGATGCGCGCTTTCGCCCGGGTCGTCGAGGCGCACGTGGAGGAACTCGCGCTGCTCGAGGTCCGCAACTCGGGACACCCCATCTCGTCCGCGCGGTGGGAGGCCTCGCACGTCGCGCAGGTGCTGAATTACTACGCGGGATCGCCGGAGCGACTCATCGGGCAGCAGATCCCGGTCGCCGGCGGCATCGACGTCACGTTCCACGAGCCGTACGGCGTCGTCGGGATCATCGTGCCGTGGAACTTCCCGATGACGATCGCCGCCTGGGGGTTCGCCCCGGCACTCGCCGCGGGCAACGCCGTCGTGCTCAAGCCCGCCGAGCTCACTCCGCTCACCGCGATGCGGCTCGGCGAGCTCGCACTCGAGGCGGGTCTGCCGGAGGGTCTGTTCGAGGTCGTCACCGGCTCGGGATCCGTCGTCGGGCAGCGGTTCGTGTCGCACCACGACGTCCGCAAGGTCGTCTTCACCGGCTCGACCGAGGTCGGCACGGACGTCGCAGCCGGGTGTGCGCGTGCACTCAAGCCGGTCACCCTCGAGCTCGGCGGAAAGAGCGCGAACATCGTCTTCGCGGATGCCGACCTCGAGCGCGCGGCGGCATCGGCGCCGGGCGCTGTGTTCGACAACGCCGGGCAGGACTGCTGCGCCCGCAGCCGCATCCTCGTGCAGCGCGCGGTGTTCGACCGATTCCTCGAGCTCCTCGAACCTGCCGTGGCGGACTGGCGTGTCGGCGACCCGCTCTCGGAGGCGACTCAGATGGGCCCGCTCATCTCGGCCGCGCACCGCGACACCGTGACGCCGTTCGTGAAGCACTCCCGGGTCGCCTTCCGCGGCTCGGCGCCGAACGACCCCGGGTTCTGGTTCGCGCCGGCCGTCGTGATCCCCGACTCCCGCGAGGACCGTGTCGTTCGGCATGAGATCTTCGGACCGGTCGTTGCGGTGCTGCCCTTCGAGGACGAGGAGGACGCGATCGCGCTCGCGAACGACACGATCTACGGCCTCGCCGGTTCGATCTGGACCGAGAACCTCGGCCGTGGCGTGCGCGTGGCGCGCGGCGTCAAGAGCGGGGTGCTGTCGGTGAACTCCCACTCGTCCGTCCGCTACACGACCCCGTTCGGGGGCATGAAGGCGTCGGGGCTCGGCCGTGAGCTCGGACCCGACGCTGCCGAGCACTTCACCGAAACCAAGAACGTCTTCTTCGCCACGGATATGCCGTGAGCGGCATCCACCCCACCGCACAACCCAGGGAGCATCAGCAATGACCGTCGATCTCACCCAGCGTCTGAAGGACCGCGTCGCCATCATCACCGGCGGTGCGAGCGGGATCGGCCTGGCGACCGCACGGCGCTTCGCCGCCGAAGGGGCATTCGTCGTGATCGCCGACCTCGACCCGGCGACGGGCGAGGCGGCGGCATCCGAGGTGGGGGGAGTCTTCCGCCGCGTGAACGTCGCGGACGAGGATCTCGTGAACGAGGTCTTCGACGGTGTCGCGGCCGAGTTCGGCCGCATCGACATCGCGTTCAACAACGCGGGGATCTCGCCCGCCGATGACGACTCGATCGAGACGACCGAGCTGCCGGCCTGGGATCGCGTGCAGGACGTGAACCTCAAGAGCGTGTACCTCTGCTCGCGCGCGGCGCTGCGGCACATGGTGCCGGCCGGCAAGGGGTCGATCATCAACACGGCGTCCTTCGTGGCCCTGCTCGGGTCGGCGACGTCCCAGATCAGCTACACCGCGTCCAAGGGCGGCGTCCTGGCGATGACGCGCGAGCTCGGTGTGCAGTTCGCGCGGCAGGGCATCCGGGTCAACGCCCTGTGCCCGGGCCCGGTGAACACGCCGCTGCTGCAGGAGCTGTTCGCGAAGGACCCGGAGCGCGCGCAGCGCCGCCTCGTGCATGTGCCGATGGGCCGGTTCGCCGAACCAGAGGAGCTCGCGGCATCGGTGGCGTTCCTGGCCTCGGACGACGCGTCCTTCATCACCGCGACCGCGTTCGTCGTGGACGGCGGCATCACGAACGCGTACGTCACGCCGCTCTGAGGCCCGAACATGTGCCGAACGACTGCTGCGCGGGACGAAAGTGAACTCCGCGGGACGAATGGACCGTCGCCCGTCCCAGCGAGCCGTCGTTCGGCACGGTCAGGGCGGACGCCGTGAGCGAGGCGCCGCTCCGGGAGGTCCGCCGGGTGGTCTACCGGCCCCTCCGCGAAGGCAATGCGCTCGAGGACACCGTCGCCCGGCTCGTGCAGACCATCCGCCTCGGGGTCGTCGCCCCTGCGGAGTCGCTGCCGCCCGAGCGTGAGCTCGCGGCACTCTATGGCGTGAGCCGCGACACGGTGCGCGAGGCGATCCGCGAGCTCGCCGACACCGGCTTCCTCGTGCGGCGGCGTGGCCGATACGGGGGGACTTTCGTCGCCGACCCCTTGCCGCAGCCTCCGCCCCCGGGGGTCGTGCCGGTCGCGGAACTCGAAGACGTCCTGGGTCTCCGCCGGGTCGTCGAGGCGGGTGCCGCGCGCGAAGCGGCCGCCCGGACACTCGACCCGGAGACCCGCGCGCAGCTCTGGGAGCGGCACGAGGCGGCGACCGGCGCGAGCCCGGCCGACTACCGGCGCCTCGACACCCTCTTGCACCTCACGATCGCCGAGATCGCCGGCATCCCGTCGCTCGTGGAGATCGCAGCGGACAACCGGGCGCGGGTGAACGCGTGGCTCGACACGTTCCCGCTGCTGCCGCGCAACATCGAGCACTCGAACGCCCAGCACGAGACCATCGTCACGGCGATCCTCGCCGGGCGTCCCGAGGCGGCCGAGGCGGCGACGCTCGAGCATCTCGCGGGGTCGGAGGCGCTGCTGCGCGGGTTCCTCACCTGAGCCGTGGGTACGCTGAGCGGATGCCGTCGCATAGCGATCCCGATCAGCCGGAGTTCCGAAACCCGTCCTTGAGTGACGCGCTCCAGACCCGGGACCTCGCGGCGGTCGCGTTCGCCCTCCGGCATGGGCCGACGGTGGTGCCGCTCCGGGCAGAGGACGACGAGGCCCTGACGACCACGGATCCCGCTACGGGGCAGGGTGTCCTGCTGCTCTTCAGCGACATCGCCTTCGCGCGCGCCGCGCTCCCGGGCCCGGTGGCCCTGCGCACCCCCGGCTGGCTGCGTGCGTTCCTGGACCTGTACGAAGGAGAGGTCACCACGGTGATCCTGGACGTCGCGGGCCCGCATCCGATGCGTGCCGCGGCACCCGACCTGCTCGCCGCCCTCGACGCCTGACGGCACCTCGCGAGAGGGCAGAAATGTAGGGTCCGCGCGGCGTGTCGCCCTACAGAAGTGCCCTCTCGCGAAGGGCAGGGAGCTCGACATCGGAAGCGGGATTTGGCACACTCGCCGGATGGAATTCCTCATCGTCGGCCTCGTGTGCGCGGCGGGACTCGTGATCCCGGTCGTGCTCGGCATGCGCGACAGCAGATACCGCCGCACCCACCGCGGCCGGTGAGCTGCGACTCAGAACGTGGGGGCGTCCTCGCCCGGACGGGACTTCGCCCGCCGGCGCACGTCGTTCAGCGCCCCGCGCAGCGTGAGGGACCGGTCATCGATCAGGTCGGCGTAGCCGAGACGTGTCGCCTCGCTCCGGCGCTGGGATGACTGGGTGACCCGTCGCACCTCGCCGGCCAGGCTCAGCTCGCCGATCGCGGCGAGACCCTGCGGTGTGGATTCGTTGCGGACCGAGCCGGCGACGGCGATCGCGATCGCGAGGTCGGCCGCGGGTTCGGTGAAGCGCACCCCGCCGACCGTCGAGACGTAGACGTCGAGGTTGGACGTCGTGATGCCCGCGCGCTTCTCGAGAACCGCGAGGACCATCGCCACGCGGGCGCCGTCCACACCGTTCACGATGCGACGCGGGTTCGGTGCCGCCGTGGCGATCGTGAGCGCCTGCACCTCTACCGGCAACGCACGCCGGCCCTCGAGCGCGATCGCCACGCACGTGCCGGGCTCGACGCTGCCGTGCCCGAGGAAGAGCGCGCTCGGGTCGGCGACCTCGGCGATGCCCGAGCCGGTCATGTCGAAGCACCCGACCTCATCGGTCGGCCCGAAACGGTTCTTGAGGGCTCGGACGAACCGCAGCGACGTCTGTCGGTCGCCCTCGAACTGGCAGACGACGTCGACGAGGTGCTCGAGCACGCGGGGACCGGCGATCGTGCCGTCTTTCGTGACGTGCCCCACGATGATCACGGGGAGACCGCGTTCCTTCGCGACGCGGATGAGCGTCGAGGCCACTTCGCGCACCTGGCTCGGGTGGCCGGCCATGCCGTCGGAGAGGGCGGAGGACACGGTCTGCACGGAGTCGACGATCAGCAGCTCGGGCCGGACCTCGTCCACGTGCCCGAGGATCGTCGCGAGGTCGGTCTCGGCCGCGATGTAGAGCTCGTCGTGCAGCGCCCCCGTGCGCTCGGCCCGAAGGCGCACTTGCGCGGTCGATTCCTCCGCGCTCGCGTACAGCACGCGCCGCCCGGACCGCGCACTCTGCGCTGCGACCTCGAGCAACAGGGTCGACTTGCCGACCCCCGGCTCGCCGGAGAGCAGGATCGCCGCGCCGGGCACGAGACCGCCGCCCAGGACGCGGTCGAACTCCCCGACTCCTGTCGTGCGCCGCGGCGCGTCCCTCGTGTCGATCGCGGTGATCGGGCGGGCTACGCGCTCGGCGCTCGGCGCGACCGGAACCATGGCGCGCACCAGGCCGGTCTGCTCTGCGGCCTCGACCACGGTGCCCCACTGCTGGCACTCGCCGCAGCGGCCGACCCACTTGGGTGCCGTCCACCCGCATTCCGTGCACTTGTAGGGCGCGGGTGCGGAGGTGCGTCGGGTCGCCATGAGCCCAGGGTAGGCGGCACCTCCGACAGACGGATGCCGCACCCGCGGCATCCGCCCGAGTCGGGTCCCGTCCTAAGCTGTCGGTATGCGCGTCGACTCCGCCCACCGCCGAATCGCAGCCCTGCCGGAAGAGGTCTTCCGTGCGTTCCGGGACCCCGGTCTGCTTGCCGCGTGGCTTCCGCCCGAGGGGATGCACGCGCACCTCGAGCAGTTCGACCTCCGCGCGGGCGGCGGATTCCGCTCCGTGCTGACGTACGAGACGCACGATGCGCCCGGCAAGTACTCGGCGCACAGCGATGTGACAGAGACCAAGATCCTCGAGATGGACGCCCCGCACAAGATCGTCTGGTCGGTGCGGTTCCCGTCGGAGGATCCGTCGTTCGCGGGCACGATGTTCATGGAATGGACGTTCGAGGCCGTGCTGTCCGACGACCCCGAGCAGACCCCCGGCTCGCAGGTCCACGCCGATCTCGGCACGCTCGTCACCGTGCAGGCGAAGGATGTCCCGCCGGGGATCGACGCCGCGGAACACGTCGCCGGGCTCGAGTCATCGTTGCGCAAGCTCGCCGGGCTGTTCGAGCACCGCGCGCGCTGACCCCGGCGACGGGCTACTGCCCGAGCGCGGCGATGAGCCCCGCTTGCACGGCGGGAGCCGGGTTCCCTCCGTCGTCGGGAAGGCCGGCGTCACTGTTCACGATCACGATCACGGTCGTGTCCGTGTCGTAGTTGTGGAAGAGCGCGGTGTTGTAGCCCGGGATCTCGCCGGTGTGACCCCACCAGCCGTTGCGATTTCCGATGCCGATCCCGTACCCCGCCGTCTCGGTGTTCGGCGGCGGTGAGGTGAGGATCGACTCGCGGCGGACATCCTGCATGGCGGGGGAGAGCACTCCTTCGCCCGTGAAGAGCGCGTGCGCCCACTTCTCCAGGTCGTCGATCGTCGAGATGACCTCGCCCGCCGCGTACATGTAGGACGGGTCCCAGTCGGTCGCGACGGCGAGGGTGCCGTCCGGCTGCCCCTGGTCGGTGACACCGGACATGTGCGGCGAGCCGATGCCCTCGTAGTCCCCCGGGAAGACCGTCGCGTCCATCCCGAGCGGATCGAAGAGGCGCTCCTGGTAGACCTGTTCGATCGGCTGTCCGGTGACCTGCTCGATGATCATCCCGAGGATCACATAGTTCGTGTTCGAGTACTGCCATCCCTCGCCGGGCGCGAACGGCACCGGCAGCTCCTTGGCGATGTCCAGGACCTGCTGCGGGGTGTAGTGGGTGGCGGGGTCGCTGAAGTACTGGTCCTGCCAGCCTTGGTACAGCGAGTACGACGGGATGCCGCTCGTCATGTCCGCGACCTGCTGGATCGTCGCCGTGCCGTTGGGGGCGTCCGGGACGTACTGGGCGACGGGATCGTCGAGGCTGATGAGCCCCTCGTCCACCAGCTGCAGCAGGATCGTTCCCGTCATGGTCTTCGTGACGCTGCCGATGCGTGCGAGGTCGGTCGCCGTCGGCGGCTCGTCGGTGTCGGGACCTGCGCCGCCCGATGTCCCGGTCCACGTGCCGTCCGGCGTGATGACCCGGGCGATCACGCCGGGGAACCCGGCGAGGGCGCGCGTTTCATCCAGGACGGCCTGCAGAGCGGCCTGGGTGTCGGCCGCGATCCCCGCTTCCGCGGTCGGACTGGACGTGGCCGCCGGATCGGATGCCGACGAGCTGCATCCGGCCAGGGCGAGCGCGCTCACCAGGACGGCGGTCGCGATGGCGCGGCGAACGTGGGGACGATCGTTCATGATGACTCCGCAGGGCGAGGGAGTAGTTCGGGTAGCGCAAGTATGGCCGAGGATTCGGCTGCGCGGGAGGGGTCGTGGGTAACGATTTCGCCCCGACGCGCCGGGCTCAGCGCAGCGAGGCCGCGACCTCGCGCAGCGCGTCGGCGGACCGGCGCATGAGGCCGAGCTCGCTCGGCGAGTACGGCGTCTGCGGGATCGGGTGCGCGCCCGCGGCGTTCACGACCGACGGCACCGAGAGGGCGACCCCGTCGATGCCGTGGTAGTCGTGCAGCACTGTGCTCACCGGCATCACGGCGTGCTCGTCGTGCAGGATCGCCTCGACGATCCGCGCGCTGGAAAGGCCGATCGCGTAGTTCGTGGCGCCCTTGCCCTGGATGACCTTGTACGCGGCATCCCGGACGTCGACGGCGATCGCGTCGAGTTCGTCGACGGTCATCCGCGGGTGCCCTTCGCTCTCCCATTCCAGGATCGGCACGGTCCCGACCGTTGCGGTCGACCACAGCGGGAACTCGGTGTCGCCGTGCTCGCCGACGATGTAGGCGTGCACGCTCGCGCGGGAGACTCCGGCGCGCTCGGCGAGCCGCCAGCGCAGGCGGGAGGTGTCCAGGACGGTGCCGGACGCGAAGATCCGCTCCGGCGGGAGGCCGGTCTGCTCCTGCGCGAGGACCGTCAGCACGTCGCACGGGTTGGTCACGATCACGTAGATCGCGTTCGGGGCGACCTCGAGCAGCTGCGGCATCATCGTCTTCAGGATGCCCGCGTTCACGCCCGCGAGTTCGATGCGGGTCTGGCCCGGGTTCTGCTTCGCGCCGGCGGTGATCACCACGACGTGGGATCCCTCGACCACCGAGATGTCGCTGCCGCCGACGATGTCGCTCGACCCCGTGAACTGCGTGCCGTGCGCGAGGTCGAGCACCTCGGCCTCCACCTTCGCCGTGGCGATGTCGTAGAGCGCGACGTGCCGTGCTGAGCCGCGGATCAGTGCGGCGTACGCGGTGCTCGCGCCGACGCTCCCCGCTCCGACGACGGTGAGCTTCGAGTTCTCGATGACGGTCATGCGACCAGTGTGGCAGGACGCGCACCGACCGGCACGGGTGGGGTCGCCGTGATTATCCGGCCGCCGGGGTGGCGGCATCCACGGGTCGCGAATTGCGGATGCCGAGGAAGGAGACCAGTCCGCCGAACGCCAGCATCGCGGCGGCGACGATCGCTGCCCGGTAGAACCCCTCCAGGTCCAAGGTGCCGCCGACGATCGTGGCCAGCATCGCGATCACGAGCAGGCCCGCGACGCGCGAGACCGCGTTGTTGACGGCGGACGCGATGCCTGAGCGGCTCGTGTCGACTGCGCCGAGGATCGCCGTGGTCAGCGGTGACACCGTCGCGGCAAGGCCCAGGCCGAAGACGATCATTCCGGGGAGCATCTGCGTCCAGTAGTCGAAGTCCTCCTGCACGCTCAGCAGCAGCAGAACTCCGACTCCCATCACCAGCGGGCCGACCGTCATGAACAGGCGAGGCCCCCACTTGCCGGCCAGGGCACCCATGCGCGAGCTGAGCAGGATCATCAGGATCGTCGTCGGGATGCTGGCGAGCCCGGCGAGCGTGGCGGGCAGGCCCGCGCCCTGTTGGAGGTATACCGCGACGACGAATCCGTTCAGCGACAGCGCGGCGTAGATGAAGAAGGTCGCCACGTTGCCGGTCCAGAAGTTGCGGATCTTGAACAGGCCGAGGGGCAGAATCGGGTCCCGCGTCGTCCGCTGGCGGACGAGGAAGCCGGCGAACAGAAGGATGCCGATCATGAGCGGGATCCAGATCGCGGGATCGGTCCAGCCGAGTCTCGGCTGCTCGATCAAAGCGAAAACGGCCGCGCCGAGGCCGAATGTGCACATCAGCCCACCCAGCCAGTCGATGTGCGTGTCGGGCTTGCGCACGTCGTGGGCCTGGAGTCGGGTGAGCAGCCACAGGGTGAGGCCGATCGGGATCACGTTGATGAGGAACACCCAGCGCCAGGAGAGGAAATCAACGAACAGGCCGCCGATCAGCGGGCCGGCGATCATCGCGCTGGTCGTGAGGGCCGTCCACTGTCCGATCGCCTTGCCCTGCAGCGGGCCGCGGATCGTCGAGGTGATGAGGGCGAGTGAGCTGGGCACCAGAAACGCGCCGGCGGCCCCCTGGACTGCGCGGGCGATGATGAGGAAGAGTGGTTCGGGGGCCACAGCGATGGCGATCGAGGCTATGCCGAACCCGATCAGGCCGATGCGCATGACGAGGATGCGGCCGAACGCATCGCTGACCGAGCCGGCCAGAAGGATCAGCGCGCTGAGGGTGATGAGGTAGGCGTCGACCACCCACTGCTGGGTGATCAGCCCGCCGCCGAGCTCCCGGCTGATCGCCGGCAGGGCGACGTTGACGACGGTCCCGTCGAGGAACGCCACGAACGATGCCAGCGCCGCGATCCAGACGACCAGCCGCTGCTGGCTGTCCAGAGTCGGGCTCATTTTCTCAAACTAGACCTTCGTCCGGACCGGCGGGCCGCGGGGTGCGGTCAAGGACGTAGCATCTGTGCAGACGTGGGCGGATGCGGCATCCGATGCGCCTGAGGGGAATGGCGGAATGGAATTCGGACTGCACATCGCGGACTTCACGTGGCGCACCGGCGCGGCGCGCCTCGGCCCGGCGCTCGCGGCGCACGTGCGGGGCGCCGAGGCGGCGGGCATCCAGCGCATCACTGTCATGGACCACTTCTGGCAGCTGCCGGGGATCGGACCCGTCGAGCACGAGATGCTCGAGGCGTACGCGACCCTCGGGTTCATCGCGGCGCATACCGAGAAGGCCCTGTTGCACACGCTCGTCACGGGGGTGATCTACCGCCATCCCGCGCTCCTGGCCAAGCAGGTCACCACGCTGGACGTGCTGTCGGGCGGTCGTGCCGCCCTCGGGATCGGTGCGGCGTGGAACGAGCAGGAGACGCAGGGACTCGGGTTCGCCTTCCCGCCCGTCGCGGAGCGGTTCCGGCAGCTCGAGGAGACCATCCAGATCTGCCTGCAGATGTGGTCGGACTCGGAGGAGCCGTACGAGGGCGCGATCTGGCAGCTGGAACGCACCTTGAACTCGCCGCAGAGCCTGACGCGGCCGCATCCCTATCTCATGATCGGCGGGGGTGGCGAGAAGAAGACGTTGCGGATGGTCGCGCAGTACGCCGATGCGTGCAACCTGTCGGCGATGGGGGAGCTGCCCGCGCACAAGCTCGACGTCCTGCGGGGGCATTGTGACGCGGTCGGGCGCGACTACGACGAGATCGAGAAGACCGCGATGATCGGTGTGAATCCGCAGTCGACCGTGGATTCGGTCGCTGCGGTCGTTTCTGGACTGGCCGCCCTGGGCTTCACGGCGACCTACGTCTTCTCGGTCGGGATCGACGAGCCGGCGCGCGTCGTGGACCTGATCGCCGGGGTCGCCGCGCGGGGGTAGGTTTCGTTCGCGGGCTCGGTGTGTCGTAAGCTTGTCGGCGGTGACGTGTCCGAGCGGCCGAAGGTGCAACTCTCGAAAAGTTGTGTAGGGTAACCCCCTACCGTGGGTTCAAATCCCACCGTCACCGCCACTTTGAGCCGGATCGGCCTACTTCTCAGTAGGTTTCGATCCGGCTCATTCCGTGGAGGCGGATCTGGTTCTCGCTCGAATGTGGGCACGGGCTGCCCGGAGATCTTCCATGACGCGTTGGTGACTTCCAGCCTCCTCCGATTGGCGGCGGCGGTTGGGATGTGCGGCGGACAATAGGTGCCATGCGCCACACATCACTCGATGCGCTTGCGACCTTCATCGCCGTTGCGCGGGCAGGTTCGGTGACCGGAGGTTCGGACGAGATCGGACTCACGCAGTCGACCGTGTCCGCACAGGTTCAGGCGCTCGAGCGTGAACTGGGCTACCCATTGTTCGAGCGGAGTTCCCGAGGGGTTTCGCTGACCCACCGCGGTCGAGCGTTGCTGGCGCGGGTCGGGGGCGCGGTCGATGCCGCAGCGCAAGCGGCCGCTGAGGCTACGGGCCTGGCGACGTCGGAGCACACTGTGTTCCTCGGTGGGCCGGCAGAGCTGCTGTCCCTCGTCGTGCTCCCGCGGTTCCACGAGTGGGCTCCGCGCGAGGTCGACATCCGCGTGGAGTTCGGCCAGACCACCGGACTGCTCGCCAAACTCGAGTCGGGTGAGCTGGATCTCGTGGTGAGCACGACGCAGCCGCGGTTGCGAGGTGTCGAGTTCGCGCCCGTCGGCGACGAGCATTTCGTGCTCGTGGTCGCGCCGGAACTCGCCGGGCAATTCCGGACCGACCCCGACGGGCTTCCGATCGTCGCGTACGACGAGCACCTCCCGATCATCCGCCGTTACTGGCGCAGCGTGTTCGACCGCCGCCCGGCCCCGAGCCGGGTCCCCGTCACGGTTCCCGACTTGCGCGCCGTCGCCGACCTGGCCGCAGCAGGGGTGGGGATGACCGTCCTGCCGACGTATCTGGCTGCTCCCTACCTCGCCACCGGCAGGCTCCTCGATCCCCTCGCATTGGAGGACCCACCGCTGAACACGATCTATCTCGCCAAGCGTCGCGCGCGCGCCGGTCGCGCACCCGCCGTCGAAGCCGTGGCGGCGCGACTCGCGGCGTTGCTGCGACCGTGACCGATCTGCCGGCGGACCTCCACGCAGATCGGTCACGGTCCCGGGCGCTCAGAGCTCGATGAGCTCCCCGAACGACCTCTCGCGCTCCTCGAGGAGCGGCACGGCACCGTCCTGGGCGAGACGCTGGAAGTGGTCCGAGGCGGCGTGGTCCTGGAAGGCGCGCTCATCGCGGTAGACCTCGAAGATGCGGAACGCGCCAGGCCGCTCAGCGTCCTCGAACGCCTGGTAGGAGAGGTTCCCCGGTTCGCTGCGGCTGGCCGCGATCAGCTCGGTCAGGAACCCGCGCACCCTCTCGGCTTCGCCGTCGCGGGCCACCCAGAGGGCGTTGCAGGAGAAGGCGCTCATGCGGATAGGAGCGTCACGAGCTCGCGCCCGACGCGGGTCGCCGACTGCGGATTCTGGCCCGTCACGAGGCGCCCGTCGACGACGACCTGCTCGGTGAAGTCGGGTCCCGGGACGTGGGTCGCGCCCTTCTCTTCGAGCGCGTCGGCGAGCAGGAACGGCACGACGCCGGTCAGCTCAACAGCTTCCTCTTCCGCGTTCGTGAACCCCGCGACGCGCTTGCCGGACACGAGGGGCGTGCCGTCGCTGAGAGTGATGCCCACCAGCGCGGACGGGCCATGGCACACGGCGGCCACGACACCTCCCCGCTCGTAGACCGTGCGGCCGGTGAGGTTGACCGCCGGGTTGTCGGGGAAGTCCCACATCGTGCCGTGTCCGCCGACGAAAAGGACCGCCGCGTAGCGATTGGCGTCTACGTCGGCGAGCTTCGGGGTGTCCGCCAGCTGCGCCGCGATCGACGGGTCGGCCAGGAAGGCGTTCTGGATCTCATCGGTCTCGTCCCGGCCATCCTGCGGCGGCTCGCCCCCGGCGATCGACGCGATCTCGACACGGTATCCGGCATCGGTGAGCTGCTGCCAGGGGTGCGCGGCCTCACCGACGTAGTAGCCGGTCTTCCGCAGGCCGGCGAGGTCGTCGTGGCTCGTGAGCACCAGAAGCACGGTCTTGTCGTTCATGTTCTCCTCTTTCGACGGGTTTTCGAAGCCCGACGCTAGGCGTCCACCCGCATCCAGCGGCAATCGATTCTCCGATATCGGCCATCGGAAACTCAGAGAACCGAGAAGACACCGAGGGCTGGTGCGTCCCTGAACGCACCGGCCTTCGGCATCGGGTCAGTAGGTGACGGTCAGCGTGTTGCTCACCGAGATGAGCGTGACGACCGCGGCGTTGATGAAGCCGCCGATGTAGGGGTTGTTCGTCGCCCGGTAGATCTTCCGCGAGATGACCGCCGAGACCGCGAGGATCACGATCACCGGGAAGAGCCAGATGCTGAAGATGCCACCGAACCCGGGGATCGTCTCGCCCGTGATGAAGAACGTCGTGTACTGGGCGATCACGAGCACGATCGGCGCGATCGAGTTCGCCAGTGCGAGGACCAGCGTGTTCAGCCACTCCTTGCCGCGCAGCGTGAACCGGTTGAAGCCGTTGATCGCCACCGAGTTCGCGAAGAAGTAGACGAGGAAGAACGGCACGTACAGCAGCGCGATCCAGAGCTTGTCCGCCTCGAACGCCTTCACCGCGAGCACCCACAGCCGGAAGTCCGTCGTGAAGAAGTAGTCCAGGACGAACACGATCGCGAACGCCGCGGCGACGACGACGGCTCCGAGCCCGATGCCGTGGAAG